>NZ_JBGDVS010000001.1:0-125915 GCF_046551635.1 Salmonella sp. SAL04157
GGGGTTTTAATAACTGACTTAAAGCTGAAAGCTTTCCGGAACCCCCAGCCTAGCTGGGGGTTTTCCATAGACAAAAAAATGGCCGACTTTACATCGGCCATCAGACTTTTACTTCGCCTTCGCTACCGTCACCATCGCCGCGCGAATGGTACGACCGTTCAGCGTATAGCCTTTCTGCATAATGCCCAGCACATTGCCTGCCGGAACCTCTTCCGACTCCACCATCGCAATCGCCTGATGCACGTTCGGGTCCAGCGGCACGTTGGTCTCAGCAATCACTTCCACGCCGAACTTACGCACCACATCCAGCATAGACTTCAGCGTCAGCTCAATCCCTTCGACCATTGCCGCCATATCCGGATTGGCTTTGTCTGCGACTTCCAGCGCGCGATCCAGGCTATCGATTACCGGCAGCAATTCGTTGACGAACTTCTCGAGAGCGAATTTATGCGCTTTTTCGATATCCTGTTCAGTACGACGGCGCAGGTTTTCCATTTCCGCTTTGATACGCAACACGGTGTCGCGTTCGCGAGTCTGGGCTTCTGCAAGCTGAACTTCCAGATTCGCAATTTTTTCATCGCGCGGATCCACCTGCTCAGCAGAATCGTTTGGTTCAACTGCCTCAACCTCTTCGTGCTGATCCATGATAATTTCTTCCGGGGCTTGCCCCTCAGGCGTTTTCTGTTCTTTACTACTCATGAATTTCTCCGCGTTTTTTTCGCATTCATCTCGCTAACTTCGCTTATTATGGGGATCAGATTCAGGGTTTCAAGGGAAGTACTCACATTGTCATCAATCTTCGCTACAAGGACCTCAGAAAAATGAATAATCATTTCAAGTGTATCGGCATTGTGGGGCATCCGCGTCATCCCACCGCACTCACGACACATGAAATGCTCTACCGTTGGCTATGCGATCAGGGTTATGAGGTCATTGTGGAGCAACAAATCGCCCACGAATTACAGCTAAAAAATGTACCAACCGGTACGCTGGCGGAAATTGGTCAACAGGCGGATCTGGCGGTAGTCGTGGGCGGCGACGGTAATATGCTTGGCGCAGCGCGTACGCTGGCGCGTTATGACATCAATGTGATTGGCATTAACCGCGGTAATCTTGGCTTCCTGACCGATCTCGATCCGGACAACGCCCTGCAACAATTATCTGATGTGCTGGAAGGGCGCTATATCTCCGAAAAACGTTTTCTGCTGGAAGCGCAGGTCTGCCAACAGGATCGCCAGAAGCGTATCAGCACAGCCATTAATGAAGTGGTGCTGCATCCGGGAAAAGTGGCGCATATGATCGAATTCGAGGTTTATATTGATGAAACCTTCGCTTTTTCACAGCGGTCTGATGGTCTGATCATTTCTACGCCGACCGGCTCCACCGCCTATTCGCTCTCCGCAGGCGGCCCTATTCTGACCCCTTCACTGGATGCCATCACCCTGGTGCCGATGTTCCCGCATACCTTGTCGGCGCGCCCGTTAGTCATTAACAGCAGTAGCACGATTCGTCTGCGTTTTTCGCATCGCCGTAGCGATCTGGAAATTAGCTGCGACAGCCAGATAGCGCTGCCTATTCAGGAAGGAGAAGATGTGCTGATTCGCCGCTGCGACTACCACCTCAACCTGATACATCCCAAAGACTATAGCTATTTCAATACATTAAGCACAAAACTCGGTTGGTCAAAAAAATTATTCTAATTTTACGTTAGCCTCTTTACTGTATAAAAAACCAGTTTATACTGTATTTAATTACAGTCATGGTTTTTCATACAGGAAAACAGCTATGTTGGCACAACTGACCATCAGCAATTTTGCTATCGTTCGTGAGCTTGAGATCGATTTTCAGAGCGGAATGACCGTCATTACTGGTGAAACCGGCGCGGGTAAATCTATTGCGATTGATGCCCTGGGTCTGTGTCTGGGCGGTCGCGCTGAGGCCGATATGGTCCGTACCGGAGCAACCCGCGCCGATTTGTGTGCCCGCTTTGCACTGAAAGACACGCCTGCGGCATTGCGCTGGCTGGAAGAAAACCAGCTTGAAGAAGGGCGCGAATGCTTACTTCGCCGCGTTATCAGCAGCGATGGTCGCTCACGGGGCTTTATTAACGGCACCGCTGTGCCCCTGTCTCAATTGCGCGAGCTAGGTCAGTTGCTGATTCAAATTCATGGTCAACATGCGCACCAGCAGCTTACCAAACCCGAACAGCAAAAATCGCTGCTGGATAGCTATGCCAACGAAGCCGCTTTAGCGCAGCAGATGGCTGCCCGCTACCAATTATGGCATCAAAGCTGCCGCGATCTCGCCCATCACCAGCAACAAAGCCAGGAACGCGCCGCGCGCGCGGAACTGCTGCAATATCAGTTAAAAGAGTTGAACGACTTTAACCCGCAGGCCGGCGAATTCGAGCAAATTGACGAAGAGTACAAACGGCTGGCCAACAGCGGACAGTTGCTTACGACCAGCCAGAACGCTCTGGCGCTACTCGCGGACGGCGAAGACGTTAACCTGCAAAGCCAGTTATATAGCGCAAAACAACTGGTTAGCGAGCTGGTGGGTATGGACAGCAAGCTTTCCGGCATCCTGGATATGCTGGAAGAAGCCACTATTCAACTCACCGAAGCCAGCGATGAATTACGCCACTATTGCGAGCGTCTGGATTTAGACCCCAATCGCCTGTTTGAGCTTGAACAGCGCATCGCTAAACAAATTTCGCTGGCGCGAAAACATCACGTCAGCCCGGAAGCGCTGCCGCAGCTTTATCAGTCACTGCTCGAAGAACAGCAGCAGCTCGACGATCAGGCCGATTCGCTGGAAACGCTGACGCTGGCGGTTAATAAGCATCACCAACAAGCGCTGGAAACGGCGCAAGCGCTGCATCAACAGCGTCAGTTTTACGCCCAGGAGCTGGGGCAGTTGATCACTGAAAGTATGCATTTACTTTCAATGCCGCACGGTCTGTTTACTATCGACGTGAAATTTGATGAGCATCATCTGAGCAACGACGGCGCCGATCGCGTGGAGTTTAAAGTGACGACAAACCCAGGTCAGCCGCTGCAGCCTATCGCTAAAGTCGCGTCTGGCGGTGAACTGTCGCGCATTGCGTTGGCTATTCAGGTGATTACCGCGCGCAAAATGGAAACGCCGGCACTGATTTTTGACGAGGTCGATGTTGGCATCAGCGGCCCAACCGCCGCCGTGGTCGGTAAACTCCTGCGTCAGCTTGGCGAATCCACTCAGGTGATGTGCGTCACTCACCTGCCACAGGTAGCCGGGTGCGGTCACCAGCACTTCTTTGTCAGTAAAGAAACAGACGGGGCAATGACCGAAACCCATATGCAACCGTTGGATAAACGTGCGCGTTTACAGGAACTGGCCCGCCTGTTGGGAGGAAGTGAAGTTACGCGTAATACGCTGGCAAACGCAAAAGAACTGCTGGCGGCGTAAACTTTTTTACCTCCCGAAGGTCTGAGTTCACAACAAAAACGCCGTAAGACCCGACAGCAAAAGGTTTTAAAGTGATGAAAGGTCTATTATCATCGGCATATTAATATGAGCCACGTACTGCTCAGGCCCGAAAAGGAACCCAATCACTATGCGCTGTAAAACGCTGACTGCTGCCGCAGCAGTACTCCTGATGTTGACCGCAGGCTGTTCCACTCTGGAGCGAGTGGTTTACCGACCTGACATCAATCAGGGGAACTATCTTACACCTACGGATGTCGCCAAAGTGCGTGTTGGTATGACGCAACAACAGGTTGCGTATGCTTTAGGCACGCCGATGATGACCGATCCTTTTGGTACGAACACCTGGTTTTATGTCTTCCGCCAGCAGCCAGGACATGAGAACGTGACGCAGCAGACTCTGACGCTCACCTTTAACAGCAGCGGCGTGTTAACCAATATTGATAACAAACCGGCGTTGACGAAGTAATTTTGTGATACCGCCTGATGAGGTTACGTTCATCAGGCCTGCAAACCTCTCCCCACCATTTGGTACGAATTTGCCTGATGGCGCTACGTTCATCTGGCTTACAGGCACACCTGTGCTTCAGGTGTGGTACGGCTTTCACACCGTTATCCGGCAAGGTTAATTATCTGCCAGCCGATTTTTCGGCGCGCTGGCGGCGTAATGCTTTTGGATCGGCGATTAAGGGACGGTAAATTTCAACCCGATCGCCATCCTGCACCGTATCGGTGAGTTTTACCGGACGACTATAGATGCCCACTTTATTTTTCGCCAGATCGATATCCGTGCGCAATTCCAGCAAGCCGGAAGCGCGAATCGCCTCTTCGACCGTCGCGCCCTCCTCCAGCGTTACGCGCTGCAAATACTGCTTTTCCGGCAGCGCATAAGCCACTTCAACCACAAGTTTATCCGGCACGGTAAACCTCTTTGGCGCGAACCGTAAACGCCTGCACCATGTTGGACGCTAACTCTTTGAATACACGACCAAACGCCAGCTCAATGAGTTTATTGGTAAACTCAAAATCAAGCTGAAACTCAATACGGCACGCCTCGGGGCTGAGCGGGGTAAATTTCCAGCCGCCGATCAGCTTTTTAAAGGGGCCATCCACCAGATGCATCAGAATGCTCTGGTTACGCGTTAGCTGATTACGCGTCGTAAACGTCTTGCTGATACCCGCCTTCGACACGTCAACAGCCGCCGTCATCTGTGCTGGCGATGACTCCAGGACGCGACTACCAACACACCCAGGCAAAAACTGGGGATACGATTGCACGTCATTCACTAACTGATACATCTGTTCCGCACTGTAGGGGACTAAAGCAGTCCGACTAATCTGAGGCATAGCAATTCCCATCAACATAAATCGTGTAAATAATACCACTTATCAGCGAGTAAAAAAAATGCTGTCCCCAACCGTCATGCCTTAATTGTGCGTGCATAGCCCAACTCATGCTAAGATAGATTTTTGCACCTCATCAGGACGTAATGGGGTGTTTTCGATATCAGATTACCTATGAATTCACGACACTTATGACGAAGAAAAAAGCACATAAACCGGGCTCAGCCACCATCGCGCTGAATAAGCGCGCCCGGCACGAATACTTTATCGAAGAAGAGTTCGAGGCTGGTCTCGCCCTGCAAGGCTGGGAAGTAAAATCTCTGCGCGCAGGAAAAGCCAATATCGGCGACAGTTACGTTATCCTCAAAGATGGCGAGGCCTGGCTGTTTGGCGCAAACTTTACGCCGATGGCGGTCGCCTCGACACATGTTGTATGCGACCCAACCCGAACCCGCAAACTGTTGTTAAATCAGCGTGAGCTTGATTCGCTGTATGGCCGTATTAATCGTGAAGGTTATACTGTCGTCGCGCTTTCTCTGTACTGGAAAAATGCCTGGTGCAAAGTGAAGATCGGCGTGGCGAAAGGTAAAAAACAACATGATAAACGTTCCGATCTTAAAGAACGTGAGTGGCAACTGGATAAAGCACGCATTATGAAAAATGCAGGCCGATAATAGACATTTTTTGTGACCAGCTTCTCAGTATGAAGCTGGTCAATATTCATATCTCATTCATGCCTCGAAAATATATTCTCTGTGCCTGACGCTTATCAATAGCAATAAATACCACAACAAGAATATATTCTTTGTTTAAAAAATTTTTATAGCCTAATAACACAATACTTCAAATGATTTTTATAAAATTTAATAATGCTGAATACCTTCACAAAAGGTATTGTTTTTATGTTAAAAAAGAAAAAGACGAAGAAATTAAAATTCATTATAAAACATAAAGATAAATAAAAAATCATCATGCGTTGTTAGCCCACCCCACCTCTCCTTAACACAAACTCCGTTATATTTCAGACGCACTAACACCTTTATCAATAGATCTTAATTTGCAGAAAGATTTTTTTCTGACTATATCATCTAATACGAAAGCACTAGTCAGGCACAAAAAACAAAGGGTTATTCGGCGAGAAAACCAGACCTTCACCTACGCTCATAAAAAAGAATATGGCTACGGAAATTCATCTCTCACGATGAACGGGAAGGCTCGTCTACGCATTTTGCCCTGAACGTCGTGCCCGTTAATTAATACACAGAGCAAATCCATCAGGAGCTAATTTATGCGTCTACTCGCCGTGGTTTCGAAATTGACTGGCGTCTCCACCACTGTGGAATCCTCAGCGGTCACTCTTAACGCCCCGTCAATTGTTAAATTATCAGTGGCCCGGGAAGAAATTAGTCAACTTACGCGCATTAATCAGGATCTGGTGGTGACGCTCCATTCCGGCGAAACGATCACGATTAAAAACTTTTACGTTACCAACGATCTGGGCGCAAGCCAGCTGGTACTGGCGGAAAATGATGGCACGTTATGGTGGGTAGAAAATCCGCAAGCCGGGCTACATTTTGAACAAATCGCTGATATTAATGAGCTGCTGGTCACTTCCGGCACTTCCCATGAAGCAGGCGGCGCCGTTTGGCCGTGGGTACTGGCTGGCGCGGTGGCGGCTGGCGGCATTGCCGCTATCGCGTCTTCCGGCGGCGGCGATTCCCACCATCATTCGGATGGCGATAATCCGCCCCCCGATAACACCAATCCTGACGGTAATCCCCCTGATAACAGCAATCCCGGCGGCAGTAACCCTAACGGCAATACTCCAGGTAGCAGTAATCCTGTAGATACTACCCCGCCTCTCGCTCCCGGCAAGTTGCTGATTTCAGCGGACGGAAAAACGGTGAGCGGCGAGGCCGAAGCGGGCAGTACCATTACCATCAAAGATCCTTCAGGCAACGTCGTTGGCGAGGGCAAAGCGGATAGCGACGGTAAATTTAGTATTGATCTGACAGCGCCACAGCTTAGCGGCGAACAACTTACCGTGACCGCGACTGACGATGCCGGCAATACCGGCCCATCCGCAACCATTGATGCGCCCAACATTCCTCTCCCCGATACACCAGCTATCACCGCCGCTATCGATGATGCCGCTCCCCTCACCGGCACGCTGAGCAATAATCAGTTTACGAACGACAATACCCCCACGCTGGAGGGAACCGGCAGCGCTGGCACAGTCATCCATATTTACGCCAATGGTCAGGAAATAGGCTCCACAACGGTTGATAGCAGCGGAAACTGGCATTTTGCCATTACCAGCGCGCTAGCGGATGGGGAAAATCATTTCACCGCCATTGCGACTAACGTTAAAGGCGAAAGTAGCGAATCAGCCCGCTTTACACTGACTATCGACACACTCAGCCCCGATGCCCCACGCGTTGAAGTGATTGCCGATAACACCGGTTTGCTCACCGGGCCGCTACAGAATAATGACCGGACTGACGAGGCAAAACCGCTATTTTCCGGGCAGGGAGAGGCAGGCAATACCATCACGATTAAAGAGGGTTCAACCGTTATCGGCAGCGCTACCGTAGACGAAAATGGACGCTGGACCTTTACCCCGACTACACCGTTAAGCGATGGCGAACATACCTTTACCGTCGAACAAAGCGACAAAGCCGGAAACGTGAGCCGCGTGACGACAACGCCTACTATCATTGTGGACACCACGCCGCCTGACGCCGCTATCATTGATAATGTCGCGAAAGACGGCACAACCGTTAGCGGCACCGCTGAAGCTGGTAGTACCGTGTCGATCTATGACCCGGCGGGAAATTACCTGGGCTCCACGATTACCGGAGAAAATAACCACTTCAGCATCACGCTGAATCCGGCTCAGACCCACGGCGAGCGTCTGGAAGCGCGTATTCAGGACGCCGTTGGTAACATCGGCCCCGCCACGGAGTTTACCGCTTCTGACTCACAGTATCCTGCCCAGCCGACTATCCTTACCGTGACGGATGACGCTGGCACCGTTACCGGGCTGCTGAAAAATGGCGATGCCACAGATGATAACCGCCCAACCCTCAGCGGTACTGCTGAACCAGGCAGTACGATATCGATTAACGATAATGGCTTTCCTGTACCGACCTTTCCGCCCATTGTCGCTGACGCTGACGGCAAATGGAGCTTTACCCCCTCGCTGGCACTTGCCGATGGCAACCATGTCTTTACCGCTACCGCGACCAACGATCGCGGCACCAGCGGGCAGTCCGTCTCCTTTACCATTGATATCGACACGCAGCCGCCGGTGCTGGAAGGCCTGGCGGTTAGCGACGTCGGCGACAGACTTACCGGCACTACGGAAGCTGGCAGTACTGTGGTTATCAAAGACATCCTGGGAAATACGCTCGGTAGTGGAACGGCAGGCGACGACGGCACCTTCTCAATAGGTATTAGCCCGGCGAAAATTAACGGCGAAACATTAAGCATTAGCGTTACCGATAAAGCCGCGAATAGCGGTCCGGTAGAAACGCTGAACGCGCCGGATAAAACTGCGCCTGCGGCACCGAACGGTCTTATCGTGGCGACCGACGGTCTGTCCGTAAGCGGTCAGGCGGAAGCCGGGGCAACGGTCACTATCCGTGACAGTAGCAACACCGTACTTGGCAGCGCCGTCGCTAACGGCAACGGACAATTTATCGTTCCGCTGAATACGGCGCAGACTAACGGCCAGGCGCTTATCGCTACCGCCACCGATGTTGCGAAAAACGAAAGCGCCGCCGCGACGGTTATCGCGCCGGACAGTACCGCGCCGGAAATGCCGAAAAACGTGGTAATTAGTGAGGATGGCACCAGTATTAGCGGCACCGCCGAACCGGGTAGCGCCATTACGATCGCCACGCCGGACGGCACGCCGCTTGGCAGCGGCAAAGCAGATGGCGAAGGTCATTTTACCCTTCCCCTCGTCCCCGCACAGACCAACGGCGAACAGGTTACCGTCACCGCCACCGACAGCGCCAACAACGTTAGCCCGCCAACCACAGCGCAAGCGCCCGATATCACCGCCCCGGATAAGCCCATTATCACTCAGGTGCTGGACGATGTTGAAAGCTTCACCGGGCCGCTGGTTAACGGACAAACCACCAATGACAACCGCCCCACCCTTAGCGGTACGGCGGAGGCTGGCGCGCGTGTCGAAATTTTTGATAACGGTGTTTCGCTGGGACTCGCCACGCTACAGCCCAACGGCACCTGGACGTTTACGCCGTCGCAAAATTTAGGTGAAGGCGCGCATCGACTGACCGTAATCGCAACCGACGCTAAAGGCAATGCCAGTCCGGCCGCGTCATTCGACCTGGTGGTCGATACGCAATCGCCGCAGCAACCGGTAATCACCTTCATTACAGATGATGCGCCGGGTATTCTCGGTAGCGTCGCGCATCTGGGGCTCACTAACGACAGCACGCCAACGATTAACGGTACAGGTGAACCGGGTTCCACAGTACACCTGTATCAGAATGGCGCACGGATAGCGGATATTATCGTCGGTAATTCCGGCGTCTGGAGCTACGCCTACACCACGGCCTCGCCACTGGCGGACGACACCTACACCTTTACCGTGACGGCCAGCGACAGTAACGGCAACACCACGCCTTTTTCGACCGATTTTACGATTACCATTGATACCCAGGCCCCTGCCGCCCCCGGCGTTATCGGCGTAACTGACGGCGACGGAAATACGATTGATACCAATCAGATTACCCAGGAATCCCAGCCCCGGTTGAGCGGTAGCGGCACCGCAGGCGACACAATCATCCTTTACGATAACGGCAATGCCATAGGTCAGGCGCTGGTCGGCACGGACGGGCGCTGGCAGTTTACGCCGCCTGCCGCGCTGGGCGACGGCGACCACCTTCTGACCGCTCGCGCCAACGATCCGGCGGGGAACGAAAGTCCCGAATCCCTCAGCTTTACCCTGCGCGTCGATACCCAGGCGCCGGATGCGCCGCAGATCGTGTCAGCCGCCATCACAGGCGGAGAAGGCGAGGTGCTACTGGCAAACGGCAGTATTACCAATCAGCGTATGCCGACCCTCAGCGGCACCGGCGAACCCGGCGCCATCATCACCCTGTACAATAACGACGTAGAACTGGCTACCGTCCAGGTCAATCCACAGGGTAGCTGGACCTATCCGCTAACCCGTAATCTGAGCGAAGGGTTAAACATCCTGACGGCCACCGCCACGGATGCCGCAGGCAATAGTAGCCCCACCTCCAGCGTTTTCTCCGTTACCCTTGATACCCAGCCTCCAGCGCAGCCTGACGCGCCGCTAATCAGCGATAACGTCGCGCCGATTATCGGCAACATCGGCAATAATGGCGCAACGAACGATACCACGCCGACCTTCAGCGGCACGGGAGAGATCGGCAGCACGATAATTCTCTACAATAATGGCAGTGAAATTGGTCGCACAACGGTAGGCGATAACGGAAGCTGGAGCTTTACGCCTGCGGCACTGACGCCAGAAACCTATACCATTACCGTCACGGAAACCGATATAGCGGGCAATATCAGTCCACCTTCCGCCTCAGTCACTTTTACGCTAGACACCACTGCGCCCGCCAATCCAGTTATCACTTTTGCCGAAGATAACGTCGGCGAAGTCCAGGATACTATTGTCAGCGGCGCAACCACTGACGACAATACACCGGTCATTCACGGCACTGGCGACATCGGCAGCGTGATCACGCTCTATAACGGCAGTAGTGTCGTGGGCGTAGTCACCGTCGATGAGACCGGCACCTGGACGCTGCCGGTGACCAGCGCGTTGCCGGATGGCATCTACACCCTGACCGCCATTGCCGCCGACGCCGCCGGAAACAGCAGCGGCGTATCGAACAGCTTTACCTTCACCGTCGACACCGTTCCGTTGCAGCCGCCCGTCGTCAATGAGATCCTTGACGATATTGCGCCAGTGACCGGGCCATTAACCGATGGCGCCTTTACTAACGATCGGACGCTGACTATCAACGGCAGCGGCGAAAACGGCAGCACCGTCACGATTTACGACAATGGCGTGGCAATCGGTACGGCGCTCGTCACCGACGGGGGCTGGACATTCAATACGCCCGAATTGTCAGAAGCCAGCCATGCGCTAACCTTCAGCGCGACTGACGACGCTGGAAATACCACGGCGCAAACCCAGCCGATCACCATTACCGTGGATATCACCGCCCCGCCCGCGCCAACGATCCAGACGGTGGACGACGATGGCACGCGCGTGGCCGGACTTGCCGACCCTTACGCTACCGTTGAAATTCATCATATCGATGGCACCCTGGTCGGCAGCGCTGTCGCTAATGGCACCGGTGAATTCGTCGTTACGCTCAGTCCGGCGCAAACCGATGGCGGTACGCTGACGGCAATTGCTATCGATCGCGCGGGGAATAACGGCCCGGCTACGAATTTTCCCGCTTCCGACAGCGGTCTGCCCGCCGTCCCGGCCATCACGGCGATTGAAGATGATGTCGGGAGCGTACAGGGGAATATTGCGGCGGGCGGCGCCACGGACGACACCACGCCGACGCTGCGCGGCACTACGGATATCGGCTCTACCGTTGAAATTTTCATTGATGGCGATTCGGCAGGCTTTGCCACCGTTGACGCCAGCGGGAACTGGATCTTTGAGATTGCGACGCCATTAAGCGAAAGCACACATTACTTCACCGTCCAGGCAACCAATGCGAATGGCCAGGGCGGCCTGTCCGCACCGGTCGGGATCACTGTCGATCTTAGCGCGCCGGCGCAACCGGTTATTACCAGCGCAACGGATGACGTCCCCGGTATGACCGGTACGCTGGATAACGGCGCGCTCACCAATGATTCACGCCCGACGCTCAACGGAACGGGAGAAGCAGGCGCCACGATCCGCATTCTGGATAACGGCGTAGAAATCGGTTCCGCCACGGTAGATCAAAGCGGCAACTGGCGCTTCACCCCGAATGCGCCGCTGGAGAACATTGCACACATCTTTACCGCCGTGGCGACCGATCCCGCCGGCAATAGCGGCCAGCCTTCGGACGGCTTTACGCTGAACATTGACGCGCAGGCGCCAGATGTGCCGGTTATCACGTCCGTGATTGACGATAACAATCAACCGACCGTTCCGGTGGTACCGGGGCAATCCACCGACGATCGGCAGCCAATACTGAACGGAACTGGCGAACCTGGCGCGACAATCACCATTTTTGATAACGGTACGCCGCTTGGCACGGCTCAGGTAGGCGAAAACGGTAGCTGGACCTTCCCGGTGCCCCGCAATTTGTCAGAGGGAAGTCATAATCTGACGGTTAGCGCTACCGATCCGGCGGGCAATACCAGCGCGGTCTCCGCGCCGTGGACGATCATAGTCGATATTACGCCTCCGGCGATCCCGGTTCTCACCTCCGTCGTGGATGACCAGCCCGGTATTACCGGCAACCTGGTAAGCGGGCAGCTAACGAACGATGCGACGCCTACCCTGAACGGGCGCGGAGAGGCTGGCGCGACGATTAATGTCTATCTTGACGGTAATTCCGCGTCCATCGGTACCACGACGGTGAATAGCGACGGCACATGGAGTTTCACGCCGCAGACGCCGCTTGCAAACGGTAGCCACACGTTCACCCTTAGCGCCACCGATCCGGCGGGTAATAGCAGCGCGGTGTCCAGCGGATTTGTGCTGACGATTGACGCCACACCGCCCGCCGCGCCGGTTATCGCCAGCGTGGCAGACAATACGGCGCCGGTAACGGGCATCGTCCCCAACGGCGGCTCGACGAACGAAACCCGACCGACGCTCTCGGGTACCGGTGAGGCGGGTGCAACCATCTCGATTTATAATGGCAACGCACTGGTCGGCACAGCGCAAGTTCAGGCCAACGGTAGCTGGAGCTTTACACCGTCTACCTCGCTGGGCGCGGGCGTCTGGAACCTGACGGCGACAGCAACCGATGCGGCAGGCAATACCAGCGCCGCGTCCGAAATACGCTCGTTTACTATTGATACCACGGCTCCCGCCGCGCCTGTTATTGATACGGTCTACGACGGTACGGGCCCCATTACCGGCAATCTGAGTTCAGGGCAGATCACAGACGAGGCGCGCCCTGTCATTAGCGGCACCCGTGAAGCCAACACAACTATTCGTCTCTACGATAACGGCACGCTGCTGGCTGAAATTCCCGCCGACAATAGCAGTAGCTGGCGCTACACGCCCGATGCCTCTCTGGCGACGGGCAACCATGTAATTACCGTCATTGCCGTTGATGCCGCAGGCAACGCCAGTCCCGTTTCAGACAGCGTTAATTTCGTCGTCGATACCACGCCGCCGCTGACGCCGGTAATCACATCAGTCAGTGACGATCAGGCGCCAGGCCTCGGCACGATCGCGAACGGCCAAAATACCAACGATCCTACGCCAACCTTCAGCGGCACCGCAGAAGCCGGCGCCACGATCACGCTCTATGAAAATGGCACGGTCATTGGCACGACAACGGCTCAGCCTGACGGCGCGTGGAGCGTCTCCACCTCAACGCTGGCAAGCGGAACGCACGTCATCACCGCCGTCGCCACCGATGCCGCAGGAAACAGCAGCCCGAACAGTACGGCTTTCACCCTGACGGTCGATACCACCGCGCCGCAAACGCCGATCCTGACGTCCGTAGTGGATGACGTCGCGGGCGGGGTCACAGGAAATCTCGCTAATGGTCAGATAACCAATGATAACCGCCCCACGCTGAACGGCACTGCCGAAGCGGGCAGCGTGATCAGTATCTATGATGGCAACACTCTGCTTGGCGTCACCTCGGCTAACGCGAGCGGCGCGTGGAGCTTCACGCCGACGACAGGGTTAAACGACGGCACGCGCACATTAACAGTGACCGCCACCGACCCGGCAGGCAACGTTAGCCCGGCCACCAGCGGTTTTACTATCGTGGTCGATACCCTTGCGCCAACGGTTCCGCTTATAACCAGCATCGTTGATGATGTCCCGAACAATACCGGCGCCATTGGCAATGGACAATCGACCAACGACACACAGCCGACGCTCAACGGTACCGCGGAAGCCAACAGCGCGGTAAGCATCTTCGATAATGGCGCGCTGGTTGCGACCGTGAACGCCAATGCCAGCGGCAACTGGAGCTGGACGCCAACCGCCGCGCTCGGCCAGGGAAGTCACGCCTATAGCGTTAGCGCCGCCGATGCGGCTGGCAACGTTAGCGCCGCTTCGCCATCGACAACGATTATCGTGGATACCATTGCGCCCGGCGCGCCCGGCAACCTGATCATCAATGCTACCGGTAATCGCGTGACGGGCACCGCGGAAGCAGGCAGTACAGTGACAATTACCTCTGAGACTGGTGTGGTACTGGGAACCGCCACCGCCGACGGTACAGGCAGCTTCACCGCCACACTCACGCCCGCGCAGACCAATGGTCAGCCGCTACTGGCATTTGCCCAGGATAAAGCAGGCAACACTGGCATTGCCGCCGGATTTACCGCGCCCGATACGCGCGTGCCGGAAGCACCGATCATCACCAACGTAGTGGATAATGTGGGTATTTATACCGGCGCTATCGCCAACGGTCAGGTCACTAATGACGCACAACCCACATTGAATGGTACCGCTCAGGCGGGCGCCACGGTGAGCATTTATAACAACGGGGCGCTGCTCGGCACCACCACGGCGAACGCCAGCGGAAACTGGAGCTTTACCCCGACAGGCAATTTGACCGAAGGCAGCCACGCCTTCACCGCCACCGCGACTAACGCCAACGGTACAGGCAGCGTCTCCACCGCCGCGACGGTGATTGTCGATACGCTGGCGCCCGGTACGCCGTCAGGTACGCTCAGCGCCGATGGCGGTTCACTTTCCGGACAGGCAGAGGCAAACAGCACCGTAACCGTCACGCTGGCGGGCGGCGTGACGCTCACCACCACCGCCGGCAGCAACGGCGCATGGTCTCTCACCTTGCCGACAAAACAAATTGAAGGTCAACTCATTAACGTGACGGCCACTGACGCTGCGGGTAACGCCTCCGGCGCGTTAGGCATTACCGCGCCGGTTCTGCCGCTGGCGGCAAGGGATAACATCACCAGCCTTGATCTGACCTCGACCGCCGTCACCAGCACGCAAAATTATTCGGATTACGGCCTGCTGCTGGTTGGCGCGCTTGGCAATGTCGCCTCGGTTTTGGGTAACGATACCGCTCAGGTTGAGTTCACCATTGCTGAAGGTGGTACGGGCGACGTCACCATCGATGCCGCCGCAACGGGAATCGTGCTTTCGCTGCTCAGTACTCAGGAGATTGTGGTACAGCGCTACGACACCAGCCTCGGCGCCTGGACGACGATTGTCAACACCGCCGTTGGCGACTTCGCGAATTTGCTTACCCTGACCGGGAGCGGCGTTACCCTGAACCTGAGCGGCCTGGGCGAAGGCCAGTACCGGGTACTCACTTATAACACCAGTCTGCTCGCCACCGGGTCGTATACCAGCCTGGATGTCGATGTACACCAGACCAGCGCAGGTATTATTAGCGGGCCAACCATCAGTACCGGCAACGTCATGGCTGATGATACCGCGCCGACGGGCACCACGGTCACCGCCATCACCAACGCCAACGGTGTCAGTACGCCGGTCGGCGCGGGCGGCGTGGATATCCAGGGACAATACGGCACGCTGCACATTAATCAGGATGGCAGTTACACCTACACGCTGACTAACCCCACGGCGGGATACGGACATAAAGAGAGCTTCACCTACACCATTACCCAGAATGGCGTCGGTAGCAGCGCCGCGCAACTGGTTATCAATCTGGGTCCCGCGCCTGTACCGGGCAGCGTGATAGCGACAGACAATAACGCCTCTCTGGTCTTTGATACTCACGTTAGCTACGTCAACAACGGTCCCTCGACACAAAGCGGCGTCACGGTATTAAGCGTCGGACTTGGTAATGTACTGAACGCGAATCTGCTTGATGATATGACTAATCCGATCATCTTTAACGTTGAAGAAGGCGCTACGCGAACCATGACGTTACAGGGAACCGTCGGCGGCGTCTCACTGGTTTCCACGTTCGATCTGTACGTTTATCGCTTCAACGATGCCATTCAACAATATGAGCAGTTCCGGGTGCAAAAGGGCTGGATTAACACCCTGCTGTTAGCCGGACAGTCCCAGCCGCTGACCCTGACGTTGCCTGGCGGCGAATACTTGTTCGTGCTGAATACCGCCAGCGGCATTAGCGTCCTCACTGGCTATACGCTGGCGATTTCCCAGGACCACACCTATGCCGTTGACAGTATCACCGCCAACACCACCGGCAACGTACTGACCAATGATGTCGCCCCTACGGACGCCCTCCTCACTGAAGTAAACGGCGTGGCGATTGCGGCGACCGGCACGACGGAGGTAAACGGGTTGTATGGCTCGCTCATCATTGACGCAAGAGGCAACTATACCTACACGCTGAAGAATGGCGTCGGTGCCGACAGCATTAAAACGCCGGACAGCTTTATCTATACGGTCAAAGCGCCAAACGGCGATACCGATACGGCCTCGCTCAATATCACGCCAACCGCCAGGGCGCTGGATGCGATTAATGATGTCAGCGATACCCTTAGCGTCGCCACGCTTCAGGATACCGCTGCCTGGCTGGACTCCAGCGTCGGCAGCGCCAGTTGGGGGCTACTCGGTAAATCGGGCAGCGGGAGCGGCACCTTTGACGTTGCAACGGGCACCGTACTTAAAGGCGCGTCACTGGTCTTTGATGTCTCCACGCTCATTACGCTGGGCAATCTGAATATTAGCTGGGCCATTCAGGAGAACGGGACCGTCATACGCAACGGAACCGTTCCGGTGGCGAATATCACGCTGGGCAGCGCGACGGTGACCGTCAACCTGAGCGGCCTGGAGCTGGATGCCGGAACGTACACGCTTAACTTTACCGGCACCAATACCCTGGCCGGGGCGGCGACGATCACGCCACGCGTCATCGGCACCACCGTCGATCTGGATAATTTTGAAACGTCCGGAACGCATACCGTTCTCGGCAATATTTTTGATGGCAGCGATGCGGCGGGGGCGATGGATCAGCTTAATACGGTGAATACCCGCCTGAGCATTAGCGGGTATAACGGCAGCGCCGCCACGCTGGACGCCGCGGCGAATACCACCAGCGCCACGATTCAGGGACATTACGGCACATTGCAAATTAACCTCGATGGCGCTTACACCTACACGCTGAATAATGGCATCGCGATGTCGTCCATCACCAGTAAAGAGGTCTTTACCTATCAACTGGATGACAAGATGGGTCATACGGATAGCGCCACATTGACCATTGATATGGCGCCGCAAATCGTCAGTACCAACCAAAACGATGTTCTCATCGGCTCCGCCTATGGCGATACGCTGATTTACCACCTGTTAAACGGCGCGGACGCGACCGGCGGCAACGGCGCCGATCGCTGGCAAAACTTCTCCACCGCGCAGGGCGACAAGATCGATATCCACGAACTGCTGACCGGCTGGGATCACCAGGCGGCGACGCTGGGTAACTTTGTTCAGGTTCATACCAGCGGTGCCAATACGGTGATATCCGTCGATCGCGACGGCGCTGGCAGCGCGTTTAAATCCACTGACCTTGTCACTCTGGAGAATGTGCAGCTCACGCTAAATGAGCTGTTGCAGAACAACCACCTGATAACCGGCGGTTGATAAAAAAGCCCCGAACGCCACGACGTTCGGGGCAACAAGCGGTGATATTTAAAAGGGATAAACTATGGGAAGAGTCGCGCCTGTCGCCATCGTACTGGCATTTGCTTTGTTTCATCACCAGCCCCGGGGCGCAGAAGCGCCGCCAATGATTACATCCGAAGGATTAGCAACGGACCAGATGCTTCCTTCGTTGGATGGCTCCGCCGCTGAGTTGCCGCTCAGCGCCGCCGCGCCGGGCAACCTGACGCTCAATGACGCGGTCAATCGCGCCGTTAGCTGGCATCCTTCTATTCGCGAAGCCGTCGGCAAACTGCTCGCACAGAATGAACAAATAGAGGTCGCCAAATCGAAATATTATCCGCAAGTCAGCGCTGGTGTGAACAATGGGTACAGCAATACCTACACCGATCACGGGTATAGTCCCTCGCTGGTGCTGTCGGTATCGCAAATGCTTTATGACTTCGGCAAAGTGGCAAGCCAGGTTCGCGCCGAAACCGCAGGCGCAGCACAGCAACAGGCCAATGTGTTGCTCAGTATTGATACCGTCGCGCACGAAACCGCCAACGCCATTGTACAAACGCAGAGCTGGCAGCAAATGGTAGAAGCGGCGGAAGAACAGCTCGTCGCGCTGGACAGCATCGGTAAACTTATCCGGCAGCGCAGCGATGAAGGCGCTACGTCGCTATCTGACGTAGTGCAAACCGAAGCCAGAATCGAATCCGCCCGCTCGCAACTGGCGCAGTATCAGGCCAATCTCGACAGTGCGAAAGCCTCACTGATGAGCTGGCTGGGCTGGAATTCGCTTAACGGCATCAATAATGACTTCCCGGCGAAACTTGCTCGCAGCTGTGAGACGGCAACTCCCGACGATCGACTGGTGCCTGCGGTACTGGCCGCCTGGGCGCAGGCCAACGTTGCGCGGGCGAATCTGGACTATGCCAACGCGCAAATGACGCCGACGATTTCGCTCGAACCTTCCGTTCAACATTATCTTAATGATAAATATCCCAGTCATGAAGTGCTGGATAAAACCCAGTATTCCACCTGGGTGAAAGTTGAGATGCCGCTTTATCAGGGCGGAGGGCTGACTGCCCGACGCAACGCCGCCAGTCATGCGGTAGACGCGGCTCAGTCGACCATTCAGCGCACCCGGCTTGATGTCCGCCAGAAACTGATGGAGGCGCGCAGCCAGGCAATGAGTCTTGCCAGCGCGTTACAAATCCTTCGTCGGCAACAGCAGCTTAGCGAACGCACGCGCGAACTGTATCAGCAGCAATACCTTGACCTCGGTTCCCGCCCGCTACTCGACGTGCTTAATGCGGAGCAGGAAGTTTACCAGGCGCGTTTTGCCGAACTGCAAACGGAAAGCCAGTTGCATCAGTTGCAACTGAACTGTCTGTATAACACCGGCGCGCTTCGTCAGGCGTTCGCGTTAAATCATCGCAGCATTCAATCCGTGGAGATCCAGCCATGACCCGCGCCGCCCCCGATGTAGAAGAGGTACTCAGTGAGCGCGCGCTAAGCCAATGGGCGCAGGCCATCAGCTATGTCGCCGGTCATTATCGCGTTGCCTGTTCTCCCGGTTCAATTCAGGCCAACGCCCCGTGGTTTAGGGGCAAAAGCAGAACGACCGCCTTAACGCAGCTCGCGCGGCAGGCGGGTTTATCCTTTCATGCACCAGACATAGACAAAACGGCATTTAGTCAGTGGCGATTGCCGTTGGTTGTCGAGCTCCGGGACGGGCAGTTATTGGTCATCGAGCATGTTAATGGCGAAGATGCGGCAGACGTTTTTGTGATTGAAGAAGAGGGTCAGCGTAACCGCCTGACGCTCAGCGAGTTATTGCCGGAGATCCTCTATGTTGCCGCGCTACGCCCGCTATCGGCGCTCAAGGATAGCCGCGTCGACCGCTATATCTCCCGCTTTAAACCCGACTGGATGCGCGAGCTGGTTCTGCAGGATATTCGCCCTTATCTACCGGTAATGGTCGCCGCCTTTCTGATTAACGTGCTGTCTCTGGCCGGGATTGTGTTCTCTATGCAGGTTTACGATCGGGTGATCCCCGCTCAGTCATATCCTACCCTGTACGTGCTCTCCTTCGGCGTGCTGGTAGCGGTGCTGTTCGGTTTTCTGCTGCGTGAAGCGCGTACGCACATTATGGACGTGCTCGGTAAACGCGCCGATATGCGCATTTCCGATCGGGTATTCGGTCATGCGTTAAGGCTGCGCAACAGCGCTATCCCCCGTTCCACCGGCAGTTTTATCTCGCAGTTACGCGAACTGGAGCAGATCCGCGAGATGATTACCTCTTCAACGCTGGCGACCATTGTCGATCTGCCTTTCTTTTTCCTGTTTATGGTAGTCCTGGCGATTATTGCCCCACCGCTGGCATGGATAGCGCCCGTGGCGGCTCTGCTGATGATCCTGCCGGGCGTCGCACTGCAAAAAAAACTGGCTGTCCTCGCCAACCAGGCCGCCCACGAAGCGACGCTACGCAATGCAGTCTTGGTCGAAAGCGTTCAGGGGCTGGAAGATATTAAACTGATGCAGGCGGAGAACCGCTTTCTTCAGCAGTGGAATAGCTATATCCGTATTACCGGCGAGTCGGGTCTACGCACCCGCAAACTCACGCAAGGGCTTATTAGTTGGGGGATGTCGGTACAAAGTCTGGTGTATGCCGCAGTGATTATGTTCGGCGCGCCGATGGTCATTGAAGGCAGTATGACTACCGGCGCCGTGGTCGCCGCGTCGATGCTCGGCTCGCGGATGATCGCGCCAATGGCTAACCTGTGCGGCGTGCTGGCGCGCTGGCAGCAGGTGAAAGCGGCGAAGATGGGTCTCGACAACATTATGCAACTGCCCACCGAGACACAGCATGACGATAGCCTGATACACCGCGACATCCTCCACGGGCATTACCTCTTTGAAAACGCTCAGTTTCGTTACCATAACGACGATCAACGCATACCGTTGCGCCTCGTGCGTCTGGAGATCATGCCAGGCGAGCGGATTGCGATACTGGGGCGTAACGGTGCGGGTAAATCCACACTTTTACAGGCGATGGCGGGTGGCCTGGAGATGATTCAGGGAGATGCCCGGCTTGATAATCTCAGCTTGTCGCACATCGATATGGCGGATTTACGCCGCAACATCGGCTTTCTTAGCCAGAACGCGCGGCTTTTCTTCGGCACCCTACGAGAGAACCTGACGCTCGGCGCGCCGCACGCCAACGATGAACAGATTTTTGACGCGCTCGAAGTCAGCGGCGGCGCCGTCTTCGTCAGGCGGCTGGCAAAAGGGTTGGATCATCCCATTATGGAGGGTGGTAACGGCCTGTCCGGTGGGCAGCGTCAGTCCCTGTTGCTGGCGAGAATGCTGCTGCGCTCCCCCAATATTGTGCTACTTGACGAACCCAGCGCCTCGCTGGACGAGCATACGGAGCGAGAGTTTATTCAGCGGTTACATCAGTGGCTTGGCAACCGTACCCTGGTCGTCGCGACGCACCGGGTACCAATACTGGAGCTGGTTGAGCGTGTCATTGTCCTGAAAGAAGGACAACTGGTGATGGATGCGCCAAAAGCGCAGGCGCTTAACGCGGATCGGATGCAAAGTCACCGTCGGGAGTGGAAAAATGAAAATCAGTCAGCATGATGCCGCGATGGACGATTTCGATATTCAGCGTGAACGGGCGTTTTCCGGCGCGGGTCGTATTGTTCTGATCTGCTCACTGTTATTTCTCATTCTCGGCATCTGGGCGTGGTTTGGCCGACTGGATGAGGTTTCCACCGGCAACGGGAAAGTGATCCCCAGTTCACGCGAACAGGTTCTGCAGTCGCTGGATGGCGGCATTCTGGCGCAGTTGACGGTGCGGGAAGGCGACAGAGTTCAGGCTAATCAGATTGTCGCCCGGCTTGATCCGACGCGTCTGGCGTCCAATGTGGGTGAAAGTGCGGCAAAATATCGCGCTTCACTCGCCTCCAGCGCACGGTTAACTGCGGAAGTCAGCGACTTACCTCTCGCCTTCCCCGCTGAGCTGAACGGCTGGCCGGATCTGATTGCCGCAGAGACACGTCTCTATAAAAGCCGCCGCGCGCAGCTGGCCGATACCGAAGCCGAGCTACGGGATGCGCTGGCGTCGGTTAATAAAGAGCTGACCATTACCCAGCGGCTGGAGAAAAGCGGCGCGGCCAGTCATGTTGAAGTGCTACGCCTGCAACGACAAAAAAGCGATTTAGGCTTAAAAATTACCGATCTGCGCTCACAATATTATGTGCAGGCACGCGAAGCGTTATCGAAAGCGAACGCTGAGGTCGATATGCTCTCCGCCATTTTAAAAGGACGCGAGGATTCCGTCACCCGCCTTACCGTGCGTTCGCCGGTACGCGGCATTGTTAAAAATATCCAGGTCACGACGATTGGCGGCGTGATCCCGCCTAACGGCGAGATGATGGAGATAGTGCCGGTAGACGATCGTCTGCTGATTGAAACCCGCCTTTCGCCGCGTGATATCGCCTTTATTCATCCCGGCCAACGCGCATTGGTTAAAATTACCGCTTATGATTACGCCATTTACGGCGGGCTTGACGGCGTGGTGGAGACCATTTCACCAGACACCATTCAGGATAAAGTGAAACCGGAAATTTTCTACTATCGCGTGTTTATCCGCACCCACCAGGACTATCTACAAAATAAATCAGGACGCCGTTTTTCGATTGTTCCAGGCATGATCGCCACGGTGGATATCAAAACCGGTGAAAAAACCATTGTCGACTATTTAATCAAACCGTTTAATCGCGCGAAAGAAGCGCTGCGCGAGCGGTAAATCGTTGAAGATAAGAAGATACGGGGCTGGTCACGCGTGTCACAAGTCTGTTATACTTACCTTACACATTGGGGCTGATTCTGGATTCGACGGGATTTGCGAAACCCAAGGTGCATGCCGAGGGGCGGTTGGCCTCGTAAAAAGCCGCAAAAAAATAGTCGCAAACGACGAAAACTACGCTTTAGCAGCTTAATAACCTGCTTAGAGCCCTCTCTCCCTAGCCTCCGCTCTTAGGACGGGGATCAAGAGAGGTCAAACCCAAAAGAGATCGCGCGGATGCCCTGCCTGGGGTTGAAGCGTTAAAACGAATCAGGCTAGTCTGGTAGTGGCGTGTCCGTCCGCAGGTGCCAGGCGAATGTAAAGACAGACTAAGCATGTAGTACCGAGGATGTAGGAATTTCGGACGCGGGTTCAACTCCCGCCAGCTCCACCAAATAAAACAAGGGGTTACGTGAAAACGTAGCCCCTTTTTCTTTGGTGGTGGCGGCAAAATGGCGACAGCGTGTCGGACTGGCGGCAACAAAAAACCCGCCATTAAAGCGGGTTCTGTTCAGAAACTCATGTGGCCTTGACCACCTTTTCCCGGATGTGGTGGCGCAGAAGAAATTAGATTCGGTTTTATAATGTGCCGTACAAACGTTTCATGAGTAACGAACGTACAGCCACAATTTATATTTTGGCACTGGTTGTAACGTTCTTTTGTCGTAGCTGATACCTGAAAGCTGCTTCTGGTATGTGCTGCATGACCGCACTCTGGACAGTTCATCATTGCTGTTATCCCACCACTTTTGCCGTAATCGCAATAATGATACATCATAATTCAATATTGAGAACCAATTATTCAATTTCAAGATTATCAATCTTTACTTCAAGCTCCATGCTGGTCGTAAATCCATTATCCGGGCTGACAGAATGCGTCAGGGTGGTAATGGTCCATTCTGCATCATCAATCGGCTGCTTAAATCCCGTCACCTTCACCGGCATTTCCGTATAGAGATCAGCCCGCCCCTCAGCGAGCTGCAGGGAAAATGAAGCAACCCCGCGCTGCAGACGTTCCCACTGCATTTTTGCTGCGCGCTCTGCATTGCTCCGGTTGGCGTAGGTACGATTAAGAACCAACACGTTTTCATCCGTTCCCACCAGATAATCACCCTGTTTTGCTTCCTGCTCTTTGGGTGTGGTGGCTTTCTTTCGACGACGCTTAACACTGGTTGTTTCTTTTTTCCTGGGTTCACGCGTATGCAACCAGCTGGCAATAACACCGGTATAGGCACCACGATCAGCAAGGGTGAACCGATGACCGTCACCGGCTTTGCGCGTGATGGTGATAACCGGCAGCGGCTTGCCGCTTGCCGTTCTTCCCTGTCCCTGCCGGATAAACAGCAGGTTCCCGTCTTTAACGGAAGCAATCGCCCCATACTGTCTCGCCAGTTTCATCAGAAAACTTGCATCGCTTTCGTTGGTCTGGTCCATATGATCCAGCGCCTTATCCGTCAGGTCTTTACCCAGCGCCACTTTGAGGTTATGCCGGGCGGCAATTTCCTTTACCACCTTCCCCACCGTTGTCTGATGCCATGATTTTTCGCGCCGTGTATTGAGGGTTTCACGAAAATCTGCGCTACGCGCCCTGATGGTCAGCCGGTCAGGGGCTCCGCTGTGTTCAATTTCATCTACGGTAAAAGCCCCTTTAGGGAAAAGCGGCTGCCCTTTCCAGCCCAGCGCCAGCTGAATCACAGCCCCACGTCGCGGCAGGGCGATCAGCCCGTCGGCGTCGTCCAGCTCCAGATCAAGCTGGTCCGCTTCAAAGCCCCGGTTATCCGTCAGTGTCAGACTCATCAGGCGCGCGTCCATCACCGTCGTCACGTCTTTGCCTTCGATGGTGATACTGAAAGCCGGGCTTTTGCTGTTCAGATTCAGGAGATCAGAATTAACGTTCACTGCAGCAATCCTCCAACCGTGTTTTTAATCCCCCCAATAGCAGATGCTGCGGAGTCCTGCAGGTTGCTGAGCTGGTCACTCAGGCTCCCGAACATGTCAGAGAGCGACTCATCAACCCGTTTGAGGGTGATCGTAAACTCAATGCGCCTGGGCATTCCGCTGGCAAAAAACTCCGTCTTTGTCTGGCTCAGACTCTCAATAACAAACATGCCGTAAATGGTTCCACTACCTTCAATCAAAGGCCATGCCTTGCCCAGTTCAGCCATTTGTTCAAGCGCCAGTAATGACAGTCTGCCGCCGGTCACTTCCGGCAGCAGAACCCCGGACAGTGTCAGTGAATCGTTATCCGGGCCAAGAAACTGCGTTGACGGACGGCGGTTCACCCGACTGTTGGCGGCGTGTCGCCAGCTGCGCTGATACTGCAGTTCCTGATAAGGGACAGTGCGCAGCATAAATACATATAAACCCAGTACCATCATCATGATTCATACCCCCCCTGATCGCTGAAATTGCTGCGTGCTTTTGCCCTGGCCCGGCGCTCCCGTTCGTCAAGCTGGCGTGCCACTTCACGGGCAATATCCTGCGCGTTCTGCCCAGGCTGAGCGACAATATGAATGGGCGCATTTATCTCATAACGAATAACCGGCGGCGGGCTATCTGCCTTAGCAAGCGGGGGCTGGTATGCCCTCGCAGGCAAACTGAACGGATGAAGCGGAGCCGCTTCTGCAGGTGTCGCAGCTACCCCCATCACGCCAGCAACGACAGAGGCCAGTGCAGCAGTACGCCGCCTGCTGGTAACATTTGCCGGTCCGTTCACAATTTCAGGGCCATTTTCTCCGACAATGCCAAACTGCCCGCGTGGAATGATCCCGCCCGTGTCGTACATCCCCGCGTAAGCCGGGAACCCGCCTGGCGGCAGCACCACTTTGCCGTCACTGTTCACTGTGGCGGACTGCGGCTGCGTAACCTGCGCAGGTAGTTTCGCCTTTGCCGCCTCCTTACTGACAATACCGAGCTTTTCCAGCAGCCATGACACACCGGATTTAAGTGACTCAAGTGGGTGCATCACCATATTCAGACCTTCCGCCAGCGCCTCACCAAACCGACGCCCCATTGCAGCTGCGCTGTTCAGTTCTTCGGAAGTGGATTTAACCGGGGTAAGTAAATCATTGAACCAGCCCCACAAGGCCTGCACCCTGTCACCAATCCACTGAAACACGGGTCTGAGCGGCTCAAAGGCGGCGCTGATGGGCGCAGCAGCGGCTCTGAACCCTTCCACCACGCCCCCCAGAAATGCACTAATGGGCTGCCAGTATTTCCAGATAACCAGCGCCACGCCTGCCAGTGCAGCCACAACCAGCCCTACAGGACTGAGCAGCGCACCCAGCAGGCTACCAACAGCAAATAATGCCACGCGCAGCAAAGCCAGCGGACCAGAGATCAACAAACGCAGCACGCTACCTGTACGTGTGGCAGCGGCGGCTGCAGAAGGTAACGCTTTAACTGACAGCATTGACAGGCCAAACCGGATAACCGCCAGCGGCCCTAGTACCGCAGCCACCGCCACTGCCAGCGCCCCCAACCCAACAGTAATGGCTGTCGTAGCTGCCGCCACTTTCATCAGCGTGCCAGCCAGCACGGGATTCTGTTCAACCCAGCGACGCAACGCCCCGGTCACGCGCTTAACCATGCCCATAATATCCATCAGCGGCTGGCGCAACGTTTCCCCCAGGCTGCTGAAAGCGTTCTGCGCGCCCGTCTTAACCAGCAACCACTGCGCAGACAATGAATCCTTGTTAATGTCGGATTCTTTCTGCATAGAGCCATTAGCACCACTACCTGATGTGAGTTTCAGCTGGCGCTGCAGCTCCGGCAGGTTGCTAGCCAGCTTTGCCGCATCATCGCCAAACTCTTTGCCAAAAATCATTGTCATGGCTGACAAGCGTTTATCCTGCGGCAGATTGTTGACCTTCTCCAGAACCCGCTGAATTGTGCCCATGGCATCGGTGGTCATCTGCTTTTCAATCTCCGCCGGATTGAGTTGCAACAGATTCATGCCTTCAAAAAATCGTTTACTTTGCATGGTAGCAATGGACAGTTCACGCACCATGGCATTAGAGGCGCTGGCGGCGATTTCCGGGGCAGCCCCAAGAGAAAGGAATGTTGAACCCAGCGCCGCGGCCTTTCGGAAGTCAAGGCGGTCAGCCACGCCCCCCATACGCTGCAGGACGTTGATAATGTCCCCACCCTTTGACATGGCGTTATCGTCCAAGTAGTTCAGCGCATCGCCCAGTTGTTCAATATTGCGCGTCGGAACTTTATAGAGCTGCGCGATTTTCCCCAGTCCTTCTGCCAGTTCATCTGCGGGCAGCTCAAAGGCCGTTGCCGCTTTTGCCGCCGTGGATGCAAAAGCCAGCAGGTCACGTTTCTGCTCTTCGTAAGGATCGTCCTGATTGGTCACCCCCATGCGAGCACCACCTTCAACCAGCGCGGCATAGTCTATAGCGCCGTTATCCATCGGTAGCTGTTCGCTGGCGGCCTTGATGGCATCCTGCATGTCATAAAACTGTTTTGTGCGGTTGCCATTATCGTCCCGCAGCCCGTTTACCTGCTTTGCCACACCTTTCATGGCATCTTCCATGCTGGCGTAGCTCTTAACTGCCGCCACAACAGGTGCGCCCATTGCCACCCCTGCAGCCGTAGTGGTAGCCCCTGCCCCGGCGATGCGATCCCGCACCTCAAGACGGCGCGAATACTGATCGCGGACGGCGTTCATTCGCGCCTGCTGTTCGCCCAGGCTTTTAAGGGATTTCTGCTGCCGGTCCAGGGCCTGCCGGGTTTCGTCGGCATTCTGCCGCAGCTCCCGCTGCGCACTACTGAGCTTTTTCGTGTCCAGTCCGGCTTCATTGAGCGCAAGACGCTGGCGCTGCACCGACTGACGTAGACCGTTATATTTGCTCTGTAACTCCGTAACGCGGTTTTTTGCCTGCTCAAGCAGCCGTGCCTGCGCCGCCGTCGGGCGGTTGGTGGCAGAGAATTGCGTGGCAAGTTTCGCAGCTTCTTCGCGTGCGGCTTTCAGGCTGTTACCGGTGACTGCTAGCTGCGCGCTGGCCTTGCGGAAACCGTCAATGCGGCCCGCCTGAGCATCTAATTCTTTTAAACGGGCGCGGCTTTGCTGAATGGCTGCAGCCAGCTCTTTTGAGCTGGCCTGCGCGGATCGAAATGGGCGGGTGAGCTTGTCAACCGCATTAAGAATCACCTGCAGACGCAGGTTATTGTCACTCATCGCTGGCCCCGCTTCGCTGAATTGCCTTATACCGCCACGCCAACACCTCAGTCAGCGGCATAACGTCAGTGATGGATGGCGACCAGTGAAAGATGGTGGCGATATCCGCCACAAGATCATCAATCGTCAGGCTGTCGGTAAACCGGCAAGCACCGACTTCTTCAACAAAAAAGTCACCACCTCTACCGACAGCGCGGTGAGATCGGCGGGGTCCAGCTCTGCCATTTCCTGCGCGGTCAGCGTCGGGGTGGAGATTCGTGGGATCACAGTCATCATTGCGCCCACGTCCATATCCATAATGGCCTGCAGACGGGTGCCACGCAGTGCGCCGGACTGAGGCTTGCGCAGCACAATTTCGGTAATTTCAGTTTTACCGCGCATGATGGGGGTATCCAGTTTTACGGTCTTTTCAGTCAGCTTGTCGCTCATGTTCGTTTCCTGTTAATGAAATACTGGCGCGGCTGCCCGCGCCGTTAAGGTTAATCAGAGGCCAAGGGCATTACGGTGTTCTTCCATCAGGTCCACGCCGCCAACGATTTCTACCATGTTGACCAGATCGACCTCATAGAGCACCTCACCATTAATGGTCAGCTTCGCGTAGCTGTTGGTACTGCTGACTTTGGTGCTGCTGCTCTCGCCGGTTTTCCACTCGCCGGAATCCACCTCTTTATGGCGCCCGCGCACAACCAGCTCAACGGCCTGCACTTCGCCGGTATCGTCACGCTGAATGGAACCTGTGAAACGCAGCTGGATGCCGTCAACGGTTGCCTTGCCCATCTGCTTGAATAACAGCAGCTCGGTACCGCCGATTGAAAATTCCGTGTCCAGTGCGCCGTCATCCAGCCCCATGTCCACATCCACTGCGCCCGGCATACCGCCGCCGCGATACTTCTCAAACTTGCGAGTAAATTTCGGCAGGGTCAGAGACTCAACGATCCCCTGCCAGTTGTTCCCGTCGTTGAACAGGTTCAGGTGTTTTAACTTGCGTGGTAAAGCCATGATTCCCCCTTATGCAGCGACACGGCTGGCAAAATCGACCAGGTAACGATCGGTGATGCGCTGGCGCAGCATCAGGTTTTCAAGCGGAGGCACCGGAGTGTAGTCATAATCAATGGTCAGTTTCCCGGCTTTAAGGGTGTCTTTATCGTTAACGGACTCATCCAGCCAGCAGTCACCACCAATCAGGTATCCCTGGTTGACCAGACTGCGCATCTTGGCGCGTAGTCCTTCAATAATGTCGCGGGCCAGCGACGGATTAAGCACGCCATCCACCGCCCACATGTGCGCCTCCGCCATAGTGTCAGCCAGCACCTGCGCCGTGCGGGTGTAGTTCTCAAAGGCAAACAGCGGATCGTCACTGAGACAACGGGAACCCCAGAAGCGGAAGCCGTCTTTGCGGATCAATGTGGTGACGTCATTTTTGTTCAGCAGTCCCGCATCGGTTGCCGGGTCCTGCAGATCCCAGAACACATCAGCGGAAATGCCGGTGACACCGTTCACACCCACATTGGACAGGGTTTTATGCCAGCCAATCTGCTCGTCGATTTTGGCACGCAGGCCGAGCGCACGGGCGGAGGCGTAAGCCGTGGCGTCTGCTTTCAGCACGGTGTCAAAGTTGATGAAGTCAGGCCAGATCAGCATTCCCTCGCGCTGACTGAAATTCTCGCGATAGGCAATAGCTTCCTCCACCGTTTTGCAGCCATTAGCAGCAAGGTAGGCAAACCCGCGCAAGCTTTGCGCCACGCCCAGCAGTCCAGTAGCAACGGCCTGAGTGTCATGTCCCGGCACCCCAAGAATGCGCGGCTTAACACCGAGCTGCGACTGCGCCGACAGTAGCGCTTTCATGCCCGTTTTCTTACCGTCGGGAGTTACGCCGCCGATAATATTGGAGGTGGTTTCCGCTTCGGTTTCGCCCTGCGCCACACGCACAACGACAGTCACGGGTTTTGCCTGATCTGCAATCGCGTCCAGCGAGCGGGCCAGCGTGCCGGACTCCCCCGCTTTACCGCTGGCGGTGAGCACATCAGTCAGCAGGACCGGCTTATTGAGGGGGAACACGGACGCATCAGCATCATCGCCGGTGCAGACCATGCCCACGATGGCAGTGCTCACCGTGGTAATAGGTCGGGTGCCCTCGTTGATTTCAACAACGCGCACCCCGTGGTGGTAATCCTGAGCCATAAGGCAGTCTCTCCGGTTGACAGGGATACCTTATGTTCTGGTTGATACGCACGCGGCGCACGCGATATACGTTGTACAGGAGATGGCACAATGGAAGGGATAAAAAGACCCCGCTAACGCAGGGACGGAGTTACTTTTTCGGATACACAGGCCAGTTAATATTTGGCGCAGCAGTTAAATCCATTCGTCTTAGTTTCGTACGATATTCACGCAGTGCTGAAAGTTCCAGCAGTTCTGTCGCCGTAATATCGCTATCGTCCTGAGCTTCCATAAGCTGATTGATTTTTATCGTGACCGCAGCCATACGCCTGTCGCGATCTGCCGTCGCTAAAGCAACATAATCAGTCTGAACAGGGGCGATAGTGCCGTTGCTGTAGGTGAAATTACCTGGCTGGAAATCATCAGGAATATCAGTATCAGCAAATTCCACAACAGAGCAATTCAGTGGAAATAGCTTTGTCACATCTTTATCTGCAGAAATAATCAGTCCTGTTTTGTCATACTGGATTTTCAGTGTATCGGAGTGGAATAATTTTTGTAATATATACCAGTCAATACCTGCTTCATCATTGATAAACTGGATGCTGCAGTTCTCTGATAATTCCTGCTGAACGGGTGTTAATTCCGTTGTTTTAGTGAAATTTTTAAAATGTTTCATTTTTATGCCCCCACCGTATACCACTGACCATTCACTTTAAGCTGTAACAAGCGTCGTTGGATCCTGTCTGGTGTTTCGTTCGAGTCTCCATTCTCAACACCTGTAATGACGTAACCTAACTGGTCTGCAAATCCGGGCGAACGATATACGTTTCCATGCTCAACGGCACCGAATCGAATTGACTGAACATACCCACTTAGCATGTCAGTTGTAGCAAGGAATACACCAGAACCATCATCATGAAGCATAAATGGCTTTGTTTTGTCGTTCTGGTACACACCGACCATGGTGATGTATTGTCGTAACGGTCTGCCTGCAATATACGCACTCAACCAGCCAGGCCCGCTGCCTGTGCCCCATATATCGCCGTAAACATCGCCGTTTTTGTTGAATATCGCATTTCCGGCCTGCAAATTTTCAGCAGCTGCGATAACACCGAGTCGGGTGCTGATATATGCCCGGATAGCCAGGTCTTCTGAGTTCTGAAATCCGATACCATTCCATGACTTAATGTTCAGATTGTTACCATTAAAACCTGCACCATCAACGTCACCTTTAGCCATCCCACCAGTGCCATCCCCAACCGTAACCAGGGTATCGCCACGCATATTTGGAGCAGAAATACCCCCCGTAAAGGCGCCCCCCTCCAGCATCGCCACTTGACGCCATGAGGTAATACCCGCTCCTGTTCCGTGACCAAACAATACGTTATTGCCACTGACTGCAAGAACATCCACAACAGTGGTCGGACTTACCACCTCGCTAAGGGTAATAATTTGCCAGAAACTTACCTGGTCTGGCGCATCAGGTGCCTGATGTGCGCGCATAAACTGACAGCCTGTAGCCGCTCTGGCACCAATTGATGTTCGGTCAATTGCGTCACTGACAAACGTTCCCGCAAGGAATCGCCCGTCACCTTTTAAAAGTGCGTCTTTTAAACCAAGGTATTGGAGAATCCCTGCATTGTCTTTTCCACTCAGATTCGTCAGCGTGGTATCGAGAGGTTGTTTTCCTGCCAGCGCATTCATCACTGTTGTCGCAAAGTTTGGATCATTCCCCAGCGCAGCAGCCAGTTCATTTAATGTATCCAGCGCCGCTGGCGATGACGCAACCAGTGCTGCTATCGCTGCCTGAACAAATGCCGTATTAGCAATCTGGCTGCTGTTATTTCCTGCCGCTGGCGTTGGCGCTTTGGGTGTCCCGGTAAACGTCGGACTTTCTTTGGGTGCATACTGTGAATGCGGGTCCGGTGCAGCAAGATGCTTTGCCATCAGGTCGTCTACATATACCTTCAGCTCCAGCGCCTTATCATCTACATATTTACGGGTTGCCAGTACTACTGCAGGATCAATTTTCAGGGTGATGTTATCGGTGCTGCTGGTAATCAGTACCATGCGCACGGTCTGCGTACGTCCGCTCCCTTCTGTCAGCTGCGGCTTGTAGCTCTCAGGGCAGTTACCCACGGCGATCAGTGCGCCGGTTTCATCAAACAGGCCGACCTCACGAATCCACCATCCCCCCTCAGTTTCCGGGATCACTTGCTCAGCAATAATCTGGCTGCTGTTCTGCGGGTCGATATACAGCATATTCAGCGCTGCTCGACGCTTCTCAGCAACTAACGCGGTCTGTTGCGCGCTGGGTGTGGGCAGCACACCGCCACCGTCGCCCACCGCCATATGGGTAATTTTCAGCGGGACACCGAGCGCGGCGGCGCTTGCCAGTTTCGCCGCGCCGATCTCCGTCAGCAGGGTATAAAATTTTGCGCTCATGGATTCACTCTCATTGTGTCAATAACATGGACCGCCCCGCCCTCATAAGCGGTGCCGCCGGAAATAATGGTTTCGTTGATATACGGGTAGATCGTGATTTCTTCGCCGGTGTAGGTGGCTGCCCCCACAAAATACGGGCCACCTGTCTGCAGGTTGATGGACATACCAACCAGATGACGGCTGCATGGTTTGGCATCGCTTATCAGGCGCTCAAGCTCCAGATAGGTGTCTTCGGTGATACCATGATCCTGTACGCCAATATCCAGACGGAACGTTCCCGGCGTTTCGCCGGTCTGCCACCACTCAATGATGCGGATCAGGAAGCCGAACGGCTCCACCACGCGCCGCACGGCGCGGGTTGTCCCCTTGTGCTGATGGATATAAAAAGCGTCCTGCACAACGCGGCGCTTGACGCTTTCTGTCCAACTCTCATCCCAGCGGTCAACAGAAAACGCCCAGGCCAGATAAGGCAGGAATCTGATCGGGCAGGTTGCCGGGTTCCACAAATCACGCAGCGATACCTGCAGATCGGAAATCCCGCTGCAGGTCTGCGCCAGTCGGCGCTCAAGCGGCGACGAACCCGGCGGCAACAGACTATTCATCCGTGCCCCCGTTGGTAACGCTCCATTCAGTACAGGATGCCGCCTGCGTCTTATCCAGCACCACATCCTCCAGAGGGGACGTTAGCTCCACACGCTGGACGCCCTCCACGTGCAGCGCGGCATAAATGGCGCTGCGGCGGATATCACGTCCCAGCCTCGTCTGACTGGCGATGTACTTCTGCAGGCTGGCTTTTGCCGCCACCATAACAGGCTCCGCTTCCGGCCCCGGATAAAGAAAAATGGTAGCCTCCACCCGGTACGGTATGATCTCCGCACTACGAACCGTCAGACGGTCAGCCACCGGGCGTACACTCTCACTGTTCAGGGCTTTTTCAACCACATCCAGCAGGTCTTTTACTGCTGTACCGTCACCCTCCCGGCTCAGTACGGTAAGTACCACCTCTGCAGGGGCCGGACTGGTTGCGCTGGCATCTGCCACACGTCCGTCCGCACTTCTGGCGTGAAATTCATAGGCTCCCGTCGGGCCAGCAACGGACAGTCCCTCAAATGCTGCAGGGATGCGCTGGCGCAGCGCATCATCATCTTCCATCACCGCGGCGACCGGCGGTACTGCATCATTATCAGCAGGCACTACCGTCAGACGTTTCACGTTGCAGTTGGCTGCCAGCTGCTCAAGATCATTTCCTATCGAATAGGCCACCATGACCGCCTGCGCAGCCTCGTTAATACGCTGGCGCAGCAGGATTTCGCGGTATGTACTTTCCTGCAGCAGCTTGGTGACGGGTTCAGATTCCAGCGCCAGTGTGCGCCGCACCGCGTCCTGTTCATCCGCCGGATAAAGGAGCACAAAAGCGGCCTTGCGCTCAGCCAGCAGCGTCTCAAAATCCGGCACGTCCACTATCTGCGGCGCAGGCAACTGGGAAAGGTCAATGACTGCCATTGTCTGCTCCTGTTGATACGGAAAGGGAAACCGGCGCGCCGTTGTTGCGCTGCCCGGTAAGCTCAACCACCATGGAGCCATCAAAATTGCTGCTGATGGTGATGGAATCCAGCGTCAGTCGTGGCTCCCAGCGACTCAGGGCCACGTAGACCGCAGACATGATCTGCAGTCTCAGCGCCGGGTTCTGCGGCCGGTCAATCAGGGTCGACAGCAGGGAACCGTATTCCCGGCGGGCAATGCGGCTGCCCTGCGGCGTCAGCAGAATATCCCGCACCGACTGGCGCAGATGGTCGGTATCCGTAATCGCTTTTCCATTGCTCTGACTCATGCCGAGATACAGCGTCATACCGGGCCTCCGGTTGTATCGCCGCCTTTCAGGACGCCAGTATGCTGATGCGCATCAACCACGATCCCGTTAGAACTCATCGCACCGCCGCCCTGGGTAACGCCACCATTGATCACCACTTCGCTGTTAATACGCGTGCGGTCAGCCTCCAGCACAAACTCACTGGTTTTCAGGGTGATATTGTCAGCGGTCTCAATGACCATTGATTTGATGCCCCTGACAAACCAGCGCCCGGTGGCGGGTTCATATTCAAACCAGCCGCCGTCCGGGTATTCCGTCACGTTACCGTCCTCAGAGTCTGAAGGTGGCGGAAACTGGTTTGAGTAGACCGCAGGCAGGGCAAACGCGGTTTCCAGATTGCCGCCAAGGCTGAACAGCACAACCTGCTCACCCACAGACGGTTTCCACCAAGTGCGCGATTTGCCCGCACGCAGTGTCAGCCAGTTAATCCAGTTGGTTTCAAGGTCGCCCGTTTTCACCCGGCAAAGCCAGTTCTCCCGGTCCACTTCGGTAACTACACCTGTGCGGATCAGATTGGTGATAAGGCGCATGATTTCAGTCAGTTGTGCATTCATGAGAGCGATCCTTGCACAACCTGGTAGAGTGATGTAATACAGAGCGTATGTATGGAGAACCACACAAAAGAGAAACAATTTCTAAGGTATTTAAGATGACACAAATCGCAATTTATGGATTTAATTTCACTAAAAAAATCACATTTGACGGTGGTGAGTTAACTCCTATTTTCAGTTCATGGAGTGAGTTAAAAAAAAATGGCTGGGCTAATGATAGGTACATCCTCACTGGTTTTTTCAAACCAAACTCGAATAACTACGCCGCTCAACAGCAGCTTATTTTTGATTTACAAGCAGTTCTTAGTTTCATTGAACAAAAAAATGTAATCATTTCAGGAGAACTTGAAAATGATGAAACCCCTTTCAATTTCAAACCATCTCTACCCAAAAAGCTTGACAAAAAAAGAGATAAGGGTGCGGGCATTATCATCATGGAAGATTATTTTGCACCAAACAGCCGAGAAAATTTTATTTGCTTAGCCATGGAAAAACTAAATAGTAAAGCCATGCTAAAACAAGATGCCTTTAGAACATCATTTTTTAAATCAATGCTAGCTTTCCGCGACTCAATAAATTATATCGACGTCAGATATTATTTATTATTCTCGGCACTAGAAGCACTTTGCAGATTTATTAAAAATGACTACTCCCCTGCCAAAACACCACAAATAATCACTCAGGTTTTAAAAGAATATGGTTTTAATGTCGAAAAAACAGGACATACATTAGCTCAAAGAAACATTATGCATTACTGCAAACTCCGTCACTCGCTGTTCCACAATGGTAAATACATTGCCTATCTTGATGAAAAAAACTCAGATGGCAAAATTGAAATTCAAGATTACTCATCAAATTTGAATTTACTGGTGCCACTTGTACTAATGAAATTCATAGGATTTGATGACAATTATATAAACTGGGACTCATGGATTGATAGGAATCCATTTATCAGTAAAAAGTAAACTAAATTTTATAAATGTGGTTTTATTTATCTCTGTAACCAATTTAGCAAAGCATCCTGAATGACAGTTTCCACATCATCATTTACACCAAGAAGGCGACGCTCTGCGTAACGGACCTCTGGCCCTTTACGACTGACGCGATCACGCAGGCCGTAATGGTGAACGCGGGCAATGCGCTGCACCTTACCTTCAAACTGCACGCTGGCAGAATTGGCGCTGGCGGTAGTTTGAAGGTATTTGGTGGTGCGCAGCTTTGTAAACATCTGACGTTTGATGCGCCCCTTTTTGCTGCGTGCTGTTACCCTACGCGGTTCATAACTGCTGCCATCTGGATTGCGCTGCATCCTGATGTTCTGCTGCTGTGTCCGGCGCAGTTCCTGCGCCAGCTGACGCATCATGCGGCTTCTTGTGGCTGGCTCCAGATTCGCCAGCAAAGCACTCAGCCAGTCGTCCACCTTCTGCAGTTCAGCCACGTTTCACCGTCCACATTTCTTCAGGTTCATCGGGCTCTGCTACAGCTTCAACGCTCGACACACTGCCGTCAGTGCTGACCAGCACACGCTCCGTCAGTTGCAGGTTAAGGCTGATATCACAGACATCGTTGCGCAGAATATCCACCTCAAAGGTGAATAACTTTTCCCGTAACGCCGGATTATTGATGGCATCGGGCTGGTTATCCCGCAGCCACAGCAAGACCGGGGCCATCAGCAGATTCTGGTCGCCGCTGAAATCCTCAATCACCGCGTTCAGGGTGTAACGGTACTCCCATGACATGGAGCTGGCCCCCGTGGCAACCAGCGAACCGTTATCCACAAACAGATGCAGTTTGTCCGGGTTATTACGGACATAAGGCACTGCTTTATTGAGGGCGTGGCGCAGGGATTGTGGTTTGTTCACTGTTTCGCTCCTGACACGCAATAATCATGTCCACTTTGTCTGCACAGACCGCCCAGGCGGCCTCCGTTTCATCCAGCAATGCGTTCAGATCACCGTTATTGTGTGGCGCTGCCTGATCCAGCTGACACGGCGTCACTCGCGGACAACCACTGACGGTAAGCTGCACCTCCGGTGAGTGCCGGACGTTCCCGCAGCCGGATAATGTCAGCAGGCAAAGGAGTATCAGCCCAGCGGCGTAAATCCTCGTTCTCACGTTTCAGTTCCTCAATCCGATGTTGTCGTTGTCTCAGCAGCGCGCTGGTCTGTTCTGCTTCGGCATAGAGCCGCGCCTGCTCCCGGTTATTGGTTTCAGTCAGAATGGACAGGCTGATAAGCTGGCTGTTGCTCTTTGCCAGTGCCTGACTTTTGCTCCGCAGCTCGTCTGCCTGCGTGCTGATGGTCTGGCTGGCATCAGCCAGCCGCCACGTCTGCCAGCCCAGCGACGCCAGTAATAACGCCAGCACAACCAGCAGCAACCGGTTCATGCTGCTACCTGTTGCGCCATCTGGTTACGAGTGATCCAGAAGGCAATAACGGTCAGCAGATAAAAGACCAGGGTAATGGCCCACCCCGTCCAGGCGAGACTTACGATAATCAGCAATCGCATCACCCAACTGATAAATACGTTTTCTTTTCGGGTAATTGTCTTCAGCAAAGATGCCCTTAACTCCTGCCAGAGCGGGCCATTCTTAATTAACGCAGCCAGTGCTACCGGAATTACCGCCCATGTCAGCAAACAGGCTACCCAAACGCCGGACGCTGCCAGTACCGGAAAAATCCCCTGCGGATACACCATTGCTGCGATTAACAGCGCCATCCATAACATCAGAAACAGTCCGCTGATTAATTTCTTTTTCATTTCAGTTTGCTCCCTGTAAGCACCAGGCCATCTCCCGCGCACGGCGGTTATCCAGCCCCTGATTAAACACACCTTTTACATAAACCCAGCGCGGCAACTGTCGGCACGCATCCGCCCAGCGCCGCTGATTGAGCAATTTCACCAGCGTGGAGCTGCAGGCATTGCCCGTCCCCACGTTGAAGGCAAACGACACCGTAGCGTCATACACCTTCTGTGGTGGCTGTTGCTTCACACACCTTTCCAGTGCCCGCTCCACACGCAGCACGTTGGAGATCAGCCCTTCTGCTGCCTGTCGTTCCGTGATTGTTTTGCCGGGAATGACGCCCGATGTATTACCAATGCCGTCGGTCCAGACACCCGCGCTGCACTGATACGGCTGCAGACGACAGCCTTCGTAATCGGCAATCAGTTTCAGCCCCTCCACGGAGGTGTGAAGCTGCTGAAACCCCGGCAGCATGGCAGCAATAGCCAGCACGGCCCCGACAAGGCAGCGTTTAACGATTGATGGATTCATAGTCCTCCCGCGAGATCTGCCCGTCGCGCAGAAGCTGGTAGGCTTTGTGTTTGTAGTACCAGTTGATAGCCAGCATCAGCACACCGATCATCAAGCCGCCCAGCGTTGAGGCATCCTTGATGGACAAATCGCCCAGCCAGGCCAGCACGACGGCGATGCAATACGTGATAAAGGCGCTGATTCGCTCAAGCGTCATAATTCAGTCCCATAGCTGGACGGTCTGCACGGTGGTGGTTGTCGGAATGTCCGGCAGCTCCACCTGCAGCCCGTGAGGTAAAAAGGGGCCGTATTCGGCAAGCCCCGGATTTGCCTTCAGTACCTGCTCCGTGACACCCTGCGTGCGCCCGTAATGACGCCAGCAAAGTGCGTCCACCGTGTCATACTGATGCGCACGCACTTTCATCAGATAAGCTCCACTGTGCAGTGCGGCGCATCCTGCACCCGGCTGATGGCCCAGCGGGCGTCACGCCATAAATCACCGCTTGCTTCCGCCAGTTCCTCGCCTCGCTTCGCACCGGATGCCGTGGCGTCATAGTCCTGGTAACGTTCGTTGAGCATGGCGCGTGCCCAGCAGTAAACCGCGTTGAAATAGTGCTGAATGCGCTCGCTTTTGCCGTCCAGTTGTTCCGCCGGGACTTCTGCCAGCGAGGCATACCCCAGCATCTGCTGGCGTCTGCGAAACTCATACAGCTCTGCGTTGACCTCCGAAATTGCCGACAGCGCAACCTGCTTTAAACGCGGCTGCGTCACCGTGCCGTCAGTGCGCATGACACTGCGAAACTCCGACAGGTCCACATCAGGCCAGAACGGCGTATTTCTGATGATTTCCGCCTGTTCCGGTGCCTGTTCTGGCGCAACAAACTTCATGCTGCTTTCTCCTGAAATAAAGGGCGGTGGACGGGGTTTTGATGTGGCAGTGCCTTTCGCCACCCCGTGCCGCCCGTGCGCGGGGGCACGTTCTGTCAGCGGCTGTCATTGCGCAGTCTGCGCTCCAGCTGCTGTTTGTCTTTTTTCACGCCACAGCGGGGATCGAGCTGTAACGCATGGTTGAGATGATTAAGGGCGGAAGCCGGATTGCTTTCACTCAGGACAGCGCCAATCGCTTTATGCAGACGCGCCCGTGACTGGTCCGGCATATCCAGACCGTCTGTCAGCTCCAGCGTCTGCAGCAACAGATCGGCATCAAAGCCGGTGGCGGCAAGCATTGCGCTCTGCGCTGCATCTGCCATTTCCTCTGCCAGCACGGTCTGCACGTTGCGGTTACCCAGCGGCATCACCCAGCCATGACGCAGGGCATGACGCCCGATCTCCAGCGCCCCGGCATAATCTCCGGCATCAATGCGCCACAGCATCACGTACATCAGCACGTCATCCTGTTGAGCGCCTCCGGCAGCCAGGACGCCCTCCGCCCAGGCGGCATATTTCGGCAGCAGCTCCACCTTTATATCCGCTTTTTTCACCGTGGACTGAACGCCCTTGAGACGGCGGCGGTCTTCCGCCAGTTGCAGCAGCATCAGGTCATAGCCCGACGCGTGGCGAACGCTGCCGCCCTCGCGGGCGGCCTGTTCAGCCTGAACGCGCAGGCGATGCTGCCGTGCGGGACTCAGGCTCATGGTTTACGCTCCGGCTTCTGCTGCGGCGGCGCTGAAGTCGCCAATCTGGATGTTTTCCACCAGTGCGGCGCAGCGGTAGTCCTCAACCACGTAGGCTTCGTTAACGGATTCAAAATTTTCAATCCGGTCACGTTTCGGGTTGTCGATAACTGAACGGCGGCGGGTGTCTTCCTGCCAGTAGATGGACAAGTTATCCAGACGGGTGATCAGCAGCGCATTCGGCGGGAAGAACGGCGCACGCACGGCCTGCAGACCGCCCATGCGTTTCTGACTGATAATCATATCGGCTGCCAATTTTTCACTGTTTTCCTGCTCTTTGTTGACCAGCGGGAAATACTTGTCAGACAGCAGTTCACGACCGCAAATCACCACCAGATCGTCATCGTCCTGGTAGACCACGTCGATAAGCTCATTGACCGCATCCATCACCACAGCGTCCAGGTTGGCATATTCGCCACCTTTCCCGACTTTCACCGCACCCGGTGTGGTTTCGCCGCCCGCGGTGGTGCTGCCCATGACGTGATCCGGTGCATCCTCACGGATTTTCTGCAGCCAGCCTTTATTCACATCCTGCAGCAGCGGGTTTTCACTACGGTTGGAGGTTTTCGCACGCTTCACGCCGTTAAAGCCGATCATGATGCGGTCCAGTGCCTGACGTTTCACGATGGCGTCACGGATACGCACCTGGAAATCCTGAAACTTCGCCCACAGGTCCAGCTTCGCGTAGGTCAGCACCGTGTCAAAGTTGGTCTGCTCGCATTTATATTCCACATCGACCATCAGCGTCGGATCGACAGGTTCACGCTCTTTCGCAGTGGTGTCAGTGGTTCCGGCAATGGTGCTGCCAACACCCAGCCCCAGCAGCTGGCCGGACTGCTCAGTCACTGGCGTGACGTTAATCAGCGTCAGGAATGCGGCGGACTGCTGGATCTGGTCTTCCAGCGTCTGCTGCACAGACGGCTCTACAGTGAACTTGCTGGACAGTTCTTCAACGGCCACACCGTTCAGACGCGCCAGCTGCTGCAGGTAAGCGTTAAAAGCAAAGCGGGTATTCTTCTTCATCGGGTTTTGTGCTCCATCAGCAATTGGTCAGAGTGTCAGCGGGGGCGTTACCGCCTGTTGCACGCTGGCGGTAGTCCTGGCGGCTGTCTTCATGACTCAGCTTATTCACCAGTTCGTTAAAGGCGGTTTGCTGCTCCTGCAGAGCAGTCTCCAGCTCAGACAGGCGTTCTTCCTGCTCAGACAGGGATTTTTCGGTGCGTGCGCTCAGGTTCTGCTGCTCAGTGGCGACCAGCTCCACGGCCTTATGCACATCAGAGAACCGGGCGTCATCGGACTGCTCTTTTTTGGTAAACAGCGCCGTGACGCGGGCAAACAGGGACGGTTTGTCGTCCTGGACTTCTTCCAGTTCGATCACCGTTTCCTCTGCAGCGGTAAAGAGATTGGCGGGATTCTGCTTGCGGTTTGCCAGCGGGTTATGGGCTGCACTGGCGCTGAATGTCAGCATTTCCGTACCCAGACTGGCGGGATCATCAGTGGCAGCCAGACCGACCAGGTAGGCTTTGCCCGTATCAGCAAACTTCGGGCTGACTTCCATAGAGGTGAATAATTTCTGGCCTTTTTTCACCAGCTCCACCAGGGACTCCGTTGGCTCAACGTCGGCATACAGTGCCATCTTGCCCGCCAGCGGACCTTCCGTGATTTCTTCAGCAAACAGCGCCGTCACCTTGCCGTAGCGGTTAAAGGTGCTGTCCGGCAGATAAGACTTGATGTGCTCAAGGTTAATCAGCGCGGTATACACCGCCGGATTGTAGCTGGCTGCCATCTGTTCCAGCCATTCACGCTGGATTTCGCGTCCGTCGGTGGTGGCACCTTCCACCCCGATGCGAAAACGCTTTGCTTTCACTGTCATGAGCCGTGCTCCGTTAGAAAAAACTTACTGGAGCCTTATGGTTGCGGTGATGGGGGCAGTGAAACAATGCGCGGTATTTGTACCGACAACCACACAAACCGCAGGCGGGGAAAGCCTTCATTCAAGGCTGTAGGTTTGTGCCATGAACACCATACTGACACCCGCAGATCTCGATCCCCGTCGGCAGGCCATGCTGCTGTACTTTCAGGGATACCGCGTAGCCCGCATTGCTGAAATGCTGGGCGAGAAAGTTGCAACCGTTCACAGCTGGAAAAAACGCGACAAGTGGGGTGACTATGGGCCGCTGGATCAGATGCAGCTCACCACCGCCGCACGCTACTGCCAGCTTATTATGAAGGAGCACAAAGAAGGGAAAGATTTCAAAGAGATTGACCTGCTGGCGCGCCAGTCTGAGCGCCACGCGCGGATCGGCAAGTTTAACAATGGTGGCAACGAAGCCGACTTAAACCCTAACGTCGCCAACCGCAACAAAAGCCCGCGCCGTCAGCCGGAAAAGAATGTTTTCACCGATGAACAGATTGAGAAGCTGGAAGAAATCTTCCATTCCTCCATGTTCAACTACCAGCGCCACTGGTGGGAAGCCGGAAAAACCAACCGCATCCGCAACCTGCTGAAGTCACGCCAGATCGGCGCGACCTTTTACTTTGCCCGTGAAGCCCTGATTGACGCCCTGCTTACCGGGCGTAACCAGATTTTCCTTTCCGCCAGTAAGGCACAGGCCCACGTCTTTAAGCAGTACATCATCGACTTCGCCAAAGAAGTCGAAGTGGAGCTGAAAGGCGATCCGATGGTGCTTCCTAACGGGGCCACGCTTTACTTCCTCGGCACCAATGCCCGCACGGCCCAGAGTTATCACGGCAACCTGTATCTGGATGAATATTTCTGGATACCAAAATTCCAGGAGCTGCGCAAAGTGGCTTCCGGTATGGCTATTCACAAGAAATGGCGACAGACCTATTTTTCCACGCCATCCAGCCTGACACACAGTGCTTATCCGTTCTGGTCCGGCGCGCTGTTCAACCGTGGGCGCAACAAAGCCGATAAGGTGGACATCGACCTGTCCCACAGCAATCTGGCCCCCGGCCTGCTGTGCGCAGACGGGCAATACCGCCAGATAGTCACCGTGGAAGATGCGGTGCGCGGCGGCTGTAACCTGTTCGACCTTGACCAGTTGCGCATGGAGTACAGCCCGGACGAATACCAGAACCTGCTGATGTGCGAGTTTGTGGACGATCTCGCATCCGTGTTTCCGCTCAGCGAGCTGCAGGCGTGCATGGTGGACAGCTGGGAAGTCTGGACCGACTTTCATGCACTGGCTCTGCGCCCGTTTGGCTGGCGCGAAGTGTGGATCGGTTATGACCCGGCGAAAGGTACGCAGAACGGCGACAGCGCCGGATGCGTGGTGGTGGCGCCGCCAGCCGTGCCAGGTGGTAAGTTCCGCATTCTTGAGCGTCACCAGTGGCGCGGGATGGACTTCCGCGCCCAGGCTGACGCCATCAAAAAACTGACCGAACAGTACAACGTGACCTATATCGGTATCGACTCAACCGGCGTTGGTCACGGGGTTTACGAGAACGTGAAAGCGTTTTTTCCTGCCGTCCGGGAGTTTGTCTACAACCCCAACGTTAAAAACGCCTTGGTACTCAAGGCCTACGACATTATCAGCCACCGCCGTCTGGAGTTTGACGCCGGACACACCGACATAGCGCAGTCCTTTATGGCAATCCGTCGCGCCACCACCGCCAGTGGCAACCGCCCGACCTATGAAGCCAGCCGCAGCGAAGAAGCCAGCCACGCCGATCTGGCCTGGGCAACAATGCATGCACTGTTTAACGAACCGCTGCAGGGCGAATCCGCCAATACCAGCAATATTGTGGAGATTTTTTGATGGGAAAGAGTAAGAAGAATCGCGCTGCGGCGACGAAACAGATCCAGCTTAAAAGTCAAACTACAGCCGAAGCATTCAGCTTCGGCGATCCCGTTCCTGTTCTGGACCGCCGAGAACTGCTGGACTATGTGGAATGCGTACAGATGGACCGTTGGTATGAGCCGCCCGTCAGCTTTGACGGACTGGCGCGCACCTTCCGCGCCGCCGTGCATCACAGTTCCCCGATTGCAGTAAAGTGCAACATTCTCACCAGTACCTATATCCCTCATCCGCTGCTCAGCCAGCAGGCTTTTTCGCGTTTTGTGCAGGACTATCTGGTATTTGGTAACGCCTACCTGGAGAAACGCACGAACCGATTCGGTGAAGTTATCGCCCTTGAGCCTGCGCTGGCAAAATACACCCGACGCGGGTTAGACCTGGATACCTACTGGTTTGTGCAATACGGTATGACAACCCAGCCGTATCAGTTCACGAAAGGCAGCATTTTTCATCTGATGGAACCGGACATCAACCAGGAGATCTACGGCCTGCCCGGTTATCTTTCTGCCATTCCGTCAGCCCTGCTCAACGAGTCCGCCACGCTGTTCCGTCGCAAGTATTACATTAACGGCAGTCATGCTGGCTTCATCATGTATATGACCGACGCCGCGCAGAACCAGGAGGATGTGAATAACCTTCGCAACGCGATGAAAAGTGCCAAAGGTCCAGGCAACTTCCGCAACCTGTTTATGTACTCGCCTAACGGCAAAAAGGATGGTCTTCAGATTATCCCGTTGTCAGAAGTCGCGGCGAAGGATGAATTTCTTAACATCAAGAACGTGAGCCGGGATGACATGATGGCTGCGCATCGTGTGCCGCCGCAAATGATGGGGATTATGCCTAATAATGTCGGGGGGTTTGGGGATGTGGAGAAGGCTAGTAAGGTATTCGTAAGAAACGAATTAATATCAATGCAAAAACGGATCAAGGAGATTAATGTCTGGTTAGGTACAGATATTATCGCATTTACAGAATATAACTTAGATATGTAATCGTCCCACAATACAAGGCAAAGACCATACTCTTTGCCTGTAATTACAGTTATACTTTACACCTCTTTGAATAATCTGCAATAATTTCCTCAATACCATCAAAAATAACTTTAAACTTTTCAAAACTAATTGCTTTACAATTTGCCTTTATAACTTTTGTTGAAAACACATGCTTACCATATTCTGTTTTTGTATCCGTATCATTAGATTTATTAAATGTCTTTCCATCAAGCACCGTTGATAGTACCGTGCTATCAAATAAATCCTCCATACAAGACTCTTTCCCTCCAGGAAGCAATGGTGTTAATAACAAATAGAGATTGTCAAATATGTGGGTATACCTTGCCTTACGAATAGCATCAACATCATTTGGACAATTTTTTACTTTATCCTTTAAGTGATTTAATAAATCTTTAGGGCCTGAGTCATTATCAAGAAGCATAATAACAGGGTGCTTTGGTTTAAATTTCTCGAACCTCTTTTTTTGTTCTTGGTATCTTAATATAAATCTTTTGAAGTCTGTAGCACCGCCAGAAATGTCAAGAAAATAGCTTGTTTTTTCAGTTGCTTTAAAAAAATTAACACGATACTCATTTTTAGAGCTATCATCAGCAGAATTAAACAATAAAGGATATGAATTCGCCAATGACTTCAAAGCACACTTTAAATATACACGGTCTGTTTTACCCTCAGTGAGTATTGTTGGCATTTCCATTCCATGAAAATTTTTATAGTATAGAAAATAACTGTAGGATTTTTCTCTCGAATTCAATTTTGCAGTGTAGTTTAATCCATGATTTACACTTTGGTACTTTTCCAACTGTCTTGCGTTCTTTAGTTTTAATTTATTATATTTATCTATTGAGTCAATGAATCCAAAACGGCCTTCTAATTTAGCACATGTACCTTTTTCAATCTTTCCTGATTCAGTAACAATAACAAAAGAACCATCTTTATAAAGAGAATGAGCCATGGCACGCGTTACTTTTGCATATTCTTTGCCAACATTCACTTTTTTATTAACAGTCAATCCAGTAACATCTTGTCGTGATGTTTTATAACAAACCCTTGTCTTTTTATCATTTATTTTAAAGCCAGCCTTTATAATCTCTTTAATTAAAGTTTGACTTAGGGTTACAGACTCTCCGCCAACATCAGCAATCTCTTTTGGAAATGTTTTTTTATTAGTTGAAAATGTAAGATCATCAGCATACCGTGAATAATTGCATCCGTATTTCTTTGCTAACTTTGATAATCTTATATCAAGAATTCCACTGATTAAGTTACTTATAATTGGAGAGCACGGGCTTCCTTGAGGAAGTCCATTCTGAAAACATGCAATTTGTGCGATCGTTGTAGCAACAGTATTATTTAATCTAAAATCTCTGTTTGATAAGAAAAAACCTCTAACACGTCCAAAATTAAAACTATCAAAATAATCCTCAAGATCTATATTTAGTAGTAGCGTTTTACCTCTATGCCGTTCAGCATTCGTAATAATTGACTTTTCTTTTTCAAACCCATGAGATAAAACTGGATATATATTATATCTTTTATAAATTTCTGCACGACATAAATATAAAACATCAGCTAATCTACGTTGAATATCTTTGAGCTTAGTGGTAGGTGCTGATATGACTCTCGGCGCTCCGTTTTTTTTAGGAATAGTAAATTGTGTATACTGCGTTTCAGCTTTTAAACGATAAATAACATCCGTAAGAAAAGCAGTTTTAAGATTCAAGATACTAGCCAAATCTTGCCTGTTAGCAGCGTTTTGTAAACGTTCTAAAATTGATAGGGGTGCCATATCTAAAAATCAGCCTTGATTATCAGTTAGGGTAGGCACATGCAGGCACTCTTACGCAAAGCATAGGACAGCCCAAGAATGGCTACAAGGATGTCAGAAGGCGAATCCATCTAACATTTAGATCACTGATTGCGATACCACAACCAACAAATCTGCCTACATGTGCATACTTAAGCTACCATGATCATTTAAGAATGTGAAGAACCGTTAACAGTTTTGAAAGAGCCAGATCATAGCATTGCGCGCGCTCGTATCCCCGCCACGCCTGCCCGCTTTATGTAGTGGTTTTCATGCGCCTGCATGACATAAGCAAAAGCCCGCCACTCCTGGCGGGCCTCAGCTAAAACGATCCTCAAACGATCATGCGGATTCATGCGGCATAGACATGCACAATCTCCAAAGCGGGCATCGAGACTTTTTGGAAACCTACGTAACCACAGTTAATGTGTGCATCCTGTCTCGAATTGCATCACACGTCTCATCAAAAAGCTTGGTGATGGTTGTACGGTTCAACTCCGCCTCTTTCCAATAATTTTGCCCGTCAAATTCTGGATCGCTATGCTGAAACGATATTGACTCTGAAAGGCATTCCTTCCGGAAACGGTCCAAGATTATATAAACCTCTGGTGAGATGAACGGTTTGTTAGATTCAACACTTGTAACAAAAGTGTTAAATGCATCAAAAAAAACTTTCAACCTTCTAAATTTTCTCTCTTCAAATGGTTCGTTGGGGTCAACATGATCCAGCGCAGGCCTCAGCTTAAGCACGCTTTCTCTGGTTTCAAACATCGAATTCCAAATGAGACTATATGCTGATAACTCCTTATCAAAATACGCTTTCGTTACATAAACAGAATTGTCTAACTTAGCCTTTATTCTTTCATTAGTTGCACTCAGTTGTGATTGAAATTCAGCAATATCTTTGTTTAGCCGCGACTTATATCTTTCTAAATAAACTTTCCCGATCCAAACAAATATGCCAGATGCAACAAAAGACACCCCACCCAACGAAGCCAGAACTTTAAAGACTAAATCCATTGCGCCCCCACCTGCAAAAATAGTATTCCATTATAAGCTAATACATTTTTAATCAAACAGGGGATAATTCGCGTCAACCTCATCACTTCTCTGCTCTACCCTAGTGACTTCCATCAAAAACCCCAGGCCGTCATATAGCGAAACGGGGAATTCCAGCTCAAGCCAGAAGCAGTCTTCATAGATGCGGCCCAACCAAAAACCTCCGCCACACTCCTTTGGGCGTTGAAAGAAGACCCAGTCGCCAAGGGTAAACCGTTCCAGCACCTGGCCCCGATAAATAATCTGGTGATTACTGTCTTTTTTACCCATGGCTAACGCCTCGCTACTCTCGTTGTTCAACCTTGCTGACGTCAGATTCAAGTTCTTACATCAGGAACGTTCCTTAGTGCAGCCAGCTGTCGTCTTCCCAAACCTGTTGCATAATTTCCATCACCCGCTTTTTGTCTTCATCAAGCTTTAAGCCACTCAGCTCAACGCCGTTTGCCGACCCTTTACGGATGCGGATAGCGGTCTTGGGATAGATGGGTTGCAGGTTGCGGTAAAGCTCGGACTCCAGAGCGTCCAGGGTAGACTGGCTAATCTTCTGCTCTTTATCGATCATTATTTCAATGCGCATAAAAGTCACCTCAGCTGATGACATCCATTGAGCGGTTGTATTCGTGGGTTCTGATTTTTGCCATGAGTTCATCTGTCAATTCAGAAACCCACTGCAGGGCCAGCCCCTTCTCTTCATCACTACACTCACTAGCCGCTACAAGCTTAAGAAAAAAATCAATGCGCTGGAGCTTCAAAGACTCCAAAAAATAGTCCTGCATCTTTCCTCCTATGACACCAAAGCAACACTGTATACATAACCACTGTTTATATTTACAGTATATAATAATCTTACTGATGTAAAACGTTTTTTTACGCTCATCAGCCTGATATGCCTGGTATTATTAAGAGCACGAATTGTTAACCCGCGTAATTAATACAGGTTTCGCCACTTATCATCTTCCTGCAAACGCTGGTTCCGATAGAAGATACGCAGGCCTGCTCCTGACGGAATACTGCCGCCGCGAAGCAGTAAATCGACCTCTTTCTCGCTGCCATCAAATCCCCTGGACTTCAGTTCATACACGAGCTGCAGTCGCTGATGGCCTGTAATTCGCTGTTTGTAGTCTTTACGCCGTTTCGGTTTCACCAGGCGTAACCTTGCTGCCAGTTCCCGGCGCTCTTTTTTGCTCATACTGTGCAGGTAATCGTGCAACTCCTTGTCATCCATGCGGGTGATATCCGTTCTGGTATCTCCATCAGCTGATTTGTCTTTCCCTTGTTGGTACAAATTTTCAGCAAGGGGACAGTTATTGCCACGAGTCCAAGGGGCGCAAGCGCCTTGGTCGGCTACCGCCTCCTGAACGTCAACGGCCTTACGAACCTTTTTCCACTTCATCGCGTGCGTGCAAATCTTGCCCTCTACAATCGGGGACCAGATTCCATAGATACGGATACCGTGATCGCCGTAGGCGCTCGGTTCGTCGTTAAGCTCATAAGCCGTGCGGACAAGATGATGTTTGCGGGGGACCAGTACACCGCCCTGCTTCATGATGTAGGTGGCAAAGCAACCCGCATCTGCAGCTGCCAGTACCGCATCCAGACGCGGATTATCCAGTACCGGCGCACCCGCTTTGCGTTCGCCCTGCACTCTCGCCGCCTGACCAGCCAGCAAGCGCAGCTCACGGTATACCTGACGTCCCGGAATACCAAAGAAACGAAATTGCTGGACACGGTGCAGTGACGCCCAGGCGCTGACATGCTCGGCGCTGTCACGCAGTGACCTGCCAGTTTCTTTACTGATTTCTTTAGCCAGCCCGCGCCCGTCGATGTTCTTACTGATGTATTTAGCGATGTAGCTGGTCGGCGTGCCCTTGCGCGGGTTGATTAGCTCAGACTTGAAGCGCGGCCCGGTATTGGTGCCCAGCTCCTCGCGGTCTTCACGGATTGCAAACTTACGCAGCAGCGCGGTGATGGAGCGACGGTCTTTTTTGCGCATAAAGCACAGAAGATGCCAGTGCACGGTGCCGTCATGGTGAGGCTCTGCAACGCGGACGCCGTACCAGCGCAGCCCGGCCTTGTGCATGGCCTTGCGAAAAGCGGCGAACGTATCAACCAGATAATCACTGCTCTGCCGGACAGTGGCGCTGGTCCATTTCGGATTAGGTCTGCCATTATTGAGGGTTGCGTGGAAACGTGACGGGCAGGTGATGGTATAAAACACCGCGCAGTCTCCGCGCATTTCCGCGATCAGCTCCAGCCCTTTAACACAGGCCATCATTTCATTACGGCGGTGCGCCGGGTTGCTGTTGCTGGCGTTCACCACATCTTCCATGTCCAGCGTGTCACCGTCTTCGTTGACCAGCTCATGCGAGCGGAAGAACTCCAGCGATTTACGCCGCTGCTCGCGTTTGTGGATCACGGCTTCATAGCTGACATACGGGGACGCTTTCTTGTTGACCAGGCAGACGGCACGCAGTTGCTCCTCCCGCCACTCACAGCGCATCTGCCACAATTTGCGATACCACCAGTCCGCGCACAGCATGCGCGCCAGCGACGGTGGGATCAGTTCATAAGGCACCGACTTGCGGCGGCGCTTTTTGCGGCGTAACTTCTCAAAGGCAGGAGGGATGACCTCAAGGCGCATGGCTTCTGCAGCAACCCTTTCCCATGCCTGGCGGATTTCTTCTGGTTTAACATCTTCAGCAACAAACAGATCACCGCAGGCAGCATCAAGGCACATGCTCATATGTGCCGCAACCAACGTGGACAGACGTTTGACCTGATCCTGACTCATTTCAGGCAGTACCAGTAGCCCCTCCAGCCCGTCCTGGCTCGCCATGAACCGGAAAGACGCAGACACCTGGCTGTCACGCACGCGCTCCAGCCGCTCAAGACAAGGCCTGATTGTTTCGCGCAGATAGCGGGAATAAGCTTTAGCCCTGCCCAGGCTATGGAAGTATTTAATCCGCTCCAGCAGAGGCTTGCTGATATGGGCAGGCATGGCGCTTACATCGGCAATAATCACCAAATCTGGATTAACGCGCTGCTGTTCGCGGGCCATTTTGGTATGGCTAATCAGCCGATCCTGCTCAATTTCACGCTGGACAGGATCACGGGATTCATTAAAGAAATAGCGTTCCCAAATCTCATCACTCAACGCCTCACGGCGCAGTTGCTCCTGCTCGTTATCCGCAGCGTACAGAGTGATCAGGTTTGAAAGTGCAGACACCGGCGCAACGTCCGCCGGGTCCAGATACGGGTTAACCGCTTGTTTGGGCAAATTCCACGAATAAGGCCCGGCAACATTCTCAACGCTACCGGGATTTTCAGTTACAAATGTGGCGGCAAGACGGCCTGTAGTGATTTCCGTCACTCGCAGACTCCCGCATAAACACTGCTACACACCGCCTTATCATTCATGCCTGCCAGCAGATCAAACTGCACACCGCCACGAGTGGTTAAGGCCCAGTCGCGATAAGACTCAATGCCATAAGCATCAACGGTAATGACTTCAATACGTTTTTCAGCACGGCGCGGGTCATGCGTGGACGGGAAGAATATTGAATTGCCACGCCGTGAACATTCCGCAACCATCCTCTCCCATTCAGCCACACGGCTGATTTCTTCAGGCCAGCGCTGGAAAATTTCTGCAAGCTCGGACTTGCGGGCGTGAATACATGGCATACACCCGACACGGCTGCAGCCCTGCAGATAAAGTGGGTTAGGCTTAATGCCATGGCGTCTGGCAAGAGCGAACACATCTTCATGCAGCCAGTTGAGGATCGGACGATAGACATGAAGGCCCGGTGTATCATCTGCGTCTTCCTCCCACTCAGGCAGCAAAGCACGATCTGGGGATTCCTGTCCCCTGACGCCCTGCCAGCTGATTACCTCGTCGTATTCATCCAGAGCCGGGACGATCACCTGCGTACGCACCGGCTCATGTTTCAGCTCAAAAGTACAAAAACGAACTTTTGTTGAAGGAAAACGGCCTTTCCACATGCACAAATCAAGAAACGGAATGCCGGTTGGTTTAAGGATTTCCAGTGCCCGATGGATACGCTCTGCAGCCTCATCCGGCGACATACCGCATTCCTGAACCAGAGAAACGGGCCACTTTTCCGCAATAAATTTACGTTTCCCTTCTATCTGGCGCGTGAAATCGGCTTTAACGCGGATAACCTTGCCCAGCTTTGATTCCAGATAATCCAGATATTCCATCGTCTGCGGGTGTTCATGGCCCGTATCAGCAAAGACAGAGATATGCGGAACATCGCTTTCAATGGCTCTTAGCCACTGTGCAAGACTATCTTTGCCACCTGAGATACTGATGGTATTGATGGTGCTGGCAGCGAAGCAGCGCGGATCGATGGCGTTCATACGCGCACCTCAACGGCACGGTCTAGACCTCTGGCAAAATCAACACCAAACCAGCACACTGGCTTCGTGGCGATGATTTCGGCTGCAGATTTACCATCACCCTCAGCCACACCCATGCTGCGCTTTGCGGTGATACGGTGGCGGGTAAAATTACGATAAAGGGAGCGTGTCAGGGATGTGTCGCTGTTGGACACGATAACCGGATGACCTTCTGATGACCGGCGCTCAAGAATAGACGCCAGATGATACTGGTCGTCCTCTGTAAAACCGGCAGTGTGATAACCGCTAAATGTGCCATCGTATGGCGGATCACAATAAATAACATCACCAGCCTGCAGCAGCGACAGCGTTTCCTCAAAGCTGGCACAAATAAACGTTGCACGTTTAGCCTTCTCGGCAAATGTGCGTATTTCATTTTCAGGGAAGTACGGCTTTTTATAATGTCCGTATGGATTGTTATATTCACCCTTCTGGTTATAACGGCAAAGACCACGATAGCCATGGCGATTTAAATATAAGAAATACAATGCGCGTTCAATTGCGCCACCATGGCGCAAGTTAAACTCCTGTCTCGTCTTATAATATGCCTCTGGATCATTACGGGCTTCAAAAAGATATCTGCCCTCTTTGATGAAGTATTCAACATCATTCTTAATCACCTGATAGAGATTAATCAGGTCTGGATTAATATCCGCGACAAGATAATGAGGATAGTCTGTCGCCATCATCACAGCACAGGAACCCGCGAAAGGTTCAACCAGTCGCGGGCCCGCAGGAAGGTGTTTAATCAGTTCAGGCATTATTGCGGTTTTATTTCCCGCCCATTTCAGGATAGTGCTCATACAGCACCCCCTATGTAATGTTTGCCTTTCAGCTCTGCGATTTCCTGACAAGTGACACAGCACTGCACGCCCGGAATGGCGCGGCGTCGTGCTGGCGGGATCGGTGCATCGCAATCAATGCAAAGAACACGTGAAACGCCAGGCGTTCTGTTGCGGACGGTGTGGATATGGCGCTGGCGTTCTTCTTCAACGCGCTGCTGTACAAGGTCCATTGAATCAGCCATCAGTGGATCTCCTGCGCTTCGTTCTGAATGTTTTCAGCCGCAATACGCAGCAGCTCCGCCGCTTCAACGTGGTTAAGCTGGCGTGACGTGATATGGCAGGCCAGGCTATCAAGACGGGCTGCCATTGCCGCAGCACGTGCCCGGCGCTCTTCCATCCGTGCATCAGTCAGCATCTGGTTAAGGCCAGCATCATCTGGTCCGGTTTTGGTGATACGGGTTTCAATATTTCGCATTGTTGTTTCTCCTGAATTTGGGCAATAAGAAGCCCGGCGGGTTTACGCCTTTAATTTCGGTTGTGGGTTAATTCGGCATGGCTAGCCGATTTGGAAATAAACTCACCACTGTACGGAAATGGTTCATTGCTTTAATCAGCTCCCGCTTTTCGTCAGTCGTCAGCTCACTAACATTGACGCTATGACGTTCCGCCGGAATCTTTGCCATAAAGAATATTGCGGCTAGTGCGCGTTTATTCTGCTCATGGTTAATATCCCGTTGGTCCCGCATATCGCTAATAAAGCGCTCCAGTTCTGAATCAATATTTAAGCCAAACACTTTCGCCCTTAATTCCGCGATGTGGTTTAACCCATTAAGGCGGAGGCCAGCGCTTAGCGGAACAGTCGCAGCATCGCCTTCAATAGCCATGGTTTCCCCTGCTTTTTAGTGGACAGCTCAGCCAGCAACGCATCCTGAGAGCGGCACGGATGCCAGCGCTTTCCATCCTTCCCCATAATCCAGCCATGACCGCAGTGCATTGCAGGACTTTGCTTAACGAGCAGTGATGCAAAAGATGGTTCTTTAGTCAGCATAACCACCTCAGATCAGGCCGAACGAAGCGCCGAGGCCCGTCACGGTATCTACTGCGCTTGCCATCGCCGGATTCGCCTGCAAACGCGCATGTAATGAAACTGCGGTGAGTGCCATCAGGCGCGTGACAGAGTTGATGCTGTTGATCACATCACGGCGGCCTGCACTGGTTTTCACATCACCGGATACTGCGCCTGCAGCTACACGCCCAATCTCCGCAGTTGCACTCATGACGTAATGCGGCAGGTTCTCTTTTGCCACTTCATTCAATGGCACGCACGGTAGGCAATGGATTTGAGCCAGAAAACCGTCAATCAGCGTTGAGTCTTCTGTGATATCAGTCAGCAGCCAGATCTCCGGCGGCGTAAGTTGATGCGGTTGCTCCGGGTTCAGCTTATTGCGCAGCGTCTGGACATTCATTCCTGCGCGTTCTGCCAGCTTCGCCATATTGTGACACAGCGCGAAAGTCCGGCAGGCTTCGTCAAAGTGTGGATGTTTGGAAATCTTATAATCAAACATGCAAGCCCCTTAGAAAGTTCTCATAATCGAACTTACTGACCAACAATGACGCGGAAGTTGGAATGACCAAGAGACTCACGAACCTGGTCGGTTTTGTACATCAGGTACCGCAGGCTTACACGTCCTTTATTTTTTTCTTTCTTCACCATGTACTTAGCAAGCTGACCATGGTGAATTTTTTGATACACGGAGCCACGGGAGATACCTTCCCACTCCGCGAACTCAGCAGGCGTTGCCATCTCTTTTGGTACACGAATTGAAATATCAGTGCTCATAGTGCAATATCTCTCGGTTAAGGTTTGGTTTACGTCGTTTTATCTTGTTTTATTTGATTCAATGATTGATACATCGAGATACTACGATCCAATTTTTGATACGTCAATAGGATTAAAAAATGATACAAGTGAAAGCTGGCGAGAATACCGGGGGAAGAGAGGCTATACATAGGTTAATGGCTGCCTACGATTTTAAGTCCAGACAACAACTGTGTGATCACCTGGGCGCATCCAAAAGCACTATGGCAAACAGATACTTAAGAGATAGTTTTCCGGCGGAATGGGTGATTCAGTGTGCTTTAGAAACGGGAGTTTCGTTACTGTGGCTCACTACCGGACAGGGAGAGCCAGGTTCAAACATTGACCATAAAAAAGATATCAATTTCGTGAACTCCGGCAAAGTTAAACCTCTTTCGGAACTGGTTTCCCCTGAAATTGACAAGGCAACTCTCAACGGTGGTTTATTGGTCGAGGCAGGAAAAGCAATCATTGATACCAGCCTGCTTCCCTCAGACTCAGGTGACCTATTGTTAGTTAATACTGCTGGAGATTCTTATTTAGTAGACCGCAGCCAGACACCACCAGTTAATGGCATATGGTTGGTAGATATCGACGGAATAAAAAGTATCGTTAAGTTAACACGTCTACCAGGAAACAGATTAGTGGTGCATCAAGACGAATCATCCTTTGAGTGCAGCCTAGACGACATTGAGGTAGTGGGCCGCGCTTTAAAAATAATCAAGAGCCTCTAACTTATGAGCATCAGAAAACAGCCTAACGGAAAATGGTTGTGTGAATGCTACCCGAACGGACGGGATGGCAAGCGTGTACGCAAGCAATTTGCGACTAAAGGCGAGGCCATAGCATTCGAAAACCACACCATGGATGAGGTGAACAAAAAACCGTGGCTGGGGGAGAAGGAAGATCGGCGGCATTTATCAGAAGTGATTGAGCAGTGGCATTCACTTTATGGGCAGACGCTGGCAGACCCCAAACGCCTGATGGCAAAACTCAGCATTATTTGTAATGGCTTGGGCGATCCCATTGCCTCAGAGTTAACCGCAGGCGATTTTACGAAATACCGGGAAGCACGGTTAAAAGGTGAAGTAAAAAATGAAGATGGCGTGCTTATGTCGCCAGTTAAGCCCCGTACGGTAAACCTTGAACAACGTAACCTATCATCTGTTTTTGGCACACTGAAAAAGCTGGGCCACTGGCCAGCACCCAACCCGCTCGCTGGGCTGCCAACATTCAAAATCGCAGAGGGCGAACTGGCGTTCCTGGCACCTGAAGAAATTAAGCGTCTACTGGATGCCTGTGCTGATTCGCAGAGTCCCAGTTTGCTGATGATTGCAAAAGTATGCCTGGCAACTGGCGCCCGATGGAGTGAAGCCGAAAACCTGCAGGGCCATCAGCTATCAAAATACCGCATCACTTATACCAAGACGAAGGGCAAGAAAAACCGTACCGTGCCAATATCTCAGGAGCTGTATGACGAACTCCCCAAGAATAGAGGGAAGTTATTCACCCCGTGCAGAAAAGCTTTTGAGCGTGCAGTAAAAAGAGCCGGTCTCGAACTGCCTGAAGGCCAGTGCACCCACGTACTGCGTCACACATTCGCCAGCCATTTTATGATGAACGGCGGAAATATACTGGTACTGCGTGATATTCTGGGCCATGCCGATATAAAAATGACGATGGTTTACGCTCACTTTGCCCCTGACCACCTTGAAGACGCAGTGACAAAAAACCCGCTTCACAACCTCAATTGGAAGCGCTAATTTATGGCGGCATTTTGGCGGCAGGGCATTAAAAACGCGTAAAACGGACGAATACTGAATAATACTAACACGCTGTTTTTAAACGCAATACACTGTTTTTACTATACTAAAAATGGTATGTAGGAATTTCGGACGCGGGTTCAACTCCCGCCAGCTCCACCAAATCATGATCCGGATACGTCCGGTGAAGTACAGAAAGCCCGCACAGCACAAGCCCTGCGGGCTTTTTTGTGTCTGTCGTTGTCCGAGAACATCCGGCTAAATCTAGAGAAAATTGGTACACGTTTAGGTACACGCTATACTGTGGGCCATTAAACGTGTACCAATTATGGAAGGGATCCCGACATGGCGCGCATTACACGCCCCCTCACTAACAACGAAATCCTCAAAGCAAAACCCCGCGAAAAAGACTTCACCCTGCATGATGGTGATGGACTGTTCTTGCTCGTCAAAACCTCCGGTAAAAAACTCTGGCGCTTCCGTTATCAACGACCGGGAAGCAGCAGCCGCACAAATTTGAGTCTCGGCTCATATCCTGCCCTTACACTCGCAGCAGCTCGTCAGATACGCGACCAAAATTTGGCTACGCTCGCGCAGGGGATGGATCCACAACAGCAGCAAGAGCAAGCATCAGAACAACGTCAGATTGAGCTGGATAGTATTTTCTCAACTGTGGCCGCCAACTGGTTCAAAATGAAGAGCAAAAGCATCACTGAGGACTACGCGAAGGATATTTGGCGTTCTCTAGATAAAGACGTATTCCCAGCAATAGGCGCGATACCTGTTCAGGAGATTAAGGCCAGAACGATAGTTGAAGCATTGGAACCAATCAAAGCGCGTGGGGCATTAGAGACTGTTCGTCGCTTGGTCCAGCGCATTAACGAAATAATGATTTACGCGGTCAACACCGGCCTGATTGATGCTAACCCGGCATCAGGTGTTGGAATGGCATTTGAGAAACCCAACAAGCAGAATATGCCCACGCTACGACCAGAAGAATTACCTAAGCTGATGCGTTCTCTGGTCATGTCGAATCTGTCTGTTCCGACTCGCTGTCTTATTGAGTGGCAGCTCCTGACCCTAGTGCGCCCTTCTGAGGCTTCTGGTACTCGATGGGAAGAGATCGATCTCGATGCCAAACTCTGGACGATTCCAGCCGAACGGATGAAGGCCAAGCGTGAACACATTGTACCTTTATCGCCTCAGGCGTTAGATATTCTGGAAGTGATGAAACCGATTAGTGCTCATCGTGAACATGTTTTCCCCAGTAGGAATGACCCTAAGCAACCTATGAATAGTCAGACTGCAAATGCAGCACTTAAACGTATTGGATATGGAGGTAAACTCGTTGCTCATGGGCTTCGTTCTATAGCTAGCACAGCGTTGAACGAGTCTGGTTTTAATTCCGATATTATAGAATCAGCTTTAGCGCATATAGATAAAAATGAAGTACGGCGGGCGTATAATCGTTCTATTTATTTAGAACAACGCAGAGAATTGATGTCATGGTGGGGTGTAAAAGTAAAATCATAGGGCTTTCGCCCTATGATCTAATAATTATAAAGTTTCCAATGCGAAATTTCGATATCTCATTAGTGCATAAATATATCTAGTAGTAGATGCAGGTGTCCATGTTCTCTCAAGTTCTTTTGCTAGTGCTGCCCCCATCATTTTCTTATCATCATCGCCAAATTTATTTACATAAGCATTTAATATTTTGATAGCTGGAGATTCAGTGACTAACCTAGCTAAAGCCCTTTCAAGGCTGATGCTTTCTAATATAACTTCTATTTTATTATTTATCACCACACCATCATCTTGTCGAGAACAAAAACCTAAAGAAATTAAATCCTGCACTGCATTCCTATGTTTATTCGCCTGAATGAATGAATGGCTCATTTTTTTATTGGCGCACAGATACTCGGCAACTTCGAGTGTTTTTTCTGGCGAAGTAGCAGCTAAGAAAAGTGATCCTCTTCTATTACGCGCCCCTCTTTTATCTAGATCAATCGCCCCAAATGCTGGGGAAAACAACTCGCCATCATATATAACCACAGATTTCCCGATAACCGCTATCAGCCCCGTAAATTGTAACCAAGCCAATAATTTTGAACTATAAGACTTAGGATAACCACCGTCTTTATTCTTATAAGTATGGGCTATTATAGATTCATACTTATCGATAGGAACTCTTCTTAAATCGGCATCAACAATATTCTCTGCCAATTCTAACAAAACACTATGACTCTTAAAATGCTCACGAAGAAACTCAGGGACATTTGTGATAGTCTGTTTACAAAGTATATTCCCATTTAAATCTCTGTCTATGAGAACAAAATACTGCAAATCCATTAAAACATTTATTAATGTTCCCCGACTATATTTTAGTTTAGTTTGCAGTTCATCCAAGCTAATGGTTTTGAACGAGTTTACAACATCAAGAATTAACAAAACCATTTTCGGAGATGTTGATGGCATATATGACCATGGTATAACTGGAAGGTCATTTCCTTTCAAGTAATCTCGAAAAACGTCCCAATACACTGATAATTTTTCACCTGTTTTAATTACCATCCTATCTGAAATTAGCTCTAAAACAGTATCACTCCCAAACTCTTTAGTAACTTCATATTGACTAATCGGAGAGTTCTTTGCCACAAATTTTAAACATGAATTTTGTTTTTCAGGCCTATCTAAATCTTCATGAAATAAATTTGAGATCTGTAGTTGACTAACCAACATTTGATCCTGTGAGATACCTCCTTTTAGCTTTTTGAATACATGAATACAAAGCTTTTTCAATAACCATGGATAACCTTGAGCTTGCTGAATAAGACGCGTGCGTAAAGGTTTATTTAATTTAAACCCTGTATTTAGCTCGAAACTATTAATTAATTTAGATGAATCTTTTAGATCAAAAGGCTCAAGTTTCTTTTCAACCCTATAATCTTTTAGCCGATTCCACATTGAGTACGCTGGATTTTCATCCCCTAAAGTAATACCAGTTCTCCATGAGAACCCTACAACTAAATTGCTTTGTAGTGCCGAGACATCGAGTGCGAATCGTTCAAATTCTTTAAATAGCCCGAATAGTTCCTCTTTCATAAAGACTTCTTCGAACTGATCAAAGAAAATAGTCAATACCTTATCATGTTCGGAAAGGTATTTTAAACATTCCTGAACACTCTCAGATCCTATGATATCCGTAACACTCTCAATCAGGAATGGTTTTTCATATTCGATAAAACCTTCTTTGATCGCACTGCTGAAAGCTTTAACGACAGCTTCTGCAACAAAACGTCCGCCTCTAGCAGAACGGACATCGACTGGTGTAAGGAAGAATTTATTCTTCCATTTTTGATTTTTAAATCTTGAGGATAGCCTTGCTATTAAAGATGACTTTCCATTTCCTGAACCGCCTATAAGTGATAGGACTCTACTTTGAGAGCTATTTCCTCTAACATTCTCAAGATAATCCCAAACTTCTTTCTGTATATATTCGCGACCAACAAAGTCTTTCGGCTGACATGGTTTATAATCCATAAAATCGTCAGCAAGAATTATTTCACTGACAATTTCCCTTTCGTAATTTTCAGATAATTTTGAAGACGAAACAGTTTGTTCCGGTTCAGATAATATATAAAAATCAGTTACTTCCAATCCTTCAAAAAGCCCTTGCTCCTTTATAATATCACTTATGCGACTGACACTTGGAATTTTACTATTTTTATTTATAGCGAACGGCACCACTCTTATAGGGCTACCATTTTCAACTTCTTGCAAAAGCCAAGTCATTTCTATTTCAGGATGAACTAAAAGTGTTGCACTAGTATATTTTGCCGGAATGTCATCTGTTGGAATATCCTCAACCTTACCTGTTGCAATTATAGATATAAGAATCTCTTTTTTATCAAAAAAAGAATAATCTATACGCTCATCAAGTCTATAATCCTCAAGCGTTGACTGAGCATCTTTACCCAAATCAGAAATTGAAAAAAGTGCAATTTTTTTAACTCTCAACCTAAATGCTTGAGAAAATGCCAAATCAACCACAGATGAATCAACTTTTTGCTGCATGAATTTACATTCTACATACAGCTTTTCATTTGATGGTGTATGAGTAGCCTGAATATCAATTTCCATGCCAGATTTTCTGACTTCCATACCATCAATTCTATACGATTGCCGGCGGAGTATATCAGCGCAAAAATTCTCGAAAAACTTCCCTCTCGAGGTATTGGAATAATTACTAGGTACACAAACTATCAAATCTTTATTCAGTGGTAACGGCCTGGCCATTTATACACTCCTTATCTCATATCCTTTTGACAAGTAAGATATCAACCTCGAGTTTCAGAAACCAGTATCTTGCGCATATTTACGACATCAAAACTTTTGGTTATGCACCCACAGCGCGCAATGCTCTCCCCGCCACGCCTGCCCGCTTAATGGGTCGCTTTTAATGCAGGTGCAAAGATGGTCTCAGGTCGCGCCGCGACTGGCGCTGGCAGGGAGTGCAGGGGCGGGAAAACACATGCAAAACCATGCACCTTATGGATGCATGGCTTATTTGGGTAAAAATAGCGGGATTTACGGGGATTTTTTGACGGGCTACTGCGCGGCCAGTTCGGCGCGTCGACGGGTGTAAATCATATTCTGTGCAGGGGTGAATTTTTCACGATTATCATCCCGCGAAGGCGCGTCAGGCCTGTATCCGATGGCCGTTAAAATATCTTTATCCTGTGCAGAATAATTAATGTCATTTCCAGCGGTCAGCCAGACGGAAAGAGCTTCTCTCAGGTAAGAGGCTGAACGGTCAAGCGCGCGGTTTTTTATCATCGCGGGCTGGTTTTTAATCCCCATCAGCTCCGGTGCCAGTGCGGCGGTCAGCTCTGCGCCGTTCTGCTGCATAAAATCATGCAGCCGGTTACGGATGCTGATGCGCTGCACCTCCTCATGCGAGAAGATGTAGCGACCGGCGGCCTGATTAACTTCCCACTTTTTTACGTCAATCAGGTCGCGCAGCGACTGTAATCTACGGGAGCCTGATGCATTGTCATCCAGCAATAATTCCTGATATTCCTGCTCTGCGGCGGCCAGTTCGGTTTTACGGTTCAGCCACGCGGTTTTGTTCGTCTGGCAGGCTTCAAAAGCCTGTTGTAATGTCAGGGTGGTCACGGGTAGTCTCTCCTGATTAATGGCGGAACGGCGAGCTGTAGCAGCCTTTTACCCGACGGGGTGCAACGGGGGCTGTTGGTACCGGCGCGGGTTTCTCATCGACGACCGGCGAACGTATTACTTCAAAGATGGACTCATGCGTTTTGAATGTCGCCGAGCAGTGCACATTCTGACACTGCAGGTAACTCTCTTTGACGCTCTCAGACATATAGCGGCTGGTGCGAACGTGTGCCGCCGTGCGGCAGAAAGGGCAGAGCATCATGACAGTAGCCCCCGTGCTTTCAGGTCGGCTTCACGTTCCCGCATTTTTTCCTGCCAGAATTTCCGCTGAACGGGCGTGGCCGCAACGTCATGCTCCATATGCGGCATCGTGGAGGCCGACAGCCCTGTTTTAAACAGCACCGGTTCATCGGTCAGACGGATATTGCAGCCCTTTACGGCCTGTTCAAGCCACGCTTTCACCTGCTGCATTACAACTTTTTCCGGTTCGATATATCCCTGATGCCCGGTCGTATTAGCAAGCGGATTATTCAGAACCAGTATGTTGAGTTTCATTGCTCTGATGAGGGCACCGCAGCTTTCACGCAGGGCAGCATCAAGTTCATGCTCTGCATACTGACTGAGGACGCCGTGATGTGCCTGACGGTATGCTCTGGCCGTGCGGTCACAGGCTCCTTTGAGCCTGTCCAGCTCAAAAGACAGTACCTCGTTCATGCTGTCACATTCCTGCGCCAGTTCCCGCCGTGCCACGCGCGCCAGATGGCGTTGTTTAAGCTCGTCGGTAATGACAGCACCACCGGCACGAAAGGCGGCGCGCCATGCGCCGGAATCATTGCCGTTTTCCTGCTCCAGTTCATTTTTTTGCGTTTGCACCTGGCTGATGGCCGTCGTGGTTTCATCCATACGGCTGGCATTGGCGAGATGCGCCGAGCGGGCAGTCTCAAGGCGTTCCATTGCAGGTTTAAGGTAGTCGGGAATAACAGCGGTATGAGTCATGTCGGGTCTCCTCTTCGTTTCAATCTGAGGAGATTCTGCCGCGCCGGACACAACAACACGATTCATTGCCGTTGTGGCAAAAATGGCACAAACAGCACTCAAAACCCGGCTGGCCAGAGAAAGGTCTCAGGAAAACCTTACTCACTGTTTGTTTTTTTACTTATAACTATTCACTACTGTTCACCTTGAGAAAAAAGATAAGTAATACAGTTAATTAAATGGTGAACAGTTGAAGGTCTGACTGTTCACCGTCTGTTCACCACTGTTCACCCTTCTGTTTTTCTCTGTCGATACCTTTTAGACTTTATTTCAATTAAAAATAGAAAATATATAACTAAAGGAAATAGAAATTGCTGCATTATAATGCAGTGATTTGCATCTGTTTGCCAGCGTTTGCCTTTGTTTGCCATAGCGAAAAGTCAATGTTTGTTTCCCCGAAAATCTCACATGACCTGAGGGAAAATATAACCATAATAAGGAGCTACCTGACGCCGGAAAGACACGACCGGCACTGTATGGACTTTATGAGGTAGCCCGATGCACACTGTTTTTTCTTCCCCGTCTTCAGCGCCTGCAGCCCCATTGATGCCGCTTTCTGATGTCGTCCAGGAGCGTTTTATTCGTCTGCCCGAAGTGATGCATTTATGCGGCCTGTCCCGGTCAACTGTTTATGACCTCATCAGCCGGGAAGCCTTCCCGAAACAAATCTCCCTCGGTGGTAAAAACGTGGCGTGGGCGCAGTCTGAAATCACCGCATGGATGGCGGATCGCATTGCCGAACGCAACCGGGGCTATGACGCATGATGATGACCGTTCAGCAAACAGCCCCTTTTTCTGGCTTGCTTCTTTTCGTCGTTTCCAGGTATAGTTTTCCCGCTGTCGCAAAATCGGCAGCCGGGCGTGAGAACCCGAGTTACTTCAAGGCGACACCAGACGCGCCATGCGTCTTTTTTTGTGTCTATGCCTATGTGCACCTGTTGTTTACGCATCGGTTCTTTAGCCGTTGCTGTATCCGCGTAATGGTGGCTCAGGCGGGGCAGCCTTCGGGCTGGCCGGTTCCCTTGAAGGCCGGTTTCTCACCCCCGTCTGGGCTACCACCCGAGCGTGAGAACTCCGGTGGTGGCGATAACCGCTACTTCAAGGAGGTTGCCCTTATGGCTACGACCCTCACCCCGTCACACCCGCAGTTTGTCTTTGTGTTTGCCGCCGTTCGTCGTGCAGACCGTAAACCCCGTATCTGTATGCTCCGCACTGTTGCCGGTGATGAGCACGCCGCACGCCTTTCTCTTGTTCGCGATTACGTCCTCTCGTTTGCTGGCCGTCTGCCGGTTGCGGAGGTGCGCGCATGAGACACACCACCATTACCGCCCGTGACCTCGAATGCCTTGAGCACATGCGCAACGTCGGCCAGCTTGTCAATGAGCTGATGCAGGTGCAGGACTGCGCCACCGTTCGTCGTGACCCTGCGCAGCAGTTACAGCTCACCTCCGTGATTTATCTCATGACCGCCCAGCTCGACGGTGTGGTCGAACGCTGCAATCAGCACTGGCTGACCGGGGAGGGCAACGTATGAAAAAGCCATTACCGCCCGTATTACGCGCCGCGCTGTATCGTCGCGCCGTGGCCTGTGCATGGCTGACCCTGTGCGAACGTCAGCACCGCTACCCGCAACTCACCCTCGACACACTGGAAAGCGCCATTGCCGCCGAGCTGGAGGGCTTCTACCTGCGCCAGCATGGCGAGGAAAAAGGCCGTCAGATTGCCTGTGCACTGCTGGAAGATTTAATGGAAGCCGGACCACTCAAGGCCGCGCCGTCGCTGTCCTTTCTCGGGCTCGCCGTGATGGATGAACTCTGCGCCCGCCATATCACCACACCGGTACTGCATTGAGGGAGAAAATAACAATGAAAATGAACGTATCAGAAACCGTAAAACAGGCGTGCGGCCACTGGCCGAACATTCTCCCGGCGCTGGGTGTGAAGGTCATTAAAAACCGCCATCAGGCCTGTCCGGTGTGCGGCGGTTCTGACCGTTTCCGCTTTGACGATAAAGAGGGGCGCGGGACGTGGTTCTGCAACCAGTGCGGCGCTGGTGACGGGCTTAAGCTGGTAGAGAAAGTGTTTGGCGTAACCCCGTCAGAAGCTGCCGGGAGGGTGAACGCCGTTACCGGCAACCTGTCGCCGGTTGCCCCGGAGGTGATTGCAGCCGCAGAGACAGAAACCAATGCCGACCGCCAGGCGGCCGCCGCGCTGGCCGTCAGGCTCATGGAGAAAACCCGACCGGCCACCGGCAACGCCTACCTGACCCGCAAGGGCTTCCCCGGTCGGGAATGTCTGACGCTGACGACCACACACAAAACCGGCGGTGTGACGTTCCGCGCCGGTGATGTGGTGGTGCCGTTATATGACAATACCGGCGCACTGGTTAACCTTCAGCTTATCAATGCTGACGGTCTCAAACGCACCCTGAAAGGCGGTCAGGTCAAAGGGGCGTGTAATATCATCGAGGAGCAGAAACAGGCCGGAAAACGCCTGTGGATAGCGGAGGGCTATGCGACCGCGCTCACCGTGCATCACCTGACCGGCGAAACCGTCATGGTGGCGCTGTCCTCCGTGAACCTCCTTTCTCTGGCGAGCCTTGCCCGTCAGAAACACCCGGCCTGTCAGATTGTGCTCGCCGCCGACCGCGACCTTAACGGCGACGGCCAGACAAAAGCCGCAGCGGCCGCAGAAGTCTGCGAGGGCATTGTCGCCCTGCCACCGCTGTTCGGTGACTGGAATGATGCGTTTATGCAGAAAGGTGAAGAGGCCACGCGTAAAGCCATTTATGACGTCATCCGCCCACCGGCGCAAAGTCCGTTCGACACCATGAGCGAGGCAGAATTTACCGCCATGAGCGCCAGCGACAAGGCTTTGCGGGTGCATGAGCATTACGGCGAAGCGCTGGCGGTGGATGCGAACGGCCAGCTCCTGTCCCGCTATGAAAACGGCATCTGGAAAAATATCCCTGCCGCCACTTTTTCACGGAATGTGGCTGATTTATTCCAGCGCTTACGCGCTCCGTTCTCATCCGGGAAAATCGCCTCGGTGGTGGAGACCCTGAAGCTGATTATTCCGCAGCAGGACACACCAGCACGTCGTCTGATTGGCTTTCGCAACGGGGTACTCGATACTCAAAGCGGCGTATTCAGCCCGCACCACAAATCGCACTGGCTGCGCACGCTATGCGATGTGGATTTTACCCCGCCGGTGGACGGGGAAACGCTGGAGACTCACGCGCCGAACTTCTGGCGCTGGCTCGACCGTGCGGCCGGTAAAAATCCACAAAAACGCGACGTGATTCTGGCCGCGCTGTTTATGGTGCTGGCGAACCGTTACGACTGGCAGCTCTTTCTCGAAGTCACCGGTCCGGGTGGCAGCGGGAAAAGTATTCTGGCCGAAATTGCGACCATGCTTGCCGGGGAAGATAACGCCACGTCAGCCGACATTGACACGCTGGAAGACCCGCGCAAGCGTGCCTCCCTGATTGGCTTCTCGCTTATCCGTCTGCCTGACCAGGAAAAATGGAGCGGTGACGGCGCAGGGCTCAAGGCCATCACCGGCGGCGATGCGGTCTCGGTTGACCCGAAATACCAGAACCCGTACTCAACACATATTCCAGCGGTAATTCTGGCCGTGAACAATAACCCGATGCGCTTCACCGACCGCAGCGGTGGTGTATCGCGCCGCCGGGTGATTATTCACTTCCCGGAGCAGATTGCCCCGGAGGAACGCGACCCGCAGCTCAGGGATAAAATTGCGCGCGAGCTGGCCGTCATTGTGCGTCAGCTTATGCAGAAGTTCAGCGACCCGATGACAGCGCGCACACTGCTCCAGTCACAGCAGAACTCCGACGAGGCACTCAGTATCAAGCGCGATGCTGACCCGACGTTTGATTTTTGCGGCTATCTGGAAATGCTCCCGCAGACCAACGGGATGTTTATGGGGAATGCCAGCATCATCCCGCGTAATTATCGTAAATACCTGTATCACGCGTATCTGGCCTATATGGAGGCTAACGGGTACAGGAACGTGCTCAGCCTGAAAATGTTCGGGCTGGGGCTGCCCATGATGCTGAAAGAGTACGGCCTGAATTATGAGAAGCGGCACACCAAGCAGGGGATACAGACCAATCTGTCGCTGAAAGAGGAAAGCTACGGCGACTGGTTGCCAAAGTGTGACGAACCCGCAGCAACATAACCTTACTCAGACCGGCAACAGCCGGTCTTTTTCTTTCTGGACATTGCCACAGGGTGAACACTCCACTGTTCACCCTTCACCGTATATTCACCCTGTATCACCATGAAATTATTGATAAAAAACTAGAGGTGAACAGTGTGAACAGTGTGAACAGTAAAACCTAAACAAACTTTTTATCCCTCCACCACATCGCCTGACCGGGCGCATCCAGAGCGAGAAAAAATCACAAAGGTGAAGAGTCGACTGTTCACTCTTCACCAACTCATCACCATTTATCTTTATGATTTAAAATAGAAAATAAGCATGGTGAACAGTGTGAACAGTTAAATGCAAAAAAACTTTTTTTGAGTATGATGTAGCTCTCCATACTTTATGGAAAGATCCAAGTTAGCTGAAAGCCTCACCAAGACAGCACGTTAATTCGTAACGTGTTAAGCAAAAGGGAATTTTATGGGGACTACTTTGCTTCAAGAAAACCATGAAAAAATTTTAAACATACTAAATGAAGCTAAAGATGTGGCGCTAAGGTATTACAAATTAACCAATAAGCCTCTCGGAATCACTGGAGAAATAGCTGAACATGAAGCTGCAACTCTTCTCGGGTTGTCACTATGTTCAGCACGTCAGTCCGGATACGATGCGACTGAGATTTTGGACGGGAAAGAATATAGAGTTCAAATCAAAGGTCGATATATGCCTGATCCTAAAAAAGTCTCTGCGAGAATTGGTGCTATTGATATATCTAAGCCATTTGATTCTGTTCTTTTAGTTTTGCTTGATGAAAATTATGATGCTTTTGCCATGTATGAAGCATCACGAGATGTAGTAGTCGCAGCTCTTCAAGCTCCGGGGTCAAAGTCTAGAAATGAGCGAAATCAGCTAGGCATAGCAAAATTCAAGTCCATTAGCCGTCTCCGCTGGAGCAAAGTTGCTGAACCTGAGATCCTTTAATTGGTACACGTTTAGGTACACACCTGAAAGTTGAATACGGAAAAATCCTTTATATTTAAAGTATTGAGTAATTTATTCAGACTCCGCCAGCTCCACCACTTTTTAGTTGTTTGAAGTACAATGAAGTCTACTAAGCCCGCACAGCACAAGCCCTGCGGGCTTTTTTACATCTATTGCCGCCTGGTGAGGATTGCTGAGAGCCTCACGGGCATTGACGTCAAATGACGCAATGGGTGACAGGGCAAAACGCCAAAAGTCTCACCAATAACTCCCGAAAGAATTGGAATACGAGAGTCAAAGAAAATAGAACACTCACTGAGAGTCCTGCCTGGCTGGGGCAAAGCTCGCAGTCAGACTGTCGAGCATAAAGATAAGCAGTTGCCCGTGAGACGCCAGGATGTTGGGCTACGGTATCCATAGATTTACGAAGATTCAGCAGACCTTCTTTGCGAAGCTTAATGATCAATTCTTTTCTGTCAGCTGCTTTAAGCGTCCTGGCCGTAGTGGCATGAGCAGCGGCGAAACTATCTATGCGCTGTCGAATGGTCTCTGTTCCTCCAGGAGCAATATTTTCTCACGGAATATTTTATTACCGTAGGCGTTATTCAGCATAATCCGAAGACGTGATCCTGCTCACCCAGTCAAACATAACTTGCATATGATTGCCATTGGATGTCCTCACACCAACCTGACACGCATTTACGCCTGTTGTTTTGCCAGTCAAAACCTGTCCATACTTCATATAGATTTTGATACCGACTCCCTGTTTATAGCACTTATTGCAAATCGAGAAATAATCTCTTCTTGATGGAGTATCTTGCTGAAGATTAAATTCGTCAGCCGGCACCAGCGAAAGATTAAAAGCGTCATTACCTGATAATTCTTCAAGAATTGCCAGAGACTCTAATTTAACTTCAATGCGCTTATTTCCTTTAGGTTTATCCGAAGCCAGAATCAAATTTTCCCTCGGATTAAACTTCGCAATGTAGCCTGTGATTATCCGGGCATTATTACTCACCAATCGAACAGGGATATCATTAAAACGTAGAAATTGAACTCGACGAGCAAGCATAGAATAATCCCGCGGCCATATTTCAGCCTCTCGCCCGTAGGAAATATCATTTACAGCTATACATTCCATAAAGATATATTCATCTATGCTGAATGAAAAAGCCCCGAATTCACGGGGCTGAATAAAACGAAATAAATTAACGTAACAGAGACAGCACGTTCTGCGGGACCTGGTTAGCCTGTGCCAGAACGGAAGTACCGGCCTGCTGCAGAATCTGCGCGCGAGACATGTTGGAAACTTCGGTCGCGTAGTCGGAATCTTCGATACGGCTACGCGCTTCAGACAGGTTGTTTACGGTATTGCCCAGGTTGGTGATAGCGGAGTTGAAACGGTTTTGTACCGCACCCAGATCAGAGCGCAGCGCATCCACCTGCGCCAGCGCGGCATCAATTTTCTGCAGCGGGTTTTCGGTGGTTTTAGCGGCTGCTTCAGCCAGCTCTGGCTGTGCTTTAAAATCATGACCAGCGGCTTTGCTGGCATTATAGGTTTTACCGTCGATAGTAACGACTTCGGTTTTACCATCTACGCCACCCAGTTGGTTAGCCGCTGTTTTGGTAGTGCCGTCAGCAGCAGTATAACTTGTGGTTTTAGCTTTAATTGCTCCTGTCGCTTCATCGTAATCTGCGGCGTAATACTTATCGCCAGCTTTAAGCGCATAACCGCCTTCAATTGTCTTACCATTTTTATCGGTATAAGACATTTTGACCAATGTAGCGGCATTAGCATCGGCAGTGTCAACGCCGCCAGCGATTAAGGCATTTTTAGCATCTGCTGAAGCAACTACCGGTGTAGTTGTTAACTCCTGTACTTCTGTTTTAGTTGTTACACCAGCAGGCATTGTGGTTTTAGTTGCGCCAGCCGCAAGGGTTACTGTACCGTCAGTAGCAACGTTAACTTCATAATCGCCATTTTTGGCGGCATCAGCACCACTAAAGCCCCCAATAGTAACAAAGTACTTGTTATTATCTGCGTCAAATTTAACCGCACCACCGGTTACAGAAGCCGTACCAGTCGTACCACCCGTAGCCGTTTTAATAGCTGCATCAGTAAGACCCGATACATCCAGTGTAGTACCATTATCGGCATAAGCTGTCGTTGTTACTGCTGTATCTTTCACATCATACGCTTTCTGCACGTTCAGTGAATCCAGCCCCAGGGTCTGCGAGTTGATCTGCTTCAGATCGATATCGATAGTTTCACCGTCGTTGGCACCAACCTGGATGGTCAGGGTGTTGTCCTGCGCCAGGACTTTCACGCCGTTGAACTGAGTCTGGCCGGATACACGGTCGATTTCGTTCAGGCGCTGGGTGATTTCAGCCTGGATGGAGTCGAGGTCAGACTGGGAGTTGGTGCTGTTAGCAGACTGAACCGCCAGTTCACGCACACGCTGCAGGTTGTTGTTGATTTCGTTCAGCGCGCCTTCAGTGGTCTGCGCAATGGAGATACCGTCGTTAGCGTTACGGGAAGCCTGAGTCAGACCTTTGATGTTCGCGGTGAAACGGTTAGCAATCGCCTGACCTGCCGCATCGTCTTTCGCGCTGTTGATACGCAGACCAGAAGACAGACGCTCAATAGCGGTGCCCAGTGCGGACTGGGATTTGTTCAGGTTATTCTGGGTCAGCAGCGACAGACTGTTAGTGTTGATTACTTGTGCCATAAAATTTTCCTTTTGGAAGGTTTTTGATAACCAATGTTATGCCAGGCTTACCTGTGTCATCCAGGTTATCGACACTTAAGGCATAAACTTTACTACTTTTTCTATCCGTAAATGCTTACATCTAACAGTTTGATTAAAAAGCCTTTCTATGTGAACACTGCGTCTGGTAGTGTTTTGAGCGATGTCGTCTATAGCTGGATATAACATAGGCTTTATCGTGAGTGTGTTATACTATATATGTTAATGCGTTGAATTTTTTCTCTTTTTTATTAGATGCTGTCTTTTTCGTATACCCTTTCGGTTTATTCATGCCATACGTCTGTATTACAAAAATGTTATATCCATCCTGTTGTAATTTTTATTTTAATTCATTCGTTTTTTTATACGATTTGCCGGAAAGTATCTGTATAAGGTGGATACGCCAATACCAAAAATAATAGCTAATTGCTGCCGAGGATGGCCTTTCTCTAATAGTCGGCTAATCTGTTCCTGTTCATGTCTATTGATCGCCCGAGGGCGCCCTCCCAGTCGTCCTTGCGCTCTGGCGGCAGCCAGTCCGGCAAGGGTTCGCTCGACAATTAATTCTCGCTCCATTTCGGCCAGTGCTGACATTACATGAAAAAAGAATCGCCCCATCGCGCTACTGGTATCAATACTATCGGTTAAAGAATGGAAGTGAGCTCCACGTTCATGTAATTCTGATATTAACGCCACCAGGTTTTTCACGCTGCGGCCCAGTCTGTCTAATTTCCAGACGACAAGAGTATCGCCTTTATTTACATACTTTAACGCTCGTTTCAGGCCGGGGCGGTTTGCAATCTTGCCACTGATACGGTCCTCAAAAATGCGGTCACAATTTGCACTAGTAAGCGCATTACGCTGTAAATCGATATTTTGGTCAATTGTTGACACCCGAATATACCCAATAGTAGCCATGATTTTCTCCTTTACATCAGATAAAGAAGAATTTTAGTCGCTTTTCTCATGGGAGATTGTTTTATCAAAAACCTTGGTTTTCAAGAACCAATAAATCGTGTGGCTAATGCGCTATAAAAATCGCAGAGCGGTGACGATATTCCGCATAAGGAGCTGTTCGTTCGTAACATTCGAACGGTGACGTTAAAGCCGGTTTCATTGGTTAATGAAGACGAAGGGGACAAAATTACTACAGAGTTGATACCACAGAGATAGTCCAGGCTCGCAGGTGATACGAGATTTAACGCCGTAAAATCTGCACAGAGCACGATCTGCCGCCGGACACCATTAAATTGCCCCGCAACGCGTTATCAATACTACTACCTACGCTTCCCGTTACCTTGTTGTCGGTACGTTTACCTCATTGTCTGAAAGGTTATTTGCAAAGTTATCATTAATAATCCACGGGCGTCTGGTATGCGAATCCAGTTCCCCAATCCTGGCGCTTTGCCTGTGCGACCATACGCGCGTAAATAAGCCTGAAACCAAACTTCACCGCTTAACGCTCTCCTCTTTCCCGATTTTTACGCAAAAAATCATCACATGATCAAGTGTCGTATTAGTTATTGCATTTTACAAATGATATTGGTAATTATTATCATTCTCATTAACAACTTGTTCGATTTATGACGTGGAGAGAGAGGATTTCTCATGCGTATTCTGTTTGTCGGTCCACCACTGTATGGACTGCTATACCCTGTGCTGTCCCTGGCGCAAGCGTTTCGTGTTAATGGCCATGAAGTGCTGATTGCAAGCGGTGGAAAATTTGCACAGAAAGCAGCCGAAGCTGGGTTGGTGGTATTTGACGCTGCGCCTGGTTTCGATTCGGAAGCGGGTTATCGCCGTCAGGAGGCATTACGAAAAGAAAATAACATTGGAACAAAAATGGGGAACTTCTCATTCTTCAGCGAAGAGATGACTGACCCGCTGGTCGCGTTCGCCGGGCAGTGGCGACCAGATCTCATCGTCTACCCTCCCCTTGGGGTCGTTGGACCACTGATTGCCGCTAAGTATGACATTCCGGTAGTGATGCAAACCGTCGGCTTCGGTCATACGCCCTGGCACATCAAAGGCGTGACGAAATCACTTTCTAACGCCTACCGCCGCCATGGGGTCAGCGCGCCACCAAGAGATCTGGCGTGGATAGACGTCACACCGCCCAGCATGAGCATACTGCAAAATGACGGAGAGCCGGTTATCTCCATGCAATACGTCCCGTATAACGGCGGCGCCGTCTGGGAAGAATGGTGGGAACGTACACCTGATCGCAAGCGTCTTCTGGTCAGCCTCGGCACCGTCAAACCGATGGTGGATGGCCTGGATCTGATTTCCTGGGTAATGGATTCTGCCGGCGAAGTAGATGCCGAAATCATCCTGCATCTTCCGGCAAACGCCCGCTCGGATTTACGTTCGCTGCCGCCGAATGTCCGTCTGGTCGACTGGCTTCCGATGGGCGTTTTCCTTAACGGCGCCGACGGTTTTATCCACCATGGCGGCGCAGGCAACACCCTGACGGCGCTACATGCCGGCATTCCGCAGATAGTCTTTGGTCAGGGTGCCGACAGACCCGTCAATGCCCGCGCCGTGGTCGAGCGCGGATGCGGCATTATTCCCGGTAAGAGCGGGCTTACCAGCAGCATGATCAATACCTTCCTCGGTAATCGCGCGCTTCGCGAGGCGTCGCAGGAGGTCGCGGCGGAAATGGCGGCCCAGCCTTGCCCGACCGAGGTGGCAAAAAAACTGATCGCCATGCTGCAACACGGCTAACCGCGGCAGCGCAATGACAATATGGCGGCTGAGCCCAGATTGCGTCGCCATATCTCATCTTTCACCGATAAGGAGGCTTAATGCCCGCGACTCATTCCCCCATGCCCGCTCGTGCCTGGATAGTTCGCCTTGCCCGCGTGTGTTGGGAACGTAAAACACTGAGCATCATTGTCATCGTAGCATCAGTATCGACCATTTTACTGGCTGCGCTGACGCCGCTAATAACGCGTCAGGCCGTCAATGACGCGATAGCAGGCGATACGACCCACCTGCCGTTACTTGCCTGCGGCCTGATATTAATTGCCCTTTTTGATTTTATCGGGAATTACGTGCGCCGCGGCTATGCCGGAGAACTCTCGTTGTGGGTTCAGCATACGTTACGTAGCCGTGCGTTCGACAGTATTCAAAAACTGGACGGCGCAGGCCAGGACGCCTTGCGTACCGGGCAGGTCATTTCGCGTACCAACAGCGATCTTCAACAGGTACACACCTTGCTACAGATGTGTCCGGTGCCGCTGGCGGTGCTCACTTACTATGTGGCCGGTATCGCGGTGATGCTATGGATGTCGCCATCCATGACGCTTATCGTGATTTGCGTACTGGCCGCCCTTGCTATTACCGCCCTGCGCGCCCGTCGCCGTGTTTTCGCGCAAACGGGGCTTGCCTCAGACCGGCTGGCGCACATGACGGAACATATGCGCGAAGTATTGGAACAGATCTCAGTGGTGAAGTCCTGCGTGGCGGAGTTACGCGAAACGCGTTGGCTCGATGGTCAGTCGCGGCAGATGGTGCGGGTACGCATCGGTGCCGCTATCTCGCAGGCGATGCCGGGCGCAACCATGCTGGCGCTACCGGTGATAGGGCAGATCGTCCTGCTGTGCTATGGCGGCTGGTCGGTAATGAATGGGCGCATCGATCTGGGAACCTTCGTTGCGTTCGCGAGTTTTCTCGCTATGCTGACCGGCCCCACCCGCGTACTGGCATCGTTTTTGGTTATTGCACAGCGCACACAGGCGTCGGTAGAGCGCGTCTTCGCGCTTATCGACACGCGTTCTCGCATGGAAGACGGTACTGAGTCGGTTGAGGGTCAGATTATTGGGCTGGACGTGGAGAAGATGAGTTTCCACTACGACAACGGTAACCGTATCCTCAATGAGATCTCCTTTTCCATTCACGCCGGTGAAACCGTGGCAGTGGTTGGCGCATCCGGCTCCGGGAAATCAACGTTGCTGATGTTGCTGGCGCGCTTTTACGATCCCACCTCCGGCGGAGTATGGCTCAACACCACTGCGGGTCAACAGAATATTCGCGACCTGAAACTGACGGCGCTTCGTCGTCGCGTTGGCGTAGTGTTTGAAGACGCGTTTTTGTTTGCCGGTACGGTGGCGGAAAACATCGCCTATGGGCACCCGCAAGCGACTCAGGACGACATTCGACGCGCCGCCGATGCCGCAGGCGCCAGCGGGTTCATCAATGCGCTACCGCAGGGGTTCAACACCCGACTGGCCGAACGCGGAAGCAACCTCTCCGGCGGCCAACGCCAGCGTATTGCGCTAGCCCGGGCACTGATTACCGCGCCGGAACTGCTGATTCTCGATGACACCACCTCGGCGGTCGATGCCGGTACTGAAGCGGAAATTAACACGGCTCTTGGTCGTTATGCCGATAATGAGCATATGCTGCTGGTGATTGCGCGCCGCCGCTCAACACTGCAGTTAGCCGATCGGATCGTCGTGCTGGATAAAGGCCGCGTCGTGGATATCGGTACCCAGGCGGAGCTGGATGCAAGGTGTCCGACGTTTCGCTCGCTGATGAGCGGCGAGGGTGATTTTCTCGCCCTCGCCCCGGCGGAACAACGTGCGCTATGGCCAACAACGCAGGCGGTAAAATCCGACGACGCGCATGAGCGCCAGCCCCCCGCCGGAAAAGGTTTTGTCGACCGGATGACGCGCGTTCCGGAACGCGCCGTACAGATGGCGCTGGCAGGCCACGGGCGTCAAGTCTCATCGTTGCTGACGCCAGTAGCCTGGATGTTCGTCATCGCCGCCCTGCTTATCGCGCTTGATTCCGCCGCAGGCGTTGGCGTGCTGGTGCTTTTGCAGCGCGGTATTGACTCAGGCGTTGCCGCAGGGGATATGTCGACTATTGGCATATGCGCCCTGCTCGCGCTGTGCCTGGTGGCGATCGGTTGGTGCTGCTATGCGCTGCAAACGATCTTCGCCGCCCGCGCGGCAGAGTCGGTACAGCATACGGTACGCTTACGCAGCTTCAGCCACCTGCTACGCCTGAGTCTTCCCTGGCACGAGAAGCACATCGACTCGCGTCTTACTCGCATGACCGTCGACGTTGATTCACTCGCCCGATTTCTGCAAAACGGTCTTGCCAGCGCGGCCACCAGCATCGTGACGATGGTCGCTATCGCCGCGGCAATGTTCTGGCTTGACCCCATTCTTGCATTAACGGCATTAAGCGCCGTGCCTGTAGTAATGCTGGCGACGTGGATTTACCGCCGTTTGAGCTCGCCTGCCTACGCCCAGGCACGGCTGGAAATTGGTAAGGTGAACAGTACGCTTCAGGAAAAGGTCTCCGGTATGCGGGTAGTTCAGTCACACGGCCAACAGAAGCAGGAAGCCGCCAGGCTACGGGCGTTATCAGACAACTTCCGCGCCACCCGCGTGCGGGCGCAAAAATACCTTGCTGTCTATTTTCCGTTCCTGACCTTCTGCACCGAGGCCGCCTATGCCGCCGTGCTTTTAATCGGGGCGACTCGGGTCGCCGGAGGCGAAATGACGCCCGGGATACTGGCGGCGTTCTTCCTGCTACTGGGACAATTTTATGGCCCGGTACAGCAGTTGTCAGGCATTGTTGATTCCTGGCAGCAGGCGACCGCCAGCGGCAAACATATCAATGCGCTATTGGCGACTGAGGAAACGGAGAATATTGAACCGTCATCCATAACGCCTGGCACTGGCGGCGCGCTACGTCTGGAGGCATTGACATTCCGCTATCCCGAAAAAACGCAACCTGTGCTTGATAATCTCTCGCTCACCATTCCGCCAGGAACGGTAGTCGCGGTGGTCGGACGTAGCGGCGTCGGCAAATCGACGCTGATCAAGCTGCTGGCCGGGCTCTACTCTCCCGGCAGCGGGCAAATCCGTGTCGGTGAGCGCCTAATTGATGCCGCGTCGCTTAGTGATTATCGTCGCCAGACGGGGCTGGTCACTCAGGATGTCGCATTATTTAGCGGCGATATTGCCGAAAATATCCGCTATTCGCGGCCAGACAGCAGCGACACGGAGGTAGAGATCGCGGCGCGACGGGCGGGACTCTTTGAAACTGTGCAACATCTGCCGCTGGGGTTTCGTACTCCGGTCAATAACGGCGGCACGGATCTGTCCGCGGGCCAGCGTCAGTTGATTGCCCTCGCCCGCGCGCAACTGGCGCAGGCGCACATTCTGCTGCTCGACGAGGCGACAGCGCGTATCGACCGCAGCGCCGAGGAGCGCTTAATAACCTCGCTTACCGGAGTGACGCACACCGAGAAACGCATCGCGCTTATCGTCGCGCACCGACTGACCACCGCTCGCCGCTGCGATGTTATTGTCGTAATCGATAAAGGATGTATCGCTGAATATGGTAGCCATGAGCAGTTGATAGCGGCTCATGGCCTGTATGCTCGTCTGTGGCGGGACAGCATCGGCCAGACACGCGATACGCAAGGAGAGGTCATAGGATAGTTTTTATCGCCACGATTTACGCAAAAGAAAGCCCGCAAGCGGCTGTTCCTGTAACAGCCGCTTTAGCTATTGATACTGACCGAAATATAAATGAGATGGAATACAGAAAATGAGACTGAGCCCGCCCGTCGCTCCTGTCGCTATACAGACCGCTACGCGCCTTCGCCGCCAACTCGCCGCCGGAAGCCAGGTTGACGCTTCTCACTTCTGGCGAGAAGCAAACTCGCTCGCGCTGCCGCTGGTGACAGCCATTAACGACGCAGACGATGAACGGGAAGTCACCTTCCTGTGGCGTGCCGCCTCTCCTCTGCGGGGGGTTTATGTCCGCCTGAACCGTGTCACCGATAAAGATAACGTGGCGAAAGGTATGATGACGCAACTGCCCACAACGGATATCTGGCATCTGACGCTTCGCTTACCGGCATCCTACTGCGGTTCCTATACGATGGTCGAAATACCACCGGAAACCCCGGACGAGACGGTGTTGCAGCTTGGAAGCCGTTTCGCCTCCCTTGTCGGGAAGGCGGACCCACTGAACAGCACGCCGGGAATAAATGTTCGGGGCAATGCGCAGGAATCCGTTCTGGCGCTGGATCACGCCCCGGCACAGGAGGAGTGGTCAGGCTGTCGCGCTTACGCCGGGCAGCTTTTCACCTCAGAACATCGGCTCGCCGGACAACGTCGCCGTGTGCGGCTGTATCTTCCTGACGTTCCTGTCGTACAACCGCTGGGCTTACTGGTACTCACGGATGGCGAGATCTGGTTCGACCATCTTGGGGTAAGTGCCGCCATTGACGCTGCCATCCGCAGCGGACGCATCGCGCCGGTGGCCGTACTCGGCATTGATAACATCAACGCGCGTGAACGCGTCGCAATCCTCGGCGGTCGCCGCGAGCTGGTGCTCGACATTGCCGAACGCCTGCTGCCAACCCTTCGCGCCAAATACCCGGAACGGCGGTGGGCGGACCGTACACAAACGGTGCTGGCAGGGCAAAGCCTCGGCGGCGTGACCGCGCTGATGGCGGCCCGCCACGCGCCAGAGAACTTCGGCCTGGTGCTGAGCCACTCCCCCTCTATGTGGTGGACGCCGGACAACCGCAATCGCCCGCCCCATTTCAGCGCAGAAGAGCGCTCATGGGTCAGTGAACATGTGTTATCCGCGCCCTCGCCAGCCGTACGTACGCATCTGTGCGTGGGATCGCTGGAAGGTTCGACGGTCCCGCAGGTCAAACAGTTGCATGAAAAATTGCGCGCCGCCGGCGTTGAAAGCCATTGCAGCGTGTACACCGGCGGTCACGATTATGCCTGGTGGCGCGGCGCGCTGATTGACGGATTACGTCTACTGCCCCGATAAAACTTCACCTGCCAAAAAGGAATCACATCCGATGTATGGTCGCCAGTACCACAACAAGTGCTATCGCATGGCGCTATTTTTAGTGAGTTTTTGTTCTAGCGCGCTGAGTTATGCGCAGCCGGATATGCAGCCATTAGGGCCGAATATCGCTGATAAAGGTTCGGGATATTACCATTTTAGGGTCAATGACTTTCAATCTGCCGATGGCGCAAGACATTACCGGGTATGGACCGCTATTCCCAATAAAGCCGCCCCGCCGTCGGGTTATCCTGTCTTATATATGTTGGACGGCAACGCAGTGATGGACAGGCTGCCGGAGGCGTTGCTCAAACAACTGGCAGACCACTCGCCGCCGGTGATTGTGGCGATTGGCTATCAAACTAACCTGCCGTTTGATCTTAACGGCAGAGCTTATGACTATACGCCGGCGACGGGAATCGATCGCGATGGCAGTGAAAATAACCCGCGTTTTCATCGTAAAACCGGCGGCGGGCCAGCGTTCCGCCAGCTACTGGAGAGACATATTGCGCCGCAGGTGGAACAAGGAATAACCATCAACCCCGAACGGCGCGGGGTATGGGGACATTCTTATGGCGGCCTGTTCGTTTTGGACTCCTGGCTGTCGTCATCCTTCTTTCATATCTATTACAGCGCCAGCCCGTCACTCAGCAGGGATAATTTTGCCCTGTTGAATCGCCTTACGACAGTGAAGCCGTCGCCGTTCTGCCATAAAAAACTCATCATAATGGAAGGTTCAGCGTCGAATGGGGATAGCAGGCAACGCCAGATGGCCGAGCTCCTGCAAAAAGTTCAGGAGGCCGTGAGAACGCTTGAGAACAACGGCGTTAACGCGGCCCTGCAGCATTACCCGGGCCTGGGCCACGGGCCCATGTTTAACGCCTCTTTTCGCAGTGCATTGCTGGATATCAGTCGCGAACCGGCAAGCCAAAAACCACGCTGCCATTAACCCGCCGCCAGATTATGTCCGCCAGCGGCGGGCATAATCCATCAAAACGAGGCCGTCACACCAGCATAATAAGCCCGACCCGGTTCGTTATAGGTATTTGCCCCTTCGGCGGAGCGATAGATCTGTTTATCGAAGATATTGCTGATACCGACATTAAGACGCAGGTTCTTATTGATATCATAGTTAACGTTAGCACCAACCAGTGAGTAAGCCCCCAGCGCTTTCCCGGACAATCCTTTGGTCTCTTCACTACGCGACTCCGCATGTGTTCGCGGTTTTTGCTTGCCGTATAACGTCCAGTTGACGTTAGCGGAGAGCGCGCTGGTAATAGTCCAGTCGAGGAAGGTATTCACCGTATATTTCGGGATTATCGATAAGGGATTGCCGGTATCTTTTTGCTCAGAAGCGATCATATAAGTCGCATTGGTATTCCAGTTCAGACGGTCCGGCATCAGCGGAACAGCCATGCTGGCTTCAATACCTTCAATCAGCGCTTTACCGCCGTTCTGCCACTGCAATACATAAGCGCCAGATGCGCTTCTGCCAATAATTTTATCACCTGCGACAATCTTATTCTGATAATCGTTACGGAAATACGTGACGCTTGCGTGGTAATCGTCTACGGTAAATTCCAGCCCAATCTCTTTATTGATACTAATTTCAGGATCGAGATTCTTATTACCGACCAGGTAACAGCCGCCCGACGTAATATCTTTTGGACAACCGTTGCCTTTCGAATAGAGTAAATACCCCTCACTGGTTTGATACAAGTTCGGTGCCTTAAAGGCCCGGGCAATACCGGCTTTCACCTTGACGTATTCACCTAACTCCTGGGAAAGGTTAAGACTGGGACTAAAATTACTCCCGGATTCGCTCAAATAGTCAAAACGCAGACCCGGAATAATATTGGTACCGGCCATGGGTTCGATATTATCTTCAACGTACAGCGCACTGATTTCCGATTTATTTTTGCTGCTACGGTTAGCCGCCGAACCGGGAATCCCGGCGATATTGCTATCCTTAACCGTCAGACTGGTAGAGGAAGGATCGTTCAGCTCATCGCGGTTCCACTCCGCGCCGACGGTGAGCGTTTGCTCAAATAGCCATATCACCGGGACATTCACCTCGCCGCTGGTGCGATACGAGGTCAGGCGGTTAGTGGTGAACGTCTGGTCGTTGGTAATACGCCCCTCGCCGCCGCCGGAGAGCCCCTCATTCATGCGGGTATTATCGGTTTTTTCATAGTAGAACCCCAGGCGGCTTTGCCCCCAGTTCCAGATGCCGTTATGAGTTAGACCGTAATTCTGCCGGTACAGGCGATTGGTCTCCCGCCCGGACTGCGCCAGACTTTTGGTAACCGCGTTTGAAGTACTGTTTTGCGTATCGCCGGCATAGATATTCCCCTGCCGACTGTATCCCGCTTCAAAATCAAGGACTTGCTGCGGGGTCATTTTCCATGAGAAGACGCTATTAATATCTTTATTGGTGACCCCCTCCCGTCCGGCGGCATTTTTGGTACCGGCGGAGGAGTTAATATCCCAGCTATCGGCATCGGTTCTGTTGAGATTACCGTACAGGCGCATCGTCAACGTATCTCCAGCCAACGGGCCGCTAAGGCTAAAGTTACCCCGCCGGATGTCACCTTCTTTGCTGCTTTCCGGCTGGTTGGTATAGAGCGACAGCGAGCCGTGCCAGTCATTAGTGGGGCGTTTGGTGATGATATTCACCACCCCGCCTGCGGCACCGGAGCCATAGCGCGCGGCGGCGGGCCCACGGATCACTTCAATACGTTCTACCATCTCCGGCGGTACCCAGTTTGTATCGCCACGGGTGTCGCGTTCTCCGCGCCAGCTATAGCGAACCGAATTTCGCGACGTCACCGGCACGCCGTCAATCAGCACTAAGGTATTTTCCGGCCCCATACCACGAATATCAATTTGTCGGTTATTTCCGCGCGTCCCCGAGGCGCTATTGCCGGTAAGATTAACCCCAGGCATCTTACGAATAATATCGGCAAGATCGTTAACGGGAGGATTCTTTTGAATATCGTCACGAGTAATAATCGAAACGCCCGGCTGTTGCTTTAATACTTGCTCGGCAGTGGATTCAACCACCATCGTTTCGCCGTTGTCGTCTGTAGATTCTGCTGCTGATAATGGACTATTAATCCCTGTAGAAACCACGGTTATTAACCAGATGAACTTCTTAACTCTCATACCCATTCCCTAAATAATGTCTAAAGTAGCGCTGTTGCCCTCAAACTCACATCCTTGCCAGGTTACGGCTATATAGTAATTATTATCATATGCTAATGATAATAATTATCATTCAATTAAGAAAAAGGCAATCTTTCAACCGCAAAAATCTGGTAATAAAAAAACGGAAACGGGATTTTGCAATATGACTCTCTGTCCGGGCTCCACTTTGCCAGTAATCCGGGAAGGGGGGCAGAATGCGCCTACTGAACGAAGGTTTTACAAAACAGGAATAGAGGAAATTAATTATTTTTCAAAGCATTAATGATAATAAACAACCAGATAAGATGGTATAGCGCGGTTCAGGGTTCACCGCCGCTTCCCTGCCGACGGCGAACCGTTCTTACAGTTTGCCAGCGACTTTCCGTCTGGGTAATGGTGGGATCGGATACGATTGTAGTCATTCGATATTTGATGATGAAAGTGATGTTGGTGCCAAAATACAAAGCGCCTGGTAATATTTATCAGGCGCTTTGCAGACAGAAAACCATCAAACATCGGTTTCTCGTTCTCCAGGAGCTACTGGAAAATATGACAACCCACAGTTAGTGGGTTTTACTGCCGTGTCTTGAGAAGTACCTTCTTGTATTCCCAAGTCGTCCAGGAGACGCCGCAACCAATAAAGTTCAATCGCCTGTATTTTTCTCTGTCGTCTGTCTTCCCTTTCAGAAGGCGGGCGAATATCAGACTCATGAGTACATGTAACACAATAACCTTTTAACTCTATCCACTTAGGCTTAGGGGGGCCCTTAGGCTCGGGAGGCGTTGGGCTGGCAACGCACGAACAGGCACTTATACATCCAGGCATAGCGTTTTCCTTTTCAAACAATTCGCTTTAGTTGGAAGTTCTACTTGAGAAAATAGAAATGGTTATTCAGATATTTTTACCGTCGCATACTCCTGTAATAATAAAAGACACTGTAAATAATTTACTCTCAGCTACTATTCAGTAGCAGATAGTTATTCTTACATTTCTTTTATTTCAGATTTACGTCAAGTAGGGCTAAATATTTTCACTATAAAATACGTTAAAGAGTGTTTGTGTACTTGTAGACATTGTGGCGTCTTCAGTACGCAAATCGGTTAGTGTACAATCTTTAAAACTGGTATTGTTTAAATTAGCCTCAGCCAAATCAGCCCCGTCCAGGTTCGTAGAAATGAAACTCGCCTTTCGCAGGTTTGCCCGGGTTAAGATAGCGCCTTCCATATCAGCAGCCATTATAGTAGCACCCTTTAATGTCGCACCGCTCATATCGGCACGTATAAGGGTTGCACCTGAAAGATTAGTGTGATCCATATTTGCACCGGAACAATTACATTCTACCATGCTACAGCCTAACAGACTTGTGTGTTGTAAATTGGCACCAGTAAGATTAGCGCGATCGAGGGTAGCGCCACACATAATACTATCTTCCAGACAGGCGTTCATTAAATTACTGTCGCCTAATGATGCTCCCGATAGATTTGCGCCCTTAAAATTTGCACCGTCACAATCCGCCATAAACAGTACTGCCCCCCCTAAATCTGCGTCGCTTAGGTCTGCGCCACATAAATTTTCTGCCGTCAGATTTGCTCCGGTAAGGACAGCGCCTTTAAGATTCATGCCTCCCTGGGCAGTTAATATTACAGAATCCTGAGGGAGAGAAAATTCGCATCTGAATAGTAAAGCTCGACATATTTTTTCAAAAGAGGCAAGCGGAATTTCTCTCATCTCAGAATGGTCGCCTTTACTGACCCGTACAATAACTTGTCCAGCTTCGTTATTCTCACCAGGAAGATTAAATTCGACACGACACCCATCCATATCCTCCAGTATGATGTTTTCTGGCAACGGAGCACCTCTGTCAGACATTGAACTTTTCAATGTATCAGCCATAGTGTCTATCAATTCCTGATATTGTGCTTCATTTTTCCGACGCACCCCACCACAGGTAAAAAAGTTAATGATATATTCCAGAATGGTTTTGGGAGAGGTGGCTTGCCGCATAGCAGCAGAAGTCCCCGCGCCAAAAGCAGATGTAGCCATACCAGCCAGACTATCGAGTGAACGCTCCATATATTTTCTCCCAGAGAGAGCAACACAGTACATGATAAAATTTATCATATAGATTTGCATTTAGAGATAAGGTGAATACCCCCTTTGCGTCTGGTTACATAATCACGTATCACGGTGCTTTGCTGTCTGACTTACACAATACCAGCCAAATAAATATATTGGCTTATACTCGTCATACTTCAAGTTGCATGTGCTGCGGCTGCGTTCCCTCACCCCAGTCACTTACTTTAGTAAGCTCCTGGGGATTCGCTCGCTTGCCGCCATCCTGCAACTCGAATTATTTAGAGTATAAACATTATTTAAAATAATAAACGCGGCATTCGTTTTAATACTACGTTCAGGACTCATCCCACTCATTAGCAGAAAATCTATTAAAAAGCGTGTTCAGGCGTTTTATTGCTGCCATTGATAAACTGTTTAACAACGTCGTCTGTACAGGCCTTCTTCGTTGCCTTTACGTTTAACTCAATCAGGCTACCGTCTCGGTTATAAGTCTATCGAGTAGTAGGGACGTAGTATGACGATGCAGCAAAGTGATATGGAAAGATATAATCCATTATTAATGTTAAAAGAAGTCATGGCGCAGACGCCTTATCGCCATAAACGCTGGGGAGAGCGTAAGTTTCGCTATAAATTTGTATTACGTTGCCTTATTAACCCCGTAACGACAATTAAATACTTCAATGAATTATGCCATCTGTCTCAGCCCAGAACGCTGATCATTCATCGTCCCCTATTGCCGGCAAAAATCCAGCGGCCCTATTTGTATACCGGGCTTAGCATACGTTGCCGGGCAAGAGCTATTCTGGAACACTACCAGTTCGTTCAGTCCTTTCCGGAAAGTAAAATTAAAAAGATCCTTCTGTCCGAGGAACAAATCTTACTCGCTCACCTGGAAGGAAAAAACGGTGCTCTGGTAGATATCTACTGCGGTCCCTGTGGCTATGACAGAGAAGGTGAGCTGACATTAACGCTGTGCTTCAATGATACGCCGTTGGCACGTTTATCATTTTCCTTTATCCGCCATGAAGGGAAGCAAATAGCGCTGGTTGCCGGGTTACAAGGGCCCAGTAAACATATCGGCCCACAAGTCATACGTAACGCCACCAAAGATTGTTACGGTCTCTTTCCTAAACGGATGCTGTATGAAGCATTTGCGACATTGATGCAGGCCTGTAATGTCGACGAGATTTATGCGGTAAGTGAAAACAACCATGTTTATCGTCAACTCAGGTACTTATTCCAGAAGAAAAAAACTTTTGTGGCCAGCTATAGTGAATTCTGGGAGTCGCTAAACGGCGTTAAGAAAGGTGCCTTATATCATCTGCCATCACAGGTGATGCGTAAAGCGCCTGAAAGTATCCCCAGCAAAAAACGCGCAGAGTATCGGAAACGCTATCATATTCTGGATACAATAATACAAGAGGTTAACAGCCTCTCCCGGTAGAACTATTTCATACGCGGATGTGCAGATCCTGCTACCGTTCAGCGGATCTCTTTGAAATCTGTATCGCTACTGGATGGTTAAATACAGAATGGCTTGCGAGTGAAAAGCGCGGCATTAAACCGTCGCTTTCACTCATGCTATGATCAACATCTTAATCTTATTCCCTTCACCATAACGTCATCGATTAGCATGTTAACCATTAAATACAAGCTAAACATTTGTCACATTTTTATTTGGTTAAGCAAAAAAATAATACAAAATAGAATTTTCAGTAAGCCAAGTCAGGAGTTTTGGTGAAAATACAAGAAGTTAAGCGTATATTAACCCGCTGGCAGCCGTCTTCCTTTACCCTATACCGGGAGGTGTTTGCGCAATACGGCGGTAGTATCAATATGCACCCAGATATTGTTGATTATTTTATGAAGCGCCATAACTGGCATTTTAAATTCTTCCACTATGAAGAAGATGATAAGATTAAAGGCGCCTACTTTATTTGTAATGATCAGAATATTGGCATCCTGACGCGCAGAACCTTCCCGCTATCGTCAGATGAGATACTTATTCCGATGGCACCAGATTTACGCTGCTTCTTACCCGATCGTACTAACCGACTTTCGGCGTTACATCAGCCACAAATACGCAATGCCATATGGAAACTCACCAGAAAAAAACAAAATTGTCTGGTCAAAGAAGCGTTCTCTTCTAAGTTTGAAAAAACACGCCGTAATGAATATCAGCGATTTCTTAAAAAAGGCGGAAGTGTAAAAAGCGTTGCTGATTGTTCTTCTGATGAACTGACTCATATTTTTATCGAGTTATTTCGGTCTCGTTTCGGCAATACTTCATCCTGCTATCCCGCTGATAACCTTGCCAACTTTTTTAGTCAACTGCATCACCTTCTGTTTGGGCATATTCTTTATATTGAAGGGATACCCTGTGCATTTGATATCGTACTGAAATCTGAAAGCCAGATGAACGTCTACTTTGACGTATCTAATGGTGCAATTAAAAATGAGTGCAGGCCACTCAGTCCCGGCAGCATACTAATGTGGCTAAATATTAGCCGCGCCAGAAATTACTGCCAGGAAAGACAAAAAAAATTGCTTTTTTCCATCGGCATACTAAAGCCTGAATGGGAATATAAGCGCATGTGGTCGACCCCCTATTTTACCGGGAAATCGATTTGCTAAAAAGAAAGCCTGGACGTAAATATGTTTTTTACGTCCAGATTTTTCATAAATCCTGATGAACTGATAAAAAACTAAAATTTAATCAGAATTTAAAAAATAAGTTAACCACCATATAATCATAATGACAATTACTCGAAATTCACTTACACTATACTCGGTTTTATGGAATTGATTAACACGGTATGTTACAGATAACGTGCTAAAAAGCGTGCAGCGGTTATACATTTTCATATGTGTGTGTCATTAACCTGGCGTCAGGAACAGATGATGATGACAACCACCATTTTATCTCTTCTGGCCTGGCATACCGTCAGTAGATTAAAGGTGTAGCCTTGCTTTATGGCATTACAAAAATGCGGGTGGGGTCTATGCTCAATGCATACGTTATTTGTAACAACGCTCTTGTGCATAAACAATACGTTATTGTCAACAGCACTGAACGGGTACAGTGGTTCTTGCTGACAACAGGCTTAAAGATCGCCTTAACACGGGATACCTGATAACTGGATTATATTATGACACATGCAGACTGGCTGATTCTTGGGTATACAACTGTTATTATTATTTTTGGTATTGTATGTTATATCGGATTGCTTAAATTGATAACGAAAGGCAAGCATGAAAAATAACGCACTTACCGGGAAGAATATACTCTCAGGAGATAAAATGCTTCGGCAATGATATGACACCACTGCCGAAATGTTATTTTTACAGAAATCAATCAGGTATTGAGGGTGATTTTATCATAGCCGCGCCAGCGATAATTCAACAACGAGAGCAGCCAGAATAGCACAAAAGCGCCCACTACCCAGAAGCCCACATTCCCCATATGATCGTTAAGCGTGCTTACGGTCTGCCAAAATGTTCCGCTTAACTGTAACGCATCATCAATCAACCCCAGCGCCTCAAGCCCGCCAATCGCCAGCGCGACAATGACGGATGCGGCGGTAATGGTCATATTATAATAAAGCTTACGTAATGGATGCGAGAAAGCCCAACCGTAAGCGCCGACCATGACAAAGTTATCCAGGGAATCCACCAGCGCCATCCCGGCGGTAAACAGCACAGGAAAAATCATCATCGACCAGAGAGATAGCCCCTGGTTAGCTGCTGAAGCGGAAATGCCCAGCAACCCAACCTCGGTTGCGGTATCAAATCCCAGACCAAACAGAAAACCGACAAAATACATATGCCAACTGGAAGTGACCAAACGAAACGTACGCTGAAATATACGCGTCATCAGCCCGCCAGGTATCGCCTCGTCATGCGCCCTCACTGACTCGCCGCGGGTAACCGAGCGAAATTGCCGCCAGACGTTGAACAAAATAAACAGGTTAAGCAGGGCCATCGCCAGCAGAAAAAAAGCGGAAACAGCCGTACCAATCAACGAACCATATTGATGCAAAACATCAATACGATCGCGAAATGCCATCGACGTCACAACAATCGCCAGACATGCCAGAACGACAATGGTCGAATGACCCAATGAAAAAAACGCCCCCACGCCTAAAGGCGTTTTACCCTGCTGCATCAGTTTACGGGTGACGGTATCGATGGCTGCGATATGATCGGCATCAACCGCATGACGCAGCCCAAAGCTATACGCCAGTATGGCTGCGCTTAGCATGACGGCATGGTGATGAAAAACACAGAACGCCCAAATCCAGGCCAGGATGTTAACCCCAACAAGAAAGACGGTTAATGCTATTCCCCGTCGTTTAGTATGATTATTCATGCCCCTGCACCCACTATATTTTTAATTAACGCTACGGTTTGTAGGGGGAATGTATGATCATTTGATTAAAACGTCACACCTCAAGATGCGACTTTTTGTAAACGTGCTTTACCGCTGACACATTTGTGCGCATTACTGCGGAACAAGGCTTAAAAAGCGTATCCGAACGTATAACCCTCCCAACGCTTCGCTACGGGAAAAATGGGGATGAGTACGGTGCAGGCGTGCGATATCATTGACCAAAGCCAGACCAATGCCCGCCCCGGCCACATTTCCTACATTATCGAGCCGGTGGAACGGCTGTAGCGCCAGATGGATGTGTTCATCATCAATACCGGGGCCGCTATCTTCGACAACCAGCGTCACGGCATCACTATCCCGTTCAAGCCGCGCGGTGACGATGCCTTGCTCAGGCGTGTATTTCAGCGCATTATCCAGCAAGTTTCCGCACAGCTCGCTAAGCAGTACCTCATCCCCCTCGATCCACATCGCTTCCTGTTCGCCTTCGTAGCCCAGGTCGATATGTTTACTCCGCGCCTGCGCCAGGCGGGTAAAACAGCCGCTCTGTACGATATCGTACAGATTCACCGGGGAAAAACGCCGCTCGCCCTGCTCTTTATGCTTTACCGCAGAAAGTTGCAACAATCTTTCCGTGAGCTGAATGGTGCTATCCAGCGTTACGCTCATCGCCTGCAGACTTTCGTACCAGTGATGAGGGTGCTGGCTGGCTAACGCCACCGCCGCCTGCGTTTTTAACACCGCCAGCGGCGTTTTTAACTGGTGAGAAGCATCGGCGCTAAAGCGTTCCTGCCGGGAGAGGATGCCGCGGAGCCTGTCAATGTAGCGATTAAACGCCACGATTAACAAGCGTGTTTCCGACCACGGCAGCAGTTCCGGCAGCGGCGTTAACAGACCCGGTTCGCGGCGTACCATTAATGACGAAAGTTGACGCATAGGGCGCAGGATCCGGCGTAATAACCAGCCAACCAGCACCAGGGTCAGCAACACCAGCAGCCCCTGTGAGATCCAGGAAGAGAACAGCAGTTGGCCCGCCAGATAACGACGGGACTGCAGCGTCTCTGCGACATAAATCTCCGCCATGCCGATAATGCCGCCTTCGTTGACCGGCTGTAGCAAACGCGCCACGCGGATCGCCTCGCCGCGATACTCGGTATGATAGAACCACGCCAGCGCCGGATAAAGCCGGGTACGAGGCGTAGCGGGCGGCATGGCAGGCAGATCGTCATAACCGGAAATAACCTTTCCGGAAGGGTCGACGACTTTGTAATAGAGCCGATCATTCATATTAAGCTCGAAGCTATCCAGCACCACCCAGGGCACGTTAACTTCCAGATGGTTATTGCGCACCACCAGCCGTTCCGATACCGTTCGCGCCGAGGAGAGCAACGTACGGTCATAAGCCTGAGTGGCGGCCTGTAGCGCATTGACATAACTGTTAAACGCCGACAGCCCCCATAGCAGAATCAGCGGCAACCCCAGGAACAGCAAGAGTTGCAGGTACAACGATTGCGGCTTAACCCACTTCATCGCCGCGCTCCAGCACATAACCCAGGCCGCGCAGCGTCGTAATTCGTACATCGCTTCCCTGGAGTTTTTTACGCAGTCGATGAATATAAAGTTCGATGCTTTCAGGGCTTACCTCATCGTTCAGGCTGAACACCTGTTCAAAAAGCTGCTGACGCGAAACCGGCCGCGTTCGTCGGTACATCAATACGGTTAAGAGCGCCTGCTCACGCGGCGTCAGCGCTAACGGCTGTCCCTGTAACAGAAAATACCCTTCATCATGAAAGATCAATTCCCCCAGTTGCTGAACTTCATGAACCTGCCCAGCGCTGCGTCGGAGCAAGGCCCGTAAACGGGCATCCAGCTCTTCCAGTTCAAAGGGTTTCGGCAGATAGTCATCCGCGCCGACGTTGAGACCTTTTACGCGATCCGCCACCGCGCTTCGCGCCGTGAGCAGCAAAACGGGCAAGGTCTGACCGCGTTTACGCAGCCGTTGCACCACCTCCAGTCCATCCATTCCCGGCATATTGATATCCAGCACCGCCAGCGCGTACATTTCACTGTGCAGAAGATGGTCAGCCGCCAGGCCGTCAAATACGCAGTCCACGGCAAAGCCGTTTTGCACCAGCGCTTTCTCCAGCCAGTGAGCCAGCTCACGGTTATCTTCCGCCAATAAGAGACGCATATCACATCCTGTAAAGTTTCTGCCGCATTGAAAGGGAATTGAAAGGTTATTGTTTTAACAATCACGCAACCGAACTGCTACATGTCGGCTCACATAATCACAAAAATCTTCTTCCGAACCTGAAAAATCCGGACGTCCGGCGTGAGGATAAAAAATGAAAAAACAATTACTTCGTACCCTTACTGCAAGCATTTTATTAATGAGTACCTCTGTTCTGGCGCAGGAGGCGCCGTCGCGAACGGAATGTATCGCGCCAGCCAAACCTGGCGGCGGTTTCGACCTTACCTGTAAGCTGATTCAGGTGAGTTTGCTGGAGACTGGCGCAATCGAGAAACCCATGCGGGTAACGTATATGCCCGGCGGCGTCGGCGCTGTGGCCTATAACGCGATAGTCGCCCAACGCCCTGGCGAACCCGGGACTGTGGTCGCCTTTTCCGGCGGTTCGCTGCTCAACCTGTCGCAGGGGAAATTTGGTCGCTACGGCGTGGATGATGTGCGCTGGCTGGCAAGCGTGGGCACTGATTACGGCATGATCGCCGTGCGTGCGGATTCCCCGTGGAAAACGCTGAAAGATCTGATGACGGCGATGGAAAAAGATCCCAACAGCGTGGTCATTGGCGCTGGCGCCTCTATTGGCAGCCAGGACTGGATGAAGTCGGCGTTGCTGGCGCAAAAGGCGAACGTCGACCCGCACAAGATGCGCTACGTTGCCTTTGAGGGCGGCGGCGAGCCGGTGACGGCATTAATGGGCAACCATGTTCAGGTTGTCTCCGGCGATCTCAGTGAAATGGTGCCTTATCTGGGCGGCGACAAAATCCGCGTGCTTGCCGTCTTTTCAGAAAATCGTCTGCCGGGCCAGCTTGCCAATATCCCTACCGCTAAAGAACAGGGCTACGACCTGGTGTGGCCGATTATTCGCGGCTTCTACGTCGGGCCCAAAGTCAGCGATGCCGATTACCAGTGGTGGGTGGATACCTTCAAGAAGCTTCAGCAAACCGACGAGTTTAAAAAGCAGCGCGATCTGCGCGGCCTGTTTGAGTTCGACATGACCGGCCAGCAGCTCGATGACTACGTGAAAAAACAGGTTACTGATTACCGTGAACAGGCGAAAGCCTTCGGACTCGCGAAATAATCGCGGAGGCAATGATGAGCGATCGTATCTTTGCGGGTATCTGGCTGTTGCTCTGTATTGCCGGGCTATTCATCGCCTGGCAGATCCAAAGCGAATACAGCTATGAACCCGTCGGCCCCCGCCCTTTTCCGCTGGGGATTATCGGCCTGATGGCGCTCTGCGCGCTGGCGCTGTTATTGCGCCATCCCGACACGGTGAGCTGGCCGCGCCGCCATGTTCTGCAAAAGCTAGTTACCATGATCATCATCCTGTTGATGTATGCCTGGGGATTCGAATGGCTGGGTTTTCCCATCGCCACCGCGCTTCTCACCATGGTTATCGGGATGCTGTTCGGCGCCACGATTCCAGCGGCGGGTATCTCCGGCGCGGTATTAGGCATTCTGCTGTGGTATGCCTTTGACCGGCTGCTTGATGTCACCTTACCTCTCGGCGCCTGGCTGAGTTAACGGAGCAACGATGGATACCTGGATATATCTTTCTCAGGGCTTTGCGGTGGCGATGACGCCGGAAAACCTGGTTATCGCGTTGATTGGCTGCTTCGTGGGCACGATCGTCGGTCTGCTGCCGGGCCTGGGACCGATCAACGGCGTGGCAATTTTACTGCCGCTGGCCTTTGCGTTGCATCTGCCTGCGGAGTCGGCGCTAATTCTGCTGGCGACGGTGTACATTGGCTGTGAGTATGGCGGCAGGATCTCCTCCATATTGCTCAACGTCCCCGGCGATGCGGCGGCGATCATGACGGCGCTGGACGGTTACCCGATGGCACAGCAAGGGAAAGGCGGCGTAGCGCTGTCGATTTCCGCAGTCAGCTCATTTTTCGGTTCATTAATCGCTATCGGCGGCATCATTCTGTTTGCCCCTTTACTGGCGCAATGGTCGCTGGCCTTCGGTCCGGCGGAATATTTCGCCTTAATGGTTTTTGCCATCGCCTGTCTTGGCAGCATGATGGCGCAAAACCCGCTTAAATCATTTCTGGCAGCGCTGATCGGTCTTGGCCTTGCGACCGTCGGCGTGGACGCCAACACCGGGGTTTATCGCTTTACCTTTGACAGCGTTCATCTTTCCGACGGCGTACAGTTTATCGTCGTGGTGATCGGCCTGTTCTCGGTATCAGAAATACTTTTAATGCTGGAACATACCAGCAGCGGGCAAACAATGGTCCGCAAAACGGGTCGAATGTTGTTCAACCTGAAAGAAGGCGCGCAGTGTATCGGCACCACCCTGCGTTCTTCGGTAATCGGCTTTTTTGTCGGCGTATTGCCCGGCGCCGGGGCGACCATCGCCAGCGCCATTACCTATATGACCGAGAAAAAACTCAGCGGCAACAGCGATAGCTTCGGCAAAGGGGATATTCGCGGCGTCGCGGCGCCGGAGGCGGCAAACAACGCCTCTGCCTGCGGCTCCTTCATCCCGATGCTGACGCTGGGCGTTCCCGGTTCCGGCACTACGGCAGTGATGATGGGGGCGCTGACGCTGTACAACATCACGCCAGGCCCGGCGATGTTCACCGAACAGCCGGATATCGTCTGGGGACTCATCGCTGCGCTGCTGATTGCGAACGTGATGCTGCTGATCATGAATATCCCGTTGATCGGTCTGTTCACCCGTATGCTCACCATTCCGCTGTGGTTCCTGGTACCCGCCATCGCTGCCGTATCGGCGGTAGGGGTGTATGCGGTACACAGCACCACCTTCGATCTGGTGCTGATGGTCGCGCTCGGCGTGTTAGGGTACATTTTACGTAAAATGCACTTCCCCATGTCGCCGCTGATCCTGGGATTCGTACTGGGGGAAATGCTGGAGCAGAACCTGCGCCGCGCACTCTCTATCAGTAACGGCAATATGGCGATTTTGTGGCAAAGCGGCGTTGCCAAAGCCCTGCTGATCATGGCGATCATGGTCATTGTCGTACCGCCAGTGTTACGTCTGATCCGTAAACACAGCCGTAAACCGCAGGTTGACGCCGGTTAATTGACTGCTGAAATACGTTGTACTTGTCCGGCCTACGCGCTCATGTGCCAGGCCGGGCAACCCCGCCAGCATCACTCTCCCCATAACTCGCTCATTTTACACCCCTTCTTGCCGTTGTCAGGCTCGTGGCGCCGTTAACCTCACCTTTCGCATTGTTAAATATTTGTTGTTTTTGATCACAATAATTAAACAAAGGCGGTTATTTCATACGCGTTCCTGAAAAATGTCGATATTTTTAATTTATGGCTACGAAATGAGCATCGCCATGTCTCCCTGACCATCTACCGAGAGGAATGATTCTGATGAATGCACTGACTGCCGTAAAAGCGAACACAGATGATTTAGCCCAACGCCATACTGGTTTCACCCTTGCCGCTTCGGCGCAGTCGCCGCGCCTGCTGGCGTTAACGTTTACGGCGGATACCACAAGACAATTTCTCCATCAGGTTGCGCAGTGGCCGGTGCAGGCGCTGGAATACAAATCTTTCTTACGTTTTAAAATCGGCAAGATCCTCGACGATCTGTGCGGCAATCAGCTACAACCGCTGTTGATCAAAACGCTCCTCAACCGTGCACAAGGCGCGCTGTTGATCAGCGCCGAAGGGATCGATGATGTCGCACAGGCAGAAGAGATGGTCAAACTGGCGACGGCGGTGGCGCATCTTATTGGTCGCTCCAACTACGATGCGATGAGCGGCCAGTATTACGCGCGTTTCGTGGTCAAAAACGTCGACAACTCCGACAGTTATCTGCGCCAGCCCCACCGCGTAATGGAACTGCACAATGACGGCACCTATGTTGAGGAGGTGACCGACTACGTGCTGATGATGAAAATCGACGAACAAAATATGGAAGGCGGTAATTCGCTGCTGCTGCACCTTGATGACTGGGAACATCTGGAGTCGTTTTTTACCCATCCGCTGGCGCGTCGCGTCATGCGCTGGGCGGCGCCGCCAAGCAAGAATGTTAGCCATGACGTCTGGCACCCGGTGTTTGATGTCGACCAACAAGGCCGCCCGGTCATGCGTTATATCGACCAGTTCGTCCAGCCAAAAGACTTTGAAGAAGGCGTCTGGCTCAGCGAGCTTTCAGACGCGCTGGAAACCAGTCAAAACATCCTCTCCGTACCGGTACCGGTCGGCAAATTCCTGCTGATTAACAATCTGTTCTGGCTACATGGACGCGATCGTTTTACGCCGCATCCTGACTTGCGTCGCGAACTGATGCGCCAGCGCGGTTACTTCGCCTACGCCGCCAGCCATTATCAAACTCACCAATAAGCGCCACGGCGAAGGAATTACGCGGATGTATGATTTTGTGATTATCGGCGGCGGCATTATCGGCATGTCGACCGCCATGCAACTTATTGATGTTTACCCGGATGCGCGCATCGCGTTGCTGGAAAAAGAGTCCGCGCCAGCCTGCCACCAGACCGGGCATAACAGCGGCGTGATCCATGCCGGGGTGTACTACACGCCCGGCAGCCTCAAAGCGCGGTTTTGTCTGGCAGGCAATCAGGCGACCAAAACCTTTTGCGATCAAAACAACATCCGCTACGACACCTGCGGCAAAATGTTGGTCGCCACCTCGGAGCTGGAAATGGCGCGGATGCGCGCGCTATGGGAGCGGACGGCGGCCAACGGCTTAGAGCGCGAGTGGTTAAGCGCGGCGGAACTGCGTGAACGCGAACCCAATATCATTGGCCTGGGCGGGATTTTTGTCCCTTCCAGCGGGATTGTCAGCTATCGCGATGTCGCGACGGCCATGGCGAACCGCTTTCAGGCCAAAGGCGGCGAGATCATCTACCATGCCGAGGTCAGCGCGCTAACAGAACATGCCGCTGGCGTTGTCATTCGCACCTCGCAAGGTCGGGAAATCGAAACCGCTACGCTTATCGGCTGTGCAGGGCTGATGGCGGATCGGCTGGTCAAAATGCTGGGCGTGGAGCCCGGTTTTATTATCTGCCCTTTCCGCGGCGAGTACTTTCGTCTGGCCCCGCGACACAACCGGATCGTTAACCATTTGATCTACCCGATCCCCGATCCAGCAATGCCGTTTCTCGGCGTCCATCTTACCCGCATGATCGACGGCAGCGTTACGGTCGGGCCGAATGCGGTGCTGGCGCTTAAACGCGAAGGCTACCGTAAGCGCGACGTTTCCTTCACCGACACCCTGGAGATTTTCCGCTCCGCCGGCATTCGCCGCGTACTGCAAAACCATCTGCTTTCCGGACTGGGCGAGATGAAAAACTCGCTGTGCAAAAGCGGCTATTTGCGGCGAGTACAAAAGTATTGCCCCAGCCTGACCGTCAACGATCTCCAGCCCTGGCCGGCAGGCGTGCGGGCGCAGGCGGTTTCGCCGGACGGCAAACTGATTGATGATTTTCTGTTTGTCACGACGCCGCGTTCCATTCACACCTGTAACGCCCCCTCCCCGGCGGCGACATCAGCGATACCTATCGGCGCGCATATCGTCAGCAAAGTTCAGGCGCTACGCGAAAGCCAGAGCAACCCCGGACGTACGCTGCGTGCGGCACGCAGCGTGGACGCACTACACGCCGCATTTACCCGTTAACCCTTCAGACAGGAAGCAATTATGCAACTTAACGACTCTACCCTGTTCCGCCAGCAGGCCTTTATCGATGGCGACTGGCGCGACGCGCGCGGCGGCGATGTCATCCCCGTGAGCAACCCCGCCAACGGGAAACCGCTCGGCAATGTGCCCAAAATGGGGGCGGAAGAGACGCGCGACGCCATCAACGCCGCCAATCGCGCCCTGCCCGCCTGGCGCGCGCTCACCGCCAAAGAGCGAGCCAATATCCTGCGTCGCTGGTTCAATCTGATGATGGAACATCAGGACGATTTGGCGCGTCTGATGACGCTGGAACAGGGCAAACCGCTGGCGGAAGCGAAAGGCGAAATTAGCTACGCCGCCTCGTTTATTGAATGGTTCGCCGAAGAGGGGAAACGTATCTATGGCGACACGATTCCAGGTCATCAGGCCGATAAACGGCTGCTGGTGATTAAACAGCCCATCGGCGTCACCGCCGCGATTACCCCGTGGAACTTTCCCTCGGCAATGATCACCCGTAAAGCCGGCCCCGCGCTGGCCGCAGGCTGCACAATGGTACTCAAACCCGCCAGCCAGACGCCGTTTTCCGCGCTGGCGCTGGCGGAACTGGCCCGGCGCGCCGGAATTCCCGCAGGCGTATTTAACGTCGTTACCGGTTCGGCAGGCGATATCGGCGGCGAGCTGACCAGCAACCCGCTGGTACGCAAACTGTCGTTTACCGGCTCGACGGAGATTGGCCGCCAGCTAATGGAACAATGCGCCAAAGACATTAAAAAAGTGTCGCTGGAGTTGGGCGGCAATGCGCCGTTTATCGTCTTTGACGATGCCGATCTGGATAAAGCCGTCGAAGGCGCGCTGGCTTCGAAGTTTCGCAACGCCGGGCAGACCTGTGTCTGCGCCAATAGATTGTATGTTCAGGACGGCGTTTACGATCGTTTTGCGGAAAAACTCAACCAGGCGGTAAATAAGCTCGCGGTCGGCGACGGCCTGCAAGCCGACGTCGCTATCGGGCCGCTGATTGATGAAAAAGCCGTGGCGAAAGTCCAGGAGCATATCGCCGACGCGCTGGAAAAAGGCGCCCGCGTCATTACGGGCGGTGAAGCGCACAAATTGGGCGGCAACTTCTTTCAACCGACCATTCTGGCGGATGTCCCTGATAACGCGAAAGTCGCCAAAGAAGAGACATTCGGGCCACTCGCGCCTCTGTTCCGCTTCAGCGACGAGGCGGATGTCATCAGGCAGGCTAACGATACCGAGTTCGGCCTGGCAGCCTATTTTTATGCTCGCGATTTAAGCCGCGTTTTCCGCGTCGGCGAAGCGCTGGAATACGGCATCGTCGGTATTAATACCGGCATTATCTCCAACGAAGTCGCGCCTTTCGGCGGTATTAAGGCCTCCGGATTAGGCCGTGAAGGTTCCAAATACGGCATCGAAGATTATTTAGAAATCAAATATATGTGCATCGGCCTTTAACAGGAGAGTCGCTAATGAATACCAATAACGCTTTAATGCAGCGCCGTCATAACGCCGTTCCTCGCGGCGTGGGCCAGATTCACCCGATTTTCGCCGAGCGGGCGGAAAATTGTCGGGTCTGGGATGTCGAAGGCCGTGAGTATCTCGATTTCGCGGGCGGCATTGCCGTCCTGAACACCGGTCATTTACATCCGGGCATTGTTTCAGCGGTCGAAGCGCAGCTGAAGAAATTGTCGCATACCTGTTTTCAGGTGCTGGCCTATGAACCGTATCTGGCGTTGTGCGAACGCATGAACCAGAAGGTACCGGGCGATTTCGCCAAAAAAACGTTGCTGGTCACGACCGGTTCAGAAGCGGTTGAAAACGCCGTGAAAATCGCCCGCGCGGCGACAAAACGCAGCGGCGCTATCGCGTTTAGCGGCGCTTACCACGGTCGTACCCACTACACGCTCTCTCTGACCGGGAAAGTACACCCGTACTCTGCTGGTATGGGATTGATGCCAGGCCATGTCTACCGCGCGCTTTATCCTTGCCCGCTACACAACATCAGCGACGACGACGCGATCGCCAGCATTGAACGCATCTTTAAAAATGATGCCGCGCCGGAAGATATCGCCGCCATTATTATTGAGCCGGTACAGGGCGAAGGCGGATTTTACGCCGTCTCTCCCGCGTTTATGCAGCGACTGCGCGCGCTATGCGACCAACACGGCATTATGTTGATTGCCGACGAAGTGCAAAGCGGCGCGGGCCGGACCGGTACGCTGTTCGCCATGGAACAGATGGGCGTTGCGGCAGATATTACCACGTTTGCGAAATCGATCGCCGGCGGCTTTCCGCTGGCAGGCGTTACCGGCCGGGCAGACGTGATGGACGCTATCGCGCCGGGCGGTCTGGGCGGCACCTATGCCGGAAACCCGATTGCCTGCGCCGCCGCGCTGGCGGTACTGGACATTTTCGAGCAGGAAAATCTACTGCAAAAGGCAAATACGCTTGGCAAAACGCTGCGCGATGGCCTGATGGAGATAGCGGAAACGCACCGTGAGATTGGCGACGTGCGCGGACTGGGCGCCATGATCGCCATTGAGTTGTTCGAAAATGGCGACCCCGGCAAACCGAACGCGGCTCTGACCGCCGACATTGTGGCCCGCGCCCGCGAGAAAGGGTTAATTCTGCTCTCCTGCGGTCCTTACTACAACATCTTGCGCATCCTCGTTCCACTCACTATTGAGGCCTCGCAGATTCGGCAAGGCCTGGAGATTATCGCCCAGTGCTTTGATGAGGCGAAACAAGCGTAATGTCCAATAAGCAGCGTCGGATGGCGACGTAACTGTCTTATCCGGCCTACAAAAACCGTTTCGATTGTAGGCCGAATTAAGCCAGGCGCCATCCGGTAAACGAGCGCAATAACAATAAAGAGGTTTTAGGATGGGGCAATTGTCAGAATCACATGCATTAGGGGGCGGGCTGAAATCACGCCACGTCACCATGTTATCGATCGCCGGCGTCATCGGCGCCAGCCTGTTTGTCGGCTCCAGCGTGGCGATTGCGGAGGCCGGCCCTGCGGTACTGCTGGCCTATCTGTTCGCAGGACTTTTAGTCGTCATGATTATGCGAATGCTGGCTGAAATGGCCGTCGCCACGCCGGATACCGGTTCTTTTTCCACCTATGCGGATAAAGCGATCGGCCCCTGGGCCGGGTATACCATCGGCTGGTTATACTGGTGGTTTTGGGTGCTGGTTATTCCGCTGGAGGCCAATATTGCCGCCATTATTCTGAATTCATGGATACCGGGTATTCCGGTGTGGCTATTTTCATTAGTGATTACGCTTGCCTTAACCGGAAGCAATTTATTGAGCGTCAAAAATTACGGCGAATTCGAATTCTGGCTGGCGCTATGTAAAGTGATTGCTATCCTGGCGTTTATCGCGCTGGGCGCGACGGCGATTAGCGGTTTTTATCCATATGCCGAGGTAAGCGGTATCTCCCGGCTATGGGATCACGGCGGTTTTATGCCTAACGGCTTCGGCGCGGTGTTAAGCGCCATGTTGATCACCATGTTCTCTTTTATGGGCGCGGAAATCGTCACTATTGCTGCCGCGGAATCCGATACGCCGGATAAACATATCGTACGCGCCACCAATTCTGTTATCTGGCGAATTTCCATCTTTTACCTGTGTTCCATTTTTGTGGTGGTGGCGCTGATCCCGTGGAATATGCCGGGTCTGAAAAGTGTAGGTTCGTACCGTTCGGTACTGGAGCTGCTTCATATTCCGCACGCAAAATTCATTATGGATTGCGTGATTTTGTTGTCGGTGACCAGTTGTCTGAACTCCGCATTATATACCGCGTCCCGGATGCTCTATTCCCTTAGCCGCCGCGGCGATGCGCCTGCGATAATGGGAAAAACTAACCGTAGCAAAACGCCCTGGGTGGCGGTTCTCCTCTCTACCGGCGCGGCCTTTTTAACCGTTGTCGTCAATTATTACGCCCCGGCAAAAGTGTTTAAATTTCTTATCGACAGTTCTGGCGCCATCGCGCTGCTGGTCTATCTGGTGATTGCGATTTCGCAATTGCGGATGCGTAAAATTCTGCTGGCGCAGGGCGGAGAAATTAAGCTGAAAATGTGGCTTTATCCGTGGCTCACCTGGCTGGTTATCGGCTTTATCTGCTTTGTTCTGGTGGTGATGCTATTTCGACCAGCACAGCAACTAGAAGTCATTTCGACGGGGCTGTTAGGGCTGGGCATAATAGGTACTGTCCCCATTATGTCTCGCTGGAAAAAACTGATAAGGTGGCAAAAAGCCCCCCTGCAAAACCTACGTTAGTTATTCCCGGCGTCAGCCGGGAAGCTTCTCAGGAGTAAAAGATGACCGCCCTTTCCCAACCGACGGCCATAGATGGCTATCGCTGGCTTAAAAATGACATTATTCGCGGCACTTATCAGCCGGATGAGAAACTGCGGATGAGTTTATTAACCGCCCGCTATGCGCTCGGCGTAGGGCCGCTGCGCGAGGCGCTGTCGCAACTGGTGGCGGAACGGCTGGTCACCGTGGTGAATCAAAAAGGCTATCGCGTGGCATCCATGTCAGAGGCGGAACTCCTCGATATTTTTGACGCGCGCGCCAATATGGAAGCGATGCTGGTACGCCTGGCGATTGAACGCGGCGATGATGCGTGGGAGGCGGAGATCCTGGCGCGAGCGCATATGCTCAGTAAACTGGAAGCCAGCGATGCCAGTGAACATATGCTCGATGAATGGGACCAGCGCCACCAGGCGTTCCATTCCGCCATTGTCGCCGGGTGCGGCTCCCACTATCTGCTACAGATGCGTGAACGCTTATTTGACCTGGCGGCCCGCTACCGCTTTATTTGGTTACGTGAAACCGTTCTGTCCGTCGAGATGCTGGAAGATAAACATATTCAGCATCACACGCTAACCGAAGCGATACTGGCGCGCGAGGCGGCACGCGCCAGCGAATTAATGCGTCAGCATTTGCTGACGCCGATTCCCATTATTCGCCAGGCGATGGCAGGAAAAATGTAGCCTGGCGCGGCCTGATAGCCATTATTCTTCAGGAATACGCAACACTTGTCCCGGATATATTTTTTCCGGGCTTTTCAGCATCGGTTTATTTGCCTCGAAGATTTTATTATACAGATTGGCGTTACCATACACTTGCTTTGAAATAGCGCTCAGGGTGTCGCCTGATTTTACGGTATAAAACTGACTTTCAGCCGCTGGCGTCGTGGTTTTAACCTGATCGTCAACGCTGCTAATCCCGGCGATATTCCCCACGGCAACCAGAATTTTTTCTTTTGCCTCCTGACTCAGCCCATCACCCGTCACTGTCGCTTTTCCATCCGCAATTTGCACATTCACTTTGTCAGCGTCGGGTATTCCCGTTTTATTTAAATGTTCCTGGACTTTTTTCGCCTGATCGTCCTTATCATGATTAGCGGTTACCGCGTCCCAGAGTTTTTCACCTGCATCTTTTACAAAATTGAAAAGTCCCATATTCACCTCGCTTGTCAAAAATACACACAAAGAAAAGTGTAGCAGAGGGAATGAGGTTATCCTGATAAGCGGCGCTTATGCGCCGCCGGTGGCCGGTAATTAATGACGCATCTGAACCCAAAATGCGTGGATAAGCCCCGGAATATATCCGAGTAATGTCAGCAGGATATTAAGGATAAATGCCCAACCGAACCCTTTTCCTAAAAGTACGCCGAGCGGAGGCAAAATAATCGTAAATACAATTCTCCAGAAACCCATATACACTCCATACAAGCAAAATTAGTCATTGTTTAAAAAGAGATTTTATCTCTAAGCATAGTCAGTTTACCTGAGCCTGCCAGTCGCGCGCCGCGCTTTTACCCTCCTTTACGCTCTTTACGCTGGCATTAGGTTGACGTTTATTTTAGAATTAACTAAATTTAGAAAATGCTTAAATAACTATGACAGAGCTTGAACAACTTCAGTCCAGCGCAGAACAGGCGGCGGCCCTGCTCAAAGCGATGAGCCACCCAAAAAGATTACTGATTTTATGTATGCTTTGCGGTTCGCCAAAAACCAGCGCAGGCGAACTGGCGCGCATTACCGGGCTAAGCCCCTCCGCGACGTCGCAACATCTGGCGCGGATGCGGGAAGAAGGGCTGATTGATAGTCAACGCGATGCCCAGCGCATTCACTATTTCATTAAAAATGAGGCGGTTAATACGATTATCGCCACGTTAAAGAATCTCTATTGTCCATAAGGAGGCACGATGTCCATTGGGATAGTTTCCCCCCGTGAGGCGCAAGCGCTGATAGCGCAAGGCGCGAAACTGATTGATGTGCGCGACGCCGATGTATATCTGCGCGAGCATATTCCACATGCGCAACTGGCGCCGCTCTCCCGGCTTGAACAGGGCGATTTGCCCGCCAACCTGCGAGCGGAACAGATTATTTTTCACTGTCAGTCCGGTAAACGAACCAGCAGCAATGCAGCAAAACTACAGGCCATTGCCGCCCCTGCTCAGGTCAGTCTACTGGAAGGCGGTATCGACGGATGGAAAGCGGCAGGATTGCCCGTCACAGAAGACAAATCGCAACCGCTGCCGCTGATGCGTCAGGTGCAAATCGCCGCCGGCGGGTTGACGTTGCTTGGGGTGATTCTGGGCTATACCGTCCACGGCGGCTTTTTCCTCATTAGCGGTTTTGTCGGGGCCGGGTTAATGCTGGCAGGCATGACCGGCTTCTGCGGAATGGCGCGACTACTGGAAAAAATGCCCTGGAATACCCGTACTCATTAAGCGGTACCTTCACCACGCGTCGGTAAGTGTGTAGTAGACTGAAGGCGGGTTTATAGCATTGTTCAACAGGAGGGCGTGATGTTCACACCAGGCGATTTTGTACAGCCCCGAATGGGGGGGCCGAAACTGAAAGTGATTGAAGTCAACGAGGATCATATTGTCGCGGTACAGGCCAGCAATGAGCAGGGCGAAAAATTGATCCTCAAAGCGGAAGATGTCACCCCCTATTGCGAAGAGGGCGATTTTGGCGTGTGCTGATTTATCAGAATGAGCATGGCGCAACGTTCCCTGAGTCCCGGTTAATAGAGACAGGAAACGAAGCGCCATCCGTTAAAGGTTATCCGTGATTAGATTAAAAAATCATCCAGAGATTTCCCCGCCGCCAGCGCCTGGGCAATCGGTTTAGGCGTACGACCTTGTCCGGTCCAGGTTTTTTCTTCGCCATTGAAATCAGTAAAACGATATTTTGCCGGACGCGGCTGGCGCTTTTTAGCAGAACGCGGCATTGCTGAATCCATGGCAAATAACTCTTCCGGGTTAATACCGTCTGCTTTCATCAGCTCCAGAAAGGCATTAATTTTCTCCTGCTTCTCGGCAAGCTGGCGTTGCTGCAATTCTTCTTCTTCGCGTCTTTCTTTAGTGACAACCCTGAATTTTTCGAGCATTTCTTCAAGAACGTCAATGGAGAATTCGCGAGCCATAGCACGCAGCGTGCGGATATTATTTAAGTTCTGTAACATCAAATTCATATCAATAAAAACCTTTTAACGCAGAAAACAAAAAACTATTACAGGCGGTATTGTATGCGATTATTGATTATATTTCCAGATCCTAAAGTTCATACAGATATACTCAGTATAACTCCATTAATTATATTAATCTGTTAACCAGAAGGTTATATTCATTACCCCCTGTGTATTTCAGGTTATTCTGCCTACGGTATATCTGTAGGTTTCCCGTTCAGCTGTTTATACCCTTCATACTTCAAGTTGCTTATGTGTTGGCTACGGATTACCCGGCCCATCCATGGGCCTCGCCCTGACGGGCCGTCGCACGCGACGTTCAAATCTGCTCCCGGCAGATTTGCCGCTCACCCCAGTCACATCGTTATCTATGCTCCTGGTGACTCACTCTCTTGCCGCCTTTAAGCAATTCGAAATCCATAGAATATATAGCGTATTGCGTATCTCAGTAGCCACGGTGACCCTCACGGTGGCTGACCTTATACAGAAGTGAATATTTCAGCACAATAATAGATTAACCATTCAAAAATCATCATCAGAGCTTTATGCTAAAAATCAGCCTGCAATAGCTATAATTATGCTGAGAAAAGTAGAGCGCGTGCCGTTAGCCGAGAATACATCGCATCTGACAACATTTGGAATGTGGCTGAAAATCGCCAGAAAAACAATGCATTATAATGCATTGATTTAAAAGTAATTAATGACTAAAAACAACGAAAATCTCGCCGCGAGCAAAAAACACACAATCGTAGAGTATTTTATCGACAAAAAGCCTATAAATAAAAATATTACACTAGTTGATAGTTATTATATAGGGATATACTCTATTCAAAGACAAAAGTGCTTTATGATTTCACTACCAACCATCACCTCATTCTGATCGATACGCTACAAGGAGCATTAACATGTTCTCTCCACAGTCACGCTTGCGTCATGCCGTAGCAGACACGTTTGCGATGGTTGTTTACTGTTCTGTTGTGAACATGTTGATCGAGATATTCCTCTCCGGAATGAGCTTTGAGCAGTCGCTTTCTTCCAGGCTGGTGGCGATACCTGTCAACATTTTGATTGCATGGCCATACGGCGTTTACCGCGATCTGATTATGCGCGTCGCGCGTAAGGCAAGCCCGGCGGGATGGGCCAAAAACCTGGCGGATGTATTGGCTTATGTCACCTTTCAGTCACCCGTTTATATTATCATCTTGCTGACCGTCGGCGCCGGCTGGCATCAGATAGTGGCCGCCGTGAGTTCAAACATTGTTGTTTCAATGTTAATGGGCGCGGTTTATGGCTACTTCCTGGATTATTGTCGTCGCCTGTTTAAAGTGAGCAGCTATCATCAGGCTAAGGCATAAGTTAACGTCGCGACTGGCATTGCCAGTCGCGCTTTTAGTCGCTTTTTTCGTCGCCAAAAAGCCCGTTCAGATAACGTTCTAACGCTATTCGGGAGCTAAAGCCGTGGGGAATACCGTAATGTTCGTGGGTCTCGCCGCCTAAATAGAGCGGAAAATTTTGGTAGTGATCGCAGGTTTTAATATCCGAAGCCGGGTCAGCCAGTGATGAGCTACGGTCTTTTAATCTGGGGTGAATGATCAGCGCGGTACGCCCCATACGCGCCTCGCGGTTAACATAAACATAATTCTCGCCGCGTCGATAACCATACGTCTTATTCGTCACCACATCGACGGTAAACCCTGCCTTTTCCAGTACCCGCGCCACCTCGTCAGGTCGTAAATACATATTTTATCCTCATTCTCTTTTACTGCGGGCTTACCTTACCCGATAGCGCGTTATCAACGCTTTCAGAAAAGTCCAGAAACGCATGATATCGCCGTAACAAGCCTCAGCAGGTAAAAATATGAACTACACTGAAAGCTACATCGAAATCAATGGAGGATCATATGCTTAACAAACCGAACCGAAACGACGTCGATGATGGTGTTCAGGATATTCAGAATGATGTCAATCGATTAGCCGACAGTCTGGAAGATGTCCTTAAATCCTGGGGAAGCGATGCGAAAGACGAAGCCGAGGCTGCGCGACGTAAAGCACAGGCGTTGTTGAAAGAGACCCGGGCGCGGATGCAGGGTCGTACTCGCGTAAAACAAGCCGCCTGTGATGCGATGGGGTGCGCGGATACGTTTGTGCGTGAAAAACCCTGGTGTAGCGTAGGAACCGCCGCAGCGGTAGGGATTTTTATCGGGGCGCTGCTCAGCCTGCGTCGCTAACGACGTGCGCTGCCGGATGGCGACATACTTTATTGGGCCTGCATCATTGCCGCAGGCCCAGGTCGCGCCATTCGGCGAAACGGTTACTGTATCGCCTGTCGCAGCTGCCATGCGACCTGTTTCGCCATGCCAGCGGAAGTAATATTGGTAAACGACAGTAAAATGCCCCCCTTTCCTGATGAAACCACTCGCCAACGGCTTAGCGCCTGTACCGCCAGTCCGGCCTGATTCGCTTTCGCTACCTGCGCTTTATCATCGCCTTCAACCTCAATAACCAATTGAATACCGCCTTTCTGTAATGTCACAACAAATCCCTGTTCTGCCAGCGCCTCTTCAATCCATAACCGTCGCTGAGCATAATGTTGACGCATCTTTTTCAGATGTCGCCAGAAATGGCCATCACGGATAAAATCAGCCAACGTGTGCTGCCATAACAACGGTACGCTACAGGGCATCAGCGACGCCTGCTGGCGGAAATGCTCAATCTGCTTTATCGGCACCACCAGCCAGGCGGTACGTAATGCCGGAAAGAGCGACTTACTGAACGTTCCGGCGTAAATCACTCGCTGCGGGGCATCCAGACTCTTGAGCGGCGGAAGCGGTTTACCGTGATAACGAAATTCGCTGTCGTAGTCATCTTCAATAATCCAGGCCTGCACATTCGCCGCCCATGCCAGAAGTTGCCGTCGGCGAGTTAACGACAGCGCCACCCCCAACGGACTTTGGTGGGCGGGCGTCACCAATGCAAAGCGTCCCTGCGGGCAATCCCGCATCCCCGCCGTGACATTCAGCCCATCGGCATCGACCGGAATCGGCGCCAGCGTAATCCCCTCCTGCGTTATCACCGGGCGAATTAACGGAAAGCCGGGATCTTCCACCCACATGCTGTCTCCCGGCACAGACAATGTACGCAGGATCAGCCGCATAGAATCCGCATATCCGGAGGTAATAAATACCTGTTCCGGCAGGCATTCAATGCTACGCGAAACCCGCAGGTAATCGACTATCGCCTGGCGCAAAATCGCCTCGCCGCAGACGTCGCCTAATGCCAGATCGAAGCGCGTCTGCGTGCGCAACCGACGCCCCATCACTCGCGCCCACTTCTCGCGCGGAAAGAGATCCAGCGCCGGTAACCCCATCTGAAAAGGTTTCGGTTCCGGACTTTCTCCGGCAAAAACAGCGGGTATCGGCGGCGCCGTCTCAAACCGTAGAGCGTTGCTCACAAACGTGCCTGCCTGGCCACGTCGCTCCAGCCAGCCCTGCGCCACCAGCTCGCCATAGGCATTTTCCACCGTGGCGCGAGAAACGCCCAGTTCCTGCGCCCACGTCCGACTGGACGGCAAACGCGTTCCGGGCGCGAGTTCTCCTTGCTCAATGGCCGTTTTTAACTGACGAGCAATGTGTTGATAGCGCGGCATATGGTCTGCTTTTTCTGTAAAAATATGGCTCTCTTTTACAGACCATTATAGTGCTACAGTGCTCGTCATCAACACGAGGAGAAACATGATGACGACGTTACGCCAACCCTATTATGAACTGAGCCCGGAGGTTTACAGCGCTCTGGTGCAGGCGAAAAACGCGCTGGAAAAGAGCACGCTTGACCTCACTCTGATGGAGCTGATTTACCTGCGTGTTTCGCAAATAAATGGCTGTGCATTTTGCCTGGAGATGCACAGCAAAGCGCTGCGTAAGGCTGGCGTAAATCAAGCTAAATTAGATGCGCTGGCAGGATGGCGGGTAAGCCACCATTTCAGCGAGCAAGAGTGCGCGGCGTTAGCCTGGGCGGAATCGGTGACGCACATTGCTGAAACCCACGCCGAAGATAATGTTTACCTGCCGCTGCTCGATCATTTCAGCGCGCGTGAAATCAGCGATCTGACCTTCGCTATTGGTTTAATGAACTGCTTTAACCGTCTGGCGATTGGTATGCGAATGTGACGCATTGTTGCCGGATGGCGCAGATGTCAGCCAACTCTGTTATGCGTCAACCTGCAGGCCGGATCGGGCGTTCACGCCGCCATCCGGCAAAAATTAGCCATGCCGCCCTACCCCGCTGCGTTCATCAGCGGCGTTAAAATCAATCGAAAATTCCCATATCTTGTATGGTTGAATCTTAATTCAACTACATCTAGTATTTCCTGTATCAACACACGACAATCCGACGCGTTTCATCGCGCCGTTTTCTCATTTTAAATGGAAATACGAATCATGAGCATTACTATTTACACTCGCAATAACTGTGTTCAGTGCCACGCCACAAAGCGGGCGATGGAAAGCCGTGGATTTGAATTTGAGATGGTGAACGTCGATCTGGTGCCGGATGCAGCGGATACGCTCCGGGCGCAAGGATTTCGTCAATTACCGGTGGTGATGGCGGGCGATTTGAGCTGGTCTGGCTTCCGCCCGGACATGATTAACCGTCTGCACCCGACACCCCACGCGGCAAACGCATGAGCGCGCTCGTCTACTTCTCCAGCAGCTCTGAAAATACGCACCGTTTTATGCAGCGTCTGGGGCTGCCTGCCACGCGTATTCCGCTCAATGAACGGGAGCGAATTCAGGTAGACGAACCGTACATTCTGGTTGTGCCGTCATACGGCGGCGGCGGGATGGCCGGTGCGGTGCCGCGACAGGTGATCCGCTTTTTAAATGATGAACACAACCGGGCGCGCATTCGCGGCGTTATCGCCTCCGGTAATCGCAATTTCGGCGATGCCTGGGGATGCGCTGGCGATGTGATAGCACAAAAATGCGGCGTCCCCTGGCTGTACCGCTTTGAGCTCATGGGCACACAACGCGACATCGATAACGTCCGAAAAGGAGTAAATGAATTTTGGCAACAACTACCCCGGAGCGCGTAATGCAGGAAACCATGGATTACCACGCCCTGAACGCGATGCTGAATCTTTATGATAAAGCAGGCCATATTCAGTTCGACAAGGACCAGCAGGCGATCGACGCCTTCTTTGCCGCCCACGTCCGCCCGCATTCCGTGACGTTTGCCAGCCAGCATGAACGTCTGGAAACGCTGGTTCGGGAAGGGTATTACGATGACGCTGTCCTCGCGCGTTACGACCGCGCCTTCGTCCTCCGCCTGTTCGAGCACGCCCACGCCAGCGGCTTTCGCTTCCAGACGTTTCTTGGCGCCTGGAAGTTCTATACCAGTTACACGCTGAAAACCTTCGACGGCAAACGTTATCTGGAACACTTTGAAGATCGGGTGACAATGGTGGCGTTGACGCTGGCGCAGGGTGACGAAACGCTGGCCACCCAACTGACCGATGAAATGCTTTCTGGTCGCTTTCAGCCCGCCACCCCGACTTTTTTAAATTGCGGTAAACAGCAGCGTGGGGAACTGGTCTCCTGCTTCCTGCTCCGTATCGAAGACAATATGGAGTCGATCGGGCGGGCGGTGAATTCGGCGCTACAACTCTCCAAACGCGGCGGCGGCGTCGCGTTTTTACTCTCCAATCTGCGCGAGGCGGGCGCGCCGATCAAACGCATTGAGAATCAGTCTTCCGGCGTGATCCCGGTGATGAAAATGCTGGAAGACGCGTTTTCGTATGCCAACCAGCTTGGCGCGCGCCAGGGGGCCGGCGCGGTTTATCTCCATGCGCACCACCCGGATATTCTGCGTTTTCTGGATACCAAACGGGAAAATGCTGACGAAAAAATCCGGATCAAAACGCTCTCTCTCGGCGTGGTGATCCCGGATATTACCTTCCGGCTGGCGAAAGAAAACGCGCAAATGGCGCTCTTTTCGCCCTATGACGTACAACGACGCTACGGCAAACCGTTTGGCGATATCGCCATTAGCGAACGGTACGATGAATTAATTGCCGATCCACACGTGCGTAAAACCTATATTAACGCCCGTGACTTTTTTCAAACACTGGCGGAGATTCAGTTCGAATCCGGGTATCCCTACATCATGTTTGAAGATACGGTAAACCGCGCGAATCCCATTGCTGGTCGCATTAATATGAGCAATCTGTGCTCGGAAATTTTACAGGTCAATAGCGCCTCCCGTTACGACGATAACCTTGACTATACCCACATCGGGCATGACATCTCCTGCAATCTCGGCTCGCTGAATATCGCTCACGTCATGGATTCACCGGACATTGGTCGTACCGTAGAAACCGCTATTCGCGGCCTGACGGCGGTGTCGGACATGAGCCATATACGCAGCGTGCCCTCAATAGCCGCCGGTAATGCCGCCTCTCATGCCATCGGTCTGGGCCAGATGAATCTGCATGGCTATCTGGCGAGAGAAGGCATTGCCTACGGTTCGCCGGAGGCGTTGGATTTCACCAATTTCTATTTTTACACCATTACCTGGCATGCCGTGCATACTTCAATGCGGCTGGCCCGCGAACGCGGCAAAACCTTCGCCGGATTTGCGCAGTCGCGCTATGCCAGCGGCGACTATTTTACGCAGTATTTACAGGACGACTGGCAACCGAAAACGGCGAAAGTCAGGGCGCTATTTGCCCGCAGCGGCATTACGCTGCCCACACGAGAAATGTGGCTAAAGCTGCGCGACGATGTGATGCGCTATGGCATCTATAACCAAAATTTGCAGGCGGTGCCGCCGACCGGTTCGATTTCTTACATTAATCATGCGACTTCCAGCATTCATCCGATTGTGGCCAAAATTGAGATTCGCAAAGAGGGCAAAACCGGGCGTGTGTATTACCCCGCGCCGTTTATGACCAATGAAAATCTGGACATGTATCAGGATGCCTACGATATCGGTCCGGAAAAAATTATTGATACCTATGCCGAGGCCACGCGCCACGTCGATCAAGGACTGTCGCTCACCCTGTTTTTCCCCGATACCGCCACGACCCGCGATATCAACAAAGCGCAGATCTATGCCTGGCGAAAAGGTATTAAGTCACTGTATTACATCCGGCTTCGCCAGTTGGCGCTGGAAGGTACTGAAATTGAAGGCTGCGTATCCTGCGCGCTATAAGGAAAGCCATATGAAATTATCTCGTATTAGCGCCATCAACTGGAACAAGATCCAGGACGACAAAGATCTGGAGGTGTGGAACCGGCTGACCAGTAACTTCTGGCTGCCGGAAAAAGTGCCGTTATCGAATGATATTCCGGCCTGGCAGACGCTGAGTGCCGCCGAACAGCAGCTCACCATTCGCGTGTTTACGGGTCTTACGCTGCTTGACACTATCCAGAACATCGCAGGCGCGCCGTCGTTAATGGCAGATGCCATCACGCCGCATGAAGAGGCAGTACTGTCGAACATCAGCTTTATGGAAGCGGTACACGCCCGCTCTTACAGTTCTATTTTTTCCACGCTGTGCCAGACAAAAGAGGTTGATGCCGCCTACGCCTGGAGCGAAGAAAACCCGCCGCTACAGCGTAAGGCGCAGATTATTTTGGCTCATTACGTCAGCGATGAACCGCTAAAGAAAAAGATTGCCAGCGTCTTTTTAGAGTCTTTTCTGTTCTATTCCGGCTTCTGGCTACCGATGTATTTCTCCAGCCGCGGTAAGCTCACGAACACTGCCGACCTGATTCGTTTAATCATTCGCGATGAAGCGGTTCACGGTTATTATATTGGCTATAAGTATCAGATAGCGCTACAAAAACCATCGGCAATCGAGCGTGAAGAGTTAAAGCTTTTCGCGCTGGATTTGTTAATGGAACTGTACGACAACGAAATCCGCTACACAGAAGCATTATATGCGGAAACCGGCTGGGTTAACGACGTCAAAGCCTTCTTGTGCTACAACGCCAATAAAGCCTTAATGAACCTGGGTTATGAGGCGTTATTTCCGCCGGAGATGGCAGACGTGAATCCCGCAATCCTTGCCGCGCTCTCGCCGAATGCCGACGAAAACCATGATTTCTTTTCCGGCTCAGGTTCATCTTATGTGATGGGGAAAACAGTCGAAACCGAAGACGAAGACTGGAATTTTTAACCTTACGGGCATGGGAAATAACGTTACATTTCCCATGCCTTTATTTCAGGCAATACCGGGTTAAATCGCGCAAATATTACAACATGTCCTACACTCAATACGAGTGAGATTATTCACCTGGATTCCCCCAATTCAGGTGGATTTTTGCTGGTTGTCCCAAAAAATATCTCTCCCTCTCCATTCGCGTTCAGCCCTTATATCATGGGAAATCACAGCCGATAGCACCTCGCAATATTCATGCCAGAAGCAAATTCAGGGTTGTCTCAGATTCTGAGTATGTTAGGGTAGAAAAAGGTAACTATTTCTATCAGGTAACATATCGACATAAGTAAATAACAGGAATCATTCTATTGCATGGCAATTAAATTAGAAGTGAAGAATCTGTATAAAATATTTGGAGAGCATCCGCAGCGTGCCTTCAAATATATTGAAAAGGGACTATCGAAAGAGCAAATACTGGAAAAAACGGGGCTATCGCTTGGCGTTAAAAACGCCAGTCTGGCCATTGAAGAAGGCGAGATATTTGTCATCATGGGATTATCCGGCTCGGGTAAATCCACAATGGTACGCCTTCTCAATCGCCTGATTGAACCCACCCGCGGACAGGTACTGATTGACGGCGTTGATATTGCCAAAATATCAGACGCTGAGCTTCGCGAGGTGCGCAGGAAAAAGATTGCGATGGTCTTCCAGTCATTTGCGCTCATGCCGCATATGACCGTGCTGGATAATACGGCATTCGGTATGGAATTAGCGGGCATCGCGGCGCAAGAGCGTCGCGAAAAAGCGCTGGACGCCTTGCGTCAGGTAGGGCTTGAGAATTACGCTCACGCCTACCCGGATGAACTTTCCGGTGGGATGCGTCAGCGTGTTGGGCTTGCCCGCGCGCTGGCAATCAACCCTGATATCTTATTAATGGATGAAGCATTTTCCGCCCTCGATCCATTAATTCGTACCGAAATGCAGGATGAGCTGGTGAAATTACAGGCGAAACATCAGCGCACCATTGTCTTTATTTCCCACGATCTTGATGAGGCTATGCGTATTGGCGACAGGATTGCCATCATGCAAAATGGCGAGGTCGTACAGGTTGGTACGCCGGATGAGATCCTGAATAATCCGGCAAATGATTATGTCCGCACGTTCTTCCGTGGCGTGGATATTAGCCAGGTCTTTAGCGCCAAAGATATTGCCCGTCGCAGTCCGGTCGGCTTAATTCGTAAAACGCCAGGTTTCGGTCCCCGTTCGGCACTGAAATTATTACAGGATGAAGACCGTGAATATGGTTACGTCATTGAGCGTGGCAATAAATTCGTGGGCGTCGTGTCCATCGACTCATTAAAAGCGGCATTAAGCCAGGCGCAAGGGATTGAAGCGGCGCTTATCGACGCCCCTTTAGTCGTTGATGCGCAAACCCCACTCAGCGAGTTGCTCTCTCACGTCGGCCAGGCGCCCTGCGCGGTGCCGGTTGTCGATGAAGAACACCAGTATGTTGGCATTATTTCAAAACGTATGTTGCTACAGGCTTTAGATCGCGAGGGGGGTAACAATGGCTGATCAAACGAATCCGTGGGATACCGCACAGGTGGCCGATACGACGACGCAAACGGCTGATGCCTGGGGAACACCGGCAGGCGTAGCCACGGACGGCGGCAGTACCGACTGGTTGAACAGCGCGCCCGCGCCAGCTCCTGAACACTTTTCTCTTCTGGACCCGTTCCATAAGACGCTGATCCCGCTGGATAGCTGGGTCACAGAGGGAATCGACTGGGTCGTTACCCATTTCCGTCCCCTTTTTCAGGGGATTCGTGTGCCGGTGGATTACATCCTTAACGGCTTTCAGCAACTGCTGCTGGGCATGCCCGCCCCTGTGGCGATTATTCTCTTTGCGCTGATTGCCTGGCAGGTTTCCGGCGTGGGCATGGGGATCGCGGCGCTGATATCGCTGATCGCCATCGGCGCGATCGGTGCCTGGTCGCAGGCGATGATTACCCTGGCGCTGGTGCTGACCGCCCTGTTGTTCTGCATCGTGATCGGATTACCGATGGGAATCTGGCTGGCGCGCAGCCCGCGTGCGGCCAAAATAGTTCGTCCGCTGCTGGATGCGATGCAGACCACGCCCGCGTTTGTCTATCTGGTGCCGATTGTCATGTTATTCGGCATCGGTAACGTGCCGGGCGTGGTGGTGACGATTATTTTTGCTCTACCGCCGATTATACGCCTGACGATCCTGGGCATTAACCAGGTGCCTGCCGACTTAATTGAAGCGTCGCGCTCGTTCGGCGCCAGCCCGCGCCAAATGTTGTTCAAAGTGCAGTTACCGCTGGCGATGCCCACCATTATGGCAGGCGTTAATCAGACGCTGATGCTGGCTCTCTCGATGGTCGTCATCGCCTCGATGATTGCGGTCGGTGGGCTTGGCCAGATGGTACTACGCGGCATTGGTCGTCTTGATATGGGGCTGGCAACCGTCGGCGGCGTCGGCATTGTGATTCTCGCCATCATTCTGGACCGTCTGACGCAGGCCGTCGGGCGCGACTCGCGTAGCCGCGGTAACCGTCGCTGGTATACCACCGGTCCTGTTGGGCTAATCACCCGCCCTTTCGTTAAGTAACTCTCCTGACGCCCGGTGACGCTGCGCTTACCGGGCTTACAACTCCCTACCATAATTAAAGGAACAACGATGCGACATACTGTGATATTTGCCTCAGCGTTTGCCACCCTTGTCACCGCCAGCGCTTTCGCTGCCGACCTGCCTGGCAAAGGCATTACCGTCCAACCTATCCAAAGCACTATTTCTGAAGAGTCCTTCCAGACGTTACTGGTCAGCCGGGCGCTGGAAAAGTTGGGTTATACCGTAAATAAGCCGAGTGAAGTCGATTACAACGTAGGCTATACCTCCATCGCCTCTGGCGATGCGACGTTTACCGCCGTGAACTGGCAGCCGCTGCATGATGATATGTATGCCGCAGCAGGCGGAGACAAAAAGTTTTACCGCGAGGGTGTCTTCGTCTCCGGCGCTGCGCAGGGCTATCTGATCGATAAAAAAACCGCCGAGCAGTACAACATCACCAATATCGCTCAGCTAAAAGATCCGAAAATCGCCAAAATCTTCGATACCAATGGCGACGGAAAAGCGGACATGATGGGCTGCTCGCCGGGCTGGGGCTGCGAAGCCGTGATCAATCACCAGAATAAAGCGTTTGATCTGCAAAAAACCGTTGAGGTCAGCCACGGTAACTATGCGGCGATGATGGCTGATACCATTACCCGTTTTAAAGAAGGCAAGCCGGTGCTGTATTACACCTGGACCCCGTACTGGGTGAGCGACGTAATGAAGCCGGGTAAAGATGTCGTCTGGCTACAGGTGCCGTTCTCCTCCCTGCCGGGCGAACAGAAAAATATTGATACTAAACTGCCGAACGGCGCGAACTATGGGTTCCCGGTTAATACCATGCATATTGTCGCCAATAAGGCATGGGCGGAGAAAAACCCGGCGGCGGCGAAACTGTTCGCCATCATGAAGCTGCCGCTGGCGGATATCAACGCGCAGAACGCCATGATGCATGCCGGTAAATCGTCTGAAGCCGATGTTCAGGGCCATGTGGACGGCTGGATCAACGCCCACCAGCAGCAGTTTGACGGCTGGGTGAAAGAAGCGCTGGCCGCGCAGAAATAAGATCGTTTTTTATGCCGGATAAGGCGCAGTTCATGCGCCGCTATCCGGCCAACGCAATCTCTCCTCAAAGCGCACGATTCATCACGTCACCGTTCCCCTTTATTCATCAACATCCGCTATGATTGTTTTCCCAGGAAATAATTATCTGAATCACGATTACCATCATGACGAAACCCACCCATGGGCTTAGCCCGGCGCTGATCGTTTTAATGTCTGTGGCCACGGGTCTGGCGGTCGCCAGCAACTACTACGCCCAGCCGCTGCTTGATACCATCGCGCATCACTTTTCGCTTTCCGCCAGCTCCGCAGGGTTTATCGTTACCGCCGCGCAGTTGGGCTATGCCGCTGGCCTGTTGTTTCTGGTGCCGCTCGGCGACATGTTTGAACGCCGAACGCTGATTGTCTCCATGACGTTGCTGGCGGCTGGCGGAATGCTGATCACCGCCAGCAGTCAGTCGCTTAGCATGATGATACTCGGAACGACCTTAACCGGACTGTTCTCCGTGGTGGCGCAGATTCTGGTTCCGCTGGCCGCCACGCTTGCGACGCCCGCCACCCGCGGTAAAGTGGTCGGCACCATTATGAGCGGCCTGTTGCTGGGGATCCTGCTGGCGCGAACGGTCGCCGGACTGCTGGCAAACCTCGGCGGTTGGCGCACCGTATTTTGGGTAGCGTCGGCGCTGATGGCGCTGATGGCCGTCGCGTTGTGGCGCGGACTGCCAAAGCTCAAATCCGACACCCATCTTAACTACCCGCAACTGTTGGGTTCTGTATTCAGCCTGTTTATTCACGATAAGCTGCTGCGTACCCGCGCGCTGCTGGGCTGTCTGACCTTTGCTAATTTCAGCATCCTCTGGACATCAATGGCCTTTTTGCTCGCCGCGCCGCCGTTTAGCTATTCCGAGGGAATGATTGGCCTGTTTGGCCTGGCGGGGGCCGCCGGCGCTTTAGGCGCGCGTCCGGCTGGCGGATTTGCCGATAAAGGTAAATCTCACCTCACCACCACGTTCGGCTTACTGCTGCTGTTACTCTCCTGGCTGGCTATCTGGCTTGGGCACACCTCGGTACTGGCGCTGATTATTGGCATTCTGGTACTGGACCTCACCGTTCAGGGGGTACATATCACCAATCAGACGGTCATCTATCGTTTGCATCCGGATGCGCGTAACCGGCTCACCGCCGGCTATATGACCAGCTACTTTATCGGTGGCGCTGCAGGGTCGCTGATTTCCGCCTCCGCCTGGCAACATGCTGGCTGGGCCGGCGTTTGTCTGTCGGGTGTCACGGTAGCCTTACTTAATTTACTGGTCTGGTGGCGAGGTTTTCACCGACAGGAAGCCGTAAATTAAGCGGATAGTGAGCGTTTACCTTTGTTTAAGCTCCTTAGGGTGTTAAGGAGCTCCCCAGTCTGTTAAGGTTATGCTATTCATTTATCATGGTTATTTTTATACCGGTGAAGAATAATATAATTCTATGGAAAGCCCTGCATCCCCATCTGCTCCCAGGCCAATAGCGCCCGTTCAAGGATTCGAAGGTCGTTCACCGATAGCTATCCGTGATATTCCGGTGGCTTTTGCATCGGGTTGTAAGGCCGTTTACCCGGCTTTCGCCCCTCCCGCTTATCGTTCTCTCCTGATTTTTTCATGCAGGCACTCACGCTTTTCTCGTCATTCCTGGATTTGCCGCAGGCGGCGCTTTACCGGGCCCAATGTTCCCGCTGGCGTCTCAGTCTGCGTATCATTGGTTGCTTTATAGCCTGAAAGAATGATTTTGTATTAATAATACATTTACTTTATTTGTCACTGTCGTTACTATATCGGCTGAAATTAATGAGGTCATGCCCAAATGGATAGTTCGTTTACGCCCATTGAACAAATGCTAAAATTTCGCGCCAGCCGTCACGAAGACTTTCCTTATCAGGAAATTCTTTTGACTCGTCTTTGTATGCACATGCAAGGCAAGCTCCTGGAAAACCGCAATAAAATGCTGAAGGCTCAAGGGATTAACGAGACGTTGTTTATGGCGTTGATTACGCTGGAGTCTCAGGAAAACCACAGTATTCAGCCGTCTGAATTAAGCTGCGCGCTGGGTTCATCTCGCACCAATGCGACACGCATTGCAGATGAGCTGGAAAAACGAGGCTGGATTGAGCGTCGTGAGAGCGATAACGACCGCCGTTGCCTGCATCTGCAATTAACGGAGAAAGGTCAGGCATTTTTGCAAGAAGTGCTTCCACCTCAGCATCATTGTCTGCATCAACTCTGGTCATCACTTAGCACTGCCGAAAAAGATCAACTTGAGCACATCACTCGTAAACTCCTGACGCGTCTTGATCAAATGGAGCAGGAAGGCACTGTTCTTGAGGCGCTGCGCTAAAGCGCCGACCCGCTCAAAAATCCAGATTAATAACAGGAAAGCGGACAGGCCGGCACGCGTTACTGCTGGCCTTTCTGACAACAGGTCGGCTCAGCCGATGTGAATAATAAGATCGTGGAGAACAACATGAGCGCAAATGCGGAGATCCAAACCCCGCAGCAACCGGCTAAGAAGAAAGGCAAACGCAAAACAGCGCTGCTACTTCTTACCTTGCTCTTTGTTATTATTGCCGTGGCATATGGAATTTATTGGTTTTTAGTATTGCGTCATATTGAAGAGACAGATGATGCTTACGTGGCAGGGAACCAGGTTCAAATCATGGCGCAGGTGTCAGGCAGCGTGACGAAAGTCTGGGCTGATAACACCGACTTTGTAAAAGAGGGCGATGTTCTGGTCACGCTCGATCAGACTGACGCCAAACAAGCGTTTGAAAAAGCCAAAACGGCGCTGGCCTCCAGCGTGCGCCAGACGCACCAGTTGATGATTAACAGCAAGCAGTTGCAGGCGAATATCGACGTGCAAAAAACCGCCCTGGCGCAAGCGCAAAGCGACCTTAACCGTCGTGTGCCGCTGGGTAACGCCAATCTTATTGGCCGTGAAGAGCTGCAACACGCCCGCGATGCCGTCGCCAGCGCGCAGGCACAGCTGGATGTCGCCATTCAACAGTACAATGCCAACCAGGCAATGATACTCAACAGTAATCTGGAAGATCAGCCTGCGGTTCAACAAGCGGCGACCGAAGTGCGTAACGCCTGGCTGGCGCTGGAGCGTACTCGCATCGTCAGCCCAATGACTGGTTATGTCTCCCGCCGCGCTGTCCAGCCTGGCGCGCAAATCAGCCCCACCACGCCGCTGATGGCCGTGGTGCCTGCAACCGATCTGTGGGTGGACGCTAACTTTAAAGAGACCCAATTAGCGAACATGCGCATTGGGCAGCCAGTGACGGTGATTACTGATATTTATGGCGACGACGTAAAATACACCGGTAAAGTCGTCGGTCTGGATATGGGAACAGGCAGCGCCTTCTCCCTGCTGCCCGCGCAAAATGCGACGGGTAACTGGATTAAAGTGGTTCAACGTCTGCCGGTACGCGTCGAACTGGACGCCCGCCAGTTAGAACAACATCCGCTGCGTATTGGTTTATCGACGCTGGTCACCGTGGATACCGCTAATCGCGACGGTCAGGTACTGGCCAGCCAGGTACGAACGACGCCGGTTGCCGAAAGTAACGCACGCGAAATTAATCTCGCGCCGGTCAATAAACTGATCGACGACATCGTACAGGCTAACGCGGGTTAATCCTGAGGTGCGTGTGATGCAACAGCAAAAACCGCTGGAGGGCGCGCAGCTCGTCATCATGACGATCGCGCTGTCGCTGGCGACATTCATGCAGGTGCTGGACTCCACCATTGCCAACGTGGCGATTCCGACCATCGCCGGGAACCTGGGTTCTTCCCTAAGCCAGGGGACATGGGTTATCACCTCTTTCGGGGTGGCGAACGCTATCTCGATTCCCTTAACTGGCTGGCTGGCGAAACGTTTTGGCGAAGTCAAACTGTTCATGTGGTCGACGGTCGCCTTTGCCGCGGCCTCCTGGGCCTGTGGCGTATCCAGCAGCCTGAATATGCTGATCTTCTTCCGCGTGGTGCAGGGCGTGGTCGCCGGGCCGCTGATTCCGCTCTCGCAAAGCCTGTTGCTGAATAACTATCCGCCTGCAAAGCGCTCCATTGCGCTGGCGCTCTGGTCAATGACCGTCATTGTCGCGCCGATTTGCGGCCCGATTCTGGGGGGCTACATCAGTGATAATTACCACTGGGGATGGATTTTCTTCATCAACGTTCCGATTGGCATCGCCGTCGTCCTGATGACGTTACACACGCTGCGCGGACGTGAAACGCATACCGAACGGCGACGTATTGACGCCGTCGGTCTGGCGCTACTGGTGATTGGCATCGGCAGCCTGCAAATTATGCTCGACCGCGGTAAAGAACTGGACTGGTTCTCCTCGCAGGAAATTATCATCCTGACCGTGGTCGCCGTCATCGCCATCAGTTTCCTGATCGTCTGGGAACTGACCGACGATCACCCTATCGTCGATCTTTCTCTTTTTAAATCGCGTAACTTCACGATTGGCTGCTTGTGCATCAGCCTTGCCTATATGCTCTATTTCGGCGCCATTGTTCTACTGCCGCAGCTTTTGCAAGAGGTGTACGGCTATACCGCAACGTGGGCAGGTCTGGCGTCGGCGCCAGTCGGCATTATTCCGGTAATTTTGTCGCCGATTATCGGACGCTTCGCGCATAAACTGGATATGCGCAGGCTGGTCACGTTCAGCTTCATTATGTACGCCGTCTGTTTTTACTGGCGCGCCTGGACGTTCGAACCGGGTATGGATTTCGGCGCTTCCGCATGGCCGCAGTTTATTCAGGGATTTGCCGTCGCCTGCTTCTTCATGCCGCTGACCACCATTACGCTCTCCGGGTTACCGCCCGAACGGCTGGCGGCGGCATCAAGCCTGTCGAACTTCACGCGAACGCTGGCGGGCTCCATCGGCACCTCGATTACCACCACTATGTGGACCGATCGTGAGTCGCTACACCATGCTCAGCTCACGGAGTCGGTTACAGCGTATAATCCAAACGCTCAGGCTATGTACGATAAACTGGAAGGCTTAGGGATGACGCACCAACAGGCGTCAGGCTGGATAGCCCAGCAAATCACGAATCAGGGGCTGATTATTTCCGCCAACGAAATCTTCTGGATGTCGGCGGGGATCTTCCTGGTGCTGCTCGGCCTGGTGTGGTTCGCCAAACCGCCCTTCGGTGCGGGCGGCGGCGGCGGCGGCGCGCACTAACTATCTGATAAAAGGGATCTGCGGATCCCTTTTTTAGTAGACCAACAATCAGAAGAAATATTTGAATCTCAGACGCCCGCCGTAACGCGCATCTTCACTGTTATCGCCATTATTCGGATTGGCCTCTACCCATGAAGCATAGGCACCGAGGTAGATGTTAAAGTTTTTCATATCCATCACGTTGGGGAATAAATATGAGGCATGAATAGTGTGAATGTCATAATTGCCGGGATCGGTGATCCAGCAATCGTCCTCACAAACGGCATCGATATTGGTAGCATTGAAGGCTTCGATTTTGTTATGCGCATAGATATAACCCAGTTCAAATCGATGCCACAGCGCATTCACCCCAGCGGTAAAATCTGTCTCATCGGTCGCATCCATATAGGCGGTATTCAGGTTAATCACTGCGCCATCTTCCGGGTCAGTTTTTTGACCATTCCAGGTCATGGTAAAACCATAGCCCGTACGATCTGACTGATCGATCCACTTCCCATTCTCATAATAGCCATAGGCGTTGTTAACGACGTTACTTTCCATCGCTATCGCCGTTGAAAAACGCCCGTTTTGCCAGGCTATAACCGGACGGACGTAAGCCACGTTTTTATCGTTGCTTAAATCCATTCCATGGTACTGCTTCTCGGTATATAACGTACTGCCATTTTCCAGCAATGTGTTAACTTCGAAATACCAGTTGTCGATAGTTTTACTCAGCAGGAAGTTACCCCCACTGTCGCTACGTCCCCGTCCTTCTTTCATCATATAGATATAGCCGTAACCGTCACTGTAAAGATCGTTCGCTGTATTCCCCGAATATTCAATAAACGTATCCTGATTCAGCGGGAACATATCGTAGGCTTCAAAACGACCAACCTTAATTTTCCAGTCATTCTCACGACCAAAGAAGAAAACGGCATCATCAAGGTTCATTTTTCCGGTCAGGTCCGCCAGAGGCTGTACAGAGAATCCGGCAAAATTACCGTTGTCCAGCCGCTGGTAGCCATCAAAGCCCAGCAACAGGCGTCCGTTAATATCCCAGCGTTCATTGGTTCCTGATGCCCAATCTTTATTCGCTGACGTTCTCATCGAGGTCAGGCTACCGGAACGGCTTGCCGCATCCATATTAAATTCGACATCGCCATAGAACTTAATATCGCTGAATCCGGATAAGGTCAGCTTCGGCGGCGTTTTATCTGCTGCAATGGGCTCGGCGGACTGGACATTCACCGTCGGCGTAGCGGCGACCTGCTGCTGTTTCAGCGAGCGAATTTGCGCCTCGGCATCGGATGCCCGTTTTTCAGCATTAACAACACGTTGCTCCAGTTCAGCCAGACGCTGCTCAATAGTGATATTATTCGCTGCCCAAAGGTTATGAGAAAAGCAAGCACTGATCATCAGCGCCAAATATTTAGCCTTCATTTTTTATCCCTTAAGTTTGATGTATACCAGATAAGATTTGCTAAAAACCCCATCGACCGGCTATTAGTAGAGTCTTGTTATTACCTGGATATCTGGCGCATTCCATTATGTTTTTCTATTAATTATTTATGATTTTTAGTTTATGTGATCAATACACTCTGGCATCGTGAGTTATCCGCCTTTTCTGTTTGCCAGATCACATTTTATTATTTAACAGGCCAGGCATTACTTAATTTAAAACGTATTCTCGCCGCAAATATAATAAACGAAAATTATATTAAGCAATAAAAAACCCCGGCCATAAACCGGGGTTAATTTAAATACTGGAACCGCTTACCAATAAGACTAAATATGCAGTTCCTGCAGTTTTTCTTTCGGTAGCGCCAGCTCTTTATTGCTGTTCACGCGTACATCACGCTCCAGAATATGACGGGCAATGTCCTGCGCTTCACTGAGCGAGTGCATCTGATACGTACCGCACTGGTAAACGTTCAGCTCCGGGATCTGGTTTTGATCCTGCACTTTCAGCACATCCGCCATCGCCGCTTTCCACGCGTCGGCAACACGCTGCTCGTCCGGCGTGCCAACCAGGCTCATGTAGAAACCGGTACGGCAGCCCATCGGCGAGATATCGATAATCTCAACGCCGTTACCGTTGAGGTGGTCGCGCATAAAGCCAGCAAACAGATGCTCAAGCGTATGAATCCCTTTTTCCGGCATCACTTCTTTGTTCGGAATGCAAAAACGCAGATCAAACACGGTGATTGCGTCGCCATGCGGGGTGTTCATCGTTTTTGCAACCCGGACCGCCGGCGCTTGCATCCGGGTATGATCGACTGCGAAGCTATCTAATAATGGCATTTAGTCACCTCCGATAATTTTTTAAAAATAAACTGAACTCTTTGTTCCGGGGCGAGTCTGAGTATATGAAAGACGCGCATTTGTTATCATCATCCCTGTTTTCAGCGATGAAATTTTGGCCACTCCGTGAGTGGCCTTTTTCTTTTGGGTCAGGCGTGTTTCGCAAGCCACGCGGCAAACGGCTCGGTATCCGCCGCCTCAATCTCCTGCTGACGACGTACTGAAGCGTCACGTTCAGCAATAAACTCTTCTTCCTGTAAAATCTCCAGCGGCTCTTCGCGTAACAGATTACGGTAAGCCTCACCGAACGCTTTCCCGGTGCCGCCAATGCCTTCATCAATCATAGACCGTAGGATCCGGGCGGAGAATGTCAGTTCAGGATTATCAAAGCAGGCGACCAACTCATCACACACCTTTTGATACTCCTCTCCCCCGTGGATACTGTCCAGCGTTTGCGCCACGCGTTTCAGATCGCGGAAGAGATCTTTCCCTACTTTGGGCAGCGGGAACTGCGCAGTTTCACAGCCAATGCCTAACGTCAGGCCCGGCTTACGCCCTTCCAGAATAACGCGATTCCAGTTTGTACGCGTACATAACAGCTCATCGCTACTCATTTCCGGCGCATCGGCCAATACGCACCAGACCATAAACAGATCGAGGAAGCGCACCTGTTGCTCGTCTACGCCGATCGGTGAGAACGGGTTAATATCGAGAGAACGAACTTCAATATACTCAATACCACCACGCAGAAGCGCGTCAGAAGGCGATTCGCCGCTGCGCGTCACGCGCTTGGGACGAATGGGCGCGTACAGCTCATTTTCAATTTGCAGAACGTTGCTGTTAATCTGTAGCCGCTTACCGTCTTTTTCCACACCAATCCGCGCGTACTCCTCGGAAGGGGTTTTAATCGCGCGCTTCAGACCTGCCACATACTCATGCAAATCGTTAAACGTAATTCCGAGATTGCTTTGCGACTTATTGGTATAACCCAAATCGCTCAGACGTAGCGACGTCGCGTACGGCAGGTAGTACATGCCGCAGTCCGTTTTTTCAAACGGTAATGTGGTTGGCTTTCCTTGCAGGAAAGAGGAACAAATGGCCGGAGACGCGCCAAACAGATAGGGGATGACCCAGCCAAAACGGTAATAGTTGCGAATCAGACGAAAATAGCCGGCAGAAATTTTTTCTTTTGCCGCTTCGCCTTCCGTAACGCCGCATTTCGCCTGCCAGAACGCCATCGGTAATGAAAAATTGTAATGTACGCCGGAGATGGTTTGCATCAAGGCGCCATAACGATTTTTCAGCCCTTCGCGATAGAGCGTCTTAAAGCGCCCGGTATTTGATGTGCCGTACTGCGCCAGCTCTATGTCCTGCCCTTCCGCAATATAGCAGGGCATACTTAATGGCCACATCCGCTCATCGCCCAGTTTCCTGGCCGTATACCGATGGAGATCGCGCATAAAAGTGAGCATATGCTGGATATCGCCATCGACTGGCGTAATAAACTCCAGTAGGGCTTCCGCAAAATCCGTGGTAATCCATTTATGGGTCAGCGCTGAACCTAACGCTTCAGGATGACCTGTTGTCGCCAGCGTGCCATCAGCATTGACACGCAGCGTTTCGCGCTCTAACCCGCGCTGTATCCCCTTTAACGCCTGAGGATGTTTTTCCAGCCAGGCCAGAGCCTGTGATACGTCCGGGATCAAATTGACCTCCCGCCTGTCCAAATCGTTTTAATAAGCATAACTGTAATGGCGGCCATACATGCCAAACCTACAATTATTACCACCACATCATGCCCTGAACCGTCGCCGCTGCGAGCGCAACATAGCGCAGCGCCTTACCAAGACACAAAAAAAAGATCGTCTGCCCCCACGGGATGCGCATCCATCCCGCTAACAGGCACAACAAATCACCGATGACCGGCATCCAGCTTAATAATAGTGTGGCTGCGCCATAACGCTTTAGCCAGCCAGTCGCTTTTTCCTGCCAGCGCGACGTTTTGCGCAGCGGAAAGAAACGCCCAAGAATAACGTTAGTTACCCCTCCAAGGCTATTACCCATTGTTGCTGTTAAGACTAAGACCCAGGGATGGCTGACGCCGGAGACCAGCATAGCAACCAAAACCACCTCAGAATTACCGGGTAACAGCGTTGCGCTGAGAAAACTACTGGCAAACAGAGACAGGAGCGACAGTCCGTCACTCACAATAGTCGAACATCCACGGCATCCATTCCCGCCGTCCGCGCCGCCTGTAAACCAAAATCGGCATCTTCAAATACCACGCACTGCGTCGGCATGACGCCCATCCGCTGGGCGCACAGTAGGAAGGTGTCAGGCGCGGGTTTGTGATGCTGTACGTGATCTGCCGCCACAACCGCATCAAAATAACGACGCAGCCCCAGATGCGCTAACAAGGCTTCCGCGATAGCGCTTTCGCTACCGGTACCGACCGACATGGGGCGCCGCCCATGCCACGCTTTAACCACCTCAACCAGCGGCAGTGGTTCTACGCAATCCAGCAGGATGCTTTTTACCGCGTCGGTTTTCTCACGCGCCAGTGACAGGGGATCAAGATCGGCATGGTTAAGCTCAATGATTGACTGGGCGATAAGCCAGGTTGGCGAACCGTTAAGCGCGACCATTGCCTGTTCATCAAAACGAAGACCATAGCGCCCCAAAACCTCACGCCACGCTTTGCGATGCGTGGGTTCGGTATCCAGGAGAGTACCGTCCATATCAAAAATCAAACCAGCATAACGTGCGTACATCGTGTTCTCGCAAACCGAATAACCAGACAGTACTTTATCGCAATTGGTTGATTTTGTCGCTAATAGAGATGAAGAGGTATATTCAGGATAAGGGGAAAAGCGATTGCAGGGCAGTGACGTATCCGGGAGGATTATTCGCCTTATGGGCCGTTGCTGACGCAACGTTATCCTTCTGATGCCAGCGGTGATTACCGCTATCTTATCTGCATCTTCATCGCTGAAAGTATGGAGAATAAAGTATGGAGAATATGGTGCATCCGGGAGGATTCGAACCTCCGACCGCTCGGTTCGTAGCCGAGTACTCTATCCAGCTGAGCTACGGATGCATCGGAAAACTTGCTTTACTGCTGATATTGATACCGCGGTGAAAGCCGTATCAATTAAGAGATGGTGCATCCGGGAGGATTACTCGCCTTACGGCTCGCCCTTCGGGCCGTTGCTGATGCAACGTTATCCTTCCTGGTGCCAGCGGTGATTACCGCTATCTTATCCGTATCTTCATCACTGAAAGTACGGAGAATATGGTGCATCCGGGAGGATTCGAACCTCCGACCGCTCGGTTCGTAGCCGAGTACTCTATCCAGCTGAGCTACGGATGCATCGGAAAACTTGCTTTACTGCCGATATTGATACCGCGGTGAAAGCCGTATCAAGTAAGAGATGGTGCATCCGGGAGGATTCGAACCTCCGACCGCTCGGTTCGTAGCCGAGTACTCT
>NZ_JBGDVS010000001.1:126013-717522 GCF_046551635.1 Salmonella sp. SAL04157
TGGTGCATCCGGGAGGATTCGAACCTCCGACCGCTCGGTTCGTAGCCGAGTACTCTATCCAGCTGAGCTACGGATGCAAATGGCGGTGAGGCGGGGATTCGAACCCCGGATGCAGCTTTTGACCGCATACTCCCTTAGCAGGGGAGCGCCTTCAGCCTCTCGGCCACCTCACCACACGCCTCTTACGAGTGCTTCGAAGAACTTGTTCTGCTCATCGTCGCTGCGTGGCGCACATATTACTTTCTGGGACTTATAAGTCAAACAATTTTTCCAGAGCTTTTATCGTTTGCACACTTCACGCTCAATTAGTCTGTAAAAAAGCCAAAAAGAGTGTTTTATCAACAGATAATTTGATGACACGCTGGCCGCCAAAAGCGCACCATATCAACAGTGGGGTTGAAAAAAGTCATGAAGGGACAACGAGGGCGAGCGAGAAGAGAGGCTGCGTCTCACCCGAAAAGTGAGACGCGAAAACCTTAGTAACTGGACTGCTGGGATTTTTCAGCCTGGATACGCTGGTAGATCTCTTCACGATGGACAGAAACTTCTTTCGGGGCGTTCACGCCAATACGCACCTGGTTGCCCTTCACCCCTAAAACTGTCACGGTGACCTCATCGCCAATCATGAGGGTCTCACCAACTCGACGAGTCAGAATCAGCATTCTTTGCTCCTTGAAAGATTAAAAGAGTCGGGTCTCTCTGTATCCCGGCATTATCCATCATATAACGCCAAAAAGTAAGCGATGACAAACACCTTAGGTGTAAGCAGTCATGGCATTACATTCTGTTAAACCTAAGTTTAGCCGATATACAAAACTTCAACCTGACTTTATCGTTGTCGATAGCGTTGACGTAAACGCCGCAGCACGGGCTGCGGCGCCAACGAACGCTTATAATTATTGCAATTTTGCGCTGACCCAGCCTTGTACACTGGCTAACGCTGCAGGCAGAGCTGCCGCATCCGTACCACCGGCTTGCGCCATGTCCGGACGACCGCCACCCTTACCGCCCACCTGCTGAGCGACCATACCAATCAATTCCCCTGCTTTAACCCGGTCGGTCACATCCTTCGACACGCCCGCAATCAGAGAAACCTTACCTTCAACAACCGTTGCCAGTACGATAACGGTAGACCCCAGTTGATTTTTCAGATCATCAACCATGGTTCGCAGCATTTTCGGCTCAATACCAGCAAGCTCGCTGACCAGGAGCTTCACGCCGTTGAGATCGACCGCTTTACTGGAAAGATTTGCACTCTCCTGCGCTGCGGCCTGGTCCTTCAACTGCTGCAACTCTTTTTCCAGCTGACGTGTACGTTCCAGCACGGCACGCACTTTGTCGCCCAGATTCTGGCTGTCGCCCTTCAGCAGATGCGCAATATCGTTTAAGCGATCGCTTTGCGCGTGAACGGTGGCCATAGCGCCTTCACCGGTTACCGCCTCAATACGACGAATGCCCGCTGCGGTGCCGGACTCAGAGATAATACGGAATAGACCGATATCACCGGTACGACTGGCGTGAGTACCGCCGCACAGTTCGGTAGAGAAATCGCCCATGCTCAGAACGCGTACACGTTCGTCATATTTCTCGCCAAACAGCGCCATGGCCCCTTTCGCCTTCGCCGCGTCGAGATCCATGATGTTCGTTTCAATCGGCAGGTTGCGGCGAATTTGCGCATTCACCAAATCTTCAACCTGACGAATCTCCGACGGCTTCATCGCTTCATTGTGCGAGAAGTCGAAGCGCAGCACTTTATCGCTAACCAGCGAACCTTTCTGCGCAACGTGTGTCCCAAGCACCTGGCGCAACGCCGCGTGCATCAGGTGCGTGGCGGAGTGGTTCAGACGGATACGTGCGCGGCGCGCTTCATCTACATCAGCCTGTACCGCATCGCCCACTTTCAGAGCGCCCGCAGACAATTTGCCGATATGACCAATCGCCTGACCATATTTTTGCGTGTCGTCCACAGCGAAAGTAAATCCAGCGCCTTTCAGCTCGCCTTTATCGCCAACCTGACCGCCTGATTCCGCATAGAATGGGGTCTGATCCAGCACGACAACAGCTTCCTGTCCCGCGTTAATCGCTTCAACCGCTTTACCATCGACAAACAGCGCAGTCACTTTGCCGTTCAGTTCCAGATGGTCATAACCTTTAAATTCAGAAGCGCTATCAACGCGGATCATCGCGTTGTAGTCCGCGCCAAAACCGCTAGCTTCGCGCGCACGACGGCGTTGCTCTTCCATAGCGGCTTCAAAACCGGCTTCGTCGACTTTGATGTTGCGCTCACGGCAGACGTCCGCCGTTAGATCGACCGGGAAACCATAAGTATCATACAGACGGAAAGCGGTTTCGCCGTCCAGGGTGTCGCCCTGCAATTTCGCCAGTTCTTCATCCAGCAGCGCCAGACCGCGCTCCAGCGTACGGGCGAACTGCTCTTCTTCCGTTTTCAGAACCTGCTCGACCTGCGCCTGCTGACGTTTCAACTCTTCGCCTGCGGAGCCCATTACCTCAATCAGCGGCCCAACCAGCTTGTAGAAGAAGGTCTCTTTCGCGCCCAGCATGTTGCCGTGACGAACCGCGCGACGAATAATGCGACGCAGCACATAGCCACGGTTTTCATTCGACGGCAGCACGCCATCGGCAACCAGGAATGCGCAGGAACGGATGTGGTCGGCGATAACGCGCAGCGATTTATTACCCAGATCGGTGGCGCCGGTGACTTTCGCTACCGCTTCAATCAACGTGCGGAACAGGTCGATATCATAGTTAGAGTTAACGTGTTGCAGTACCGCGGCAATACGCTCCAGCCCCATACCGGTATCTACAGACGGTTTCGGCAATGGTTCCATAGTCCCGTCAGCCTGACGGTTGAACTGCATAAAGACGATGTTCCAGATCTCAATATAGCGATCGCCGTCTTCTTCCGGGCTTCCCGGAGGGCCGCCCCAGATGTGGTCGCCATGATCGTAGAAGATTTCGGTGCACGGACCGCAGGGACCGGTATCACCCATCTGCCAGAAGTTATCCGATGCGTATGGCGCGCCTTTATTGTCGCCGATACGGATGATACGCTCGCGCGGGATGCCGACTTCTTTTTCCCAGATCTCATAGGCTTCGTCGTCGGTTTCATAGACGGTGACCCATAAACGCTCTTTTGGCAGAGCAAACCAGTTTTCACCGGTCAGTAATTCCCATGCGAACTGAATGGCGTCGTGTTTGAAGTAATCGCCGAAGCTGAAGTTGCCCAGCATTTCGAAGAAAGTATGGTGACGTGCAGTGTATCCGACGTTTTCCAGATCGTTGTGTTTACCCCCCGCGCGTACGCAACGCTGGGAAGTGGTTGCACGGGAATAATTACGTTTATCGAGCCCAAGGAAAACATCCTTGAACTGGTTCATCCCGGCATTGGTAAACAACAGAGTGGGGTCATTGTTAGGCACCAGGGAACTGCTGGCAACTACCTGATGCCCTTTACTATGGAAAAAGTCGAGAAACGCCTGACGGATCTCAGCGGTGCTCTTGCTCATAATTATCCTGAAATCAAGCTACACTTCATCCTTCAGGCCGCCTCTGCGTTGGCTGCGAGTTTCCCGGTCACGCGTTCCCGAGGCTCACTTGCCGCTTTGATGCGGCTTGAATGATTTTGTGTATTTAAGGAATATTCGTCGCAGACGCTGTTCGCCGTTAAGCAACCCGCGTCCAGACGGAAAAAGTGGGAATAAGATAAGTTTTCTTTACCGGGAAGTAAAATCCCGTATGCGCTCAATCTGCAAAATTTCGCCATATTTGCTGGATATCGTCCATCAGATACCCGCGATAGAGCAAAAAGCGCTGTACCTTAACCTTTTCTGAAAAGTTTGAAGGGAGCGGCTCGCCATATTTGCGAATGGCCTGTTCACGTGCCATTTCACTCCAGTCAATTTCACATTCTCGCATTGCTTTTTCAGTCGATTCACGGGAAATGCCTTTCTGATTCAACTCCTGGCGAATACGCGCCGGGCCATAGCCTTTGCGGCTACGACTGGCGATAAAGCGCATCACGAAGCGCTCGTCATCAAGATAGCGATGTTCGTGGCACCAGGCGATCACGCGTTCATAATCGTCTGCCGTCGCATCAATCTCTTCCGGCCCATTTTTGCCCATCACCGGCGCGGAGAGTTTACGCCGTAATTCCTGCTCGCTGTGATCGCGGACAGCAAGAATACGTACCGCACGATCAAGGAGACGAGCATAAGCGGGACGGCGCGATGTGGGTTCACTCATAAAAAACCTTAACAGGGAGAAATGCCAAAAGGGCCGCATAAATGCAGCCCTTGATGGTAATTTAACGTTTTGCTGAATGGCGGCTTCGTTTTGTCCGACCCACCATCACCTGATGCTTAAAAATCTTCGTTGGTTTCTGCAACGCCTTCGCTATCGTCAACGGCGAAATCGGGCGTGGCATTCTGATTACTCAACAGTAATTCACGAACCCTTTTCTCGATCTCTTTCGCTGTCGCCGGGTTCTCTTTCAGCCAGGTAGTCGCGTTCGCTTTGCCCTGGCCAATCTTCTCGCCGTTGTAGCTGTACCATGCGCCCGCTTTCTCGATCAACTTCTCTTTCACGCCCAGGTCAACCAGTTCGCCATAGAAGTTGATGCCTTCGCCGTAGAGGATCTGGAACTCGGCCTGCTTAAACGGCGCGGCGATTTTGTTTTTCACCACTTTCACACGCGTTTCGCTACCCACGACATTATCGCCCTCTTTCACCGCGCCAATACGACGGATATCAAGACGAACAGAAGCGTAGAATTTCAGCGCGTTACCGCCGGTGGTGGTTTCCGGGTTGCCGAACATCACGCCAATCTTCATACGGATCTGGTTGATGAAAATCAACAGCGTGTTGGACTGTTTCAGGTTCCCCGCCAGCTTACGCATCGCCTGGCTCATCATACGCGCCGCGAGGCCCATGTGAGAGTCGCCAATTTCGCCTTCGATTTCCGCTTTCGGCGTTAGCGCCGCTACGGAGTCGACCACAATGACGTCCACCGCGCCTGAACGCGCCAGCGCGTCACAGATTTCCAGCGCCTGCTCGCCGGTATCCGGCTGAGAGCAGAGCAGGTTATCGATATCGACGCCCAGCTTGCGTGCGTAAACAGGGTCAAGCGCGTGTTCCGCATCGATAAACGCACAGGTTTTACCTTCACGCTGCGCAGCGGCAATCACCTGCAGCGTCAGGGTCGTTTTACCGGAAGATTCCGGCCCGTAAATTTCGACGATACGCCCCATCGGCAGACCGCCCGCACCGAGTGCGATGTCCAGTGAAAGCGAACCGGTGGAGATAGTTTCCACATCCATAGAACGGTCTTCACCCAGACGCATGATGGAGCCTTTACCAAATTGCTTTTCAATTTGGCCCAGTGCTGCCGCCAACGCTTTCTGTTTGTTTTCGTCGATAGCCATTATTACTCCTGTCATGCAACTTGGTATTGAACCGGATAGTGAATTCGTACTGTTGAAGCAATTATACTGTATGCTCATACAGTATCAAGTGTTTTGTAGAAATTGTTGCCACAGGGTTTGTAGCGCGTACGTCGTCGCCTGTCGACGCACCGATTCACGGTCGCCGCTGAAGCATTCCCGACGCGTAATCCCTTCTCCACTGACGCTGGCGAAAGCAAACCACACCGTACCAACCGGCTTTTCTTCACTGCCGCCATCCGGCCCGGCAATTCCGCTAATAGCGACAGCAAAATCGGCGCGAGCGGCCTTCAACGCCCCGATCGCCATTTCGACCACTACGGGTTCGCTGACCGCGCCATGCTGCGCCAGAGTCTCTTCACGCACGCCAATCATCTGCGCTTTGGCTTCATTACTATAGGTGACAAAGCCGCGTTCAAACCAGGCGGAGCTTCCGGCGATGTCGGTAATGGCTTTCGCCAGCCAGCCGCCGGTACAGGACTCTGCTGTCGTTACGGTCGCCCTGCGCGCTTTTAACGCCAGCCCAACCTGCTCGCTAAGCCGCATCAGTTCACTGTCAGTCATCATGACCTCTGTCAGTTAGAAATCCTGCCGCACAAGATAGCACTTTCTCACCAGAGATGGGGACGAGCAGTCGATTTTACGAGTCGGATTCCGAAAAAATGCCAGCAGGTTATTTATGCAGAATGAAAGAGGTAGCACATGACTAAATAGCAGTACCATGTTGCTAAATTTACACGCACGGAGAGAAAGCAAGGATGTCACTCAAAAAAACGGAAAGCACACAGCACAAACTAAAACAAACCACCCAACTACGGCTGTGGGCCACAATTGGCGGCGTCTGTTCACTTGTCATGGGAGTACTGAATATATTGTCGTCAGGCTATTTTGAACCGTATGATGGCGGTCAAATTATCTTAGGCCTGGGATGTCTGGGATATAGTCTGGCACTATCAAAGAAGATATCCCACTTGCAGGCAGAGAATCAGCCCAAAAAGCCATAATAATAGCGGAGGGGGTGCTCCCCTCCCTAAGCGTAAATTAGCGCACCCGCGCCAGCGCTACCGCCTGGCCCAGTTGCCAAACCGCCATCGCATAATGCGTGCTGTGGTTATATCGGGTAATGGTGTAGAAGTTCGGCAGGCCGTACCAGTACTGGTAGCCCGTACCGATATCCAGACGCAGCAGGCTGGCTTCCTGATGATTGCCCAACGATTGCTGCGGCGTTAAGCCTGCGGCGGCAAGCTGAGAGAGGCTATATTTTGTTTTGAAACCATTCGCCAGCCCAGGCGCCTGACCATTCGCCGGCACCGCAACCGTATCGCCTTTCACCCAACCATGCGCCTTGAAGTAGTTCGCCACGCTGCCGATGGCATCAACCGGGTCCCAAAGGTTGATGTGATTGTCGCCATTGAAATCGACCGCATATTCTTTATAGGAAGACGGCATAAACTGGCCGTAGCCCATCGCGCCCGCAAAGGAACCTTTCAGATTGAGCGGATCGTCTTGCTCATCGCGCGCCATGAGCAGGAAGGTTTCCAGCTCGCCGGAGAAATATTCCGCCCGACGCGGATAGTTAAATGACAGCGTCGCCAGCGCGTCCAGAATCCGCGTTTTCCCCATGATACGTCCCCAGCGGGTTTCCACGCCGATAATCCCCACGATGATTTCCGGCGGTACGCCGTATACCTGCCAGGCGCGGTTCAGCGCGTCTTCATACTGATTCCAGAACGCGACGCCGTTTTGCACGTTATCCGGCGTAATAAATTGTTTGCGGTAGCGCAACCAGGCGCCATTTGGTCCAGCGGGCGGCTGAGTGGTCGGCGCTTGTCTGTCCATCAGACGCAGGACGTAATCCAGTCTTTTAGACTGCGAGAGGATCTCCTGCAGCTGCTGACGGTCGAAACCGTGTTTACTGACCATTTTATCAATGAACTGCTGCGCATTAGGGTTGTTGGCGAAGTCGCCGCCCATTTGCATGACGTTATGCTGCGGCTCAAGCAGGAAGCCGCCGGAAGGCGTGCCCGTCGTCGCTTGAGTCTCGGAAGATTTTGGCTTGCTGCTACAGGCAGCAAGCAATACGCAAAGTGGAAGTAACGCTACATAACGACGCTTGAACATGAGACATCCATTAAACAAATTCAGCCAGGAAGAAGTATGGTAAAGCATCCCCCGCCGCACAAGGAAGCGGCACAAGAGAATAAATCACCTTTCTCCTCTTTTCAGTTTGTATCTGCTCCCCTACCCCACAAACTTTCAACTTAAAATATTTTTCTTTTATTTTGAGATCACAATAACACTTTTGAATCTTTCAACATGATTAAAATGAATAGGAAATTAGCAAGAAAACTAAAAACCCTACAGGAGAGAACAATGATCGAAACCATTACACATGGTGCGGAGTGGTTCATCGGGTTATTCCAGAAAGGCGGAGAGGTGTTTACCGGTATGGTGACAGGTATTCTTCCGCTACTGATAAGCCTGCTGGTTATCATGAATGCGCTCATCAATTTTATCGGCCAGCAGCGTATTGAGCGTTTTGCCCAACGTTGCGCCGGAAATCCGCTATCTCGTTACCTGCTTTTACCGTGTATCGGGACATTTGTTTTTTGTAATCCGATGACCCTGAGTCTGGGACGCTTTATGCCGGAGAAGTACAAGCCGAGCTATTACGCGGCGGCCTCCTATAGCTGTCACTCCATGAACGGTCTGTTTCCGCATATCAATCCCGGCGAACTGTTTGTTTATCTGGGTATCGCCAGCGGACTCACCACGTTAGGGCTTCCTCTCGGCCCGCTCGCAGTGAGCTATCTGCTGGTAGGTCTGGTGACGAACTTCTTCCGCGGTTGGGTAACCGATCTCACCACCGCTATTTTTGAGAAAAAAATGGGGATTCAACTTGAGCAGAAAGTTCATCTGACAGGAGCGGTATCATGACACGGGTTCGTATTGAGAAAGGCGCCGGCGGCTGGGGCGGCCCGCTTGAACTGGACGTTACGCCAGGCAAAAAGATCGTCTATATCACAGCCGGTACGCGCCCGGCGATCGTCGACAAACTGGCGCAACTAACAGGCTGGCAAGCGGTGGACGGCTTTAAAGAAGGCGAACCGCCGGAAGCGGAAATCGGCGCGGCCATTATCGACTGCGGCGGTACGCTGCGCTGCGGTATCTATCCGAAACGCCGGATTCCAACCATTAATATTCACTCGACGGGTAAGTCCGGCCCACTGGCGCAGTATATTGTTGAGGATATTTATGTCTCCGGCGTAAAAGAAGAAAACATTACTCTTGTCGGCGAAACGCCTGACAGTCCCCAGCCTGCCAAAACGACATTAGGACGTGACTACGACACCAGCAAAAAAATCACCGAGCAGAGCGACGGGCTGCTGGCAAAAGTTGGTATGGGAATGGGCTCCGCCGTGGCGGTACTGTTCCAGTCCGGTCGCGACACCATTGATACGGTCCTGAAAACAATCCTGCCGTTTATGGCGTTCGTTTCGGCGCTGATCGGCATCATTATGGCCTCAGGTCTTGGCGACTGGATCGCCCACGGTCTGGCGCCATTAGCCAGCCATCCACTGGGGCTGGTGACGCTGGCATTGATCTGCTCTTTCCCGCTGCTGTCGCCCTTTCTCGGCCCTGGCGCGGTTATCGCTCAGGTCATTGGCGTCCTGATCGGCGTTCAGATAGGCCTGGGCAATATCCCCCCGCATCTGGCGCTTCCCGCCCTGTTCGCGATTAACGCGCAGGCGGCCTGCGACTTTATCCCGGTCGGCCTGTCGCTGGCAGAAGCGAAACAAGACACCGTTCGCGTCGGCGTACCTTCCGTGCTGGTCGGACGCTTCCTGACTGGCGCGCCCACGGTACTTATCGCCTGGTTTGTTTCCGGCTTTATCTATCAATAAGAGGTTCAGACATGAGCGTGATTTATCAAACCACCATCACCCGTATCGGCCAGAGCGCGAAGGAGGCGCTCGGCGAACAGATGCTGATTACGTTTCGGGAAGGCGCGCCGGCGGATATCGAAGAATTTTGCTTCATCCATTGTCATGGCGAACTGACCGGCGCGCTGCAGCCTGGCGCGCGGTGTGAATTGGGCCAACATTGCTATCCGGTCACGGCGGTCGGCAGCGTAGCCGAGCAAAACCTGCGTGAACTGGGGCATATCACTTTGCGCTTCGATGGTCTGCGCGAAGCGGAATTTCCCGGCACCGTACACGTTGCGGGGCCTGTACCGGACGATATCGCGCCGGGCTGTATTTTGACGTTTGTCGCTTAAGGAGAAAAAACATGAATCAAGTTGCCGTTGTCATTGGCGGAGGCCAGACCCTGGGGGCATTCCTTTGCCGTGGGCTTGCAGAAGAAGGATACCGCGTGGCGGTCGTTGATATTCAAAGCGATAAAGCCGCGAATGTCGCCCAGGAAATTAACGCCGATTTTGGCGAAGGTATGGCGTACGGTTTTGGCGCTGACGCTACCAGCGAGCAGAGCGTGCTGGCGCTGTCCCGCGGCGTAGACGAGATTTTCGGGCGCGTCGATCTGCTGGTTTACAGCGCGGGTATCGCCAAAGCGGCGTTTATCAGCGATTTCCAGTTGGGCGATTTTGACCGCTCGCTACAGGTGAATCTGGTGGGCTATTTCCTCTGCGCCCGTGAGTTTTCCCGCCTGATGATCCGCGACGGCATTCAGGGGCGCATTATTCAGATTAACTCTAAATCCGGCAAAGTGGGCAGTAAACACAACTCCGGCTACAGCGCGGCGAAATTCGGCGGCGTGGGGTTAACCCAGTCTCTGGCGCTGGATCTGGCGGAATACGGCATTACCGTACACTCGTTGATGCTCGGCAACCTGTTGAAATCGCCAATGTTCCAGTCACTGCTGCCGCAATACGCTACTAAACTGGGCATTAAGCCCGACGAGGTGGAGCAGTATTACATTGATAAGGTACCGCTCAAACGCGGGTGTGATTATCAGGATGTGCTGAACATGCTGCTATTTTATGCCAGCCCGAAAGCGTCTTATTGCACCGGGCAGTCGATCAACGTAACCGGCGGTCAAGTGATGTTCTGACCGTGAATTGCCGGATGGCGCCGTAGGCCGGATAAGACGGTTACGCCGCCATCAGGCAAAACAACAGGAGCACATTATGGTTTCCACTCTGATTACCGTCGCCGTTATCGCCTGGTGTGCGCAACTGGCGCTGGGCGGCTGGCAGATTTCCCGCTTTAATCGGGCTTTCGATAAACTTAGCCAACAGGGGCGGGTCGGCGTCGGGCGCTCCGGCGGGCGTTTTAAGCCCCGGGTGGTGGTTGCCGTGGCGCTGGACGAACAGCAGCGGGTGACGGACACTTTATTGATGAAAGGCCTTACGGTATTCGCCAGACCGGTTAAAATTGCCGCAATGCAAGGAAAACATTTGCATGAATTACAGCCTGATGTGATCTTTCCCCATGATTCGCTCGCGCAGAATGCACTATCATTGGCGCTTAAACTGAAACATGGGTAATTTCGTTGTGAATGCGTATAGCTTGCGAAATTATCATTTTGCAACCAATACCCTAAATAATTCGAGTTGCAGGAAGGCGGCGACGCAGTGAATCCCAGGAGCGTACATCAGTACGTGACCGGGGTGAGCGAGGAAAGCCAACGCACATGCAGCGTGAAGTATGACGGGTAAATACATAAGTCAGGGTAATCACGCCTATGAAACCTCGTCAGCGTCAGGCCGCGATTCTGGAGCACCTGCAAAAACAGGGAAAATGCTCGGTTGAAGAACTGGCCCAGTACTTTGACACGACAGGCACCACTATCCGTAAAGATCTGGTCATTCTGGAAAATGCCGGAACCGTCATCCGCACCTATGGCGGCGTGGTGTTGAATAAAGAAGAGTCCGATCCGCCTATTGATCACAAAACGCTTATCAACACCCACAAAAAAGCGCTGATAGCCGCAGCCGCTGTGAAATATATCCATGATGGCGATTCCATTATTCTGGACGCCGGAAGTACCGTGTTACAGATGGTGCCGTTGCTTTCGCGTTTTAGCAACATCACGGTGATGACCAACAGCCTCCATATTGTCAACGCGCTATCGGAACTGGACAACGAACAAACTATCCTGATGCCCGGCGGCACCTTCCGTAAAAAATCGGCGTCGTTTCACGGTCAACTGGCGGAAAACGCCTTTGAGCAATTCAGCTTTGATAAACTTTTCATGGGAACTGACGGTATTGACCTGAACGTCGGTGTGACCACGTTCAATGAGGTTTACACCGTCAGTAACGCAATGTGCAATGCAGCACGCGAGGTGATTCTGATGGCGGACTCCTCAAAATTTGGTCGTAAAAGCCCCAATGTGGTGTGCAGTCTGGAAACCGTCGACAAACTGATCACGGACGCGGGGATCGATCCGGCATTTCGTCAGGCGCTGGAAGCAAAAGGGATTGAAGTAATCATAACCGGAGAAAGCAATGAGTGATGCACTACTAAACGCGGGCCGTCAGACCTTAATGCTGGAGCTACAAGAAGCCAGCCGTCTGCCGGAGCGTCTGGGCGATGATTTTGTCCGCGCCGCCAATATCATTATTCACTGTGAAGGCAAAGTGATCGTTTCCGGTATTGGTAAATCAGGTCATATTGGTAAAAAAATCGCCGCGACGCTTGCCAGTACCGGTACTCCCGCTTTTTTTGTTCATCCGGCGGAAGCACTGCATGGCGATCTGGGGATGATTGAAAGCCGCGACGTGATGTTATTTATCTCCTATTCCGGCGGCGCAAAAGAACTCGACCTCATCATCCCGCGTCTGGAAGATAAATCCGTCGCGCTGCTGGCGATGACCGGTAAACCTCACTCTCCGCTGGGGCGAGCGGCAAAAGCCGTTCTGGATATTTCCGTCGAGCGTGAAGCCTGTCCGATGCATCTGGCGCCGACGTCCAGTACCGTCAATACGCTAATGATGGGCGATGCGCTGGCGATGGCGGTCATGCAGGCGCGAGGTTTTAACGAAGAAGATTTCGCCCGTTCGCATCCGGCTGGCGCACTGGGCGCGCGTTTGCTCAATAATGTGCATCACCTGATGCGCCAGGGCGATGCAATACCGCAGGTGATGCTTGCCACCAGCGTGATGGATGCCATGCTGGAACTTAGCCGTACCGGGCTGGGGCTGGTGGCGGTTTGCGATGAGCAACATGTTGTGAAAGGCGTCTTTACCGACGGCGACCTGCGTCGCTGGCTGGTGGGCGGCGGCGCGCTCACCACGCCGGTAAGCGAAGCCATGACGCCCAACGGTATTACGCTCCAGGCGCAAAGCCGCGCCATTGACGCCAAAGAGATCCTGATGAAACGCAAAATTACCGCCGCGCCAGTGGTCGATGAAAACGGCAAACTCACCGGCGCCATTAACCTGCAGGATTTCTACCAGGCAGGGATTATCTAATCCTTCAGTCCCAGACGCTTCGCCAGCCGATGCAGGTTGGCGACGTCGGTTTCCAGCGCCCGCGCGCTGGCCGCCCAGTTATGATTATTTTGCGCCAGCGCCTGGCGAATCATCTCTCGCTGGAAGTTCTCCGTCGATTCGCGCAAATTGCGGCAGGTTGGCAGCGCCAGAAAGCTTTCCGCAGGCGGCGCGGGTAAAACGTCCTCTGACAAGGCAAAATGCTGCGCCTCCAGTATCACCTCATCCCCTGCCCGAGTCGCTCTCGCCAGCACAACCGCACGGTGAATGGCATGTTCCAGCTCCCGGACGTTGCCCGGCCAGCCATAGTTGAGCAAATGGCGGCGCGCGTCGGGACTCAGCACCACGCGGGACAGCCCCAGCCGCAGTCGGCACTGCTCGCAAAAATAGCCCGCCAGCAGCACCACATCATCGCCACGCTCGCGCAGCGGCGGCACAAAGAGCGGAAAAACGCTCAGGCGATGGAACAGATCGGCGCGAAAACGCCCCGCCAGCACCTCTTCACGCAGGTCACGGTTGGTCGCCGCCAACACCCGCACATCCACGCGCAGGCTACGATCGTCGCCGACGCGCTGAATATCGCCATACTGCAACACGCGAAGCAGCTTGGCCTGTAGCGCCAGCGACAGTTCGCCAATCTCATCCAGAAACAGCGTACCGTTATCCGCCATTTCGAACTTACCGCTACGATTACTGATAGCCCCGGTAAAAGCCCCTTTTACATGACCAAACAACTCGCTCTCCGCCACGCTTTCCGGCAGCGCGGCGCAGTTGAGATAGACCAGCGGATTGACCGCTCTGGGGGAGCCCTGGTGAATAGCTTTCGCCACCAGCTCTTTACCGGTCCCCGTTTCACCGCCGATCAGCACGTTAAGATCGGAGCCCGCCACAATCTCGATCTCTTTTTTCAACTGCGTCATCGCCGGCGACAGGCCGATCATGTGCGTCTCTTTTATCGGTTCAAACACGCCTGACGACCCCGGCAACATGTTCTGGCTTTCCAGTTGTTCAATTAACAGCGCATTACTCAATGCCCCGGCGGCCAGCGCGGCGACAAGCCGTAGTTCTTCATCGCTAAATACCTCGAACTGCTCCGGCGTCATAGCATCAAGGGTCAGCGCACCGATGAGGTTCTGTCCGGCAAACAGCGGCAGACCAACACAGGCGTGGACTTTCAGGCTTTCCTGTCCGGGAATTAACCCGTCATACGGATCGGGCAAATCGCTATCAGCCGGAAAACGCACCACGTCCCCCGCGCGGGCGATGGCTTCCAGGCGCGGATGCCCTTCCAGGGTAAAACGTCTGCCGAGGACGTCCTGCGCCAGGCCATCAATCGCCAGTGGAATAAATTGTCGTGATTCATAGCGCAGCAGCGCCGAGGCGTCGCACGCCAGCACCTGACGCAGCGTAGTAATCAACCGCTGAAAACGATCCTGATGCCCAATGCCGCGTTGTAACTCAATGGCGATGCCCGCCAATACCTCCACGGAAAAACTCATGGTTACCTCATTGTCATTTTGACAACCTATAGTGTCATATTGACAGCATCATTTATAGTCTTTTTGACTATATCAAAAATACAAAATTATTATAATTTCATATAAATCAATCAGATGAAAGGTTGGCACACTACCTGCAATAAGCAAAACAACTTTTTGCAAACGTTGAATGAATTGAGGTGGTTATGTCTATTCTGGTTAAAAATAATATTCATTGGGTTGGCCAACGCGACTGGGAAGTACGTGATTTTCACGGCACTGAATACAAAACTCTGCGCGGCAGCAGCTATAACAGCTATCTCATTCGTGAAGAAAAGAATGTGCTGATCGATACCGTCGATCATAAGTTTAGCCGTGAGTTTGTGCAAAACCTGCGCAGTGAAATCGACCTCGTGGATATCGACTACATCATCATTAACCATGCCGAAGAAGACCATGCAGGCGCGCTGACCGAACTGATGGCGCAGATCCCGGACACGCCTATCTACTGTACCGCCAACGCCATTGATTCTATCAACGGCCATCACCATCACCCGGAATGGAATTTTAAGGTGGTGAAAACCGGCGATACGCTGGATATCGGCAACGGCAAGCAGTTGATCTTCGTGGAAACGCCGATGCTGCACTGGCCGGACAGCATGATGACCTATATGACCGGCGACGCGGTGTTATTCAGCAACGACGCCTTTGGTCAGCACTACTGCGACGAGCGTCTGTTCAATGATGAAGTGGACCAAACCGAACTGTTTGAACAATGCCAGCGCTACTACGCCAATATCCTGACGCCGTTCAGCCGTCTGGTAACGCCAAAAATTACCGAAATCCTCGGCTTCAACCTGCCGGTGGATATGATTGCCACATCACACGGCGTGGTATGGCGCGACAACCCAACGCAAATCGTGGAACTGTATCTGAAATGGGCGGCAGATTATCAGGAAGATCGTATCACTATTTTCTACGATACCATGTCGAACAATACTCGCATGATGGCGGATGCCATCGCGCAGGGTATCAATGAAGTGGACCCGAACGTGGCGGTCAAAATCTTTAACGTCGCCCGCAGCGATAAAAATGAAATACTGACCAATGTCTTCCGTTCGAAAGGCGTGCTGGTCGGCACTTCTACCATGAACAACGTGATGATGCCGAAAATCGCTGGTCTGGTGGAAGAGATGACCGGCCTGCGCTTTCGCAACAAACGCGCCAGCGCCTTCGGTTCTCATGGCTGGAGCGGCGGCGCGGTGGATCGACTGTCCACGCGCTTACAGGATGCCGGTTTTGAAATGTCCCTGAGTCTGAAAGCGAAATGGCGTCCGGATCTGGATGCGCTGGAGTTGTGCCGTCAGCATGGTCGCGACATCGCCCGTCAGTGGGCGCTTGCTCCGCTGCCGGAAACCACACAGAAAACCGCGCCAGCCGAAGAAATCACAACCTGCGCCGCCGCAGACCTCGGCCCTAAAATGCAATGCAGCGTATGCCAGTGGATTTACGACCCTGCGCAGGGCGAGCCGTTGCAGGATGTCGCGCCGGGTACGCCGTGGAGCGACGTGCCGGATAACTTCCTGTGCCCGGAATGTTCATTAGGTAAAGACGTGTTCGACGTACTGGCGACGGAGGCAAAATGAGTCGGGGGATCATCATTATTGGGTCGGGCTTCGCCGCCCGCCAGCTCGTCAAAAATATCCGTAAACAAGATGCGCATGTGCCGTTAACCCTGATTGCGGCGGACAGTATGGATGAGTATAACAAGCCCGATCTCAGCCACGTTATCAGCCAGTCGCAGCGCGCCGATGATCTCACCCGCCAGTTAGCGGGGGAATTTGCTGAACAGTTTAATCTGCGACTGTTCCCGCATACCTGGGTTGCTGACATTGATGCCGATGCCCATGTGGTGAAAAGTCAGGATAAGCAGTGGCAGTACGACAAGCTGGTACTGGCGACCGGGGCGACAGCCTTTGTACCGCCGATTGCAGGACGTGAGTTAATGCTTACTTTGAATAGCCAGCAGGAGTACCGCGCCTGTGAGACACAACTGCGCGACGCGCAGCGAGTGCTGATTGTCGGCGGCGGTCTCATTGGTAGTGAATTAGCAATGGATTTCTGCCGCGCCGGGAAAACGGTAACGCTGATGGATAACGCCGCCAGCCTTCTCGCCTCACTGATGCCACCGGAAGTGAGCAGTCGCTTACAGCATCACCTGACCGATATGGGGGTGCATCTGCTGCTGAAATCGCAGTTGCAAAAACTGGAGAAAACCGAAGCCGGTATCCGCGCTACGCTGGTAAGCCAGCATAGTATTGAGGTCGATACGGTGATTGCCGCCACCGGCTTACGCCCGGAAACCGCCCTGGCGCGCCGCGCCGGGGTAGCCGTCAACCGCGGCGTCTGCGTGGATAGCTATCTACAGACCAGTCACCCGGATATTTATGCGATCGGCGATTGCGCGGAAATCAACGGTCAGGTGCTGCCCTTCCTGCAACCGATCCAGTTAAGCGCGATGTACCTGGCGAAAAATCTGTTTGGCGGCAACGCGCCGCTGAAGCTACCGGCGATGCTGGTCAAAGTCAAAACGCCGGAACTGCCGCTGCATCTGGCGGGAGAAACTCAGCGCCGCGATTTAAGCTGGCAGATTACCGCAGAATCTGACGGTATGATTGCCAAAGGCATGAGTGGAGAAGGCCAACTACGCGCCTTTGTGGTGAGTGAAGACCGCATGAAAGAGGCCTTTGCACTACTGAAAACGTTGTCCGTATAAGCCTGTGATGCCGGATGGCGCCGCTTCGCGTCTTATCCGGCCTACGAGTGAGCATCTATTTACAGGCCGAATAAGGCGCAGCCGCCATCCGGCGCCCTACACTTCCCTTAACGCTCGCGCTGCGGCAATCACACCCTGTCCAAACGACAGTCCGCCGTCGCCCGCCGGTAACCGCTGCGGAAATAACAATTTAAAATCAGAAAGATAAAAGGCAAGACGCGCGCGAAGTAAGCGGTTGTGTATCACCCCGCCGCTGAAGACCAGAGTGGTTATCCCCCGCGCCGTAGCCTGCTGGCGCATTAGCGTGGCAAACCCGCACGCCAGCGCATCATGAAAAGCCCAGGCGCGTTGCGCGGGCGTGGCCTGCCAGTTCAACCATTGCCGCCAGAAAACAGCGACGTCCAGTTGAGCGCCGTTAAGCGGCATCGTTACCGGATGCTCAACGTTAGCGCATTGAGAGGCCAGCGCCTCCAGCGCGCAGGCGGCCTCGCCCTCATAGCTAAGCGATGCTGGCGCGCAGCGAAGCGCGGCAGCCACCGCGTCAAACAACCTCCCGCAGGAAGAGGCCAACGGGGCATTGACGCCGCGCTCAATGGCACGCGCCAGGACACTCCAGTTTTGCTGTTGCAGCCCCGCTGTCTCCGGATAATCCAGCCAGTCCGGCACAAAGCGCAGGCACTGCGCTAACAGATTACGCCACGGCTGTTTGGCAGCCAGATCGCCTCCCGGCAGCGCCACGGCGGGTAAACCACCTAAATGTTCGCATTCGCGATAATTGACCCGCAAACATTCTCCGCCCCATAGCGCGCCATTCTCACCCATGCCGATACCGTCTACCGTCAGGGCAATCACCTCTCCGCCGTCCAGCGGCCAACCATGCTCGGCCAGGCAAGCCGCCGCATGGGCATGATGGTGTAACACCGTCTCTGTCGGCAGACGCATCTCACTGGCCCACTGACTGGAAACATAGCCCGGATGCGCATCACAGACGATACGCTCTGGGGTAAAATCGTAGATTGACTGGATCAAACGCAATGCCTCGCGCCACTGCGCCTGGATACCGTCATCGCTGAGATCGCCCAAATGTTGGCTGACAACCGCCTGTTCGCCGCGTACCAGACAGAACGTGTTTTTCAGATCCGCGCCCAGACAAAGTATCGGCGGCACATCGCGAAATCCGGGCGGCAACGCAATCGCGTCCGGCACGTATCCCCGCGAACGACGCAGCATTTCGCCGCTGTCGCGCACGACAGAGTCGTCCATGCGCTGAACAATGTCGCGATTGTGCAACAAAAAACCATCGGCAATATCGTGTAAATCGTCCAGCGCCTGTTCGTTGGTGATGGCGGGCGGTCTGCCGCTCAGGTTGCCGGATGTCATCACCAGCGGGTAATTGAGCGCCTGCAACAAGAGGTGTTGCAATGGGTTGGCTGGCAGCATCACACCCACCTCCGTAAGTCCTGGCGCGATGCCCTCACTCAGCGAAGGTACATACTGCTTATCCACCAGTACAATCGGGGCCGCTGGCGTGGTCAGCAGCGAACGCGCCGCGCTCGGCAGCGTTTGCGCCGTGGGCAACATCACCGCCAATGGTTTCGCCGGGCGATGTTTACGCGCCCGCAGCATCGCCACTGCGTTATCGTTGCGCGCATCGCAGGCCAGATGAAAACCACCCAGCCCTTTAACGGCAATAATGCCCCCGGCGTTCAGTTGGGCGACCGCCGCCTGCAAAGCCGCCTCTTTTTCCGCTCGTTCATGTTGGCTCCGCCACTCAAGATGCGGCCCGCATGACGGACAGGCAACGGGCTGGGCATGAAAACGGCGATCGTACGGATCGCGGTATTCGCTGTCGCATTCCGGACACAAGGGAAACGCCGCCATCACCGTAAATGGCCGGTCATAGGGCATAGCGCGAATAATGGTGAAGCGTGGTCCGCAGTGGGTGCAATTGATGAAAGGATAACGGTAGCGCCGCTCGCCAGGGGTATTCATCTCGGCAAGACATGCCGGGCAGGTCGCCGCATCCGGCACGATTTGCGTGTTCATCGAACCGCCTGCGCTCTGACGAATAGCGAAATCCGTCGGTGCGCGCTCCCATATCAACGACGCGTGTTCAACGCTGTCAATGCGCGCCAGCGGCGGGCAATCCTGATAGAGCGCGGCAATAAATTGCGACGGCTCTTCCAGCAGCCGAACGACGACGCCGTCGCCGTCATTACACACGTCGCCGTGTAATCGCAACTGCTGCGCCAGCTGCCAGACAAAAGGACGAAAACCGACGCCCTGTACTTTGCCCCGAATGCGTAGCTGTACGCCGGAAGGTGTGTCTATCGCCATCTTATTTTCCCGCCATCATCGAACCCGGATGCCTGATGGCGCGACGCTTATCAGGCCTACAACCGCACGGACCGTAGACCGGAGAAGGCATTGATGCCGCCATCCGGCAATGCTTTGTGGCGTATTCTACGCGCAATCGCAGAAATCAGAAAAGCAGCGATGCCGTTGAATCCAGCGCCGCACGACGGCGTTTTTCCGCGCTTAGCTGTTCGAGCTTATTGCGGTCAACGCAGATAAGGGCGTGCGTTGGGCAAGCGGCAATACAGGCCGGACCGGCTTCACGGTGGTGACATAGATCGCACTTGTTGGCTTCGGCTTTTTCGGCACGCACGTTCAGCCCCGCGCCGCTATTGCGAACCACCGGACGTACCACCACGTCCATGGCGCCGTAAGGACATGCCACTACGCAAGTTTTACAGCCAATGCAGCGTTCCTGCATCACATGAACAAAGCCTTTGTCACGGCTGATGGCGCCATTCGGGCAAACGTTGGCGCACGGCGCGTCTTCACACTGGCGACACAGCGTTGCCGTGGAAACGTTCACGCCTTTGATGACATGGATACGAGGTAAAAAGGTTTCAGGGGTCAGCGATGCGCAATCCTGATTTTCCTGATGGGATACGACGCAAGCCACTTCACAGGTACGGCAACCAATGCACTTACTCGCGTCTGCAATGATGAAACGGTTCATCAAATTCTCCAGCAATAACAGATGATGTGCCGATATATACACGAATCGTGCCAATTTTTATTTCATTGTTATTTAAGAATATTATTTCTATTTTCGTGAGCATTTACGTGTCATCGTCACAAGTGTCGATGACACGTAATGTCGCCAGTGGTGGTCAAGATTTACAGTGATAGCCAGCCAACTCTGCACCGCAACTGGCATCAATCCTGATTAACGCCTGGCAATACGTTACCGCGTATTAAACAGCGCTGCGTAAGGGAAAGATCGTCCGTTTGCGGATTCCTTCCGGCAATAGGTTTGATAATTAATTTACGGCCAGGATAGTGATTAAAACGGGTCAGCGCCGGATAACTCAACCGGCCAAACCAGCCGTGTACGCGCTGCCAGCGGGCGTCCTTCACCTGATATAAATTGGTTATCCAGTAGCCTGAGTCAAACTGCATATCCAACAGTTACGTACGCCCATTGCCCTGTAAATCAAGCAAATCATCGACGCCAGTATCGCTGGCGGTATAAAACCCCCACGGTTCAAAGACGCAGGGGCGGCCATTCTTGAGAAAGGTGAAAATGATGTATTGCGCGCTCGGCGCCAGGCCCAACCCAGGATTGCCCAACCAGATAACCAGATCCTGAATGCCGTTACGATCGAGGTCAGCGCGATAAAATTGCGCATTACCCGCCAAATTAATCAGCCTTCCCACCGGGACAACCCACGAATTACCGGCGCTGTCTTTTCCGCTAATCCGCCATTCGTTATCTTTTTTCGGCTCCGGCAGTAGCGTCACGCCACTGACTCCGACCTGGCGAAAATGCCAGGTCTGGTCGGGCGATACAGAATAAGGCAGGGTCAACAGCGGCTTCAGCGCACGCTTTTGCGCATATTCACCGTCGCTCATCGGCAGGTAACCGACAACACCGGTGGCCAGTGCGCGTGCGGCGAGGCAGAGAAATAGCAGTCCGCTCCATACGATAATCTTCACGTCCTTCTTACAACCTTTGCCGTGTAACACAAATTCTCCCTAAATATGTGCGCATTTTACGCCTCCGGCGCTTCCAGCGCGGCAAATCCGCCGTTTCCCTGCCAGCCTTCCAGGCGCTGATAGACGATGTTTACCGCGTCCTTAATCGGTTGAGTCATCGGATAATAAAACCCGACGATATCCGGCTGGATACCAACAAAAATCACCTCGCCGACATCCTCTTTCAGCTGATCGATAAGGTAGTTGAGCGGCATATTGTGGGTGGTCATCATAAACATTTCGGCGATATCATCCGGATCGATAATGCGGATCTCGCCCGGATTAAGCCCCATGTCGGTGGCGTCGACAATCAATAGACGCTGCGGGCGCAGTTCGCGAATCGCCACAATGTCGTTTTCCGGCGCGCTGCCGCCATCAATCACCACCCAATTACCCTTCGGCTGCGCCGCGCACATTTCCGCCAGTAGCGGGCCTGCGCCGTCGTCGCCCATCATGCTGTTGCCGACACAGAGTAAAACGTCAGTCACGAAGCCTCCTCACCATCAGGTAGATGGCGCTTTCCTGATGAATGTCATGCAGCATACTGAGCATCAGTTTGCTCCATTCTTGCTGCTGCGGGGTCTGCGCGGCGCGCGCCTCATCAAACGCGCGCGCCAGCATTTGCACATGGTTGAAATCGATGACGATCTCGCCATACTTCGGCACGCCTTCCATTTTACGCCGGGCATCGCTACCGGCTTCCAGGGTGGCGATCCACGCCAGATACTCATCCCATGGGCAGGTGAGCGCGGCCTCCAGACAATCGATAACCCCCAGGTGGTGACCAATCGCCAGGCTGTAATAGACAACCTGCTGCGCCTCGGCAGGCGTCGCATCGTTCTCATCAATAAACTTACGGCTCAGTTGACTGAACACCACCTGTTCGCTCATCGGATACGCGCCTCTTCAACAACATGATTAAGATGGGTGACAATTTCGGTTAAACGCGGATCGTTTTCCGCTTCCAGCCAACGCGCCACTTGCTGCTCGCCCTGCCCCAACTGTGTCAGGTAATCATCGGCGATCTGACGACCATAGCGATACCCCGCCAGCCGGCGCGCCGCGCGATCCACCTTCACGCGCAGCGGCTGCACCATATCCGGATGCAGGATCTCTGCGGGCTGATCGTCCAGCTCACCCGGCGCGCGGGCGTGGATTTTCTGCTCCAGCAGGCCAAGCGCCATCGCAAAGCCATACAGCGTCGCCGCAGGCGTTGGCGGGCAGCCTGGAATATACACATCCACCGGGACGATTTTGTCGGTACCGCCCCAGACGCAGTACAGATCATGGAAGATGCCGCCGCTGTTGCCGCAGGCGCCGTAAGAGATACAAATTTTCGGGTCCGGTGCCGACTGCCAGGCGCGCAGCGCCGGAGAGCGCATGGCGCGGGTCACCGCGCCGGTAAACAGCAGAATATCGGCATGACGCGGCGACGGTACTACTTTGATGCCGAAACGCTCGGCATCAAACAACGGCGAAAGCGTCGCAAAGATTTCGATTTCACAGCCGTTACAGCCGCCGCAGTCCACGCGGTAAACGTATGCCGAACGCTTAATATTTTTCAGTAAAGACGCCTTCATGCTGGCGATGGATTCATCCACCGTCATCGGTACCGGAATGCCGTTGGCGTCACGCGGGCCTAATAAATTGCTCATTAGCTGACCTCTTTCATATGGCGAGTCAGTTCAATACGGTCGGACGGCACCAGGCATTTCTGACGCTTACAGTCCGGGCAGGTCTCAAAGCTTTCGCGGTGGTTTTCCGCGCGGCTGTCGCCGTTGTGCGCAAGCAGCGCAATGGCGTAGTCAATCTCTTTCTGTACCGCGAAAGGACGATTACACACGCGACAGTTGCACAGCGCGAAGCGGGACTGTTGCAGGAAATCTTCTTTCTTCCACACTGCCAGTTCGTACTCTTGCGACAGTTTGATCGCCGCCGTCGGGCAAACTTCTTCGCAGCGACCGCAGAAGATGCAGCGGCCAAGATTGAACTGCCACGCCAGCTCATTGGTCGCGAGATCGGTTTCCACCGTCAGCGCGTTCGACGGGCAGGCATTAACGCAGGCGGCGCAACCGATGCACTGCTGCGGATTATGTTCCGGCTTGCCGCGGAAGTTTTTATCAACCGCAATCGGCTCCAGCGGATAAGACGAGGTCGCCGTGCCGGTTTTGATAACTTTTTTGATAAAGGTAAACATGGCGATTCCTTATTTCAGCGGCGAGTTTTTACGCTCAATGCTGTAGCGCTCAAGTTCTTTGTACGGTACGACTTTGCTCTTCTTCTTACGTACATCGACCACGGTCATCCGGTCGGTACAGGAGTAGCAAGGGTCGAGGCTGCCGATAATCAGCGGCGCATCGGAGACGGTGTTGCCGCGCAGCATATAGCGCAGCGTCGGCCAGTTGGCGTAGGTCGCCGCACGACAGCGCCAGCGGTAAAGCTTTTGGTTGTCGCCGGTCATGCTCCAGTGGATATCGTCACCACGCGGCGCTTCGGCAAAGCCGAGCGCAAAACGGTGCGGAATATAGGTAAAGCCTTCCACCATCAGCGGGCCGCCCGGCAGATTATCCAGACCGAAATCGATCATATTCAGCGAGGTGTAAACTTCGTTGATACGGACTTTCAGACGAGAAATCACATCGCAGCCCTGCTCGCTGTGCACTTCCATCGGCAGCAGGCCATAGCCCACAAACGGGTGGTCGGCGCGGGTGTCGCGGGCGTGACCGCTGGCGCGCACCATCGGGCCGACATTACTGAAGTCACGGGCAATTTCCGGGTCCAGACGGCCGATACCCACGGTACGCTGTTCCATATTCGGCGTGCTCAGCAGCATGTCCACCAGCTCCTGCACGTCACGACGCATCTGCTGCGCCAGTTGACGGGTCTGGATCATGTCTTCTTTCAGCAGATCGCGGCGAATCCCGCCGATCAGGTTCAGTCCGTAAGTTTTGCGCGCGCCGGTAAGGATCTCTGCCATTTTCATGGAGGTTTCACGCACGCGGAAGAACTGCATAAAGCCGGAGTCAAAACCGGTAAAGTGGCAGGCGAGGCCTAGGTTCAGCAGGTGCGAGTGCAGACGCTCCACTTCCAGCAGAATGGCGCGGATCATCTGCGCACGCTCCGGCACCTGAATGCCCATCGCGTTTTCCACGGAAGTGGTGTAGGCAGTGCTGTGGGCGAAGCCGCAGATACCACACACGCGATCCGACAGGAAGGTGACTTCGTTATAACCCATGCGGGTTTCCGCCAGTTTTTCCATACCACGGTGGACGTAGAACAGGCGGTAGTCGGCGTCGATAATGTTTTCGCCATCGACGAACAGACGGAAGTGGCCCGGTTCATCGGAGGTGACATGCAGCGGGCCAATCGGCACCACGTTATTTTTCTTGTCACCCAGCTCGTTAATGAACTCGTAGGTTTCCGCATCGGTGGTCGGCGCCGGGCGCTGACGATAATCCATGCTGTCTTTACGCAGCGGATAGAGTTCATCCGGCCAGTCGTCCGGCAGCACCAGACGGCGCTCGTCCGGCAGACCGACCGGGATTAAACCGTACATGTCGCGTACTTCGCGCTCACCCCACACGGCAGCCGGCACGCGCGGCGTAACGGATGGGAATTCCAGCTTATTGGCATCCACTTCAACGCGGACGGTAATCCAGCACTTCGTGCCCTGCTCCATCGACAGCACGTAATAAACGGCATAGTGGCCGCACAACTGGCGTTCGTCATTACCGAACAGCACCGACAACCACCCACCCTGCTGGTAGTAAAGAAACTCCACCACTTCCGGCAGATAGTTCACTTTTACTGTAATAGTCAGCTGATCTTTGGTCTGCCAGGCTTCGTCCAGCACGACGCCCGGAAACGCCTGGTGCAGCGCCGCAAGGTATTGTTGACCTAATTTTTCTTCAGACATGCTCAAACTCTCTTAAATCACGCCGCCAGCAAGGAGACGAAGGCTAAAAACGCAAACCCAAAACCGGCCCAGGTCACGCGTGAAGTGGCGCAAAAACGCAGTCGCGCCATGCTGTTTTCAAACAGGGCGATCACCAGTACGCCGACAATCAGCTTGACGACGGCAATCACCAGCGCCAGCAACAGTCCGCCTGCGCTGAAGGTTTCCATCTGTCCCCACGGCAGAAACACGCCGACGAACATTTGCAGCACCACCAGTTGCTTAAGGCTGATGCCCCATTTCAGCACCGCAAAGCCGCTACCGCTGTATTCGGTCAACGGCCCTTCCTGCAACTCCTGCTCCGCTTCCGCCAGGTCGAACGGCAGCTTGCCCATTTCGATAAAAGTGGCGAAGGCGCAGGCGCACAGCGCCAGAATCAGCGGAATACTGCGCGCGACAGGCCAGTGATAAATGGTATCGGCGATATTGCTGATATGAGTTGAACCCGCCACCTGCGCGGCGACCCACAGACCCAGCAGCAGAATCGGCTCCACCAGCACGCCGAGCATCGCTTCACGGCTGGCGCCGATCGCAGTGAACGGACTGCCGGTATCCAGGCCTGCAATAGAGAAGAAGAAACGGGCGATGGCGAACAGGTAAATCAGGGTGATTAAATCACCCAGTTGCGGCAACGGAGATCCAACGGTGACGACCGGCAGCGCGGTGGCGATAGTCAGCATCACGCCGACCATCACAAACGGCGTCAGGCGAAAAACCCAGCCGGAATCCGCAGGCGCAATACTCTGACGACCGAGCAGTTTGATAATGTCGCGGTACTCCTGCAACACGCCCGGCCCACGGCGATTGTGTAGACGGGCGCGTGCCACGCGAGTAATACCGGACAGCAATGGCGCAACGGCAAATAGCACCAGCGCCTGAATTAACGGATAAAACACACTCATTTTCAGGCTCCTCGTGAAACCACAATCACCACCAGCACCGCCAGCTCAATCAGCGCCAGACGACGGAATAGCACCGCGGCCGCCGCGTTCTGCCAGCCCGGCACCAGCGATACCGGGTTCAGCCATTTACGCAGTTTAAGTACCGGGGCAAAGGCCTCTTTCACCGGCATGGCGAAACCGTGCGCGGTAATCACCATCGACTGCTCATGGTCGTAGCCGCACACCCAGGCCGCGCCGCGAGAACGCGACGGCAGACGGTTGCCTTTGAACATCGCCATAATGATGAACGGCAGTAGCGGACAGGCGACCAACAGCAGCGTGATCATCGGCTGCGATACGGTGGTGTGCGCGGTTTCCAGCGGCAACGGTACCGCAGTGGAAATCATCGGCAGCAGCCACGGCGCGGCAACCCCGCCCAGTACGCAGCAAATCGCCAATGCCACCACGCTGACGCCCATCAGGATCGGCGCGCAGCTGGCGTTTTCAGCTTCCTTCGTGCGCGGCGCGCCAAGGAACGTCACGCCGTAAACTTTCGCCATACACATCACCGCCAGCGCGCCGGTAATCGCCAGGCCAACCGCCAGCAGCGGTCCTAACAGACGACCAACAAACGCGCCGCTGTTGCCCAGTTTGAAGAAGGACTGGTAAATCACCCACTCGCCGGCAAAGCCGTTCAGCGGCGGCAGCGCGGCCATCGCCATCAGACCGACCAGCATGGCGATAGAAATAACCGGCATCCGTTTACCAATACCGCCCAGTTTTTCGATATCGCGATGACCGGTACGGAACCAGATGCTGCCCGCGCCCAGAAACAGCACGCTTTTAAACAGGCTATGGTTCAGCAGGTGATAGAGCCCGCCGGTCAGACCCAGCGCGATCAGTACCGGCTGATTGAGAGCAATCCCGGTAACGCCTGCGCCCAGCCCGAGCAAAATGATGCCGATATTTTCCAGCGTGTGATAGGCCAGCAGGCGCTGAATGTTATGCTCCATCAGCGCGTACAGACCGCCGACAAAGGCGGTGATCATCCCAAGCACCAACAGCGCCACGCCCCACCACAGCGGCGCATTGCCGCCAAGCAGAGATAGCGTGAGAATGCCCAGCAGCCCGATTTTCATCACCACGGTCGAGAACAGCGCGGCGGCGGGAGCGCTGGCGTTGGCGTGCGCCTGCGGCACCCAACCGTGTAGCGGGATAATCCCGGCCAGCAGACCAAAACCGATAACGCCGAGCAGCCAGATATCGGAGCCCAGCGGCAGTTGCTGAGCGCGTTGATCCAGCAGCCCCAGATCCAGCGTGCCGTAGCGCTGCCACACCAGCCAGCAGGCGATTGCCAGCAGCAGCGTACCGAGACGGCCCAGCGCAAACCACAGTTTGCCCTCTTTGCTACCGCCGGTGAGGAACACGGCGCAGAGCGCCATGATTTCCGCCATCACCACCATCGTCCCCAGATTACTGGCGACCACGGCGCAGGCGGCTGCCGCCATTAGCAGGTTGATCAACAGTCCGTTGGCTTTTACCTGTGGATGGCGATGCCAGTCGATATTGAACAGGCTGACGAACAGGCCGCACAGCCCCAGCGTAATCAGCCAGATAGCATTCAGCGGCGTAATTTGCAGCATGTGGCCGGTAAACGGCATCACGCCGCTCACCGTAACGGCGCTGGTCAGTGCGGTGAACCCCGCGCCAGCCGTACACAGGCTGCCGACCGCGCCGCCGATACCGGCAATCCAGCCGCTCAGCGCTTTATGAAACGAAAACAGAAACGCCAGAACGGCGGCGGCGGCAAACCACGCGACGCCGCTAGTAATCAGTGAAAGTGAACTCATTATGCATCCCCACTCTGAGCCTGCTGAAACAAGGTGAGATCGCCAAAATCGGTATTAAACGTCAGCTCACGTTTACGTTTGCTGGCGCGGGCGATATCCGTGTTCTCCACCAGGTGTAGCGCTTTAGTCGGGCACATCCGCACACAGGCCGGGCCTTGCTCGTCAAAGCTGCACAGGTCGCATTTCACCGCGATAGCGCGTACGCCCGGCACCCAGTCGAGCAACGTACTGATGCGCGCAGGCGCTGGCGGCGCGGGCGGCGCTTTCGGCGTATTGGCGTTCGCCGGAATATGCAGCGGACGGCTGCCGGAAAACTCAATAGCGCCAAACGGACAGGCAATACCGCACAGTTTGCAGCTCACGCACAGGCTTTCATTAAGCTGGACAGCGCCGTCAACGCGATTAATCGCGTTAACCGGGCATACCGTGGCGCATGGCGCATCTTCACAGTGGTGACAAAGCTGCGGCGCAGATTCTTTTTCATTCAGCATCACTTTCAGGCGCGGCATTGACTGCAGGCCATGCTGGCGATGCGTCTCTGAACAGGCGGCCTCACAGGTGTGGCAGCCGATACAGAGAGTGGAGTCAGCAATTACAAAACGATTCACCAGGCATTCCTCAGGTGATTGTCATTTTTGACGAAAACATGCCGTTGAAATGTCATTTTCGACACTTATCGACACGCCCATCCCCAAAACATTCATGACATGGCGCAACGCCACATCGCGAATCAAAGCGGGCAACGCCTCAGGCTTATACCGCCGGGCTGTGACCCTTTACCAATTGACGCAAATTAACCGGCGAGTTGGTTTCTACAGCGGTATAGAGGCTGTCGTAAACGCTGGCGATTTTTTCCAGATAGTGCTCCAGCACCTGCTCGCGATCGCGGTTATTAACCCGTTCGTCAACCTTGCCGTCGATATCGAGCTGCGCCTGTGCAATCAATTGCTTATCTTCGCCATCTTTGGTTTCAACGTAGTACTCAATGGTGTGGCTGTTAAAACCATCCGCCAACGCGACGTAAATACGAAAGTGCTCAAACAGGACAAAGCAAAGATCCCTTTCCGGCGCGCAGCTCATTGCGTGATGCAGGCGCGCTTTCGAGAGGGTGATCCCCTGAACCAGCGAATTGCAGTAAATATGCCACTGGTCCTGTAGGCGACGATGCCGTTGCGCGATGTAATCGGCCTTTTCGCTTATTTCCCAAATAGTCATGTCAGGTTACCCGTTTAACAGAGATGCCTGCGTTAAGCATTTTCCATGCCAATTTTTAACTTATTGTTTTTAATGGCAGACGCGCACAGTAACTGCCGTTTCGACGCGGTGACGACATGTCATTTCGTCATCGTCGACATTAACCTGCCAGGGGATAAAAATATTGGCATAAATATTGCTTTACAGGGGCAACCACTACGGGAGGCGATATGCACGAAATCACCCTCTGCCAACGGGCACTGGAATTGATTGAACAACAGGCTTCAGCATACGGTGCAAAACGTGTGACAGCCGTCTGGATCAAAATTGGCGCATTTTCTTGCGTGGAAACCAGCGCTCTTTCCTTTTGTTTTGATCTGGTATGCCGCGGCACGATAGCAGAAGGTTGTAAACTGCACCTCGAAGAACAGGAAGCCGAATGCTGGTGTGAGCATTGTCAACAATATGTCACGTTGTTAACCCACCGTGTACGTCGTTGTCCGCAATGTCATAGCGATACGCTGCGAATTGTGGCCGATGACGGCTTACAAATTCGGCGCATAGAGATTGATGAAACTGAAGATTAATGCCGGATAGACGCTCGCGTCGCCATCCGGCAGAAAGCCTGTAACAAGAAAAAGATCAGGAGTAAGCGATGTGTACGACTTGCGGTTGCGCTGAAGGCAACCTTTATATAGAAGGCGATGAACATAATCCGCACTCAGCGTTTCGTAGCGCGCCCTTTGCCCCAGCGGCTCGCCCGGCGCTGAATATTACCGGCATTAAAACGCCTGACTTTGCCCCAAGTCAGACCGCAGAAGGCGATCTGCATTACGGCCACGGCGAAGCCGGAACCCACGCGCCTGGTATGAGTCAGCGGCGGATGCTGGAGGTTGAAATCGACGTGCTGGACAAAAATAATCGTCTGGCTGAGCGCAACCGCGCCCGTTTCGCCGCCCGCCAGCAACTGGTGCTCAACCTGGTGTCCAGCCCCGGGTCCGGTAAAACCACCCTGCTGACCGAAACGCTGATGAAATTGAAAGACCGTGTACCGTGCGCGGTGATTGAAGGCGACCAGCAGACAGTGAACGACGCCGCCCGCATCCGCGCTACCGGCACGCCCGCCATTCAGGTCAACACCGGTAAAGGCTGCCATCTTGACGCGCAAATGATCGCCGACGCCGCGCCGCGCCTGCCGCTGGATGACCGCGGTATTCTGTTTATCGAAAACGTCGGTAATCTTGTCTGCCCGGCCAGCTTCGATCTGGGCGAAAAGCATAAAGTCGCAGTGCTTTCCGTAACCGAAGGTGAAGATAAACCGCTGAAATATCCCCATATGTTTGCCGCTGCGTCGCTCATGCTGCTCAATAAAGTCGATCTGCTGCCCTACCTCAATTTTGACGTTGAGAAGTGCATCGCCAGCGCGCGTGAAGTGAACCCGGAGATTGAAATTATCCTGATTTCCGCCACCAGCGGCGAAGGCATGGATCAGTGGCTGGCCTGGCTGGAGGCGCAGCGATGTGCATAGGCGTGCCGGGTCAAATCCGCGCCATTGACGGCAATCAGGCAAAAGTTGACGTCTGCGGCATTCAGCGCGACGTCGATCTCACATTAGTCGGCAGTTGTGATGAAAACGGTCAGCCGCGTCTGGGTCAGTGGGTGCTGGTTCATGTCGGATTCGCCATGAGCGTCATTAACGAAGCGGAAGCGCGCGACACGCTCGACGCGCTACAAAATATGTTTGATGTTGAGCCGGACGTCGGCGCACTGCTGTATGGTGAGGAGAGATAATGCGTTTTGTTGACGAGTACCGTGCGCCGGAACAGGTGATGCAGCTCATTGAACACCTGCGTGAACGCGCCGCCCTTCTTCCTTACACTGCCGAACGTCCGTTGCGCATTATGGAAGTCTGCGGGGGTCATACCCACGCAATTTTTAAATTTGGTCTCGATCAGTTACTGCCCGAAAACGTGGAGTTTATTCACGGCCCCGGTTGTCCGGTCTGCGTGCTGCCGATGGGACGCATCGACAGTTGCGTGGAAATCGCCAGCCATCCGGAGGTGATTTTCTGCACCTTTGGCGATGCTATGCGCGTGCCGGGGAAACAGGGGTCTCTGTTGCAGGCTAAAGCGCGCGGCGCGGATGTGCGTATTGTTTATTCTCCGATGGACGCGCTGAAACTGGCGCAGGATAACCCGACCCGCAAAGTGGTATTTTTCGGGCTGGGCTTTGAAACCACCATGCCGACCACCGCCATCACGCTACAGCAGGCAAAACAGCGTGACGTGCGAAACTTCTACTTTTTCTGCCAGCACATTACGCTGATCCCGACGCTGCGTAGCTTACTGGAGCAGCCGGACAACGGCATTGACGCCTTTCTTGCGCCAGGCCACGTCAGCATGGTCATCGGCACCGAGGCGTACCAGTTTATCGCCGCCGATTTTAATCGCCCGCTGGTGGTGGCTGGATTCGAACCGCTTGATCTACTGCAAGGCGTGGTCATGCTGGTTGAGCAGAAAATAGCGGCCCTAAGCCAGGTTGAAAACCAATACCGTCGCGTGGTGCCGGATGCCGGAAACATGCTGGCGCAGCAGGCCATCGCCGATGTGTTCTGCGTTAATGGCGATAGCGAGTGGCGCGGTCTGGGCGTGATTGAATCCTCCGGCGTCCACCTGACGCCAGAGTATCAGCGCTTTGACGCCGAAGCGCATTTCCGCCCAGCGCCGCAACAGGTCTATGACGATCCGCGCGCCCGTTGCGGCGAAGTGCTGACCGGCAGATGCAAGCCGCATCAGTGCCCGCTATTTGGTAAAACATGTAATCCAGAGACCGCGTTCGGCGCGCTGATGGTCTCTTCCGAAGGCGCATGCGCCGCCTGGTATCAGTATCGTCAGCAGGAGTGTGAAGTTTGAACAATATACAACTCGCCCACGGCAGCGGCGGCCAGGCTATGCAACAGTTGATTAATAGCCTGTTTATGGAGGCCTTTGCCAACCCTTGGCTGGCGGAACAAGAAGATCAGGCGCGTCTGGAGCTGGCGCAACTGACGGCGGAGGGCGACCGTCTGGCGTTTTCTACCGATAGCTATGTGATTGATCCGCTCTTTTTCCCCGGCGGCAATATCGGCAAACTGGCGATTTGCGGTACGGCGAACGACGTAGCGGTGAGCGGCGCGATCCCCCGCTATCTCTCCTGCGGCTTTATCCTTGAAGAAGGGCTGCCGATGGAGACGTTAAAAAGCGTGGTCAATAGCATGGCGGCGACCGCGCGGGAAGCGGGTATCGCCATTGTAACCGGCGACACCAAAGTTGTGCAGCGCGGCGCGGCGGATAAATTGTTTATCAACACTGCCGGCATGGGGGCGATTCCCGCCGATATTCACTGGGGCGCGCAAACGCTGAGCGTTGGCGATGTGCTGTTAGTCAGCGGTACGCTTGGCGATCACGGCGCCACTATCCTCAACCTGCGTGAGCAACTGGGGCTGGATGGCGAGCTGGCGAGCGACTGCGCAGTATTAACGCCGCTTATTCAGACGCTGCGTCATATTGACGGAGTGAAGGCATTGCGTGACGCCACGCGCGGCGGCGTGAATGCGGTCGCCCATGAGTTTGCGGCGTCCTGCGGTTACGGTATTGAATTGTCCGAATCCGCACTGCCGCTCAAACCTGCCGTGCGCGGCGTCTGCGAGCTGTTGGGGCTGGATGCCCTGAACTTTGCCAACGAAGGAAAACTGGTGATTGCCGTTGAACGGCAGGCCGCAGATCGGGCGTTGGCGGCATTACGCGCGCATCCGCTGGGACGTGATGCAGCGCTGATTGGCGAAGTCGTGGAACGCAAAGGCGTTCGCTTAGCCGGACTCTATGGCGTGAAGCGAACCCTTGATTTGCCACACGCCGAACCATTACCTCGTATATGCTAGCAGCCTGTTGGCAGCATACTGTAGGCCGGATAAGACGCATTTGCGTCGACATCCGGCATTAACGCTGCATGAACGCCTGATGGCGCTTTGCTTATCAGGCCTACGGAGTGTGTGACCAGCGAGTTTGCGGTCAGCCATCCGGCAATAACTTACGACTTATACCTATAATTCATTTACCGTTTTCGCACCGTTTTGCGGTATTTTCCTGGAAAAGCAACATGTCGTATACACCCATGAGCGATCTTGGACAGCAAGGCTTGTTCGATATCACTCGTACCTTATTGCAGCAGCCCGATTTGGCGTCGCTCAGTGAAGCGCTTTCGCAACTGGTAAAGCGTTCAGCGCTCGCCGACAGCGCCGGCATTGTGCTATGGCAGGCGCAGTCGCAACGCGCACAATATTATGCGACGCGAGAAAATGGCCGTCCTGTTGAATATGAAGATGAAACCGTACTGGCGCACGGCCCGGTACGTCGCATCCTTTCTCGCCCCGATGCATTGCACTGTAATTTCCATGAGTTTACCGAAACCTGGCCGCAGCTTGCCGCGAGCGGCCTCTACCCTGAATTTGGTCATTACTGTCTGCTTCCTTTAGCCGCGGAGGGCCGTATTTTCGGCGGCTGCGAATTCATCCGTCAGGAAGATCGCCCCTGGAGTGAAAAGGAATATGACCGTCTGCATACGTTTACCCAAATTGTCGGCGTGGTCGCCGAGCAAATTCAAAACCGGGTAAACAATAATGTCGATTATGATCTGTTGTGCCGCGAACGCGATAACTTCCGTATTCTGGTTGCGATTACCAACGCCGTCCTGTCGCGTCTGGATATTGATGAGCTGGTAAGCGAAGTCGCAAAAGAGATCCACCACTATTTCAATATCGACGCAATCAGCATCGTGTTGCGCAGCCATCGCAAAAATAAGCTGAATATCTACTCCACCCACTACCTTGATGAGCATCATCCGGCGCACGAACAGAGCGAAGTCGACGAAGCCGGCACGCTCACGGAGCGCGTCTTTAAAAGTAAAGAGATGCTGCTTATCAACCTCAACGAACGCGATCCGCTTGCCCCCTACGAACGCATGCTGTTCGATACCTGGGGCAATCAGATCCAGACGCTTTGCCTGCTGCCGTTGATGTCCGGCAAGACGATGCTTGGCGTGCTCAAACTGGCCCAGTGCGAAGAAAAAGTGTTTACCACCGCCAACCTCAAGCTGCTGCGTCAGATTGCCGAACGGGTAGCCATTGCCGTGGATAATGCGCTGGCCTATCAGGAAATCCACCGACTGAAGGAACGCCTGGTCGACGAAAACCTGGCGCTCACGGAGCAGCTTAATAACGTCGACAGCGAGTTTGGCGAGATCATCGGACGCAGCGAAGCGATGTACAACGTGCTAAAGCAGGTTGAGATGGTGGCGCAGAGCGACAGTACCGTGCTGATTCTGGGCGAAACGGGAACCGGTAAAGAGTTGATTGCCCGCGCCATTCACAACCTGAGCGGACGTAGCGGACGCAGGATGGTAAAGATGAACTGCGCCGCGATGCCGGCGGGGCTGCTGGAAAGCGATCTGTTTGGTCATGAGCGCGGCGCGTTTACCGGCGCCAGCGCGCAGCGGATTGGCCGTTTCGAGCTGGCGGATAAAAGCTCGCTGTTTCTGGATGAAGTGGGCGACATGCCGCTGGAGCTACAGCCTAAGCTGCTGCGCGTCCTTCAGGAGCAAGAGTTTGAACGTCTCGGCAGCAATAAACTGATCCAGACCGACGTGCGGCTGATCGCCGCGACTAACCGCGATCTGAAAAAAATGGTCGCCGATCGCGAATTCCGTAACGATCTCTACTATCGGCTGAATGTTTTTCCGATCCAGCTTCCTCCGTTACGCGAACGTCCGGAAGATATTCCACTACTGGTCAAAGCGTTCACCTTCAAAATCGCCCGCCGAATGGGGCGTAATATCGACAGCATTCCCGCCGAAACGCTGCGCACGCTCAGCGGCATGGAATGGCCGGGGAACGTTCGCGAGCTGGAGAATGTCGTCGAGCGCGCCGTGCTGCTAACGCGCGGCAATGTGCTACAACTGTCGCTGCCGGATATTACCGCCGTAACGCCCGATACCTCGCCTGTTGCGACTGAAAGCGCCAAAGAAGGCGAAGATGAATATCAGCTTATTATACGCGTGCTGAAAGAGACCAATGGCGTAGTGGCTGGACCAAAAGGCGCGGCGCAGCGTCTGGGGCTTAAACGAACCACCCTGCTGTCGCGTATGAAGCGATTGGGTATTGATAAAGACGCGTTAGCGTAACGGGTTGCCGGATCTGATCCGGCCTGGAGATGATGCGCGCCGTAGGCCTGGCGCTTCCCCTTCACTTCTTGCGCTGATATTTTTCCGGCAATTCCGGAACGGGGCGCTTATCGTCGATAAGGTGCCGCACGGTCAGGACAGGATGCCGCCAAAGCATTCGCGGACCTGCCCAACGCATAATCTGCTTCATCTCCTCGCGTTTAGCCGGCTGATAGCAGTGCACCGGGCACTGCTTACAGGCGGGTTTTTCCTCGCCAAATACGCATTTATCAAGACGTTTTTGCGCGTAGGCGAACAGCGCGTCGTAATGCCCCTGCACCGCTGACGCCTGTGGGCACTGGCTTTCATACAGCGCGATCATTTTTTTGATCGTCAGTTTTTCACGAGCGATACGTTTACCAGGCATCGTGCTCTCTCCGAACATTAAGGTGTATTTATTTTACACCTTATCCCTCTTTAGCACTATCACTGCATATCGTCGCCATTTCGCAAATAAGAATTATTTTCATTTATTCATACCTTGTGCTATATAACATAGCAAAGGCTATATTCGATGATTAATTAACCACATTGTTGCGAGGGATACTATGACGAATCTACATCGTCTGAAAACACTCCTGATTGCCGGTATTGTTGCGATACTCGCGCTATCGCCAGCCTATGCAAAAGAGAAATTTAAAGTCATCACCACGTTTACCGTTATTGCCGACATGGCGAAAAACGTGGCGGGCGACGCAGCGGAAGTCAGCTCAATTACCAAGCCCGGCGCTGAAATCCATGAGTATCAGCCAACGCCCGGCGATATTAAACGAGCGCAGGGGGCACAGCTTATCCTCGCGAATGGTCTGAACCTGGAGCGATGGTTCGCCCGCTTTTATCAGCACCTTTCCGGCGTGCCGGAAGTCGTCGTCTCCACCGGTGTCAAACCGATGGGCATTACCGAAGGCCCGTATAACGGTAAACCGAACCCGCACGCCTGGATGTCGGCAGAAAACGCGCTGATTTATGTCGATAACATTCGAGACGCCCTGGTGAAGTACGATCCGGATAATGCGCAGATCTATAAGCAAAACGCCGAACGCTATAAAGCGAAAATTCGCCAGATGGCCGATCCGTTGCGTGCCGAACTGGAAAAAATTCCCGCCGATCAGCGCTGGTTGGTCACCAGTGAAGGCGCGTTCTCTTACCTGGCGCGCGATAACGACATGAAAGAGCTTTATCTCTGGCCAATTAACGCCGATCAACAGGGGACGCCAAAACAGGTGCGTAAAGTGATTGATACCATTAAAAAGCACCATATTCCCGCCATCTTTAGCGAGAGTACGGTTTCCGATAAACCGGCCCGCCAGGTCGCGCGTGAATCCGGCGCGCATTATGGCGGCGTGCTGTATGTCGATTCTCTGAGCGCCGCTGACGGCCCTGTGCCAACCTATCTGGATCTGCTGCGCGTCACGACCGAAACCATCGTCAACGGCATTAACGACGGACTGAGGAGTCAACAATGAGTCAATCTGCGATTACCGTTGATCAAGTCACGGTGACGTATCGCAACGGTCATACCGCCCTACGGGACGCCACTTTTCAGGTGCCTGGCGGTTCAATCGCCGCGCTGGTAGGCGTAAATGGTTCCGGTAAGTCTACGTTATTTAAAGCGTTAATGGGCTTTGTGCATCTTGCGCAGGGCGATATCACTATCCTGCAACAGTCAGTCAACAAAGCGCTGAAAAAAAACCTCATTGCTTATGTTCCACAATCGGAAGAAGTGGACTGGTCATTTCCGGTGCTGGTAGAAGATGTGGTGATGATGGGACGCTACGGCCATATGGGCTGGCTACGCCGCCCCACTGCGCATGATCACGCCTGTGTTGACGCCGCGCTGGCGCGGGTGGATATGCAGGAGTATCGTCACAGGCAGATTGGCGAGCTGTCCGGCGGGCAGAAAAAACGTGTGTTTCTTGCCAGGGCCATCGCTCAGGATGGACAGGTAATCCTGCTGGATGAACCTTTTACCGGCGTGGATGTAAAAACCGAAGCGCGAATCATCGATCTACTGCAGGAACTGCGCGATGAAGGCCGCACGATGCTGGTCTCAACGCATAATCTCGGCTCCGTCACCGAGTTTTGCGACTATACGGTAATGATTAAAGGAACCGTACTGGCCAGCGGCCCTACCGAAACCACGTTTACCGCCGCGAATCTGGAACAGGCGTTTAGCGGCGTTCTACGTCATATCGCGCTAAGCGGAGGTGAAGAGCACATCATCACCGATGACGAGCGCCCCTTTATTTCCCGGCGCGTGGCCAGCGGAGGAAAATCGTCATGAACTGGCTTGTTGAGCCGTTTGGCTACCAGTATATGCTCAACGCGATGTGGGTCTCCGCGATGGTGGGCGGTCTGTGCGCGTTTCTCTCCTGCTATTTGATGCTCAAAGGCTGGTCGCTCATTGGCGATGCGCTATCTCACTCTATTGTGCCTGGCGTCGCTGGCGCCTGGATGTTAGGGCTGCCCTTCTCGCTCGGCGCGTTTCTTTCCGGCGGACTGGCGGCAGGCAGTATGCTCTTTCTTAACCAACGCTCACGCCTGAAAGAAGACGCGATTATCGGGCTTATCTTCTCCTCTTTTTTTGGCGTCGGCCTTTTTATGGTGTCGCTCAATCCGATGTCGGTGAATATCCAGACGATTATTCTCGGCAACGTGCTGGCTATCGCGCCAGCGGATATTGCGCAACTGGCGATTATCGGCGCGGTCTCGCTGACTATTCTGCTGTTAAAGTGGAAAGATTTAATGGTCGTCTTTTTCGATGAAACCCATGCGCGTTCTATCGGGCTTAATCCGGGTCGACTAAAGCTGTTGTTTTTCACTCTGTTGTCCGTCTCCACCGTGGCGGCCCTGCAAACCGTTGGGGCGTTCCTGGTGATCTGTCTCGTCGTCACGCCGGGCGCGACGGCCTGGTTACTCACCGACCGTTTTCCACGTCTGCTCATGATTGCCGTCGTGATTGGCAGCCTGACCAGTTTTCTGGGCGCATGGCTTAGCTACTGGCTGGATGGCGCCACGGGTGGAATTATTGTCGTCATGCAAACCTTACTGTTCATCACAGCCTTTATTTTCGCCCCGAAACACGGTCTGTTAGCCAACCGTCGACGCGCCCGCCTGCAGAAGGAGCCGACATGTTCTTAACAACGTTACTGGAACCCTTTCAGTTTGATTTTATGGTGAACGCCCTTATGGTTTCGGTCATTGTGGCGATTCCCTGCGCCTTACTGTCCGTGTTTTTAGTGTTAAAAGGCTGGGCGTTAATGGGCGACGCAATGAGTCATGCGGTATTCCCCGGGGTCGTGCTGGCATATATTGTGGGGATCCCCCTGGCGATTGGCGCTTTCATTGCCGGATTATTTTGCGCTATCGCGACCGGCTATCTGGACGATAACAGCCGCATCAAACGTGATACGGTGATGGGCATCGTCTTTTCCGGGATGTTTGGCGCAGGTCTGGTGCTCTATGTTTCTATTCAATCGGAAGTGCATCTGGATCACATCCTGTTTGGGGATATGCTGGGCGTATCGCTGGGGGATATCGTACAAACGTCGGTTATTGCACTGGGTATTGCGTTAATCATAGGGCTGAAATGGAAAGATCTCCTGCTACACGCTTTTGACCCGCACCAGGCGAAAGCCAGCGGGCTGAATACGACGCTACTGCATTATGGTCTGCTATGTATGATTGCGCTGACTATCGTCGCCACGCTGAAATCGGTGGGCATTATTCTGTCGATTTCATTGCTTATCGCCCCCGGCGCAATTGCCATTTTGCTGACGCGACGCTTTGCGCGCGCGCTGGGATTAGCGGTGAGTCTGTCAGTTATTACCGCTTTTGCGGGCGTCTATCTGTCTTTTTATCTTGATAGCGCGCCAGCGCCGACCATCGTGGTATTATTTGCCATCGTGTTTATTGCGGTATTTATTTACGCAACATGGCGCGACAGGCGTAATGAAATCGTACCAGAGGCGCAAGGTTAACACTTTTTTGCCTGCTATTCAGGAAACATACGGTCATAATATAGAGTAGTCTTATGGCGCTGGAAGGATTACCTCTGGCAGGCAACCTTATAACTTCATTACGGTTTAAGTAAAGACTTATATTCAGCTATCCTTTTTTTATGAGCGGATATAGAGAGTTTTTTATCGTTTAGCATAACGGCATTGTTATCGAATCGCTCATAAAGCGTTTCATTCTTTTTGTTTACTATACTGCTTCCCGCCGCCGGATTGGCCTGCACATATTCATTTAATCGTTGTACGCCTTGAGTATGTTTGTAAAAACTCACCGGCAGATAGCGGTCTGCTTTATCGGACGGGAGAAAAGGTTCTTCACCACACAGACGTTCACAAATATTATCTTCATGAATTTTTACTAAGTTCATAAATTCAAGATGAAGTTTTTTGGCGAGCGCCAGGCTAAAAATACCGCATTCAGAAGAGCTTCGTTGAATGTCCAGCTCGACCATAGCAAAATAACAATCAGGCAATTGTTCACGTTCAAGAGCTGCTTTGGTCCTCAATGCCAGTAAAGCAGGTCCAAAAGCGCTACACGCTGCTGGTTCGAACAAAATCACCGATGTCTTTCCGTCCATAACTCTAAAATCGACGACTGAAACATGGATACCTGAACTTCCCATATTTACGATAAATCGGGCAGATTCAACGCCTTCCATTCTGGTCTCCTTTATAGAGGAAACAAGCTCATGGACTGACATAACAAATTTAAGATTTAACTCTGGATACTTCTTATTGGCCTGTGCAACAAGAAAAGGCATCATTTCGAGATCGGTTTCCTCGTAACTGATATGAATCCAGCTGCCATCTATAATTTCACTTTCCAGACGCTCAACAATACAGGTCAATGCTTCGGTGTTTAGCTCCCCGCTGACGTCAGACTGAGGCGATAAACTCGCCCCCATATTACGAGTCGTAGGACTTAGCATACTTCTCCCTCCACATGATAGCTCCTGCACCGAAAATATCATCTTTAACTTTTCAGATTCAATATATTGCCTGCAAAAATATGCCTCAATGATTGAGCCAGGCTACCAACCACCTCCGGATGATTATATATAAGAATTACTACTCAAAAAATCTTTTTTATAATAAAAGCTCAACACATGGTCATAAATGATAAAAAATATTTTAATTCATTCCTACCGCAATCGGTAACGCGCAATTATCGTCAGGTACAGCAGGGTTATGTGCAAAAGCAGTGCGCTGTAAATGCGCGTCTAGTTTCAGTCCCCGGAACAGCGATAGCGGTGAAGAGTCCATCCCCAAACGATACATAACCTTCTTACGATAAATACTAACGGTTTTTGTTCCCAGACCAAATTTTTTCGCCAGTTCAATTGCCGGATGTCCCGAGGATAATAATATCAGCAGCGCATATTTCGCCTGAGTGACGCCGGGAGGTAGATTCCACCAGGCGTATTGATTGATATTAAACAATACCTCTTCCGGCGTCTCGCCGGCATTAAAAGCATACGTAGCAGCCACGGTTTTCTTTTGTGGCCTGTGGCAGAAACGCAGCCAGGCTTCCGGAAGACGAAGCTTCTCTCGATCCGAGCGGATAGCGCAGGATAGTTCGTCTTTTAAAACATAATCCATAACGCCAAAATATTGCAGCACACAGCGATCGATATAATACAAGCGATCTGCCACTACCAAAACTTTACGGTTCTGCAACCGCGTCTGCAACGCATGAAAAAGATAAACATGCTCATGCGGGTTCAAAGCTAAAATCAGCCCGGCGTCCGGCATATCGGATAGAGAATGCAAAAGTGCAGTTAATGAGTTACACGTTTTAACGCACTTTTCCGGATATTTTTGCTTAAAAATAGACTGAAGGGCATAACAATTAGTCCAGTTAATACCGTATATAATTACATTTCTCATTTATTTATCCTTTTTTGAAAACTGACCACAGCTTCGGTAATGATTTTTCTTCCTGGGCGACTACTGCGCAAGTAGATAACGCCTTCTTACTACAAAGGTAATAAGACCAGATACGTTATTACATGCGCAATGTCGTTACCGAAATGAATTCCTTTTACAAATCTGATAATGATTAAATTTGCTGTTTTACTTTACTGTAATCTCTTAGAGTACAACGATTGCCCGACGCCTGGTGGCCATGTATGTCTGGCAATGAACGCTTTCGATTCCCTTTCATTAACTATATATCACTGGTGTAGCGATACTGAAATATACACTACGATTAAAAAAATATTTGGTATCTGTAACGCAAACAGATAGTAACGTTTAAAATAATTTCACAAATCAATGGTTCATCGTACGCATAAAGCTAAGCGGTGTAATCTTAAAATGCCGTTTAAAAATAGCGATAAAATAAGAAGGCGTATCATAGCCACACATCGTCGCGACTTGTGAAATATTTCCAGCCCCCATACGTAATAATTTTATAGCCTGATTCATACGAGCATCCAGATATATTTTGCTAAAACTCACCTCTTCAGCGGCCAGTTTTCGCTTCAGACTTGATACGCTCATAAACAGCTTTCCTGCTACCTCAGCCTGTGACCATTTGCGGGTGAGATCGCTGATAATAATGTTATAAACTTTCTCTTTTGTCGTAATTTTTATTGCTCGCTCAAGGAAATCAAACCCACCGGGCTTACGTACAAATGCTGATATAAGATACATCAATGAGAAATATGAATAATCATGATCATCAATACTCACGTTACTACAAACCCGTGGACATGCCACACCATGCAAAATAGAGTCAAAAGTATCACTCATCCCTGGCAACAAGTCCGCATGAAAAAAATACTTTGGTTTCGTTTTTAATGATAGCTCTCGATCATTATAGTTTCTTGTACTGTAAAAAACTTTGTAGAATTTTTGCATTAAGTCATAGGAAACTTCCAGTGAAGAAAAATCAATATGCCCTTCTATTTCGCTCATACTAAGCGTGATTGTTTGATCTTTTTCCAATAAAAATAAACACGGCGCAGATTGTTCGATGAACTCCCCAAATTCGTTTTCAATTCGCAAACTGCCTTTATTAAGTTTAAACAATAAGCAGTTTGCGACATAATAGTCTCTTACGTCAGCTAATCCATTTATTAATGGAAATTTGTTCGGCTGTTGAAGGTGATTATTGCTAATGGCCTCAACTGATTTATTCATTGAAGGCAATACCATATTTTATCCTGTGTGCTATAAGGAACTCAAAATCGTTATATTCTTATAAACAAATAATTAAAACTCACAGAGATGATTTAAATCCGATTTTTTTATTATTATAGCCAATAATTACATTCCAACGCGCGTTCATTTCGTCACAAAAAGATACTCTTACAAACTTTATGCACAATTTTGTAATGGAAGCTTACAATATTAATATAATCATTTCAGAATAAAACGCCTGGTAGATACCTTAATAATCCATATACATCAATAAGATAGATACACTGGCATGGTGCATTTTCTGCATTATTTGCTAATGTATACACCATACCTTATCACAAATCGCCAGCAATGGGGGTCACCAGTCAATTGCCTCTTTGTTTTCCCCGCCCGATAAAATAATCTCCTGCATCCAGGAGGTCATTTGTGACTGCGCATTCATTGTACCAACTAATACCCCGTTTAAAGCCTCATATAAATGAGTGCCCGGTTCAACTTTTGCTAACATGTTTTGTAGCATAGCCGTTTGCTGCTCAAAAGAAACAAAAGCCGAATCACCACTTTTCGGATCTTTGAAGGCATTCATCTCTTGATAAATGCTATCTTTAAGCGTTTCAGAAGAGGCTGACTCAGGAAGCGCCAAAAGTCGTTGGTAGAATGCATCATAAAGATCAACGTCGCCGCCATTGCTTAAAGGCGCGCTATCCACATTATTCAGCATAGCGGCCCTGGCACTCAACGAAACCACACCCGTCGCTTCAGTATCCGCTGTCGGGACCAAATAAGAAGTCGGAATCGTACCCGGTATCACCTTATAACCTCCATTTTACAATGCTTGCGTTTTTGTCTTCCATTCATCAATAAGTGCGTTAATGGCGTTATCAGAAATCGTCCGGCAGTCTTGTGGAAGTTCATCAAGATGATGCTTAATGACGCCTACTGCCGTTTCAACAAATTGTTCAGGTGAAAATTCTGCGATCTGATCGCCGCAACTCATGATAAAGCGCTGTTCCTGATGATATTTAAGATTAAAAGTGCCTGGCCAGTTCTCCATAAGCAACACCATCAGTTTTTGGTGATCTTTTTTCGCGTTAACTGGTAGTGTTAAAAAAAGTTGCCCCTCAGGCTTATCGAAATCCCTTAGCCACTCATCCAGGACGGTTAAAAGCGTTTCGGGATGGTCGACCGCAGCTGAAAATAACTCGCGGGCATAAATCTGTATTTTTTCCATCCACTTCCAGGCCATTGTCTGATTATCAGTAAGATAAGCGGCGACCTGCTGTAACGCGTCTATCATTCCCTGCTCGTAACCTTCCTGATAGGCGTACATCCGCAAGGTCTTTGCCTCTTCTTCCGCCTCTCGCAAAATACGCTTAGCCCGTTGATGCGCCTGCTGTTCTAATCTTTCAATAGAGAAATAACGTTCCAGCGTTTTACGCTTTATCAGTATCCCCTCAACAGGCGAAAGCGGGGACGGAATTGGGATATTTTTGAGCATATTGTAAGGCCAGTAGCAAAATTGACATTTCTACAGCATCCTGCTTCGATGCCTCCTCAATAAATGGAGGAAAAAGCAAAGGAAAACGCTGTGCTAAAGATTCAGGTAAAAATTCATTCAGGGCATTTAACTGTGCATACCCGACGCTAAGTAAAAACCGGTGATTCGGCGCCTTATTGCAGACAGATAAACTTGTTCCCTGATGCATTGCCAAAAATGCTTGCGCCCAATCCGGCAGGCCAAGCAAGGCTCCCTGCCTTGCCAGATCGGCTCTCAGTTTATGGCAACCGAGTAAATACGCTACTTGCGGCAGTCGGCGCCACTGACGCAGCCACAGCTGCGTCAGTGAGTTTTGAATACACTCCTTTTCTCCGTTCTTAAGCCGCCATGCCGCCAGTATTAACTCATTTGCCGCCGCCCTGGCGGCGGGTCTGACAATCATTTCCGGCGCTATCTGCAACCGCTGAGGATGGATATACGATAACGGATCAAAAATGATTCTTTGCCAGATAATGGGTAATGGCTGCCTATTCATTTGACGATTTCGCCTTATCATCAGCCGTTATGCCTTTCTTATTGCGGGCATAATGGTTTTTGTAATACCAGACGCCAAAGCCTGCTGACATCACGGATAACAAAATAATCAACACAATCCAACTGGTTGCAAAAGAATTACGTTTTACTGGTGTGCCGGGAGCCTGTAATTGGGCATCAGAACGTTCTGACAACACAACAGAAATGTTGTCATAATCCACATCGGCAAAACTATTCTTTAAGAAACGCTTGATATCGCTGATCTGATGCGCAAGCGGCGAACCTCGTTCATATACGGCTAATGCCGACAGATGAACAGGTTTTGGCGGGCGGCCATTTTCACCAGCATCAATATCATAACTAATATGGACCCTGGCGGAGAGCACGCCCTCCATCGTCTGTAATGACTGTTCCAGTCGCTGTTCAATAGCCGAATATAACCTGGCCTTTTCAGCTCGCGGAGACGATACCAGCGAATCCGCCGGGAACATCTGCGCTATTTCCACCCGCGGCCGGGGAGGAAGCTGATAAGTTTTAATCCAGTACACCGCAGCGGTAAAATCAGGCTCAGCAACGGTAATGCTATAGCCCAATTTTCCGCTATCAATTTTATTCGCCTCTATATTGTGCATTTGCAGAACGGCAATGACCTCATTAGCCTGTTCCTGGTCCAGTCCTTTTAAAAGATCCTTATCCTTACAGCCGGCAAGGGTCATTACCAGCAGAAAGGTATATAGATATCGACGAATCATGAGCGTAATAGCGTTTCAACAGCCCCGACTCCTTTACGAGTAAGGGTACTTACCATAGAAACATACAGGTTATAATCTGAAATCATCTCTTGCGAAATAGCCAGCTCTTTAGGATCCGTCACCAGATTAGGGTCCTCAATCCTGTTGGTAATCGTCTGTTTATCCACAGCCGTGGCAATCGCCGAACCAGAAAAAGCCTGGAGTAGCCGGTCATCCAGCGAGACAATGTCCGTTTCCATAGACCTGATATTGACCGCCTGCCCTATAACGGCATTCTCAGGGACAATAGTTGCAATCGACATAATCCACCTTATAACTGATTAACGGAAGTTCTGAATAATGGCAGCATCAATATCCTTAAAGACTTTTACCGTGTTCGATTGCGCGTTACGGTACAAGTTATATTCCGAGAGCTTACTCTGATACGCCGCCAGTAGCGCCGGATCGGAGGGTTTTGCTGCTAATTTATCCAGCGCCTCTGTTACCTGCGTTTGTAGATTATCAACGCCCGTATCAAATTTTGCTGAGACGTCATCCAGATAGCCTGACCAAGGTGTTGCCATAATGACTTCCTTATTTGCGTTAAATTAAAGTGGGCTTGGGAAATACCAATGGCCTGGGCTCATTTTGATATAACCTTCCGCCCCGTACTGAAATGAGCGCCCCTTGAGCCAGTCATCTTTTAATTCGATCGCAAACTGCACATAGCGTCCTCCCCATGTGCGGTAATAGCTATCGACAAATTGACGGGCTCTGAGTATTTCTACATCATCGAGCGCCCCCTGAATAACAAACGTTACGCCCCCCTTATGATTCCTGCGGGAATAAGGTAACGCCTGCTGTTTTAGCCCCGCTTCCGCCTGGCCTGCGGCGGTAACATCGTCCATCAACGTGATGTTAACCGAATCCGCGTAAGGCATTAGCGCTCTCAGCTTTTGACTTAACACCTCGAGCTCTTTCTTGCTCATCGTGTTTCGCTGGCGGCTTAGCCAGAAAACGGGTTTACGCGGCTCATCGAAATGAAGCCGATAATAAGCCAGCTGCGGATAATAGGTATCCAGCCAGGTAGAGATACGCTTATTTTCTTCGTTTTCGTTAATCACTCGCGCATTTTTATCATAATCGCCCCTCGCTAAAACCTGACGAGCCCACAGCGTATCTCTTTCATTTTGCGCAGCGACATAGAGCATTTTGTCCCGTCCTGGCAACACCTGAAAGCGCTCCTTCTCCTGCCCCAATAACGAATCGAGCTCTGCGGCCTGCCGCTGCGGCGAGTTAAGTATCCATAACGTCCCCACCGTCCCAATTCCCAATATAAAAAACCCGGCCAGTGCTGCTACAATTCCGTTTTTAAAACGTGGCTCGTTCTTTTTTGCAGACGTTTCTAACTTCTCAGGCTGCTCGGGCACCCACGGCTCGCTTTCCGGGCGAATCAGGATAAGCAATTCACCGACCTGTATTGGCGTATTTAATTGCACCGAACGAGATTCAGAATTTCCTTCTTTCAGCTCATGGAGTATAATTTCGGTCGCATCCGTATCCACCTGGATTTCAAAATTTACTCCGCCATGGTCCAGCGGGATAAAAAAGCTATCGGCAGGTATATCAGGGAGTTGGCCTGAAGCAGTGAGCGCATCACTCTGACCTACCACAAAGAGTGTTCGGCCTGTCAGCAATGGAAACTCACAGCCGTTCAGTGAGCTGTTAAGTAATCGAACTATGTATGGCCCTGGGCTTGTTATCGTCTTCTCTTTTGATGTTTCCATATATACTGTTAGCGATGTCTGTCGTTCTCGATAGCAGCAGATTACCGCACAGGACACAGGGATTCCTGATGAAAATAGAATGAAAAGTGAGAAATAAAATCAATTTATTCTGTATAATGCGTCTCAACACATATTAAAAGAACCATCATCCCCATTGGGGCTTAAACTACTGTAGATAAATTACCCAAATTTGGGTTCTTTTGGTGTAACAATCAGACCATTGCCAACACACGCTAATAAAGAGCATTTACAACTCAGATTTTTTCAGTAGGATACCAGTAAGGAACATTAAAATAACATCAACAAAGGGATAATATGGAAAATGTAACCTTTGTAAGTAATAGTCATCAGCGTCCTGCCGCAGATAACTTACAGAAATTAAAATCACTTTTGACAAATACCCGGCAGCAAATTAAAAGTCAGACTCAGCAGGTTACCATCAAAAATCTTTATGTAAGCAGTTTCACTTTAGTTTGCTTTCGGAGCGGTAAACTGACGATTAGCAATAATCACGATACGATTTACTGTGACGAACCTGGGATGTTGGTGCTCAAAAAAGAGCAGGTAGTTAGCGTGACGCTTGAAGAAGTCAATGGCCATATGGATTTCGATATACTCGAGATACCGACGCAACGACTTGGCGCTCTCTATGCACTTATCCCAAACGAGCAGCAAACAAAAATGGCGGTACCCACAGAGAAAGCGCAGAAAATCTTCTATACGCCTGACTTTCCTGCCAGAAGAGAGGTATTTGAACATCTGAAAACGGCGTTCTCCTGTACGAAGGATACAAGCAAAGGTTGCAGTAACTGTAACAACAAGAGTTGTATTGAAAATGAAGAGTTAATTCCTTATTTTCTGCTGTTCCTGCTTACTGCTTTTCTCCGACTCCCGGAGAGTTATGAGATCATCCTTAGCTCGGCTCAGATAACGTTAAAGGAGCGCGTTTACAACATTATATCTTCGTCACCCAGTAGACAGTGGAAGCTTACGGATGTTGCCGATCATATATTTATGAGTACGTCAACGCTCAAACGGAAACTTGCAGAAGAAGGTACCAGCTTTAGCGACATCTACTTATCGGCAAGAATGAATCAGGCAGCAAAACTTTTACGCATAGGCAACCATAATGTTAATGCTGTAGCATTAAAATGTGGTTATGACAGCACGTCCTACTTCATTCAATGTTTCAAAAAATATTTTAAAACTACGCCATCGACATTCATAAAAATGGCGAACCATTAACATTTTTTGTATCTGTCATTCAAGTAAAGATTTTTATTAAAATTGTAATAATTTAAAATTCAGACTGCGCATTAACACGCTATATCAGAATGGGAGGCTATTCAATATCATTGTTCTGTCCGGAAGACAGCTTATACTGATATCTCTGGTAATTTAAAGTAAGGCTGATTATATAACACGATTTTTGTGAACTTGTCATCGCTATGATGACTAGTAAACCGATATTGCCTTATTCACAGCGTAAGAATTCGTCCAGATGACACTATCTCCTTCCGGCTTTAATCCTGTGGATTAAGGCCGGCATTTTATTCATATTTATACATCATCCGTTCCCTCTGAGAACTATTTGCCTGAACGGTCTACACCGAAACAGTCACGCTTGTTAGCTTTCTGCCAGGCATACCTCTTCTCTTCCTCCTGATATCGATATAATGCCTGGGGGCCAGCCTGAGGATGATACTGCTCATAACCCCCCTGCCTTTTTCACGCTATAGCTGAAGGGAGTAAAGAAAAGACGATATCATTATTTTGCAAAAAAATATAAAAATAAGCGCACCATTAAAAACAGTCTTTCATTTATATTTTGGCACCTAAGACAAATTACACTCTTAAACTTTCAACGAATGGTCATTTAGTGGAAATCTTCGAGAAAAATGGTTCTGATGGTGTAATTATCAGACCATTAACCATGAAGATATAATAAGCAGCATTTACACCCAAAAAAAATGCAGTAAGATAGCTACAAAACTAATCTCTATTGCAATGAGGCCAAGTTAAATATGTAAATATTTAGATGCCCGGCGCTGACTCTCTGCACCAGGATATACGACAGCGTCCATTCGATAATCACGGTTAGTTATAACAATATTATTACCAACATGTCAGTTATTTAAAGCACAGGCATAAGCTAAATAATCAAATGTTAAAAACATATAAACCCGAGCCCGTACAATATGACATTAAGCTCATAATAAAAGCTCAACCTGACCGTTAGTACTAACAGCAGAATTACTGAAACAGTAGATTCTATCCTAACGACTTGTATTAGCTATTATAACTTTTCACCCTGTAAGAGAATACACTATTATCATGCCACATTTTAATCCTGTTCCTGTATCGAATAAAAAATTCGTCTTTGATGATTTCATACTCAACATGGACGGCTCCCTGCTACGCTCAGAAAAGAAAGTCAATATTCCGCCAAAAGAATATGCCGTTCTGGTCATCCTGCTCGAAGCCGCCGGCGAGATTGTGAGTAAAAACACCTTACTGGACCAGGTATGGGGCGACGCGGAAGTTAACGAAGAATCTCTTACCCGCTGTATTTATGCCTTACGACGTATTCTGTCGGAAGATAAAGAGCATCGTTACATTGAAACACTGTACGGACAGGGCTATCGGTTTAATCGTCCGGTCGTAGTGGTGTCTCCGCCAGCGCCGCAACCTACGACTCATACATTGGCGATACTTCCTTTTCAGATGCAGGATCAGGTTCAATCCGAGAGTCTGCATTACTCTATCGTGAAGGGATTATCGCAGTATGCGCCCTTTGGCCTGAGCGTGCTACCGGTGACCATTACGAAGAACTGTCGCAGTGTTAAAGATATTCTTGAGCTCATGGATCAATTACGCCCCGATTATTATATCTCCGGGCAGATGATACCCGATGGCAATGATAATATTGTACAGATCGAGATAGTTCGGGTTAAAGGTTATCACCTGCTGCACCAGGAAAGCATTAAGTTGATAGAACACCAACCCGCTTCTCTCTTGCAAAACAAAATTGCTAATCTTTTGCTCAGATGTATTCCCGGGCTTCGCTGGGACACAAAGCAGGTTAGCGAGCTAAATTCGATTGACAGTACTATGGTTTACTTACGCGGTAAGCATGAGTTAAATCAATATACCCCCTATAGCTTACAGCAAGCGCTTAAATTGCTGACTCAATGCGTTAACATGTCGCCAAACAGCATTGCGCCTTACTGTGCGCTGGCAGAATGCTACCTCAGCATGGCGCAAATGGGGATTTTTGATAAACAAAACGCCATGATCAAAGCTAAAGAACATGCGATTAAGGCGACAGAGCTGGACCACAATAATCCACAAGCTTTAGGATTACTGGGGCTAATTAATACGATTCATTCAGAATACATCGTCGGGAGTTTGCTATTCAAACAAGCTAACTTACTTTCGCCCATCTCTGCAGATATTAAATATTATTATGGCTGGAATCTCTTCATGGCTGGTCAGTTGGAGGAGGCCTTACAAACGATTAATGAGTGTTTAAAATTGGATCCAACGCGTGCAGCCGCAGGGATCACTAAGCTGTGGATTACCTATTATCATACTGGTATTGATGATGCTATACGTTTAGGCGATGAATTACGCTCACAACACCTGCAGGATAATCCAATATTATTAAGTATGCAGGTTATGTTTCTTTCGCTTAAAGGTAAACATGAACTGGCACGAAAATTAACTAAAGAAATATCCACGCAGGAAATAACAGGGCTTATTGCTGTTAATCTTCTTTATGCTGAATACTGTCAGAATAGTGAGCGAGCCTTACCGACGATAAGAGAATTTCTGGAAAGTGAACAGCGTATAGATAATAATCCGGGATTATTACCGTTAGTGCTGGTTGCCCACGGCGAAGCTATTGCCGAGAAAATGTGGAATAAATTTAAAAACGAAGACAATATTTGGTTCAAAAGATGGAAACAGGATCCCCGCTTGATTAAATTACGGTAAAATCTGAGAGAGGAGATATGCATTATTTTTTTATCATCGTAATCTGGTTGCTTAGCATAAATACTGCATGGGCTGATTGCTGGCTTCAGGCTGAAAAAATGTTCAATATTGAATCCGAACTACTTTACGCTATCGCCCAGCAGGAATCGGCGATGAAACCAGGCGCCATTGGTTATAACCGAGATGGTTCAACCGATCTTGGCCTGATGCAAATTAACAGCTTCCATATGAAAAGGCTGAAAAAAATGGGGATTAGTGAAAAACAGTTGTTACAGGACCCCTGCATTTCTGTCATTGTGGGCGCATCCATTTTATCAGATATGATGAAAATCTACGGTTATAGCTGGGAGGCCGTTGGCGCTTATAATGCCGGGACGTCACCGAAACGATCGGATATAAGGAAGCGTTATGCTAAAAAAATTTGGGAGAATTACAGAAAATTAAAAGGGATGTCAGCAGAAGAGAAAAACAAAAGACTTTCTATCGCGGTAAACAAATAATTATACAGAAATAGCTTACTTTCAGATAGTTCTAAAAGTAAGCTATGTTTTTATCAGCTTGCCGTCGTCATAAGCAACTGGGCTTGCATTGCTTTTAGTTGTACAAACTGTGAGGCGTCTTCCAGCATTCTATTGTTCCGTGAATCCCGGAAATCTGCACGTACCTGCTCCAGATTACTATGAGGATTATCCTTAAGTACAAGAGCCGCCGCCATCGTTCCGGTTCTCCCCACTCCGCCCAGACAATGAATCATCGGTAAATGCTTATCTGATGAACTACGCCCCGGCGCGCCATTTTGGTTACTATTTTTCACCCTATCCGCCAGGTATTCTAACTGATCAGTAGACGGTAACGGCTGGTGATCTGGCCAATTTTTTACATGCAATACCGGGATTGTATACTGCTTTTCCCCGCAGGACAGGTGCATATTGTATTGGTCTATCGCTCCTCCCTGACTGGCTGAGCTCACTTTTTGGCTGTTGGTATGCACCTCGCCAAAAGTGTAGCTCCCTCTGAAATAGGGTGGTAATTGTTTTGCCTGCATCTGATCTTCCGACGTTAACACCACCAGGCACGAGCATTCTTTTTCAAGAAGCATTTTCATATGCGCTTCCAGCGCGTCCGGCGTATTTTTTGGGTACGAACCGGCTAATGCCACAGGCTTACCGTCAAAAGTTAACGTATTCACTGGCACAGGCATTCCATCGCTCAGTTTCACTTGGGTTTGCTGATTAATTGGAATGCTGCTGACCGCAAACCGTGCCAGGCCCAGTGTCGGTCCGCTCATCGTCTGTGGCATTGGCGCGCCGGCTTCTATTTTCTCAAGTTCAGCTGTAACGTTTTTCAGTTCTTTAGCAATAACGTGAATTTTTTTTACAGCCTGGGTTAATTCATGAGTAGAGGCTTTATCAATCCACCTCTCAACCACTCCCCCACAGGTTCCCCATTGTGAGAACCTGTCTGCTCCTATCTGAATATTTTTTAACGTTGTAACATAATCATTAAGTTGTTTAGCCTCTGGAATTTTATTTAAATTCTGTAAATTCGTCATTAATGAACGTAGCGGGCCGTTACCTGAAGCCATCTCCTGGAAGTTTTCTCGCAGGCTATTTCCATCCATTTGTTCCAGTTGCGGTATTGTTCTCTTAAGTCCTTTTAGCGCGATATCGAGTAAAGGTTGCTTACTTTCTGCTCCAATATCGTTATTTTTTTCTGCCACTTTTGTATCGCCGCCTTTTATGACTAAAGCGGCATTCATGACACCAACATTATCCTTGCTCTTAATAAGGTTTATAAACCCTTCGTCAGCAGCTTTTACACACTCCGTGATCTGCACTGCTAAACGTTGGGTAAGGGGTTTGTTCATATTTATACGGGACATTAACAGTGCGTTATTGACCGCTGTTTCCCCATATTTTTCCGTTAGTGCCTGGAGAAATGTTTGTAAAATTTTCTGATCCTGTCCCTTGATGTTTTCCGTATGTTTTTGCACCACTTCAGTGTTTTTAAATAACGGCATTTTTCCAAGCCAGGTTAATACTTTTGACGAAAATTTTTCAGGCGCAACATATGCCTTATCAGTATTTTCCTTAGCAATATAAAGTCGGGCATCATTCGACACACCAACTTTTGAAAAAGAAGACAACGTTAAATTATTCAATTTTCTCTCCTCATACTTTAGCATATTCCTGCAGTATGTTTTTGAGCGCTTCCTGCTGATTCACAAATGACTCAAGCTGCGATATAATATGGTAAGTATTTGTCAGATCGGTAATTGCATGTATAAACAACAACGTCTCTGCGGCCTCAATATACGCTAACGTACCTTCATTATTCGCAGCCAGTTCACCATTAATCACCATAATCTGCCGCCAGATAGAATCGCCACAAACAGGCGATAACGGTATAATCATACCGTTCAATAACCAGATATCATCTTTAGCTTCAATAGACGTAAAAATATCGCTATCGAGTAGTAATAAGCACTGATTGTTGTCGTCAAAAGTGAGCGGTAAACCCAATTTCTCACCAATATTAGCGATAATATCCTGGTGTGCTTGCAATTTACTTTCCTCTTGAATTATATCTTTTATAAGATTGCTTCTTCAAATTTAATCTGGTTACACAATGTCTTGATACTTTTTCGCGCCCATCGCCGGGCGCAATATTTCTCTCCTTTAATCCAGTAGAATAGCCATTCACTACGCATCGGAACACATATCAGCAGCTCCTTCGGATCATTTTCAACATGACGTAACTTGCCTTTAATAACAAAACGCGGACTGTCAGCAATATCATCATATATTGCAGCCATACCTGAACCGGGTACTACGTGTGTGATGATTTTCATAACAATTAATCTTGTTCAATTGTTGTCGAGCGAGAGAAAAATACTACACCCTGGACTCAAGACTTTTTTTAACAACACGGCATATATCTGCAAAGGTCGTCATATCAGGAAGATCGTTTTCATTGCAACTAATGTCAAACTCCTCACTAAGACCAAATACAATATCAATTAAATCCAATGAGTCAGCATAAAGATCCTCAACCAGATGGGTCTGACCATTGATACTATCAACATCAACGGCAATACAGGAGGTGATCACTTTTTTGACTCTTGCTTCAATATCCATATTCATCGCATCTTTCCCGGTTAATTAACGCTGCATGTGCAAGCCATCAACGGTAGTAATAACCCGATCCACGCCAGGTTTATTCAGGTATGACTCGTAAGCCGGGCCAGCTCGCCAGCTACCGTCTCCGATAAGGCCGTCCAGCACATTACTTAACACATAGTCAGTTTCCCCTTTTTGCCTGGTCAACCCCGCCTCTCTGGCAAACTGCAATGCAATCTCAGCCAGTTTTTCTTTTTGTGGATGATGAGTAATGACCTCTTTAAGCGTATCCATTTTCGCTTTCAATTCTGGGTGCTTGTCAATATCGCTACATTGCGCTTTCAACGCTGCACTCTTTATCGTGTCATTGGGTAATATTTCCCCACGCAAGCCGTCAAACGCTCTGCGTACAGGGAACGGTGTGGAGGTATCCGGCTCCAGGGCTTTACGTATCACACCCAAAAACGCCTCACGGGCGTTGAAATGTATTGAATGCATATTCGTAACGCTCGGTACTGTTGAGAGGAAACTATTTTGCTTAAACTTCAAACCAGAAAATGGGCCAGTCTTATCTGTCTGGCTATTATCATTATCGGTCGTACCGGCTTTATTACCTGTAATTACCGTCGAGTCTGATTGTAAGGTATCGATTTTAACATTCTCGACGCCAGCCAGTTGACTGGCAAGCGGCTTCACATTCACAATCTCTGCCGTCTGGCTTTGCTGTTTATTATCATCAACGCCGTGCACCGTGGCCTGTACCGGCTTGCCGATAATGCTCTTGCTGGTTACGCCATCGACTTCATCAAAAGAGGGGGTTTCACCCGTAGTGCCCTTTTCTGACGTGACCACCTTTCCATTTTTACTTTCGGATGAAGAGTTGGTCACAGCCTCTGCCGTCGCATGAGCCGTGACGTCAATTTTACCCGCGATGCCATGGTCAATTGCCCCTGTGCTGGCGCTGTGTGCCGTCTCCGTTTGATGCGTAGTCGAATCCACACGCGAATGACTATGACTTACGTTACTGCTGTTAGTCGAATGGTGTGACTCGCCATGGCGTTGGCTGTTATCAATAAATGTTCGGCTATTATCAATCGTCTTCCGGCTATGATCATGGTTGCTATTATCGATATGGCGCTGGCTATTATCGACATGGCTTCGGCTATTGTTAATATGCTTACTGTTATCCACGCTATGGTTACTGCTATCAATATTAATATTGATATTAATACCCGTAGGTTCTGCTTTTTTCCCACCATCAGGTACTGGTCCAGCCGCAGGTTCCGGAATTTTAGGGTCGGGCAGTTTATCTGCAGGAATTTGTGCAAAAACATTACGTAGCAGCAGGGGTATCAACGTTTGCATTTCAAGGTGCCGGGCTTCCCGTCCTACGCTGGTACCCTGCTCTTGCGTTAATTTTTGGTGGCACATATCAAGCGCCTCAACCGCCTTCGCCGCCGCTTTGTCAACAAGGTGCGTAAGATTGCTGCGGGTTAACGGATCTAACGTACAGCCAAAGTTATGTTCAATGCAGCTGGCAATATAGGGCATCACCTCCTGCATAACAAGATTCGTCGATAATTTACTTAATTCACCGCCAGTGTTATTTTTGATGATATCTAACAGCTGTTTTTCCAGGTTTTCCAGCTTCGCTTCCGCTTTCTTTGTTTCTGGCAGCCATGGTCCAAAAGCTGACTTTTCTTTCAGGCCATCTTTTATGATTTGCGCGGTATACTCTGCCCCCACCTTCATTAGTAGCGTCTTCGCCTCAGGAGAATCACTGGTGGCGTTGAGCGCTGAACGAAAGAGCCCGGCAAATTCCATTATCGCTTTCTTACCGGCGACATTATTTGAATTGGTAAAAACTTCTTTTAACGCCTCGGCGTCTTTCCCGCATGCAAACAATGCATCCAGACTCGCCTGTTTGATCAGCGCGGGAAAACCTTCCAGTTGCGGGCCTTTAATTTCCCCTGACAGCGTCGCTGTGGCACTTTCTCTGACTGCGGAAAGATTCGCCGCAAGATTCGTGGCCTGCGTTTTGATCTCGGTCTGCATACCTGGCATCATGACGGGGGGCTGAGTTCTTACACTTGTAACCATTATTAATATCCTCTTCTGTTATCCTTGCAGGAAGCTTTTGGCGGTTTCCAGGCTGCTACTTATCGTACTGCTCAGCACTTTTACCAGGTTGTCGTACAATGAATTGGCATTGCTATATTTTTGCGTCAGCGTCTGTAATGTGGTTTTCAGATTTTCTTCCTGTGCTTTAAAACCCGACTGCCAGGCTTGATATTTGGCGTTATCCAGTTCAAGGGCTGAACCCGATCCTATTCCATTAAGATCGCTAACCATTTTGCTCAGTGGCCCCGTATCCACCAGTACGACATAACCAGAACCAGACGCCTTTAGACAGCTGGCCGGTAAATTCAATTCTTTAATCCACTGCTCAGCTTCCGCTTTCGTTGCTGTTGTCACTCCGCTGCCAGTTTGCGAGGGAAATAAAATCGTATTTTTATTTATTTGAGTGTATTTATTAATTAAACTACTTATTTCACTTTTAAGTGAGTCAACATTTAGCTTAATGGTATTTCCATCCTTACCAGGCGATAACCAGCCTCCCATTTTGGAAAGAATATCACTGAAGGCCTGATAAAAATCGGTATAGACTGCGACAACGTTTTCATAAACGCCCAGATAGCTGTCACCTATCGCCGATATATTTTGGGAAACCATATCCCAAATCTCAGCATCAGAAATGGTTGTTCTCGGTTGCGCCATAGGCGAAGCGCTAAATAAGGCCGACGTCGGCGCAGAAAACGCGCTCCGCAGGTTCTCATTTTGTTCTGCGGATAATGACACGCCAGACTTCGCCAGAGCATTCAGGCTGCTGGTCAACTGTTGGCGCGCCAGCGTGCGCTCGTCATTATTCTCTTCAGAGATCGGTGGCGTTGACTGCAGCGTCTGCTGTGCCTGCTGGATTTTAGTAGCCGCCTGCGATAATGAAATGATATCTGTGCCGCGATGTTCTGTGGTAGACGGTACCACGGCAGTCTCGACGTGCTCGCTCGCCGAGGGAGTCTGCGGCCGTTCGGCAACGATCCCCGGATGAGGAGAAGCGGAATAATTTTGAATATTAAGCATAATATCCCCAGTTCGCCATCAGGAGCGCGATTAAATCACCCCCATGATGGCGTATAGATGACCTTTCAGATTAAGCGCGAATATTGCCTGCGATAGCAGCAAGTGCGGATGCTTTCGACTGGTTAATGCTCTCCATTGTTTTCAGCATTTCCTGAATCAGGCTGGTCGATTTACGTGAACTTTCACGGGCTTCGTCCGATGCGGTGCTGGCAACACGGTTATTCACCTGGCTAATTTGCTGCTCGGAACGTTCCTGAGTAGCGGCGTACTGCCCGGACGCCCCTGCAATACCACCGACCGTGACCGAGTTCTTCATAATCAGATCGCCCGTCATCTGCATCTTGCGCGCATCGATTCGGGTCATATCCATGGTATTCTGCTCAAGACGAATATCGGATTCGACAGACTCAAGACGTTTCGACAGAATAGCCTGATGTTCAGGGGAGATTTGTTTATTACTGTCTTTAATACCCAGACTTTCCGTGGCGCTGGTTCCGGCATTAGATTTAAGCGTCGCTTCATTAAGATTTTTCGTCGCATCGGTACCGGTTTTCTTCATATTTAACGATTTCAGAGAATCGACGCCTTCAGCACCGAGTTTGACGCTATTCTGCCCGTTCAGCACGTTTTTAATACTGTGGCTTTCAGTGGTCAGTTTATCGATCTTCGCGGCATTATGTTTAAGCGCGCCTCTTTCATTCTGCAGCCCCTTATATTCCAGTTTGGCGCCCACGCCAGTGATCCCCAACTGAAGCGCGCTCTGGGAAATACTACCGGACAACGAATTCATCCCTTCGCGCATCATGGAGCTTGCCGTCGTTTTAGCTGCATCAAAACTGACTAATGACAACTTACCAGACAGTTTGCTATCAGCCTGGTTCAACGTCAGCATTAACGTATTCGCGGCAGCCAACAGCGCAACGGCACTGGAAGACATCCCGCTAATATCAAAAAACTTTCCGACTTCTGCCTGCTGCTCGCGTAACTGGGTTTGTACAACCTCATTCGCTTTAGTCGTGACATTATTTGCCAGGGCATTCAAATCCTGATTCATGTCGGTATTTTGAATACTGGCTTTTAAAAAGGACGTGATCGTTCCGGGGGTTTGCGTTAATACCCCTGGCGCAGGCGCGCTCAGCGTAGGACTCAACCCCAGGTCACTGACTTTACTGCTGCTAATACCAATACTATTCAGAATATCTTTAGCGCTAACGGATTGCGAAGCTGTCTGTGAACTATTCTCAACAGAATGATTATTTAAATAAGCGGCGGGATTTACTCCCACATTACTAATTAACATATTTTTCTCCCTTTATTTTGGCAGTTTTTATGCGCGACTCTGGCGCAGAATAAAACGCGAAGCATCCGCATTTTGCTGTACCGCAGAAGACATGGCTTTTTGCAGTTCCGCCGTTACCTTCTGGTTTTCACCAAATATTTCTACGGATTGTTTAAGCCACTGCTGAATCTGATCCATGGCAAAACGGGCGAGCATAAAATCAGCAAGCGCCTCGCTGGCATTTTTAATAAATACGCCCTCGGCAACACCACCGGCTGACTGGGCTGCGGTATTCGTGACTTCCATGCCCAACGCCACTTTATTTAGGGTATTACCTACCAGCTCTTTACTTAAGGCATTCGTTTGCAGGCCCATCTTGCTACCCACATTACCCAGACCGCTAGTAATACGTTGCATCCCCTGGGTAAAGAGTTTGCTGCCGTTTTGTGCCAACTGTTTCAGCACGTTAGGCACCAACTTCTTAATCGTTTCGCCCATCATTTTGCTCAGCGCGTTACCCAGTTTCGCCGCCGCGCCTTTCCCGACAACTGCGACCACCACAATGACCGCTACCATGGCAATAGCGGCGACAATCGCACCAACAATGCTGCCGGCCATCTCTGCCGTTTTCTTATCGACGCCTAATCCTTCCAGCGCTTTGGTAATCGCCTTGCCAATCAGCTCCATTAACGGCTTCAGCACATGCTCCATAATCGGGTTCAGCGCCTGCTGAATAAACGACACCCCCGTCGCCGCCTTCACAATTTCATCGGCAACCATTACCGCAAGTCCCACCGCAGCCAGCGCCAGACTCGCCCCACCGGTAAAAACAGCGGCCACAACGCTGACAATGGTTAGCAGCGCGCCGAGGACTTTCCCGATACATCCCATAATGCGGTTCGTTTCCTCGGCTTTGCGCGTCTCTTCCTGGAATTCAGCCGATTTCTTTTCCATCTCCGCCTGACGCCCTTCCTGCAAGGCGTTGAAAAGCGCAAGATCGTTTTGCAGGCTTTCTTCCGTATTTTTGCCCACAATCTCAATAAACATGGCCATGAGCATAGTGAGGCGGGCGACATTAGACAGATTATCCTGCTCACCCTGGGAAACCTGATTCTGAGAGGCGGCATTAGCCGTTCCCTGGAATTTGGTCAGAATGTTATCCGCTTTCTCGGCTTTCGCTTTGGCGTCTGTGCCTGCTTTAACCGTCGCATCCGTGGCCTTATCTAATGCCTCTTTCGCCTCTGTCGCTTCTTTTCCGGCCTGTTCTACCGCGGCTTCAGCTTGTGCATAGCCGGGGTCAGCCGGGTCCAGCGATTGCAATTTATTTTGCGCCTGCGTCAGTTTTTTGGCCGCTGCGTCATAAACACTCTTGGCGGTATCCGTCTTTTTGATGCTGGCTTCATAGAGATCCGTCGCCTCCTGAGCCTCTCCCAGAGCCGTCTGGAATTCTTTCGATACCTGAATCCCCATCTCTTTTTGTGACTCAATCATCGCCTGCCATACCGCCAGACGAGACTCCAGTTGAGACAGCGAAACATCGCCCAGTAGGGTCATTAACTTGCCAAGCAGTAATGTCAATTGCCCTTCGCTGGAGAGTTTTTCCCGGGCGGCGTCCGTAGGCGGCTTTAGACCCACCGTATTAATAGCGCTCTCGCCGGACTTTGTTCCAGCTTTAAGGTCGCCCGCTTTCGTTGCCACCACATCTTTAAAAGCTTTATCCGCCGCTTTTAAAAAGTCCGTGTTCTTACGAACGCCTTCAAAAGCCGCCTCAGCGAGGCGCGGATTTTGGGTATATCCGCTACGGCTAATGCTACTTGCGTCATTTACCATAATTATTCCTTTTCTTGTTCACTGTGCTGCTCTGTCTCCGCCGTTTTTAGCGCCTCCAGATAGACCAACGCTTTTGCCCGCAGAGACTCATCTTCAGTACGTTCATTGACAAGTTCAAAACACTGCCTGGCTTTTGCCGCCTTACGCATTAATAATTGACACTGCCCGGTAAAAAAAACGGGGCGATAATCATTTTTAAGTAACGTAAACGCTACTGCATAAAGGTCACATGCTTTCTGAAATTGTTTTTTCAGTTGGCATACTGCCGCCAGTCCCATGGTGTAATCGGGATTGTAAAAATCATAAATGCATAAGAAACGAAAGAATGTCTCAGCTTCATCCAGTCGTCCCTGGTTATAAAACTCATAAGCATGAGCATATAAACCGTCCATCATATCTTGAGGGATCCCATGAACGTCTTTTAGCGTGGCGCCTTCACTAACGGCATCCCAAATCATTTCCGCAACACGTTCTTCGCTGACATTATTTTGATAATCCATTACTTACTCCTGTTATCTGTCACCGACTTTGTAGAACTTAACGACTGCGTTTATCTGATGCAGTTATTAAACCCCGACGGTGGTTAGTGAACATTCAAAAAACGCCCAATGAATACATCGCTACTGCTTTACGCGGCTCAATGTCGTACTTCATTTTCTTGTGGCTGAATAACGTCTTTGCCCGCGTTTTCTACCTCTTCCAGCCAAACCAGAAGACGTAAAACTTCATCAATTTCTTCCAGACTCACCAGATCATAACGGCGATGGGTTTTGAAAAGACTGCGCGCCAGTTTGATATCGACGATCACAGGTACGCCAACCTTCTCCGCATAGGCGCGGACGGCCAGTGCGCGCTGATTCGTTTCATACACCGAGATCATCGGAATCGGCATCAGTTCGGGTTTAAAATAAATCCCGATCGTAATATGCGTGGGGTTGGCAACAATCAGGCGTGAGTTTTCAATATCGGATTTCACCTGTTCAGACAGAATTTCCATATGAACTTCACGTCTTTTAGATTTAACCTCTGGGTTCCCTTCCTGCTCCTTCATTTCACGCTTCACTTCTTCCTTATCCATTTTCATATCTTTCATGGTCAGGAAATATTCCGCAATAGCATCCAATAATAAGACAATCAATGCGCAAGCAAGGCAAGTTAATACCAACGCGAGAAGAAGCTCACGCCAAATGACGGCAATACCTACAATATTGCCATTTAGCTGAGAAAAGATTTCAACCTTATATTTCTTCCAGCAAATGATGGCGGCCACCACAAAGGATGAGAGATACAGTAGGGTTTTGACCGTATCTTTAACCGTTCGCATACTAAAAAGTTTTTTCGCCCCTTCTACCGGGTTTAACGCCGATAAATTAGGTTTTAATGCTTCTGTCGCCAGCACAAAACCGGCCTGTAATAACGCCGGTAATGCGGAACACACTAAGCAGAGCAGCATAAATGGAATCAGATATTTTAACCCTATCCCAAAAACGGCCAAACTGTAGTCAGCCATGCTCTGATCAAAATTATCCGCAATAATGATCTTAATTATCCCCATAAACTCATTAAATGAGCCATACGACACCAGATAGGCAATTCCTCCCAGCGTCAGGCAGGCGATAATGAGATCTTTACTTTTAAATGACTGGCCTTTTTTAGCGGAGTCTTCCAGCCGTTTTTTAGTCGGTTTTTCTGTTTTATTCGAGGACATGCGTCGCCCCTCGCTCGTAAAACCAACTGCTTAATCCTGTGGCCTGGAAAGAGAGTCGCAGTACATTGTCCGGTAGCACCGGAGAGAAATAAAGCAGCATAATTAAAACGGCAATGCCGCTTTTTACCGTCAGTGAAATCGCAAAGGCGTTCATTTGCGGAGCAAAGCGCGACAATAAACCCAGGAATACTTCTGACAGCAACAGCACTAATACCACCGGACTGGCCAGAACCAAGGCGTTTTGAGCCACCTGATTAATAAACGTTAATAGCGGCGGTAATGAAGGCGTGCACTCGTTCATCGGATCGCATAGCTGATAGCTTTTATTTAACACGTCAACCATCGTGACCAGACCGCCGTTTTGTAAATAAACGACAGCGGCAAACATATTCAGGAAATTAGCCATTTCCGAGGTATCAATGCCGTTTGCCGGATCGATACTGCTACTTAGCGTTGCCCCTCGCTGGTTATCGATAATACAACCCAGCGCATGCATAACCCAAAAAGGCCATGACAGCAGACAGCCCAGCATGACGCCTACCGCCGCTTCTTGCAGAACTAACGGGATCATCGCCACCGATAAAAACGGCGGCGCCTCGTTCAATGCATGCGGCCATACTCCCAATGCCACCAGGATGATAATGGCGTTTCTCGGCGCGCCGCTTAATACCCCGCTATTCAAAAACGGCAGGAAGAAAAAAATCGGCGCCACGCGAGCAAACCCTAGTGCCGCAGACGCAACCAGGTGATGAATTTCAAAGTACAACGCGTAAAACATTTTTTACCCCTTAGCCAACGCCAGGAATATCACCTGACGCCCGTAAGAGAGTAAAACTTCGCCATACCAGCCAGACAGTAAAAACAAGCACAAACACACGCCAAGTAATTTAATGCCAAAAGGCAGCGTCTGTTCCTGTAATTGCGTTACCGTCTGGAATAACCCTACCAGGAGGCCGATAATCGTTGCGACAATCGTCGGCCACCCTGACAGGATCAAAACAAGATAGAGCGCCTTATTACCTGCAAACACTAAATCATCCATTTAACTATCCCGTCTCGTAATGATGTCATGTTGCAATGTCCATATACTGTAAAATCAATCCTTTAGACAGTAATGTCCAGCCATCAAGCGCGACAAAAAGCACCAGCTTAATAGGTGTAGATATCGTCACCGGACTCATCATCATCATCCCCAGCGCCAGTAGCACGCTGGATACCACCAGGTCGACGACAACAAAGGGCAAATAGAGATAAAAACCAATTTTAAACGCGCTTTTTATTTCGCTCAGCGCATAAGCAGGTAATAACGCAAATATTGATGGTTTTTCAATTTCATCTTTGTCACGCTTTACCGTCTCGGTCTCTTCTCCATACTGACGCTTCAGTTGCGCGTTTTCAAAAAACTGAACTAACTCGCGATCTGAATATTTGATCAGATAATCGCGATAACCATCCAGACCTTCATCAACGTGTTTACTTAATGACGAAATATCATTAAAGGTGACATCTTCGTCCTCAAAATAGACGTAGGCATCATGCATTATGGGCCACATAACAAACATAGAAAGCAGCAATGCGACGCCGTTAAGCGTCATATTTGAAGGTATCTGCTGCAATCCCAGGGCGTTACGCACCATGACAAATACAATAGAAAATTTAACGAAACAGGTTCCTGACGCAATAATAAATGGCAACAGGGTGGAAAATGCCAGTAAGGCAATTAATGAGATATCATTCCCCATTACCAGACTCGCTCAGCCATTCATGGATCTCAACGCCTAAGGTGTCATTCATCTGTACCAGTTCGCCATTACCCAGCAAAACACCATTCGCCATAATTTCAACGTTAAGTTCAGCATTGGTCGGCAGTGATAATAGCTGCTGCTGCCCCATGGTTTCGAGTTCGGCGAGGGTAACGTTCTTACGATACAAAACAAATTCCAGTTTGACGGGCAATTGGTTCAAGCCAGGCAGAGTTTCTGCAGTTTCAGTTGTATTATTTTCTTCTTCGATATGTTGAATATCTAACGTTTCCACAATAATTCCCCCTTCAACACGGTTGAAATGACCTAACTTTTTCGCGTAGCAATAAACTTCCGCACGGGAAGTACGAATCAGGAGTACATCTCCGATCCCGATTCGGCCCAGCAACGAACGCTGCGTATCACTGCTACCGATTACAAAGCGCAACGGCCAACGCAGCATTTTCGGCCTGCCGCCCCCGACTGCAGGCAGTTCAGGAAGATATTCAAACCACAGGCCGCCCCGATCGCTCATAATGTGCAACAATTTCCCTTCCGGCAGCGCGCTTCCCGGCACGGGGTTCTCTACGCATAAACGCCGACAGGACAAATGCGGCACGGGCAACTCAAACGGTCGCTCTGTTGCAGCAAGCCAGGGAACGACCAGGTGCTCAGCGCCAGCAGAAACCGCCGCCCCCGCCAGAGCGGGAGAGACATGCTCAAGCCAGTCCCCAGGTTGAATCCAGGCCGACCACCGTTTTTCTGCATCGCTCAACCGAACCCACATTCCCTGTCGCGTCGGATATTCCAGCGTAGCTTCCTGGCCATGGCGCTGGCATTCTGTCGCGGTTTGCGCCAATAGCCATTCGCGACGATCAATCTGTCTCACACGCAATGACATCAGGCGTCATCCTCCTCGCCAGATTGCTGTCTGTGCTGTTGCTGCTGCGGATTTTGTTGATCGTCTCGCGTCAGGTGCCAGCGCTGGGGATTACCGTTTTGCCATTGATCATGCAAACGATGTTCAACCTGCGTATTTGACGGTATTAACGAAAACTCCCCTGCTTGCCGCGCCTGAATATTGACGGAATAGTCATTTCCCCAGCGCTGAAAACGGTAAGTCAGCGAGCTATCCTCCCCTTTCACGCCATCGGCAGTGGGAAAAATAGTCATCATCGGCTTTGATTGCGCCGCTAAAGGCATTTTTTCATCGCCGCCGGTTAATTGGCTAAGATCGGCGATAGTGGTTGGTTGCAGCGGAAGCTGAGAAACATCTTTAACCTTTTTATGATCTTTATCGTCAGGCTTACCGGTATTGGCTGCGGCCATTCGGGCAGGTGCGACATCCCGCGCCAGCGGCGCGCCCTCTTTACGAACGCCTTCACCCGCGATGGCTTTATTATCCCCAGGCAATGCCTTGATATTATCGTCAGAGATTCCCGTGGCGTTATCGGTTACTTCACTAACGGATTCCACAGCTTTTAAATCAGCAGATAATTTTTTACCACTTACGCTTTCTAACGGCCTATTTTTAGACGATAGCAACGCTGCGGATTTATCTACTTTGGCCTCCGCAGAAATTAAACCGACAGATTTTTCAGCAGTGGCTTTCAACAGTTTTTCAGCAATCCTGAGTTCGCCTTTTCCGTTATGATGCAGACCAGAAACGTTGCCATTGTGATGTTCTGATTTCGCTGGCGCGCCATGTCGCCATGCCGCCAGCAATACCGGTAAAGCCGTTTCTTTATGCATTACGAAAGCATCGCCATAGTCGCGATCTTTTTTATGATCGGAATATTCTGTCTTATGTTTTTCCACCGCTTTTTTTAATGCTTCTGATAAACCGCCAACCTCATCCTGCTGCGGCAGTAAAATGTTCCCGGATGAACTGACAGCTGACACATCGCCCATTAAATTATCTCCTCTGACTCGGCCTCTTCCTGCTGTATCTCTCGCTGGATATAGTGTCTTTTCTGACGGATTATCCAGCGTTGATAGTTCCCTTCTTTGCGCAACCAATATTTACTTTTTTTCTGAAACTCTTCCCTTTTCTTTTCCAGCTCGCTCCGTTTTTCCTGAATTTGTATAATCTGGAGTTCTAAATCTTTTATCTGCCGGCGAACAATAGACTGCTTACGTAATAACGTATAAATTTCCTCACGACTGAGCTGTCTGTTTTCTGCACGCAGCGTATCTAATAACAATTTCAGACCCGCTATTTGTTCAAGGATCGCCTCCTCCTCGGCCTGCAGCCCGCGGTCCTCATCCTGATAGCGAAGTAATATCGACTCACACTGTGAATGAAATACCGTACAGCGCCGCTGCAATACTTTAATTCTGGTCAGCGAATGCATTCATACCGCTCAACGTGTCATCAAAGGATGAATACTGCGCTACCGGCTGGCATAACCAGGCTTTCAGGCTATCCCGCATCTGCATCGCCCGATCGTTATCGATATTTTCGCCAGGACGATATTCTCCCAAGTCAATGAAAAGCTGGAGCTCTTCCAGACGCGTCATTAATTTACGCACGGCAGATGCCTGTTCAGCATGTGTCGGCGTCGTGACTTGTCCAAAAACGCGGCTTACGCTTTTCAGTACATCGATTGCCGGGTAATGTCCCTGCCCGGCCAGCTTTCTGCTCAGATACAGGTGACCGTCAAGGATAGAGCGAATTTCATCCGCCATCGGGTCCGCCTCTTCCTCGCTTTCCAGCAGTACCGTATAAAAGGCAGTAATGCTTCCCTCGCTGGTCGCCCCGGGGCGTTCCAGCAAGCGGGGCAAATTATCGAATACGGAGGCTGGATAACCTCGACGGGCCGGACGCTCTCCCGACGCCAGTGCCACGTCTCGCAAAGCACGCGCATAACGGGTCATGGAATCGATAAAAAGCACAACCCGTTTTCCCTGGTCACGAAAATATTCCGCTACGGTTGTCGCCAGTTGCGCCGCATTGCAGCGATCGACCGAGGGGAAATCGGAAGTGGCAAAAACCAGCACGCATTTTTCTTTCTTATGCGAAGCGCGCAACATATCCACGAATTCAGTGACCTCGCGGCCTCGTTCACCGATAAGACCGATAACAAAGACATCCGCCTCCGTTTGCTCGATCAGCATATGCATCAGCATGGTCTTACCGCATCCTGCGGAGGCAAAAATGCCCATTCGCTGGCCTACGCCACAGGTCAATAACCCGTCAATCGCGCGCACACCGGTAATCAGCGGTTCACGGACGCCAACGCGCGAAGCGTAAGAAGGCGGTGCGACATCAATAACGCGTTCTTCGCTAATCGGCGCCACTTCAGGGGTAAAACGCTCAACGATTTTCCCCGTCGGATCCAACACCGCGCCTAATACCGAGTATCCCACCCACGCCGATAACGCACGTCCAGTGGGATAAAGCACGACATCGCGGCTCAGCCCCTGGGCATTGCCGATAAGACTTAGCACGGTGCGTTCCCGCTGTAAGCCAACCACCTGCGCACGTGCAACAACCTGTTTTTGGTGCCAGCCACGGCGTATTTCACACAGTTCGCCAATGGCTACATCGCGCAATTCCGCCTCAATAATTGGGCCGGTTATTTTTTGTGGGTAGGCCAGATATTGCAGTAAACGAGGTGTTTTCATCTCATTAGCGACCGACTAAAAACTTCCAGATAGTTGTAAAACCCATTCAAGGCAGTAGAGAACTTTTCACCGTCAGATAAAAAATCCGGATGCACTAAGGCTTTAAGCGTTAGCTCCCCATTCTGCTCCCCCAGTAGTAATTGCCCGCCGCGGGCAAAATGGCATCCTTCCATTATGGTCATTAAGATTTCATAAGCCCGCTGTTGTAATACCACCATGCTGTCAGCACCCAATTGCGCCCAGATCCATACATCATCGTCCTTGACGCTGATACAGATACTTGGCAATGCAAATAAATCCAGAACAATTGTTGAATGGCTATCTATTCCTCCGATGAGTGAAGGATCGCAACCACTTACTTCCAGTGCGGAACGAACTAATTCAGCGATATCCAAATGTTGCATAGATCTTTTCCTTAATTAAGCCCTTATATTGTTTTTATAACATTCACTGACTTGCTATCTGCTATCTCACCGAAAGATAAAACCTCCAGATCCGGAAAACGACCTTCAATCATTTTCTTAATAAATCGACGGACATCGACAGACGTAAGGAGGACAAGATCTTTATGTGCAATCAATAAATCATCCAACTTAAGTGTAATGAGATCCATCAAATTAGCGGAGGCTTCCGGGTCAAGGCTGAGGAAGGTACTGCCAGAGGTCTGACGGATCCCTTTGCGAATAACATCCTCAACTTCAGCAGATACCATTACTGCTCGTAATTCGCCGCCATTGGCGAATTTATGGCAAATATAACGCGCCATTGCCCCACGAATATGCTCCACAAGGTTAATGACATCTTTTTCTCTTGGCGCCCACAATGCGAGCGCTTCCATAATTAATTTCATATTACGCACGGAAACACGTTCGCTTAACAAACGCTGCAAAACTTCAGATATACGTTGTACCGTGGCATGTCTGAGCACTTCTTTAAGTAAATCAGGAAATTTCGCTTCCAGTTGGTCCAGCATATGTTTTGTTTCCTGAATACCGAAATATTCATTGACGTTGCGCGCCAGCGTCACCGCCAGACAGTGGTAAAGCTCATCAAGCGCGTTCCGCAACACATAGCCAAGCTCCCGGAGTTTCTCCCCCTCTTCATGCGTTACCCAGAAATACTGGCTGCTACCTTGCTGATGGATTGTTGGATTAATGCCAAAGGACACGACTTCATCGGAATAATTTACCACTCGCATCAAATCAAAATAGACCGTAAATTGTTCAACACGGATCTCATTAATCAACAATACGATGCTGTTATCGTCCAGACCCTCGCCATCGCGTAACAATACTTCCGGCAGGCGCACGCCATAATCAATAAAGAACTGACTACGTAGACGCTCCGCAAGTTGAGCTTTTTCCAGATCTTCACGCCGGCTCTTCGGCACAAGTAATATCAACGGTACAGTCTCTGTAGAGACTTTATCGAGATCGCCAATCAGTCCTAACGACGACCCTTCTTTTTCCTCAATACTGAGCGGCTGCTCGCCTTTGCTGGTTTTAGGTTTGGCGGCGCTACGTTTTGCTTCACGGAATTTAAAATAGAAGAGTACGCTTAAAACCACCGATAAAATAACAAATACCGGCAGCGGGAATCCCGGCAGAGTTCCCATTGAAATGGTCAAAATAGCCGTAACAACCAATACAAATGGGTTGTTCAACAGCTGCGTCATGATATTCCGCCCCATATTATCGCTATCGCCATTTACGCGAGTCACGATAAAACCGGCACTAATCGCAATCAACAATGCGGGGATCTGGGCGACAAGACCATCACCAATGGTCAGCATGGTATAAGTAGACAGGGCGGAGGACAAATCCATACCATGGCGGGTCATCCCCACCGAAATACCGCCAATAAAGTTCACAAAGATAATAATGATGCCGGCAATAGCGTCACCTTTGATAAACTTCATCGCACCGTCAAAGGAACCGTAAAGCTGGCTTTCCCTTTCCAGTACGCTTCGCCGTTCGCGCGCGGCATCCGCATCAATAATACCGGCCTTCAAATCGGCATCAATACTCATCTGTTTACCGGGCATACCATCCAGAGAAAATCGGGCCGCGACTTCCGCGACGCGTTCTGAACCTTTGGTAATAACGATAAACTGGACCACGGTGACAATAGAGAAGACAACAAAACCCACCGCCAGGCTATCGCCAATAACGAATTGCCCGAACGTGGCGATAATTTCACCGGCATCGGCTTCAATCAAGATAAGACGGCTGGTACTGATCGATAATGCCAGACGAAAGAGCGTGGTAATTAACAGTACCGCAGGAAACGTTGAAAAACTGAGGATTCTGTCAATGTAGAACGACCCCATAAACACCAATATCGCCAGTACGATATTCAGTGCGATCAGGAAATCAACCAGATAGGTAGGTAATGGAATGACGAACATAGAAATGATCATCACCATTAGTACCAGAATCAGTAATTCAGGTCGTAAACGAGCACTGTTAAGTAGAGAAAGCAGCACTATAGGTATCCTGTTAATATTAAATTAAGACAGCTTTTCAATAGTACGACGCTGTTCTGCCATTTCATGCTTGTAGGCAATATCGGTCATACTACGTAACGCCATTAACAATTCTTCCTGCCAATATTCTTCATAAAAGAGTGAAGAGGGTATGGCTTTACATACTTGATAAAATATCTGCAAAAAGGATGCATGTTCTTTATGACTAAGCAATAACGCATTCAAACCTATAATATCGGCTAACAGCGAATCCACTTCATGTGGCTGTTGCAATAGTGAAAGCATCAGTAGTAGCCACGACGACTCCTCCGCATTAAACGCTTTGGTAAACGAATACGACAACAATGTACTCACAAACAGTAGGTCAGCGGAGCGCAACATTTTAAGTTGCGTCAGGCGTCGTAAAAGCTGGCCAAACTCCAGACGCGAACAGCTGGCGTCATTCGCGTCAATATCGGTTAATAGCGAACCCTCGATAAAATCCAGTACCACCAGTCGACGTTGATAGCCATAACTGGCTATCCAGTCAGAGTAAATCTCCACTTCATGTGATTCACTCTGGATAAATTGCCGATAGCTGGCGCGCAATAAGCCTGGTTTTAACGATAATGTTTTCCCAAAAAGCCGGGCCTTCAACGCACAATTAATCCCTGCCTTGAGGGTCTTCGGATCGGTTTGCTCTTCAACGTGCTTAAGTAACGACTCCAGCTTTTTCCGCACGATCTCTTCCAGATCTTTACGACGAAGCAATTCGCGTAACACAAGGACTAAATCACTGGGGTCAGGAAATAAGCTACGCGCCTGACGTAAAAAATCTTCTAACGCGCCGCCATGTACGCTAATTAGCTTTAATATTTGCTTCGCCTTCGGTAAAGCCTCATCCTCCAGCACGCGTTCAAAACTGTTAGATAAATTACTGGATTTTTTTTCATAATCGCGACGGTTACGAAATTGCGCCAGCGCCGCTGACATTTCGTCCGTCGACTGGACAAATTTTTGTACTTCCGCCCCTGGAGACGAATCCTCTGCGGCCTGTTGTATTTCCGCCTGTTGCGCATCAGTATGCTGGGTCGCATCCTGATGAGATGTCTGCCGGGACAATATTCTGGAAAATGAAATACCGGAGGTTGAGCCAGGAATCATTTAATTGCCTCCTGACCTCTATCCAGATAAACACGAACCCATTTCTGTAACTTATCGTCCCCACTCCAGGCACCGCTTTGCTTCAGAATATTGTTTACCGATTCGCTGGCATCCGGCGTTAACGGGTCGACAATTTCTTTTGGTTCAATCATGAACACACGAACAACATTACTTTTATTCTTACTGGAATAACGGAACAGGCTACCAATAAGCGGTAATTTGCCTAAAAACGGAATACTTTGGACAGTATCGGTATTTGCATCCCGTGTATAACCACCGACCAGCAAACTTTTTCCGTGCGGAACTCTCGCAATAGTGCTAATTAACGTTCGCCCGACTTCGGGTAACGCATCTACGGAGGTGGTAGTATCAGATTGCGGCGTCTTATCGTTGCCATCTTCAATGTCCAGCGACATTTCTATCTGACCATCTGCGGAAAAACGGGGCAGCACTCGGATCATTGTTCCGTATGTTACATGCTCAAGCGCCACATTACGTTCCCCAATCAGCTTGGTGTAAAACGTTCTGTTGTTATCAAAAATAGCGGGAACATTTTCCTGAGTCAGTAATACCGGGCGCGAAACCACCGTCGCCTGTTTCTTCTCTTCTAACGCATTTACCGCGGCGATGAATCGACTGCCATCGAGGGTACTTATTGAAGACTGGTTTAATGACACGCCAAGTTTGTCCCCAATAGTTATGCTGCCGCTCCATGAAGTGCCCAAACGCTCCAGATCGCTTTTATTAAGATCGACAATCCACAGGGATAATTCTACGTGACGTTTGGCGACATCCAGCGCTTTAACCAGCATTTCGATAAAATGCACCTGCTCAGCCGTTCCCTTTACTAACAAACTGTTGGTATCCGGATAGGCCACGATTTTAATATTGCCCGCCGCGGCATTTTGCTTTAAAGCTTCCTGCAGACTCATGCCACCGGCATAATTTGCTGCTTTACCTTTTTCTCCATTCGCTGAAAACGCTGGCATCGCCGGGGGTTCGCTACTGACAATATTACCTAAGGGTTGCTCTTCTCCCTGCAATAACCTTTCAATGGCCGTGGCAATACCGGGGATAACCATTTTCTGATCGCGCAGATTGTAGGTACGATCGCCCACGAAGGTATTGTTCAGACGCATCACCCCTATTTTCTGGCGTCCCAGCTCAATACCATCGTTTTGCTTGTCCATCATGGTGGCAGCGTTGACCACCATATCAACATAGACGGGTGGCCCTGAAACATAGAATGTTCCTTTACGGTTATCGCCACGTAGCGGGTAATTTTTGTTATATAAACCTGAGCGTTTTAGAAAATTGTTGAACTCATTGAGTGAGACGTTGCGTAAAGAAACCACGGCATTGCGCATTTCACTGGCGTCATAAATATAGATAGCCTGCCCATCGAAATACCAAATCAGCCCCAGTTGTAGGGAAAGCTTCTCCAGTAATGCGTTAGGATCGTGAAACTCAAAGTTGCCCGTAATTTTTTTTCGTGCCGCCATTTTGCTAACAATGACAGGCTCCTTTAGCTGTAGCGCCATGGCATCGAAAAATGTCCGCAGGCTATCGTCTTTCGCAACAAACCCACTTCCCGTTACAGGTATTTTTTCACTAGAATAACCAGGTGCAACCAGAACAAGCGCGGCACATGCCAGCACTCTGGCCAAAAGAATATGTGTCTTCATTTGTCTGCCAATTGAATAATATTTGATAATTTCCGCGGCGAAACGCCGATCAGCTCTTTGATCTCACTAGAAAAATGTGAAGGCGATGAGTAACCATGATTAACGGCTAATTGGGTGATGTTCTCGTGGCCTTCTACACTATTCAGCAGCGATTGCGCCATACGCCAGTTTCGTAATTCACTCTTCGCTTTTCCGCCCAACGCTCTGCTGCACAAACGACGAAAATGGGTATAAGAAACGCCATAGTCTTCTCCCAGCATTCTCATCGTGTTGCCGCTGGTTGACTGAGCGAGTAAATAGCCAACCAACCAGTAACTCTCGCTTTTTCGTAACAGCGCCAGTACCTTATTGAAGGCCGGAGAAGGCGTAATAATTTGCTGCAAAAACCAGTACTCGCAGCGTTTACGATCTTGCCAAATAGCGCGAAACTCAGGACTCAGCAAAACCCATTTATCGGATTCAGCATATGTCGTGTCCACTAATCCTGCGCCATCGATAAATGCCAGTAATTTGCTGAGTACTTCAATTTTTAACGGTTGAAAAACCACGTCTCCTGATACTGGTGCGACAACAGCCTGCTCGCAAAAAAGCAGCGCGCCTTCCTGAATCAGGCAGTTTTCATTGTGTCGGCTTTCAGAAAATGACATATGCAGCTTTTGCGCGGAACACGTCTGTATAAACCATGCTTCCGGGCTGCGGATTTTCCGCTTCTCTCCTTCTTTAAGTACTTCCTGCGTATTTAGCATAGTTGTCAGCACCAGTTAAAAATCATTTTAATATGTAAACAATACCGGGAGCGAGTGGCAAAATCCTGATGCAATCATTATGAAACTGATGCCACCCGCTAATTAAATTGGCCCACTTGCACAGCGCTTGATAATTTAAAATAGAAAATCAGCTCATAGTGTATAAATTCTGGCTTATTATTCTGCAGCAGCAAAAAATCAAATATTGTCATCGGGATGAAGAATTAATTATTTATATCAGAAGTTTTTTTTGCTAGCATTCCTGAAACGCATTCGCCCCCTTATCACTATTGTCAGATAACGTTCTGACGGTTGTGTAAAAACATTGTGCCTCATTCTTCTGTAGTTGGAGTTAATATGAAAAAATTTTATAGCTGTCTTCCTGTCTTTTTACTGATTGGCTGTGCCCAGGTGCCCCTCCCTTCCTCCGTGAGCAAACCGGTACAGCAACCTGGCGCTCAGAAAGAGCAACTGGCCAACGCAAATAGTATTGATGAGTGTCAGTCTCTTCCGTATGTGCCGTCAGACCTTGCGAAGAATAAATCATTATCAAACCAGAACGCTGATAATTCCGCATCAAAAAATAGCGCAATCAGCTCAAGCATTTTTTGCGAAAAATATAAACAAACCAAAGAACAGGCGCTCACCTTCTTCCAGGAACATCCACAATACATGCGTTCGAAAGAAGATGAAGAGCAACTCATGACCGAATTTAAAAAAGTTTTGCTTGAACCCGGAAGTAAGAATTTAAGCATATATCAGACGTTACTTGCTGCCCATGAAAGACTGCAAGCCTTATAAGGCTATATCACCGTTGGCTGAACTCATCATGATATAATTAAGACCATATTTTGCATTGCCACTTAATATCAATATAATTATTATAGCTATGGTCACTTTTACGGTTGGCCATTTGTCTCTTACGTTGCATTTATCAATCTGCTTTTTGATACAGCAGCACCTCGCTGCTGCTTTTTTTATTTGCAATAAAGAACTGCCTCCCAGACTCGGGAAAATAGCCGAAACTTATACTGACAAACTATCGTCTCGTATATCGCGGTAAACTGACATCCCCTCTTGCCTCACATGTTGGCATTCTTGCGATACTCCATCCACTTTTCGCGGATAACGTTCTTTTTACCTGTGACAGCGTATTGACTACCAGGCTAGTATAGCGGCAGAAACGTCCCGATGTCTGGAATGAATGGCAAACAGTCTATAAGGTGATTGAATGGATACGACAGAAGAACTAAACGGAACCTACTTCTACCACGGACAATCGAACCTGTCAGCAGGTGAACTATTTGATGTAATTTTCCTTGAGCAATTTTGTGATGAACTTGGGATTAGCATTGAGTCAGGTGCTGCTATCCTCGCCGGGCAACCGTGGTTAAAAACCAGAACGAAACCGGGAGAGGCAATCAAAGGGACAAGTGTTATCTCCAGGTATGGGAGAATGCTTTTACGAAATGCACGAACTCCTTTTGGTATTAGAGTTCCTACACCCGTTGGTATAAGAATGCGAAAAACAAATAATCTTGCCGCAGTCATAGCACGATATGTTCCATGGTTAGGTTGGGTTGGTCTTGTGAATTCAATTTACCAGGTATCAAGGAGAACTCAGGCAAAATACAACCTAATAGCACGCCCTAAAGATCGTATACAATGGACATCCTTTTGATGGACACAATTCAGCAAGAGGTGTTAACACTCTTCCGTGAAGAGATTCCCGGATATTTAGACAGCAATTGGAAAGAAATCCCTTTAGAACTTGATTCTGATTTATTTGAAGTTCCAGGCGATGACCTGCATGAAGCTTTGGATAAATTTGAAAAAAAATTTAATGTAGATTTATCACAAGTTAAATGGTCGTGTTATTTTCCTTGGGAGAATACTCCACTGCTTACACGATGGTTTAAATTAAAACGGGAAGATGTAGAACGAACTCGTAAGCCTTTAACAATCAGAATGTTTTCTGAATCAGCGAAAGCTGGGAAATGGCTTTATGATTAATGAAAAATATGTCGAATTAATCAGGAGTTAATTACTATGAATTTTGTTATTTGGCGCAGTATCATTAAACGATCAACCCCTTTCCTTGTTGCTGTCGTTTAAAACGCTTTATGCTACTTTATCTGCATCTGGTAGGTTATGACAACATGAGGCTTGGTTGAATAATTCAGAATCGGCCAACGATAAGGATACAGGACTCCCACCGGAGCACTCGTTATACGAGCCTGACGCTGGTCGGCATTGCCAACAACGTCATCCAGTTCAGCGCCTTGAGCATCGCCATCGCTTCACCTACCTGCGCGTCATAGTTCCGCAGACTCAGATAGCCGCCCAGCAAGGTTTTAATACGAAACATCGCTGTTTCCACTACTGAACGACGGTGATAGCCCACTTTCTTTTCCAGACCTCATTGCTGCCGCTCCGATGTTGATTCGCCACCGCGTGGTTACGCTCATGGTACTACTTGTCCGGCCAGTATCGCGCACCGCTTCGTGGCGGGATTAGCGGCCTGATTTTTTTCCTCAATAACACATCATGGCAATAGCGCGTGTCATAAGCGCCGTCAGCCGAGGCTTCCCTGATTTTACAGTGAGTCTGGCTAATCAGCCCCGGCAGTGCCTGCGTATCCGTCGTGCCGCTGAGCGAGAAAGTATGCCTTTGCAATTAATCAGTAAAGTGTCGCGCGAGAAATCGTGCATCTTTCAAGCACATCGTCTACTTTAATTAACCGATTCATAAAATATATATTATCTGTTGATTTCTAGCTTGTAGGTTATTTTAATAACTGTGTATTTTAAAGAATAAAAATTAATATCACCCTACTTCTTTGTTATAATACCAGACTCAAAAATTGTGCTATAGGAACATCATGGAATTAATCCGTTATGCTGACATCAACAGCGATCTCTATCGCCACATTTGGGTCGTTGGTGATATTCATGGATGTTACTCCTTATTGTTAACCAGACTGGCTCAATTACATTTCTCTCCTGATACCGATCTCTTGATCTCCACTGGAGATAACATTGATCGAGGAAAAGAAAACCTTGAAACACTGAGACTGTTAAATACCCCATGGTTTATTTCTGTAGTGGGTAATCATGAAGCTATGGCGCTTGACGCTTTTGAAACACAGGATGGCAATTTCTGGTATGTAAACGGTGGTTACTGGTACGACTCGGTCACCGAAAAAGACAGGCAAGAAGCCACTGAGCTATTACTAACTTTTAAGCAGCGTCCTCACATCATAGAGGTTGAAACGTCCTCAAAGAAGTACGTGATTGCCCATGCCGATTATCCAGATGACAGCTACGATTATGGGAAGCAAGTTGATATTGATAGCGTTCTATGGTCACGCGATCGTCTGCTTGGTTCGTTACAGGGGAATATCCATCCAATACGCGGTGCGGATACTTTCATCTTCGGCCATATGATTGTTGACTACACAACAACATTCGCCAATCAAATCTACATTGACACCGGTTCTTTCTGTTCAGGCAATCTGTCTTTTTTTAAAATAAAGTAATCTGGAAATAGAATTATATAATATTAACCCTCCCTGCATTATGGGCAATGATATAGCCTTCAATAAGTACCATTGCCCATTCGTAATAACGTCTAAATTTCGCGTTTTTCTGCCCATTTCATCATTAAGATCGCAGATCAAAAAACGAAGCCGTAATCCAACGCAGATAGTTACTCGATCGCCTGAGAAGAGTAAAGATCGCACAGCTCAAGATACCTATCGGAAGAAAGCGCAATAACCGTGGTGGTGAAATGGATCGGCTTACCTTCATGCAACACAATCTTGATAGCTGTGGCCGCCGGGATGAAGTTAATGCTCTGTGAATGCCAGGTGTTTTTCGTCCATAAAGCAACCAGCTTTTGATGTTGAATCGAACATATCAAAATCAGGCAATTACACAATTTTAATTACAGTCTCATTTTGAGTTCGGAAGCATCCGCTCCCCTCTTAATTTTGTTGGGATTTCTCTTTGTTGCGAGCATGGTCTGAACTAATTGCCTGGCTACTTGCCTTGTTTCGTCAATACTTGGAAAATCGAACACATTTCCAACTTTTACTTTCAAGACAGAACTTGGCTTCCTACCCTCACTGACATTACGATCTGACGAGGCTACTCTTCGCTGGATTACGTAGGTTTTTTTCGTCAAACTGGCTTTTACCCCGAAACCAGCAGGAGCTTCTCTGTGGTCATCGAAAACAATGTAGAATTTTTGAGCTAGGTTAGCTTCGAAAACGATTTTTCCAGAGCGACTGAGCGCAGGCTTAACATTGATACTTAACTTGTTGATAATGAAAGGCTGGCTGAGAGTTGTTTTCAAAGTATCACCCCTGTTGTAGTCCAGGAATGATGAGAATGTAACCTGTCACATTTTAGGCTACAGGTGAGCTACAAATTTATGGGTTTATGTGAGTTTATAAGGGTTTTACCCGGGGCCACATGAGCACTTGAAAGAATAAAAAACGAGTAAAATCAATATGAATGAGTCATTTGATAAGGACTTCTCCAACCACACACCAATGATGCAGCAGTATCTCAAGCTGAAAGCCCAGCATCCGGAGATCCTGCTCTTTTATCGTATGGGAGACTTTTACGAGCTGTTTTATGACGACGCAAAGCGTGCGTCGCAGCTGCTCGATATTTCGCTGACCAAACGCGGCGCATCGGCTGGCGAACCTATCCCTATGGCGGGTATCCCGCACCACGCCGTAGAAAACTACCTCGCGAAACTGGTCAATCAGGGCGAATCCGTCGCTATTTGCGAACAGATTGGCGATCCGGCCACCAGCAAAGGTCCCGTTGAACGTAAGGTCGTGCGTATCGTTACGCCTGGCACCATCAGCGATGAAGCCCTGTTACAGGAGCGTCAGGATAACCTGCTGGCGGCTATCTGGCAGGATGGTAAAGGCTACGGTTACGCCACGCTGGATATCAGCTCCGGGCGCTTTCGTCTGAGCGAACCCGCCGACCGTGAAACGATGGCCGCAGAGCTGCAGCGCACCAATCCCGCTGAACTGTTGTATGCCGAAGATTTTGCTGAAATGGCGTTAATAGAGGGACGCCGGGGTCTGCGCCGTCGCCCGTTGTGGGAGTTTGAGATTGATACCGCCCGCCAGCAGTTAAATCTGCAATTCGGTACGCGGGATCTGGTCGGTTTCGGCGTCGAAAATGCCTCGCGTGGATTATGTGCGGCAGGCTGCCTGTTACAGTACGTAAAAGATACCCAGCGCACCTCCCTGCCGCATATTCGTTCCATTACGATGGAACGCCAGCAGGACAGCATCATTATGGATGCCGCCACCCGCCGCAATCTGGAAATTACCCAGAACCTGGCCGGCGGCGTCGAAAATACCCTCGCCGCGGTGCTTGACTGTACCGTGACGCCAATGGGTAGTCGAATGCTTAAACGCTGGCTGCATATGCCGGTACGAAATACCGACATATTACGTGAACGCCAGCAGACCATCGGCGCCTTGCAGGACACCGTCAGCGAACTGCAACCGGTGCTGCGTCAGGTCGGCGATTTGGAGCGTATCCTTGCGCGTCTGGCGCTGCGCACCGCGCGTCCGCGCGATCTCGCCCGAATGCGTCACGCCTTTCAGCAACTGCCGGAATTGCACGCTCAGCTTGAAACCGTTGACAGCGCGCCGGTACAGGCGTTGCGTAAAAAAATGGGCGATTTCGCCGAGCTGCGCGACCTCCTGGAACGCGCCATTATTGACGCGCCGCCGGTACTGGTCCGCGACGGCGGCGTTATTGCGCCCGGCTACCATGAAGAGCTGGACGAATGGCGCGCGCTGGCGGACGGCGCCACCGATTATCTCGATCGTCTGGAAATTCGCGAACGCGAGCGTACCGGGCTGGATACGCTGAAAGTCGGCTATAACGCGGTACATGGTTATTACATTCAGATTAGCCGTGGTCAAAGCCATCTGGCGCCCATCAATTATGTGCGTCGCCAGACGCTGAAAAATGCCGAACGCTACATTATTCCTGAGCTTAAAGAGTACGAAGATAAAGTTCTGACCTCGAAAGGCAAAGCGCTGGCGCTGGAAAAACAGCTATATGACGAATTGTTTGATCTGCTGTTGCCGCATCTGGCCGATTTACAGCAGAGCGCCAACGCGCTGGCGGAACTGGATGTGCTGGTTAACCTGGCCGAACGCGCCTGGACGCTGAATTACACCTGCCCGACATTTACCGATAAACCCGGTATCCGTATTACCGAAGGTCGCCACCCGGTGGTTGAACAGGTACTGAATGAGCCGTTTATCGCTAACCCGCTCAATCTGTCGCCGCAGCGCCGGATGTTGATCATTACCGGCCCCAATATGGGCGGTAAAAGTACCTATATGCGACAAACGGCATTGATCGCCCTGCTGGCCTATATCGGCAGTTACGTTCCGGCGCAAAACGTGGAAATCGGCCCCATCGACCGTATTTTTACCCGCGTCGGCGCAGCGGACGACCTGGCTTCCGGGCGTTCGACCTTTATGGTGGAGATGACCGAAACCGCGAACATTCTGCATAATGCCACGGAAAACAGTCTGGTATTGATGGATGAAATCGGGCGCGGTACCTCCACGTATGACGGGCTGTCGTTGGCCTGGGCCTGCGCGGAGAATCTCGCGAATAAGATTAAAGCGTTAACGCTGTTCGCTACCCACTACTTCGAGCTGACCCAATTACCGGAGAAAATGGAAGGCGTGGCGAACGTCCACCTGGATGCGCTGGAACACGGCGATACTATCGCGTTTATGCACAGCGTGCAGGACGGCGCGGCAAGTAAGAGCTATGGCCTGGCGGTCGCGGCGCTTGCGGGCGTCCCTAAAGAAGTCATCAAACGCGCGCGCCAAAAACTCCGCGAGCTGGAAAGCATCTCGCCCAATGCGGCGGCAACGCAGGTGGACGGCACGCAAATGTCGTTGCTTGCGGCCCCGGAGGAGACATCGCCTGCCGTTGAAGCGCTGGAGAATCTCGATCCGGACTCCCTGACGCCACGCCAGGCGCTGGAGTGGATCTATCGGCTGAAAAGTCTGGTGTAAACGTGTCGGGCCCGATAGCGGCGCGTTATCGGGCCCACGCGCCGGAACAGGCTTTTCAGGCTGTGACTGTCGTTTCATGTAAATGACGCCAGACTATCCGTCCTCTTTCCCTTTTTAAAATGACCGTCGACCAGCGTACCGTCTCAGCCTGGCCCGGCAGTTGCTGTCGCTCACGATAACGCAGCGCGGCGCCTTCCGGCCACTCCGCCACAAGGTCAATATGCTCAACCACGATAACCAGCCCCGGGCGACACCCGCGCTGCGCCTGGAAAAAAGCGCCGAGCGCCGGATAATCCAGACAAACACCGCCTGGCGTTATCATCGTAAAATCAGCAGCGAAACGCGCTATCAACGCCTCCAGGCTACCCATCCCCTTACTAAGCCAGCTCTCAATCGCCGCATGGGCGTGAATAATTTCATCTTTATATGGATTCATGATCTTTCCTTTTTCAGGCACAGAAGTGCCTGTCTATTGTTTAGACAGACAGCGTAAATAAGGGGCAGCAGGGTGATACCGGCGGCGGCAATAAAGGTCCAGCGATAAGCAACCTCAAGCGACATAACGCGCTGGAGCGCATTTAACAGCAGCGTCAACAGCGTCGCGCCAAGGAAAAAGCTGATCTGACGATTAAGATTCCATAGCGCGCTGGCGTCAGGCATGTCCCGGCGAGCAATAGTCAGGAAAGCGCCACTCTGCGCGGTACTGCTGCACAAACTGCCGCCAGCGCCCATTAAGGCGAATATCATCATCAGTACACGGTGCGATGTCGCAGGCGTAACGTTAGTTAAAAGCAGTATCCCTGCGGCCTGAAGAAGACAGCCGACGATAATCAGCGGACGCGGCCCAAGCCGATTGAAGTAACGTGCGGTAAGCATAATGGCGACAAATGAAGCGATCGACCAGGGGAGCATCAGCGACCCCGCCGCCGCAGGCGATAACTGCGCGACGTTCTGTAGATAAAACATCCCGACCACGCTGATACCAATGAACATACCCGGCACACACAGATAGACGATCATGGCAAAACGCAGCAGCTTGTCCATCAACAACGGCAGATGGAGCAATCTTGCTGACGCCATTGTCGTCGGCGCGGCGTTCAGCCAACGATAAGCGAGCAATAAAGTGAGAACGGCCACCGGCAGCGTGGCAAAGAATATCCAGCGCCAGCCCCACGTTTCCACCAGCAGCCCGCCAATCGCAGGCGAACATGCCGGCGCCAGTAGCGCCACCATCATGACAACCGATGACACGCCAGCGCGTTCATGCGGTTTAAACTGTTGCCAGGTTAACGCCTGACCAACCGGGATCAATAAGCCACCGCCCGCCCCCTGCACAATACGCCAGAAAACAAGGCTGTGTAAGGAATCGGCAAAACCTGCGGCAGCGGCGGCAACGCTAAACAGGATGAGCGAAAATATGATCAGCCGTCGAGCGCCAAGATAACGCGCAAGAAACGCGCTAAACGGAACGATCAGCGTTAATCCTGCGATATAACCATTACTCACCCATGCCAGCGCCGATATGGACGTATGCAGATCCACGGACATCGCAGGAAAAGCCACGCTGGCAATAAACAGATTAATCAGATCAAGAAAGAAGCCGAGCAGGTAAACCACTGCCACTTTACTGCGATACGTCATTATGCATCCTCCGTCAGAGGCGCTAATGTAGCCGTCCGGAGAAAGCCAGATAAGTCCGCGCTTCAACGATATACTGTCAAAATAATTTTGACAGTAAAGGAGCTCGCCATGCTCAATTTGCAGCGTATGTCGCTGTTTATCGCCGTGGTAGATAGCGGCAGCTTCACGGCCGCCGCCGCCGCATCGGGCCAAACAAAAGCGGTAGTGAGTTTTAATATTCGGCAGCTTGAAAAAGAGCTTGGCGTAACGTTACTGCTACGTTCCACCCGACGATTGACGCTCACAGACGCCGGCGTCCTCTTTTACCAAAAAGGCGTGAATTTACTCAATGCCGCGAAAAATTTGCAGGATGAAGTGCGTGCCAGCCATAGTGGGCTGGGCGGCGAGTTACGTATTACCACTACGCCCGAGTTTGGCGAACAGGTGGTCATTCCGGTACTGGCGCAGTTTAGTCAGCGCCATCCCGATCTCCGTATTCGGCATATGTCCTCATCACATCATGCCGATTTAATTGCCGAGCGCTTTGATGTGGCGATTCGGCTTGGCTCGCTGGCGGACTCCCGCTATCGCGCCGCGCTGATATCCCGCTTTACCATTCTGCCGGTCGCCGCGCCGCAGTGGCTCGCCCGCCACCCCGTGTCGTCGCTGGAGTCGTTGGCTCAGGCGGAATGGATTATTCATGAGCGATTACCTACGCCGCTACGGTGGACAGTAACGAATAATCATGGCCAACACTCACGCCTGGAGATAAGCAAAGCCGGCAAAATTTCTGTCGACAGCGCGCGCTCGCTGATGGCCTTCGCTCTCGCGGGAAGCGGCGTCGCATTACTGCCGCAATGGTTAGTCAACACCGCACTGGAGGATGGAACGTTAATTCACGTGTTACCCGACTATCATTTTCCCCGTCAGGGCATTTATGCCGTTTATCCGGACGCCCGCCATGTATCGACAAAAGTACGCGCATTTATTGATTTTTTACGTTCGCAATGGGATTGCGGGGAGCACGCCCCATCATTGTAGCCAGCCCGGGAGCATTGCGCTCCCGGACGGATAATACCGTCTTAATCCTTAACTACCAGCTTGTCTTTGATCCCCTGCGCCTGCCAACGCACCCACAGCATAATTGCCGCCAGAACGACAATCGGCAGTAACGGATCGAGCCAACTGCCGCCGGAACCGAACAGCAGGTTAATCAGCGCCACGCCGGTGCCGCCAATCGCCCAGGCAATGGTCGTCGGTACAGACCAAACCACCATCTGCTGTTTGACATCAGAGACGCCCATCATGCGGTTAACCACCCAGAACAGGCTATCGTTGAAGTAGCCGAAGAACAGCGACCCCATCGTTGCGGCCTGAGCGGCAAGCAACATATTGATGCCGGGGATCTGCGCCAGGATCGGCGCGGAAATCGAGGCGGCAGTGATCATCGCCACCGTCCCCGATCCCTGAATCAGGCGTACCAACGTCGCCACGATAAACGGGATCAGGATCGGCGAGATCGGCAGGTTGGCAACCTGCTCCGCCAGCTGTTGCCCCGCGCCGCTGTCGCGCAGGATCGCGCCCAACGCGCCGCCAGCGCCCGTGACCAGTAAGATAATCCCGGCGCTTTGCAAGCCCTCTTCCAGACGCTCTGCGGTGGTATGTTTATCCATGCGCGGCACCAGCGTATACACCGCCAGCAGAACGCTGATGGCCAACGCGATCACTGGACTTCCCACAAAGTTGATTGCCTGTACCACCGGATGCGTCGCCAGGCCGGACCATCCTTCTATGGTGGCGAGGGTGGAACAGATAGCCTTCAGGAAGATCAGCACGATCGGCACCACAATAGGCAGCAGAGAAAGCGTCAGACTCGGCAGATCCTTTTGCTCTTTCTCTTTATTGTACTGCTCCAGCGCGGCATTGACTTCATCGGCGTTCAGCGTGCGCGGCACGAAATCAGGGTAGCGTTTATCCAGCCACTGCGCATAGAACACAATGCCGATCACACAGGGCACCGCCAGCGCCATCCCGGTCAATAACATTGCGCCGATGTCGACGTTAAAAATCCCGGCTACCCCCAGCGGGCCTGGCGTCGGAGGTACCGTATGGTGAGTGACCACCAGCCCGCCCGCCAGCGCGACGCCCAGCGTCAGTAGCGAACGTTTACCGCTTTTCGCCAGCGCTTTCGCCACCGGATAAAGAATGACAAAAGCGGAATCGACGAAAATGGGGATGCTGACAATATAACCCGTGATCGCCAGCGCCCACTCTTCACGACGTTTCCCCAGCCATTTGATAAAGCTCCAGGCGATACGCTCCGCCGCGCCGGAAACCTCCAGCAAGCGCCCCATCATTACGCCGAGACCAATCACCAGGCCAATGCTACCCAGCGTCGTACCGAATCCGCTGGTGATGACAGAGAGCGTTTTATCAATGCCCATTCCCCCCAACAGACCGGCGATACAGGCCGCCGCCAGCATCGCGATCAGCGCATGAACGCGGGTGCGTAACACCAGCCATACCAGCACGAAAACGGCAACGATCAGGCCGATAATTGGGGTCGGTAAACTTGTCATGACCTCCCCTCCATATCATCTTGTCGAAAGCGTTCGATAATGTCATCGAAGCGTTTATCGGCGACAAAACCTAACGCCAGCGCACGCTGGTTATCGATACGTCCCGGCCAAGAGGCGACAATTTTCTCGACGCCTTCGTCGCGCTGATGCGTAACCCGATCGCGCGCCGCCTGGCCGCCCGCCTGACGCAACGTTTCCAGCATCTCGCCCACGGTTACGCTGATCCCCGGTAAGTTGATGCTGCTCGCCTCGCCAGGCGCGGGTAACGTTGCGGCCAGCGACAGGTTATGGATCACCGTCGCCGGGCTGGAAATCCACAGCCGCAAACTTTCCGATACCGGGCAGACGGTCGTCTCGCCCTGCAACGGTTCACGAATAATCGCGCTGACAAAAGAAGAAGCGGCGCGGTTTGGTTTACCCGGGCGAACACAGATCGTCGGCAAACGCAGCGCCAGCCCATCCACATAGCCTTTGCGGGTATAGTCGTTGACCAACAGTTCACAGGCGGCCTTCTGCGCGCCATAAGACGAGCGCGGCGTGAGCGCGGTGGTATCGGTGACGCATTCCGGCAGCGTACCGCCATAAACGGCAAGCGAGCTGGAGAAGACAAAACGAATTTTCTGCGGTTGTCGACGACACGCCTCAAGTAACTGGCGGGTAAGATCCAGGTTAACTTTCCATCCCAGATCGAAATCGTCTTCCGCATGACTGCTGACAATCGCAGCGAGATGATAAACAACAGAGGTATTAGCGGTAATCACATTCTCCAGTACGCCCGGCTGGGTTAAGTCAGCCTCCAGGCAGCGTAAACGAGGAGAATCTGATAACCGTGCAGGCATTTTTAAATCAACAAGAAGCAGTTCGTTAAACGCCAGCGATGAGTTTAATAAGGCGCTTGCGAGTTTCTGGCCTAAAAAGCCGCCCCCGCCGGTAATGATAATCTGCATCCGGATGTCCTCTTTATTGTTGTGTAGGGTAGTTCAGGGTTAGCGCCAGGCGTTAAACCAGCCAAGCCCGTCCTGAGTGGTATTCCGTGGTTGGTATTCGCAGCCTATCCAGCCGCGATAACCGACGTCATCGAACAGCCGGAACAGCCACGGGTAGTTGATCTCGCCATCATCCGGTTCATGTCTGTCCGGTAGCGAAGCGATTTGTACATGGGCATAGCGGCCCGCGTACTCGCGAATCAGGTGACTCAAATTGCCATCCACTTTTTGCGCGTGGAAAGTGTCGAGCTGGATGAATACATTCGGGCGGTTAACCTCTTCTGCGATGCCCAGCGCCTGATATTGGCTGGAAAAGAGGTAGCCGGGTTTAACGCCGGGACTCAGCGCTTCGATCAAAATACGTTTATCGTGGGCGGCAAACCGGTCGGCGGCATAACGCAAATTATCGATAAACGTGGCGCGATAACGTGCGCCATCAGCGCCATCCGGCACTACGCCCGCCATGATGTGAACCTGCTCACATTCCAGCGCCAGAGCGTATTCCAGAGCCAGATCGATATCGGCGCGCGCGTCGTGTTCGCGCCCCGGTAGCGCGGCGCGTCCCCACTCGCCCGCCGCGGTATCGCCCGCCGAAGTATTAAACAGCGCCAGCGTCAGATCATGACGCGATAGCTGGGCTTTAATCTCGCTGGCGGCAAAGTCGTAGGGGAACAGAAACTCAACGGCCTGAAAACCGGCTTCGGCAGCGGCGGCAAAACGCTCGATAAACGGCACTTCGGTAAACATCATCGACAAATTGGCGGCAAAACGCGGCATCGGGTTATCTCCTTAACTGCGCAATTTCTTCGGTGGTTAAATAACGAATCGGGCGTTCGCCAAGGATAAAAATCAGCTTTGCCGTCTCTTCCAGCTCCTCGGTATTATTAGCGGCTTCCTGCAAATTCTCCCCGCACACGACCGGCCCATGATTAGCCAGTAAAAAGGCCTGATGCCGGGCCGCCAGCGCAGCCAAATCGCGGGCAATTCGGTCATCCCCCGGGCGATAGTAGGGAACCAGCGGAATGTCTCCCATCCGCATCACCACATAGGGGGTAAACGGGCGAATCACATTTTGCGGGTCCAGCCCTTCGAGACAGGAAAGCGCCGTTGACCAGGTGCTGTGCAGATGTACCACGGCCTTGCAGCAAGGGTTATTGCGATACAACGCCAGATGAAAACGCACCTCTTTAGACGGTTTATCGCCGCTGAGCCATTCGCCCTGCGGGTCCACTTTGGATAGCCGCTGCGGGTCGAGATTACCCAGACACGAACCGGTGGGCGTCGCCAGAATATTGCCGTCCGGCAGTAACAGCGAGAGATTGCCTGCCGAGCCGGTGGCATAGCCGCGCTGGAAAAACGAGGCGGCTATCCTGACCATCTCTTCTCGCAAAGCGTGCTCTTCTTTTGCCAGTGTCGTCATACCTGAAACTCCCTTTGAGCGCGGATGAAAAAGGATTCATCGCCAAAATTGCCTGACTTTAGCGCCAGCGAGACTGGCGCATGGAGCGCGTTGACCCACGGCACGCCGGGTGAAATGCACGGTCCGATGTGAAAACCGGTAATACCGAGGCTTTGCGTCACCACGCCCGAGGTTTCGCCGCCCGCCACGATAAACCGGGTGATACCGCCTTCCGCTAAGCGAGCGGCCAGCAGGGAAAAGAGCGCCTCTACCGCATGGCTGGCTTCGGTAGCGCCATATTGCTGCTGGATGGCAGCCAGCGCCTGCGTGGAGGCGGTGGCGCTAATCATTGGCGCCAGTTCGCTGTCCTGACTGAGCACCCACTGCGCCAGCGCTTCAGCGTAGGCCTCGCGCGTCTCGGATGACAGGCAGCGCGCCACGTCAACGTCGCGTGTGGGAGCATGTTGTCGATAGAAGGCCACCTGCTGATTCGTCATTTGCGAACAGGAACCGGAAAGCACCACCGCGCGACCGCTCAGCGGATAGCCTGCGGAACGGGCCTGAGAAACGCCGTGCTTCGCCCACTGACGCGCCAGCCCCATTGCCAACCCGGAACCGCCAGTCACCAGCGGGGCATCACGCAAAACCTCGCCCTGAATTTCCAGGTGCCGCTCATTGAGCGCGTCAAGTACCGCGTAGCGATATCCTTCCTGCTGTAAACGCGACAGCGCCGCACGGGTCGCGGCAACGCCTTCATCAAGCGTCTGAGCCGGAATAACGCCGCAGCGCCCTTGCGCCTGCGCTTCCATCAGACGCGGCAGGTAGCTGTCGGTCATCGGATTGATAGGGTGGTGGCGCATACCGGACTCCGCCAGCAAGTGGTTCATGACAAACAGATAGCCCTGATAAACCGTGCGTCCGTTAACCGGCAGCGCGGGAGAAATCACGGTAAATGAGGTATCCAGCGCCACCATCAGCGCATCGGTGACCGGGCCGATATTGCCTTCGGCGGTACTATCGAAAGTCGAGCAATATTTGAAATAGACTTGCTGGCAGCCCTGTTTTTTCAGCCATACCAGCGCCGCCAGCGATTGTTTTATCGCCTCTTGCGCCGGGCATGAGCGGGTTTTCAGGCTGATAACCACCGCGTCGCACCCTTCCGGTTGCGTCCCGGTTGGGACATCATTGATCTGCACTGTCGGCATCCCGTTTTCGACCAGAAAACTGGCGATGTCGGTCGCGCCGGTAAAATCATCGGCAATGACGCCAATTTTTAACATGACGGCTCCTCAGGCGTGACGCCAGGCAGAGTAATCCCTGAGAAAATTTTGATCACAGCGCTGTCATCCTCTTTGCCATAACCGGCGTTACTGGCGCTGGTGAACATATTTAACGCCGTAGAGGCCAGCGGTAAGGGGAAGCGCAGCGCTTTCGCCGTGTCGGCAACCAGCCCCAAATCTTTGACAAAAATGTCGACGGCCGAACGCGGGGTATAGTCGCCATCAACGACATGCTGCATACGGTTTTCGAACATCCAGGAGTTTCCGGCGGCATGGGTCACGACGTCATACATCACGTCCAGAGGAATACCGGCCCGCGCGGCCAGCGCCATCGCTTCGGCCGCCGCCGCAATATGCACGCCAGCCAGCAGTTGATGAATAATTTTGACGGTTGAGCCTGCGCCCGGCGTATCGCTGATGCGATAAACGTTGCTGGCAACGGCGTCCAGCACGGGCTTCAGGCGGGTAAACGCCGCCTCGCTCCCGGAGGCCATCACCGTCATTTCGCCCTGCGCCGCTTTTACCGCGCCGCCGGAAACCGGCGCATCCAGCATATTAAGATTCAATGCCGTCAACGCCGCGGCGATCTCTTGCGCGTCGGCGCTTGAGATCGTAGACGAAACCATCACCGCGCTTCCGGGTTTCATCAGATGGGCGACGCCATCCTCACCGAATAACACCTGTCTGACCTGGGCGGCATTGACGACCAGAATGACTAACGCATCCACGACGCCGGCGAACTCCCTGGCGCTGGCGGCAGCCCCACAAGCCCCTTCAGCGAGAAGATTCGCGCACGCTTGCGGGTTAAGATCGGCCCCCCATGTGGAAAGCCCGGCGCGCAGGCATGAACGCGCAGCGCCCATTCCCATTGAGCCAAGCCCCACAATGCCGACATGAAAATCAGTTCCTGTTGTCATTATCACTCCATGTTAATTTACGTGATATTATGTTTTGTTATGTGAATATAGGCGTTTTTGTAAACAATTGCGGTGAGTTGTTTCACAAAAAATAACAAAATGTGTTATTTTTTGTGAAGGCAATCCTCATAGAACTTCACACGCTGTGACGAGAAATCGCGTAAAATCGCGACAGGACTAAAGAAAGGAGCAGACGTTGATACCTACTGAGCGTCGACAAATCATTCTTGATATGGTGGCGGAGAAAGGCATCGTCAGTATCGCTGAACTGACCGAGCGCATGCATGTATCCCACATGACTATTCGCCGTGATTTACAAAAACTGGAGCAGCAAGGCGCGGTAATCCAGGTCTCTGGCGGCGTGCAATCATCGACTCGCGTGGCGCACGAGCCCTCGCATCAGATCAAAACCGAACTGGCGACGCCGCAGAAAGCGGCGATTGGCAAACTGGCCGCCAGCCTGGTACAGCCAGAAAGCTGTATCTACCTTGATGCAGGTACGACCACGCTGGCGATTGCCAGGCAGCTGGTTACGATGAATAAACTTACGGTGGTGACGAATGATTTCGTTATCGCCGATTACCTGATGGACAATAGCGATTGCACAATTATTCACACTGGCGGGGCGGTATGCCGGGAAAACCGGTCGTGCGTCGGTGAAGCCGCGGCGACGCTTTTGCGTGGGTTGATGATTGACCAGGCCTTTATTTCCGCCTCTTCCTGGAGCGTGCGCGGTATTTCAACGCCGGCAGAAGATAAAGTCACGGTGAAACGGGCCGTCGCCAGCGCCAGCCGCCAAAAAATTCTGGTGTGCGACGCGACCAAATACGGCCAGGTCGCTACATGGCTGGCGTTACCGCTGGCGGAATTCAACCAAATCGTCACCGATGACGGCCTGCCGGAAAGCGCAATTCGGGCGCTGGCCAAAGTGGATATCTCACTGCTGATGGCCAAACAATAGCGAAGCGGCGCAAGCCGCTTACGTCATCATCTTGCGTACCAGTTGCGTAAACTGTTCGCGTTCTTCAGCGCTCAGTCGCCCCAAAAATTCATCGTCAACGCGATCCCCCAGTGGTATCGCGGCGGCGAGCAACGTTTGGCCCTGAACGGTGAGATAGACAAAACGCCGACGTTTATCCAGCGGATCGTTTTCTCGCTTTACCAGCCCACGATTTTCCATCCGGCTTAACATCTCCGCCAGCGTCGCTTTAGTGCTAACCGCCGCTTCGGTCAGATCGACCTGTTCAATACCCGGATGTTCAGCAATAACGCGCATCACCGCATATTGAGGTTTGGTGAGCTCCGGTAGTTCATGCTGCCAGCGTGCGGTATGTTGCTGAAAAAGTTGGCGTAACAGATGAAACGCGGTGTTTCGTAACTCCATGAGCGCTCCGGATAAATTAACTTTTTCTATCATAACGACTTATGCACGGTTTTTTAATGACGAATGCTTTAGCTAAACGTGCGCAGGCGTCGGGAGCGATCTTGTCGCAAAGGCCGTGTGGGCGTATTTTGATCAAAATGTTCGTATACGAACGATATTTGAGGTAAGAAATGAGATTGATTGTGGGGATGACCGGTGCGACCGGCGCGCCGCTTGGCGTCGAGCTACTCCAGGCATTGCGGGCGATACCTGATGTTGAAACGCATCTGGTAATGTCAAAGTGGGCGAAAACCACTATTGAACTGGAGACGCCCTACACGCCCGCTGAGGTAGCCGCCCTGGCAGATTATTGTCATAGCCCGGCCGATCAGGCGGCGACCATTTCCTCCGGCTCATTTCGTACCGACGGCATGATTATTATCCCCTGCAGTATGAAAACACTGGCGGGGGTTCGCGCCGGCTATGCCGAGGGGCTGGTGGGACGCGCTGCCGATGTCGTGTTGAAAGAGGGTCGCAAGCTGGTGCTTGTGCCGCGGGAAATGCCGCTCAGCACGATTCATCTGGAAAACATGCTTGCGCTTTCTCGTATGGGGGTGGCGATAGTGCCGCCCATGCCCGCGTTCTACAACCTGCCGCAAACCGTTGACGATATTATCCAGCACATCGTAGCGCGCGTTCTCGACCAGTTTGGTCTGGAGCATACGCGCACGCGCCGCTGGCAAGGACTGCGACAGGCAGCAAATTTTTCACAGGAGAATGGATAATGGCATTTGATGATTTGCGCAGTTTTTTACATGCGCTGGATCAGCAGGGACAACTGCTGAAAATCAGCGAGGAAGTGAATGCGGAGCCGGATCTCGCCGCCGCTGCCAACGCAACGGGACGAATCGGCGATGGCGCGCCCGCGCTGTGGTTTGACAATATTCGTGGTTTTACCGACGCCCGCGTGGCGATGAATACCATCGGTTCCTGGCAGAACCATGCCATCTCACTGGGTTTGCCGCCTAACACGCCGGTTAAAAAACAGATCGATGAATTTATTCGCCGCTGGGACAATTTTCCGGTAGCGCCGGAACGACGGGCGAATCCGGGCTGGGCGGAAAATACCGTCGACGGCGACGCGATCAACCTGTTTGATATCCTGCCGCTGTTTCGTCTGAACGACGGCGACGGCGGATTCTATCTGGATAAAGCCTGTGTGGTATCACGCGATCCGCTCGATCCCGATAACTTCGGCAAGCAGAATGTCGGCATCTACCGTATGGAAGTTAAAGGCAAGCGTAAGCTGGGTCTGCAACCAGTGCCGATGCATGATATCGCATTGCACCTGCACAAAGCTGAAGAGCGTGGCGAAGATCTGCCGATTGCGATCACGTTGGGTAACGATCCGATCATTACCCTGATGGGCGCAACGCCGCTGAAATACGATCAGTCAGAGTATGAAATGGCAGGCGCGCTGCGTGAAAGCCCCTATCCTATCGCCACCGCGCCGCTGACCGGTTTTGATGTGCCGTGGGGATCTGAAGTCATTCTTGAAGGGGTCATCGAAAGCCGTAAACGTGAAATTGAAGGACCGTTCGGCGAATTTACCGGCCACTATTCCGGCGGTCGCAACATGACCGTGGTGCGTATCGATAAGGTCTCTTACCGCAGCAAACCCATTTTTGAATCGCTCTATTTGGGGATGCCGTGGACGGAAATCGACTACCTGATGGGGCCGGCGACCTGCGTGCCACTGTATCAACAGTTGAAAGCCGAATTTCCGGAAGTGCAGGCGGTAAACGCCATGTACACCCACGGCCTGCTGGCCATCATCTCAACCAAAAAACGCTACGGCGGCTTTGCCCGTGCGGTGGGCCTGCGAGCGATGACGACGCCGCACGGTCTGGGATATGTGAAGATGGTGATCATGGTCGATGAAGATGTCGATCCATTCAATCTGCCACAGGTGATGTGGGCGTTGTCGTCGAAAGTGAATCCGGCAGGCGATCTGGTACAGCTACCGAATATGTCCGTCCTGGAACTGGATCCGGGCTCAAGCCCGGCGGGGATTACCGACAAGCTGATCATTGACGCCACCACGCCGGTTGCGCCAGATAACCGTGGTCACTATAGCCAGCCGGTTGTTGATTTACCGGAAACTAAAGCCTGGGCTGAAAAGCTGACCGCCATGCTGGCCAACCGTAAATAAGGAGTAACCGATGATTTGTCCACGCTGTGCCGATGCACATATTGAACTCATGGCGACTTCGCCGGTAAAAGGAGTCTGGACGGTATATCAGTGTCAGCATTGTCTGTATACCTGGCGCGATACCGAACCGTTACGTCGTACCAGCCGCGAACACTATCCACAAGCGTTTCGCATGACGCAAAAAGATATTGATAACGCGCCAATGGTGCCGAGTATCCCGCCGCTGCTGGCAGAAGACAAACGGTAAAAAAAAGGCCAGTCTGTCGACTGGCCTTTTTTTGACAAGGGTACTTACTCGCGGAACAGCGCTTCGATATTCAGCCCCTGCGTCTGCAGAATTTCGCGCAGACGGCGCAGGCCTTCAACCTGAATCTGACGAACACGTTCACGCGTAAGACCGATTTCACGGCCTACATCTTCCAGTGTCGCAGCTTCATATCCCAGCAGACCGAAACGGCGCGCCAGCACTTCACGCTGTTTGGCGTTCAGTTCGAACAACCATTTGACGATGCTCTGTTTCATATCATCATCTTGCGTGGTGTCTTCCGGACCGTTCTCTTTTTCATCGGCCAGGATGTCCAGCAACGCTTTTTCGGAATCACCGCCCAGCGGGGTGTCTACCGAGGTAATGCGCTCGTTGAGACGAAGCATACGGCTGACGTCATCAACCGGTTTATCCAGTTGCTCTGCAATTTCTTCCGCACTCGGTTCGTGGTCCAGTTTATGCGACAACTCACGTGCGGTGCGCAGGTATACGTTCAGCTCTTTAACAATGTGAATCGGCAAGCGAATCGTACGGGTTTGGTTCATAATCGCCCGTTCGATTGTCTGGCGAATCCACCAGGTTGCGTATGTTGAGAAGCGGAACCCGCGTTCCGGGTCAAACTTCTCAACTGCACGGATAAGCCCCAGGTTGCCCTCTTCAATCAGGTCCAGCAACGCCAGTCCACGATTGCCATAACGGCGGGCAATTTTTACCACCAGACGCAGGTTACTCTCAATCATGCGACGGCGAGAAGCGACATCTCCACGCAGTGCGCGACGCGCAAAATAGACTTCTTCTTCGGCTGTTAACAGTGGTGAATACCCAATCTCACCAAGGTAAAGCTGAGTCGCGTCCAACACACGCTGTGTGGCCCCTTGCGATAACAGCTCTTCTTCAGCCAGGTCGTTATCACTGGGTTCCTCTTCACTCAAGGCTTTTTCGTCAAAAGCCTCTACTCCGTTCTCATCAAATTCCGCGTCTTCATTTAAATCATGAACTTTCAGCGTATTCTGACTCATAAGGTGGCTCCTACCCGTGATCCCTTGACGGAACTAGCAAGTCAAAGCCTGGTTCCGCCGCTTTATCGCTGCGGTAAATAACGCAGCGGGTTTACGGATTTCCCCTTGTAACGAATTTCAAAATGCAAGCGTGTAGAGCTGGTGCCGGTGCTACCCATAGTAGCGATTTTTTGCCCCGCCTTAACTTCCTGTTGTTCCCGGACCAGCATCGTATCATTATGGGCGTAGGCACTCAGGTAATCATCGTTATGTTTGATGATAATAAGATTACCGTAACCACGCAGCGCGTTACCGGCATATACGACGCGCCCATCAGCGGTTGCGACGATAGCCTGTCCCTTACTGCCTGCAATGTCGATCCCTTTATTGCCCCCTTCGGAAGCGCCAAAGTTTTCGATCACTTTGCCATCCGTCGGCCAGCGCCATGCGGAAATCGGCGCGCTGGTTGACGTACTGCTTGCATTTGGTTCGGTCGTGCTTACCGTTGGTGCCGTTACAGGCGCTGTGACAACCGTCCCAGCAGGCTTGTTGTTTGGCAACATTTTGTTAGCACTTTGTTCACCTGAGCCCTCAGAATACGTAATTGTTGGTTGAGACGCAACTGCAACGGTGGAATTTTGTGCAGACCTGGTCACAACTCCTTGCTGTGCTGCATCCGCCTGGGTGATCGCATTTCCGCCAGTAATTGGCGTACCGGATGCGTTACCAACTTGCAAAGTTTGCCCTACATTCAGGCTATACGGGGCAGGAATACTGTTTCTCTGGGCCAGATCGCGGAAATCGTTCCCGGAAATCCAGGCGATGTAAAAAAGCGTATCCCCCTTTTTCACGGTGTAAGTACTGCCACCCGTATAGCTACCTTTCGGAATATTCCCATACTGGCGATTGTATACGATTCGCCCATTTTCCATCTGCACGGGCTGTTCCGCGACCGGTTGAGTTTGCATGGGCTGCGTTACAGGACGCTGAACGGGTTGAATTTGCGGCGCTTGTTGCGGCGTTTGTTGCGTCGTCGTGCCCATTTTTGGCGGCGGTGTGATCAACATCCCGGAATTGGTATTTGATGACGAACCACTGTCCACAGACGTGACCGGCGCCGGAGGGTTTGACGAACTGGTACAACCTGCCAGCCATAGTGAAACCAGTGATAGTGCCGCAATGCGACTAACGGTGAATTTTGGGCTTCCCGCGCTCATTTATCCCCCAGGAAAAAATTTGGTTAACAACCAGTGACGTAAGAACCGTGCAACGCATTAAGTGAACACGGGAAAATGTGTTCACGATACGCTTAACCCACCGGGAATAACCAGGAAAACTCCAGGTATTCGTTTCGGCTTCATCAGGCGTAAGAGTGGGTGTTTGCAGGGCAAACTAGGCCAGCTCTCCCTTGACTAACGGGACGAAGCGAACGGCCTCCACGGTATCGATAATAAATTCGCCGCCCCGGCGACGCACGCGTTTCAAAAACTGCTGCTCATCGCCCACGGGCAGAACAAGAATGCCGCCTTCATCCAACTGTGCCATGAGCGCGGTAGGAATTTCCGGCGGCGCGGCCGTCACAATGATAGCGTCAAACGGCGCACGCGCCTGCCAGCCTTGCCAGCCATCGCCATGACGGGTAGAAACATTATGTAAATCGAGCTGCTTCAGGCGGCGGCGCGCCTGCCATTGCAGCCCCTTAATCCGCTCAACGGAGCAAACGTGATGCACCAGATGCGCCAGAATCGCCGTCTGATAGCCGGAACCGGTGCCAATTTCCAGCACCCTGGACTGCGGCGTCAGTTCGAGCAGTTCCGTCATTCGCGCCACCATATAGGGCTGCGAAATCGTCTGACCCTGGCCTATCGGCAAAGCGATATTTTCCCAGGCCTTATGTTCAAACGCTTCATCAATAAATTTCTCGCGCGGCACTGCGGCAAGCGCATTAAGCACCAGCTCATCTCTGATGCCCTGTGCGCGCAATTGTTCAAGAAGAGCCTGTACACGTCCACTTACCATTGCGTGCCAACTCCCACGCTGTCTAACCAGTCTGAAACCACATCATGCGCGCTGTGCGCGGTTAAATCCACATGCAACGGCGTGACGGAGACGTAGCCTTCATCCACCGCCGCGAAATCGGTATCCGGCCCGGCATCGTATTTATCGCCCGGCGGGCCAATCCAGTACAATGTATTACCGCGCGGATCTTCCTGCGGGATTACTTTATCCGCTGGATGGCGGCTACCACAGCGAGTCACGCGGATGCCTTTAACCTGCGCTAACGGTAGATCCGGGACATTCACGTTGAGAATACGCCCGGTACGCAACGGCTCCCGGCTTAACCCTCGCAAAAGCGCGCAAGTCACGGCTGCAGCCGTATCATAATGCTGATAGCCGTTAAGGGAGACCGCTAATGCCGGAAAGCCGAGATGACGACCTTCCATCGCCGCGGCGACTGTACCGGAATAGATCACATCATCGCCCAGATTCGGACCCGCGTTAATACCGGAAACGACAATATCCGGACGCGGACGCATTAAGGCATTAACGCCCAGATAGACGCAATCGGTCGGCGTCCCCATCTGTACGGCGATATCGCCATTATCAAAGGTAAAAGTACGAAGCGAAGATTCCAGCGTGAGGGAATTAGACGCGCCGCTGCGGTTACGATCCGGGGCTACGACCTGTACATCAGCAAACTCACGCAGCGCTTTCGCCAGCGTTTGTATACCGGGCGCGTGAACCCCGTCATCGTTACTCAGCAATATGCGCATAATCACCCATTGTGTTGATCAGTTCCCTTACTACGCTGGTGGCAAAACTGCCTGCGGGCAGCCAGAAACGTAACTCGACGGTAACGTCATCCCACCAGTTCCAGCTTAATTGTTGCGGATAAAGCAGCATCGCTCTGCGCGACGCCTCTACTTTTTCGCGCAGCAACAGCGATTGCAACACCGTTTCCTGGGCAATGGCATCTTGCTCAAACGCCAGCGCCGCACGCTGTGTTCCCCACTCTCCGCTGCCCGGCAACGATGCTGTAATCATCAGCTCTTTTTCGTCTACCCGGCGCTGCAATTCAGGCAGTTCTTCAGATGTCGCGACGAACCAGCTTCCACGCCCCGCTAATTGTAGCGCATCGCCGTCAACAACTTGATTAAAGTCTGGTTTCTTCAGCCGCTGGTGAACAATTTGATTAAACAACGCGCTACGTGCCGCCGACAACCAAAAACTGCGTTTATTGCGATCGCGCACCGGCGCGTTACTTTGTGCCCAGCGCAGCGCGCCCTGCAAGTTGCTGCCACCAATGCCGAATCGCTGTGCGCCAAAATAGTTCGGCACGCCGCCATCGCGAATCGCCTGCAATCGCGTTTCGACATCGCGGCGATCGCTTATTTCACGCAACACCAGCGTAAAGGCATTGCCTTTCAGCGCGCCTAAACGCAGCTTACGCTTGTGACGCGCGTATTCCAGCACTTTACAACCTTCCAGCTGAAAGGCGCTGAAATCGGGCATCTCTTTCCCCGGCACGCGCGCACACAGCCACTGCTCGGTAACGGCGTGTTTATCTTTTTGCCCGGCAAAGCTCACTTCGCGAGCGTGAATTTTCAGGAATTTCGCCAGCGCGTCAGCGACAAAACGGGTATTGCAACCGTTTTTCAAAATACGCAGCAGAATGTGCTCGCCTTCACCATCCGGCGTAAAGCCTAAATCTTCAACCACCACAAAATCTTCCGGATTCGCTTTCAGCAATCCGCTACCTTGTGGTTTTCCGTGCAGCCAGGTGAGATTGTCAAACTCTGTCATTTCGCCGCCTTCATCAGCAACGCGACCGCTTCGCAGGCAATGCCTTCTCCGCGTCCGGTAAATCCGAGCTTTTCCGTCGTCGTCGCCTTCACGTTAACGTCATCCATATGGCAGCCGAGATCTTCGGCGATAAAGACACGCATTTGAGGAATATGCGGCAGCATTTTCGGCGCCTGCGCAATAATGGTGACATCCACGTTGCCGAGGGTGTACCCCTTCGCCTGAATACGACGCCAGGCTTCACGCAGTAGTTCGCGGCTATCCGCTCCCTTAAATGCCGGATCGGTATCCGGGAAGAGCTTGCCGATATCGCCAAGCGCCGCCGCGCCCAGCAGCGCATCGGTCAGCGCATGTAACGCCACATCGCCATCGGAATGCGCCAATAGCCCTTTTTCATAAGGGATACGCACGCCGCCAATGATAATCGGCCCTTCTCCGCCAAACGCGTGTACGTCAAAACCGTGTCCAATTCGCATTATGCTTTCTCCTGGTGGATGGTTCGGGTCAGATAAAATTCCGCCAGCGCCAGATCTTCCGGACGGGTGACCTTGATGTTATCCGCGCGACCTTCTACCAGCGCCGGATGAAAACCACAATACTCCAGCGCTGACGCTTCGTCGGTGATGGTCGCGCCTTCATTCAGCGCACGCGTCAGACAATCATGCAAGAGTTCGCGGGGGAAAAACTGCGGGGTGAGCGCGTGCCATAAATCGGCGCGCTCTACGGTATGGGCAATAGCGTTTTTCCCTGGTTCGCCGCGTTTCATGGTGTCGCGCACCGGACTGGCGAGGATACCGCCGACCCGGCTGTTTTCGCTGATAGCCAGCAACCGCGCAAGGTCATCCTGATGCAAACAGGGTCTTGCCGCGTCGTGCACCAGCACCCACTGCGCCTTTGCAACGGCCTGTAACCCGGCCAAAACGGAATCAGCGCGTTCGTTGCCGCCATCCACAACGGTGATTTGCGGATGATTCGCCAGCGGAAGTTGGGCAAAGCGATGATCGCCAGGACTGATAGCAATAACAACGCGTGTCACCCGAGGATGCGCCAGCAGCGCATGAACTGAGTGCTCCAGAATGGTTTTATTACCGATTGAGAGATACTGCTTAGGACATTCTGTTTGCATTCGGCGGCCAAATCCGGCCGCCGGCACCACGGCGCAAACGTCCAATAAAGTGGCTGCCATGTTAAATCCCTGGATGGTTTATCGATGAGTTTGCCCCGCCGTTGCCGCGCGTTTTGAGGCGTCAGGCACCAGACGATAGAAGGTTTCGCCCGGTTTGGTCATGCTAAGTTCGTTGCGCGCGCGCTCCTCAATCGCTTCCTGGCCACCATTGAGATCGTCAATTTCGGCAAAAAGCTGATCGTTACGCGCTTTAAGTTTGGCGTTTGTCGCCTGCTGCGCGACCACATCATCGTTGACGCGGCTATAGTCATGTATGCCGTTCTTACCGAACCACAGCGAGTACTGTAGCCAGACCAGTAAAGCCAGCAACAGCAGCGTTAGTTTACCCATCCTGCCCCCTGAAAAACGGCATCATCATCCCATAACGTCCTCTGTGACTCCACATTCAGGACGGGATTGCCGCGACAACGCCGGCAAATGTACCACATTTGCCGGATGTTACGTATACCCGAGTAAGGAGAACATAATCTCATTGTTGGTTACGGTTTGAATTATGACCGGAGGCGCAGTGATAACCCGTCTACCCTAATAGCCATATAAATAACGCGCCGAACAGCGCGCCTACGGCCAGTAGAGTAAACATGATGCTAAAAAGTATTTTGCCCTTTACCAGCAAATGCAACGCAATGCCGATAATCACCGATACCGGCATTAACGCGAGGAAAAAGGGCCAGGTATAGAGGAAAAAAAACAGCGTGTTAGGGCCATAAAGCAGAAAAGGGATCCCCAACGCCAGCAGCCATGACACAAAGCCGACCACCGCCCCCGGAAATGCACTGGTGGCGTCATCGTCGACCATGAAGGCGTCTGACCTTGTGAAAGTAATGTTATGGCTATTACGCATATTAAATCCTGTAACCTTGACCATACCGGGCATACAAGCCCGGTGGTGTCTCAGGATCTGATAATATCGCGCCGTCTCAGCAGGTCTAATAATTGGGAAACCAAATTTGTTACTAATTGTTCACCATTAAGATGAACCTGGGGCGAGTCAGGCGCTTCGTAAATGGCGTCGATGCCGGTAAAGTTACGCAACTCGCCCGCGCGCGCTTTTTTATACAACCCTTTAGGATCGCGCTGTTCACAGATAGCCAGCGGCGTATTGACATAAATCTCGATAAAACGATCGTGGCCGACGCGCTCTTTTACCAGTTGCCGCTCGGCGCGGTGCGGAGAAATAAATGCCGTCAAAACAATCAGACCGGCGTCCGCCATCAGACTGGCCACTTCGCCTACCCGCCGGATATTCTCCTGGCGATCGGCATCGCTAAAGCCTAAATCACAGCACAAACCGTGGCGCACATTATCGCCATCCAACAGGTAGGTACTGACGCCACGCTGATGTAACGCCTCTTCCAGCGCGCCGGCCACCGTTGATTTTCCCGAACCGGAGAGCCCGGTAAACCACAGCACCACGCCACGGTGGCCGTGGAGCTGTTCACGGGCGGCGACAGTAACGGGATGAGAGTGCCAGACCACGTTCTCATCATGCAGCGCCATGTTTATCTCCCAGCAAATCGCGGGCGTCCCAGTGCGGAAAATGACGGCGTACCAGCGCATTCAGCTCCAGCTCAAACGCACTGTATTCCACGGGCGGCGTCGCTCCGCGTTCATCCAGTTCCCGCACCATGCCTGCGCCCACGGTGACGTTAGAAAGTCGGTCGATAAAAATCAGCCCGCCCGTCACCGGATTTTGCTGATAAATATCCAGCGCGAGCGGCTCATCGAATGTCATCTCCACCAGACCAATACCGTTTAACGGCAGGCTCTCGACGTCTCGTTGGGTCAGATTGTTGATATCAATCTGATAGCGAATAGCCTCGATACGCGCGCGGGTTTTCTTACCCGCAAGTTTAACGTCGTAGCTTTGGCCCGGTGCCAGCGGCTGTTCCGCCATCCATACCACATCGATCGCGGCGTGCCGCGCAGGTGCCAGCGTCTCGTTTGCCGCCAGCAGCAGATCGCCGCGGCTAATATCAATGTCGTCGTTGAGTACCAGGGTAATGGCTTCGCCCGCATAGGCTTCTTCTTTATCGCCATCAAAAGTGACGATACGCGCCACGCTGGATTCCACGCCAGACGGCAGCACTTTAATGCGCTCTCCGACTTTGACGCTACCAGACGCCAGAGTGCCGGCATACCCCCGAAAATCAAGATTCGGGCGATTGACGTACTGTACCGGAAAGCGCATCGGCTGACGGTCTACCGCACGCTGTATGTCTACCGTTTCCAGGACTTCCAGCAGCGTCGGACCGCTGTACCAGCGCATATTGGCGCTCTGCGCGGCGACATTATCCCCTTCCAGCGCCGAAAGCGGGACAAAGCGAATGTCCAGATCGCCTGGCAACTGTTCAGCAAAAGTCAGGTAATCTTCGCGAATACGAGCGAAGGTCTCTTCGCGGTAGTCAACGAGATCCATTTTGTTGATTGCCACCACCAGGTGTTTGATCCCCAACAGAGTGGAGATAAAGCTATGGCGACGCGTCTGATCCAGCACGCCTTTACGCGCGTCGATCAGTAGGATCGCCAGATCGCAGGTGGACGCCCCGGTCGCCATATTACGGGTATATTGTTCATGGCCCGGCGTGTCGGCGATAATAAATTTTCGTTTTTCCGTGGAGAAATAGCGGTACGCGACGTCAATAGTAATGCCCTGCTCACGCTCGGCCTGTAGCCCATCTACCAGCAGCGCCAGATCGAGTTTTTCTCCCTGTGTGCCATGACGTTTACTGTCATTATGCAGAGAAGAGAGCTGATCTTCATAAATTTGCAGGGTATCGTGCAGCAAACGACCTATCAGCGTACTTTTACCGTCATCAACGCTGCCACAGGTTAAAAAACGCAGCAGGCTTTTGTGTTGTTGGGCAATCATCCAGGCTTCGACGCCGCCTTCATTGGCGATTTGTTGTGCAAGTATGGTGTTCATGGCGGCTCCTTAGAAATACCCCTGACGTTTTTTAAGCTCCATCGACCCCGCCTGATCGCGGTCAATCATCCTCCCCTGGCGCTCGCTGGTGGTAGAAACCAGCATCTCTTCGATAATTTCCGGCAGCGTTTGCGCGTGGGATTCCACCGCCCCGGTGAGCGGCCAACAGCCAAGTGTACGGAAGCGCACCATCCTTTTTTTGATGACTTCGCCAGGCTGGAGATCGATACGATCGTCATCCACCATCATCAACATGCCGTCACGTTCCAGAACCGGGCGTTCAGCAGCCAAATACAGCGGCACGATGTCGATGTTTTCCAGCCAGATGTATTGCCAGATATCCTGCTCTGTCCAGTTGGAGAGCGGGAAGACGCGTATACTTTCGCCTTTATTAATCTGACCGTTATAGTTACGCCACAACTCTGGACGCTGATTTTTCGGGTCCCAGCGATGGAAACGGTCACGAAAGGAGTAAATACGTTCTTTCGCGCGGGATTTTTCCTCATCGCGCCGTGCGCCGCCGAACGCGGCATCAAAACCGTACTTATTCAGCGCCTGCTTTAACCCTTCGGTTTTCATAATGTCGGTGTGTTTAGCGCTACCGTGAACGAACGGATTGATGCCCATCGCCACGCCTTCCGGATTTTTATGTACCAGCAATTCGCAGCCGTATGCGTTGGCGGTACGATCGCGAAAGGCGTACATCTCACGGAATTTCCAACCGGTATCAACGTGCAATAGCGGGAACGGCAACGTACCCGGATAAAACGCCTTACGCGCCAGATGCAGCATGACGCTGGAGTCTTTACCAATGGAGTACAGCATGACCGGATTAGCGAATTCCGCTGCCACTTCACGGATAATGTGGATACTTTCCGCCTCCAGTTGCCGCAGGTGGGTGAGTCGTTTTTGATCCATAACCGTTCCTTTGCAATACCGTTTTTTGCTAAACATTTCGATTACACGACTATAGGGAGCGCAGGAGAGTGAATGAAATGACGAATTGGAATGAGTAGTTCCTCAAAGGAATAACGCGGCCCAAAAACCAATATCAAAAAATGCTTAACGTACCGGATTGCCAGCATTTAGGAGCAAATGAAATTGTATTAACACGATCGCGGTTTCATACTAGCCACGTAAAATTTTGTTCTGTATTTAAGGACTCATTATGTTTTCCGCAACGCGCCGCTTTGCCGTCATTCTGGCGCTCGGCGTAGGCTTTATCCTTCCTGCACAAGCAGCATCACCAGCGCCTGGTGAAATAGCGAATACTCAGGCACGACATATCGCCACCTTTTTTCCCGGGAGAATGACTGGCTCCCCCGCCGAGATGTTGTCTGCCGATTATTTACGCCAACAATTTACCCAGATGGGATATCAAAGCGATATTCGAACGTTTAATAGCCGATTTATTTATACCACGAAGGATAATCGCAAAAACTGGCATAACGTGACGGGCAGTACGGTCATCGCCGCCCATGAAGGGCGCGTGCCGCAACAGATCATCATTATGGCGCATCTGGATACCTACGCTCCGCAGAGCGACGCTGATGTCGATGCCAATCTGGGCGGTTTAACGTTACAGGGAATGGATGATAATGCCGCGGGATTAGGCGTTATGCTGGAACTGGCGGCGCGCCTGAAAGATATACCGACCCATTATGGGATTCGTTTTATCGCCACCAGTGGGGAAGAAGAGGGAAAGCTAGGCGCGGAAAATTTACTCAAACGAATGAGTGACGCTGAGAAGAAAAATACACTGCTGGTCATTAATCTCGATAACCTGATTGTTGGCGACAAGCTCTATTTTAATAGCGGGAAAAATACGCCTGAAGCGGTGCGTACACTGACCCGCGATCGGGCATTAGCGATTGCGCGCCGTTATGGTATCGCCGCCAACACCAATCCGGGACGCAATCCATCCTACCCCAAAGGAACGGGTTGCTGTAATGATGCGGAGGTTTTCGATAAAGCGGGAATATCGGTGCTTTCTGTTGAGGCGACGAACTGGAATCTGGGTAAAAAAGACGGATACCAGCAACGCGTGAAAAATGCATCCTTCCCGAACGGCAATAGCTGGCACGACGTACGGCTTGATAATCAACAGCATATAGACAAGGCGCTACCTGGGCGAATTGAGCGCCGTAGCCGCGATGTAGTGCGGATAATGCTGCCGTTGGTAAAAGAGCTGGCGAAGGCGGAAAAAACGTCCTGATATGCTGGTGAAACGTGTTTATCCCCGCTGGCGCGGGGAACACCCTGTTTCAGGTTACTACCTAATCCGTTAAGGCGGTTTATCCCCGCTGGCGCGGGGAACACGGTGGGCGAGAAATGTCGGACTCTTTCCGACAATCCATCTGGCAGCCAACAGAAAATATAGCTGAAGATTATGCCCGTGATGATGGCAACGCGACTACTGAGTGCCATACCTGGTTTGCAGATTCACGCAAAAAAGCGCTGCTGGCGGAAGTCGGCGTAGGTACGCTGGATCAACTCTTAATGGCGGTGATGCCTTTTCGCCATCAATCGCTCCGATTGCTAGGGATGCGCGACAAAATCCTGCTGCTGGATGAAGTGCACGCCTATGATGGTTATATGGTTAAATTGCTGGAAGGTTTATTGCGCTTCCATGCCGCCCAGGGCGGTAGCGCTATTATTCTGAGCGCCACTCTTCCCGCCGCTTTACGGGAAAAATTACTTAATGCGTTTAGCGATGGCGCGGGATTTATGAGCGCTGGTGGTAGCGATAACGCGGGTTATCCATGGTTAAGCCACCTCACTTCCTCCGGTCTGTTAGAGCAACCACTGGCCACACGTCCCGAAGTCCAAAGGACTGTAGCCGTTAATTGGATACAGCAGCGCCAGGAAGCACTGGACATTATTTATCGCGTTGTGGCAACCGGACAGTGCATTTGTTGGATCCGCAACACGGTTGATGATGCGCTGGACACTTACCAGCAGTTGCTACACGAGGGAATCGTTCCAGAGCAGGATCTTTTGCTTTTCCACAGCCGTTTTGCTTTTATCGATCGTATTGCTATTGAAAATAAAACGTTAAACTGGTTTGGTAACAATGCCCCCGTTTCTGAACGACGTGGTAAGGTATTAATCGCCACACAAGTCGTTGAACAAAGTCTCGATCTGGACTTTGACTGGATGATCACCGATCTGGCGCCGATTGATTTATTGATCCAGCGCGCCGGTCGCCTGCAACGCCATATCCGCGATGCCCATGGGCAACGAAAATCTACGCTTCCGGATGAACGCCAGCCACCAGTATTGCATATTCTGGCCCCTCACTGGCAGGAGCAGGCAGAAGAGGGCTGGTTGGGGCAAGAGCTAAAAGGTACCGGCTTTGTTTACGCCGATCATGCCTGCCTGTGGCGTACACAGGCGCTGCTGCGTCAACATGGTGAGATCCGTATGCCGGATAATGCCAGAGCACTCGTTGACGGCGTATACGAGCAGAAAATTGCTGCGCCAGCAGGCTTGCAGACGATCTCTGACGTTGCCTTTGGCAAAGTCCTTAGCCAACGTTCAGTGGCTGCGCAAAATTTATTACGTTACGATCTCGGTTACGATCGAGAAGCCAGCGACTTTTTATGGGATAAAGATAGAGAATTTTCTACCCGTCTGGGTGAAGAGAGTGTTGATGTTTATCTCGCCAGAAAAGACATTGATGGACAGCTACGCCCTTTAGTTGATGAAATAGATTTCTGCTGGGAAAAAAGTCGCTTATCCGTCCGAAAATCATGGTGGCAAAAAAATTCTGGTACATTCCAATGTCCAGATGAGGAAACATTAGCCTGTTTCAGAAAACGCCACCATCGCCCTTCCGGACAGGTTGTGCTGGTATCTGATGCCGGAGAAGCTAGCTATTATAGTAAACGTTTTGGATTGGTTGGATAACGGGTATTATTCTAACTCCGTTGTATAGAGAAGTTATTACATTAGATTCACCAAAATCTTTGTAGCTTCTCTATCTACATCCATTTCCATGAATACCCTTAATTAATTAAATTTAACTACTTCATTTCATCATACTTTATCTCTCAGCATCAACACCATTCATGACAAACCAAAATTTAAAAAAACGACCATTTGCGGCGAATCATCTACCTTTTGTCTGAATTATCGTCACCATAAAGGATTGCCAACACTAAATGTGCTGTATTTATAATGCCGTTCAAATTCTCTCCTGTAGTAAACCTTGTCTGTTTAATAAAAAAGAGGGAGTTGAACGATATATTTTACTCCGGATATTAAATAATATAAATTTGAAGGAAAATATTATGCCAGTCACTTTAAGCTTCGGTAATCATCAAAATTATACGCTTAATGAAAGTCGGCTTGCTCATCTGTTAAGCGCAGATAAAGAAAAAGCAATCCATATGGGGGGCTGGGATAAAGTCCAGGATCATTTTAGAGCGGAAAAAAAGGACCATGCGCTGGAAGTGTTACACTCCATCATTCACGGGCAGGGCCGTGGTGAACCTGGAGAGATGGAAGTTAACGTAGAGGATATAAATAAAATTTACGCCTTTAAACGGCTACAACATCTGGCCTGCCCGGCTCATCAGGATCTGTTTACTATCAAGTTGGACGCTTCTCAGACACAATTTTTACTTATGGTCGGCGACACGGTGATCAGCCAAAGCAATATTAAGGACATCCTCAATATATCAGATGATGCAGTGATAGAATCTATGAGTAGAGAGGAGAGACAGTTATTTTTACAAATATGCGAGGTGATTGGTGCGAAGATGACCTGGCACCCGGAATTACTTCAGGAGTCGATTTCTACTCTACGAAAAGAAGTGACGGGCAATGCACAAATCAAAGCGACGGTTTATGAGATGATGCGTCCCGCAGAGGCTCCAGACCACCCGCTTGTCGAATGGCAGGACTCACTTACTGCAGATGAAAAATCGATGCTGGCCTGTATTAATGCCGGTAACTTTGAGCCTACGACTCAGTTTTGCAAAATAGGTTATCAGGAGGTACAAGGTGAAGTCGCTTTTAGCATGATGCATCCGTGCATCTCCTATTTACTACATAGCTATTCACCGTTTGCAGAGTTTAAACCAACAAATTCTGGTTTTTTAAAAAAACTTAATCAGGATTATAACGACTATCATGCAAAAAAAATGTTTATTGATGTAATTCTTGAAAAGATATATCTAACGCATGAACGTTCTTTGCACATTGGTAAAGATGGGTGCAGTCGTAATATATTACTGACATAAAGATAGTCAGTAAAATAACTAATTTAAAATCCGGCTGCCTGCCGGATTTTTCATAGCAGCAAGTATAATTATACCGCGTAAGGACAATTACCCTTCATGCAGCCCGCACTCGCGCTTCAGTCCGAAGAAGCGTGTCTCTTCTTCCGCCATACCCGGCTCCCATTTGCGGGTGGTGTGCGTATCGCCCACCGACAGATAGCCCTGATCCCACAGCGGATGGTATTTCAGACCGTGCTTTTGCAGATACTGGTAAACCGTGCGGTTATCCCAGTCGATAATCGGCAGCACTTTAAACACGCCGCGCTGGATAGCGAGAACGGGTAAATGCGCGCGGCTACCGGACTGCTCGCGACGCAGACCGGCAAACCAGGTCTGCGCGTTTAACTCTTTGAGCGCCCGGTTCATCGGCTCGACTTTGTTGATGTCATTGTATTTCTCAATGCCCTCAACGCCCTGCTCCCACAGTTTGCCGTAGCGCGCTTCCTGCCAGGCCGGACTTTCGCCCGCGCGGTAAACTTTCAGATTGAGTTTAAGTTTGTCCGTTAACTCATCAATAAACTGATAGGTTTCCGGGAACAAATAGCCGGTATCGGTGAGGATCACCGGGATATCCGGGCGAATCTGGTTCACCAGGTGCAGGCTCACCGCCGCCTGGATGCCAAAGCTTGAAGAAAGCACATATTCGCCGGGCAGATTTTCCAGCGCCCAGGCCACGCGTTCTTCGGCTGTTAGCGTTTCCAGTTGGACGTTGGTTTCCGCCAACGCCAGTACGCGATCGACTTTTGGCAGTTCATTCAATGCGTTGAGATCGAGTTGGGACATAAGTTCCTCACTGTTTGCCTTGCCTGATGGCGCTGTGCTTATCAGGCCTACACAGACGCCATCCGGCAATTCAGGTTATTCCCAGAAATCACGCGCGGGATCGAGCACCGGGCGAATGATGCCCGCACGCACCGTAAAGTCGCCAAAGCCTTCACCCGCTTCACGCTCTTTCGCCCAGCGCCCAATCAGTTCATCCAGCGAAGCCAGAATATCCGGCTCGGTGATATTTTCTTGATACATCCGTGGGATACGTGTCCCAATACGGTTGCCGCCAAGATGCAGGTTATAACGACCAGGCGCTTTCCCTACTAAGCCAATTTCCGCCAGCATCGCGCGACCACAGCCGTTCGGGCAGCCGGTCACGCGCATCACGATATGCTCATCAGGAATGCCGTGTTTTTCCAGAATCGCTTCCACTTTGTCCGTGAACGACGGCAGGAAACGCTCGGCTTCCGCCATTGCCAGCGGGCAGGTTGGGAACGACACGCAGGCCATTGAGTTTTCACGCTGCGCGCTCACGGCATTCATCAACCCGTGGTCGCGCGCCAGCGTCTCGATTTTCACTTTCTGGCTTTCCGGCACGCTGGCAATAATCAGGTTCTGGTTAGCGGTAATACGGAACTCGCCCTGATGAATCTTCGCGATCTCCAGCAGGCCGGTTTTCAGCGGGCGCCCCGGATAATCCAGGATACGACCATTTTCGATAAACAGCGTCAGGTGCCAGTTGTTGTCGATCCCTTTCACCCAACCGATACGATCGCCGCGACCGGTAAACTCATACGGGCGGATCGGCTCAAATTTGATCCCCGCGCGACGCTCGACTTCCGCTTTAAACGTCTCCAGTCCCACGCGCTCAAGGGTGTATTTGGTTTTGGCATTTTTCCTGTCGGTACGGTTACCCCAGTCGCGCTGCGTCGTCACTACCGCTTCGGCCACCGCCAGGGTGTGCTCCAGCGGCAGATAGCCAAACTCGCTGGCCGTACGAGCGTAGGTTTTCTTATTACCATGCTCAATAGACAGACCGCCGCCCACCAGCAGGTTAAAGCCGACCAGCTTGCCGTTCTCGGCAATCGCCACAAAGTTCATGTCGTTGGCGTGCAGATCTATATCGTTTTGCGGCGGGATCACTACCGTGGTTTTGAACTTACGCGGCAGATAGGTCTGACCGAGGATCGGCTCTTCATCGGTGGTCGCCACCTTCTCCTGATCGAGCCAGATCTCCGCATAGGCGCGAGTACGCGGCAGCAGATGTTCGGAGATCTTCTTCGCCCACTCGTAGGCTTCAGCATGCAGCTGAGACTCGTACGGGTTAGAGGTACACAGCACGTTACGGTTCATGTCGTTGGCGGTTGCCAGCGCATCCAGCCCCACCGAGTGCAGCATCTGGTGCACCGGCTTAACGTTCTTCTTCAGAATGCCGTGGAACTGGAAGGTCTGGCGGTTGGTCAGACGGATACTGCCATAAATCGTGTTATCCGCCGCGAATTTATCGATCGCCTGCCATTGCGTCGTAGTAATCACCCCGCCCGGCAGGCGGCAGCGCAGCAGCATCGCGTGGCGCGGCTCCAGCTTCTGCGCCGCACGCTCGGCGCGAATATCGCGGTCATCCTGCTGATACATGCCATGAAAGCGTATTAGCAGGAAGTTGTCGCCTTTAAAACCGCCGGTGAGACCGTCGTTCAGATCTTCCGCAATGGTACCGCGCAGGTAGTTGCTTTCCAGCTTCATGCGCTCGGCATCGGACAGTTTACCTTCGACCACCAGTGGGCCTGGATGTTTTTCGCTCATTAGTAGACATCTCGCTGATAACGGCGCTCGACGCGCAGCTCACTTAAAAATTCATCCGCCGCTTCGATGTCCATTGCACCGAATTCAGCAATCACTTCCAGCAATGCTTTTTCGACATCTGCGGCCATACGCCTGGCGTCGCCGCAGACATAAATGTGGGCACCGTCATTGATCCAGCGCCACAGCTCCGCGCCCTGTTCGCGCAGTTTGTCTTGTACGTAGATTTTTTCTTTTTGATCGCGGGACCAGGCCAGATCGATCCGGTTCAGCACGCCTTCTTTCACGTAACGCTGCCATTCAACCTGATAAAGGAAGTCTTCGGTGAAGTGCGGGTTACCGAAGAACAGCCAGTTCTTGCCTTCCGCACCGTCGGCGGCGCGTTGCTGCATAAAGGCGCGGAACGGCGCGATACCCGTACCTGGGCCAATCATAATCACCGGCGTTTCCGGGTTAGCTGGCAGGCGGAAATTATCGTTGTGTTCAATAAACACGCGCACTTCGCCCTCTTCTTCCACGCGGTCGGCGAGGAAGCTGGAAGCACCACCCGCGCGGGCGCGGCCTTCAATATCGTAGCGCACGACGCCGACGGTTACGTGTACTTCGCTTTCGACTTCCGCCTGCGCGGAGGCGATGGAGTACAGACGCGGCGTCAGCGGACGCAGCAGGCCGATTAATGCTTCAGCGTCGAGCTGCGCCGGAGAGAAACGCACCATATCAACAATGGGCGTGGTCGCGGCGTAGTGCTGGAGCTGCGCTTTGTCGCCCACTAATGGCAACAGCGACTCACTGCGCGTCAGGGTCGCGTAGTTCTCAACAATGTTGGCGGTATTCACCGTCAGCTCGAAGTGCCACTCCAGCGCTTCGGCGAGCGGCAGGGTTTTACCATCAACCGTCACCGGCTCATCGCCCTTCAGCCACAGCAACTCAACCAGCTCCTTCACCAGAGCCGGATCGTTCTGATACCAGACGCCCAGCGCATCGCCCGGCTGGTAACGCAGACCGGAGTCGCCTAAATCAATCTCAATATGGCGAACGTCTTTTTCCGAGTTGCGACCGGTGATTTTCTGATTCACGGAGAGGGTCGCGGTCAGCGGCGCGTCTTTGGTATAGGGGCTGGTGTGGATGTCGTTTACCGCGCCAGTAGCGACGGATTGCGAAGGTGCCGCGACAGGTGCGCGGGACTTCAGAACATCAACCACGCGGGCGCGCCATTCGCTGGCAGCTGCCTGATATTCAACGTCAGCATCGACACGGTCGAGCAGACGTTCACCGCCCAGTTCCGCCAGTTTGCTGTCGAAATCTTTTCCGGACTGGCAGAAGAATTCATAGGATGTATCGCCAAGGCTAAATACGGCAAACGCGGTGTTTTCCAGTTTCGGCGCTTTTTTCGAGAACAGGAATTTATGCAGCGCGACAGCCTCTTCCGGCGGCTCGCCTTCTCCCTGGGTGGACGTCACTATCACCAACAGTTTTTCACTGGCAATCTGTTTGAATTTGTAGTCGCCAGCGTTCACCAAAGTCACATTAAGGTTGGCCGCCAGCAGATCATCACGCAGCGCTTCCGCCACACGACGCGCATTGCCGGTTTGCGAAGCGGAGATAAGCGTAACTCCCGGCATCTTCCCCTCAGGAGCAGGCGTGACGGCAACAGCGCCTGAGCGCGGGTTCAGTACGCCCCAAAAATAGCCGGAGACCCAGGCAAGCTGTTCGGGAGTAAGGTCGGTTGTCGCGGCCTGAAGGCGCGCCAGTTGCTCCGGATTAAGCGGAAGCAACCCAGTCAGTGGAGCCGGTGTCGTCATGCGTCGTTATGTTCCAGTAAGCAAAGCGGATCTATACACAAAATCATTCAAGTTCGCTGTAGCCCAGACTGTAAGCTGATCGCGCCCCAGGAGCGTACATAAATACGTGACTGGGGTGAGTAAACGCAGTCAACACAGATGCGGCTTGAAGGATGAAGTGTATAAGCGATAAATCCCAAACTGAGGATAAGGTTAACGGTGAGAGGAATAACAATTAAAGAAGGGTTGGAAATAACAAATAACCAAATGAACTAACCTGTTTTAGTTATCGTGATTAACGCCAAAATCGATTTTATAATTGATTGATAATTATTGAATTTTCTGGAAATTCTTAAATTAATTGCCCGTCACAAGGCGGAGAATGGTTTTAGTTAATGATAAAAAATGCGCTTTCCGGTACCCTACGGCGGTTTTTTTATTGCCTGAGAGTTCATCATGTCCACCACGTTGTATAAAGATTTCACCTTTGAAGCCGCTCACCGCCTGCCTCACGTGCCTGAAGGGCATAAGTGCGGCCGCCTGCACGGACACTCGTTTATGGTGCGTCTCGAAATTACCGGTGAAGTCGATCCACATACCGGTTGGATTATGGATTTCGCGGATCTCAAAGCGGCGTTTAAACCTACTTACGATCGTCTTGATCACTACTATCTGAATGATATTCCAGGGCTGTCCAATCCCACCAGCGAAGTGCTGGCAAAATGGATTTGGGATCAGGTTAAGCCCGTCGTGCCGCTACTGAGCGCCGTGATGGTGAAAGAAACCTGTACAGCCGGCTGCATCTATCGCGGCGAATAAGGTTTATTAACGCGTGGGCTGGATGCCAAATTGATTCCAGCCTATTCACACGACGTTTTATCAGTGAAAACATTGTCCAGCGCGGTGTTAAAAGCGCAGCACATCACCAGTTGCAGGTGCGGTTATTTCCGGTAGCCACAACCGCCCCCAGGCCCCTGTACAGTGACAACCGCATAGTTTTTCAGGTTTGTGTTCTTGCAGAAAGCGCCTGACTCGCCACATCGTGAACGGTGATGCGCAGCGGAGATGAAATCCGCCGACAAGCGCGTAAATCCGCTTTATACCGGTAATGTTCTGACAGTGCCGGACAATATTTGCGATTCCCCGATGCCCGCATCCCGTAATGATGACTAATCCTTTTGCCGACTGGTAAATCAGTACGCCCTCATCCAAAATAGAGTCCGGCTCCGCATCGTGGCCGCCAAAAATGCCGTAGGCTTCAGGCGCGACCACTGGTATTTCCCCTGACCAGATAAAGTTTTCGCCAATCGGCAGGGGGCCACGCGTGTACATCATTCGGTAGCGTGAATAGTCCACCTCACATGACAATTTTTTTATTTTTCGGGTAATACCGAGAAAAGTCATTGCCGCATAACGTTCGCGCGCAATATCGGGATGGCAGATGATTCGACTGTTATCAGGAAGCCATGGCACGCCGCCGCAATGATCGTAATGACCATGCGAAAGCACCACAGCAGACACATCGGACAGGTCGATCCCCATCGCCAACGCGTTTTGCATAAAACTGCCATCAGGGCCGGTATCGAACAAGATCGACGTAGACTCATCCTCGACCAACAGGCTTAATCCTGGTCGGGCCTTCAACGATTTATCCGCTCCAGCTCCCTTATGATTTTCGAGCAATACCCTGATCCTTAACGCCATGGCCTTCTCCTGTATAAAAGCCTCCCCGGAAAAACGCGGCCTTTTTACTTTACAGGTTTGTACCAGCCATTACTGGTACACAGATTATGATTATGCAACGGCTATCCTTGTTGGCGCGGGGAACACGTTACCGTTGGCGTAACGCTGAATTGTTGGTACGGTTTATCCCCGCTGACGCGGGTAACACACGGCAACGGATGCGACCGCCAACGCGATCCCCGGTTTATCCCCGCTGGCGCGGCGAACACCTGAGAGGAACCAGGGAAAGATGTTTTGGGATCGGTTTATCCCCGCTGGCGCGGGGAACACTGCCTGAAACTTTCCATGAACTGGCTGTAACGCGGTTTATCCCCGCTGGCGCGGGAAACACAATTATTCCCTCCCATGCACCCTGTTCTCACCCGGTTTATCCCCGCTGGCGCGGGGAACACCCCTTCGCTCTCGATCCAGTGCTGCGCATGAGCGGTTTATCCCCGCTGGCGCGGGGAACACCCAATTCAATCCCTTGTTGACCTTAGTAAATCCGGTTTATCCCCGCTGGCGCGGGGAACACTCACGCATCGCCTGTTGCGCGCCCTCATACGCCGGTTTATCCCCGCTGGCGCGGGGAACACGGGGCTTGATTGCCTAAACAAACTTTTCTGGGCGGTTTATCCCCGCTGGCGCGGGGAACACACTAAACGTATATCATTGTTTATAAACTACTTTTTGTCAGCACCACATTCTACCAACATAATCGCAACAATTTAAATTATTAAAGAACAGCTAATTTGCTGATTTTGATGCAAAAAAGTTCATAGAATGATTTTTTCTTTAAATTTACCAAAATAGCGTGATCCGTGCATCGCTATGGAAAAATTTATCAGCGCTTTTATACACTCATCGAAATTCACATAGAGAAAATAAACAATGCAAGGTAATGGATGAGTCACAGACGGCATCGGCAGGCCGTCCGTAGGATTAGTAATGCATCAGGCGATATTTAAATATTTATGTGTTTGCATCGACAAACGCCAGTTACGCGCAATACAAGTTTCAATACACAGACGCGTCGCGTCTTCTTTCTGGCTAATGGGCTGCAAAGCAATCACGCGCGGTTTATCATCGCTCAGCGTGGCTAACAGTTCATCCAGCGCCTCAATATCACGAACTCGCCCAACGGGATGCTTGATTTCATTGGCGCGCTCCAGCGCCTGGGAAAGCACGTCATATCCCCCGCGCATATTCACTTTTGGTGAAACCGTTACCCAGGTGTTAGGCGTACAGCGCACTTCGTGCGTCCCGCTGGTTTCAATCTGACAACTAAAACCACTCTTTTCAAGCAGATCGGTGAGCGGCATGAGGTCGTGAATACAGGGTTCGCCACCGGTGATGACAACGTGACGCGCGGTATAGTCCTGACGATTAATCACCGCCAGCAGATCTTCACTGCTCGCAGCACCCCATTTGTCGCTCTCTTTGGTTTTTGCCAGAATGCTGAACAGAGACACTTCCCGATCGCTCAGTTTATCCCAGGTATGCTTAGTATCACACCAGGCACAGCCGACCGGACATCCTTGTAAACGAATAAAAATAGCGGGGACGCCGGTAAAATAACCCTCGCCTTGTAGGGTCTGGAACATCTCGTTAATCGGGTACTGCATAGCGTTCTCTGTTAAGGGGATAATCGTTAATTATTGCAGATTTCGTCTGCCCGGTCATGCACAGCGGCTGCGCTATTGAACAGATACAAAAAAACCCGCCGAAGCGGGTTTATACGTTAAGAGGTAAAAGCAGGATTACGCCTGGCCTTTGATCTCTTTACGACCGTTGTACGGTGCTTTTTCGCCCAGCGCTTCTTCGATACGAATCAGCTGGTTGTATTTAGCAACGCGGTCAGAACGGCTCATAGAACCGGTTTTGATCTGGCCTGCAGCGGTACCAACAGCCAGATCAGCGATGGTAGCGTCTTCAGTTTCACCAGAACGGTGAGAGATGACAGCAGTGTAGCCAGCGTCTTTCGCCATCTTGATTGCAGCCAGAGTTTCGGTCAGAGAACCGATCTGGTTGAATTTGATCAGGATGGAGTTAGCGATGCCTTTCTCGATGCCTTCTTTCAGGATTTTGGTGTTGGTTACGAACAGGTCGTCACCAACCAGCTGGATTTTGTCGCCCAGTACTTTGGTCTGGTATGCAAAACCGTCCCAGTCAGACTCGTCCAGACCATCTTCGATGGAAACGATCGGGTACTGTTTGGTCAGTTCTTCCAGGAAGTGGGTGAATTCTTCGGAGGTGAACGCTTTGTTGCCTTCGCCAGCCAGAACGTATTTACCGTCTTTGTAGAATTCAGATGCTGCGCAGTCCATCGCCAGGGTGATGTCTTTACCCAGCTCGTAACCAGCCGCTTTAACCGCTTCAGCGATAACAGCCAGTGCTTCCGCGTTGGAGCCCAGGTTCGGCGCATAGCCGCCTTCGTCACCCACAGCGGTGTTCATGCCTTTGCCTTTCAGCACTTTTGCCAGGTGATGGAAAACTTCAGAACCCATACGGATGGCTTCTTTAACCGTTTTCGCGCCAACCGGCTGGATCATGAATTCCTGGATGTCGACGTTGTTGTCAGCGTGCTCGCCGCCGTTGATGATGTTCATCATCGGAACCGGCATGGAGTATTTGCCCGGAGTGCCGTTCAGTTCAGCAATGTGCTCGTACAGCGGCATACCTTTAGCGGCAGCAGCAGCTTTGGCGTTAGCCAGAGAGACAGCCAGAATGGCGTTTGCACCGAAGTTAGATTTGTTTTCAGTACCGTCCAGGTCGATCATGATTTTGTCGATGCCAGCCTGGTCTTTAGCGTCTTTGCCAAGAATAGCCTGAGCGATCGGGCCGTTAACCGCGCCAACAGCTTTGGTTACGCCTTTACCCAGGAAACGGGATTTGTCGCCATCGCGCAGCTCCAGCGCTTCGCGGGAACCAGTAGAAGCACCTGACGGAGCCGCCGCCATACCTACGAAACCACCTTCCAGGTGTACTTCAGCTTCAACAGTCGGGTTACCACGGGAGTCGATGATTTCACGACCGATGACTTTAACGATTTTGGACATTAGGTTTTCCTCAAGTCACTAGTTAAACTAAAACTTCAGACAAACGGTGCACCGCTTAGGGTGCACCGCTGTTCTAACTTTTTTACTTCGCCTGACGTTTCTGATGCTCGCTGGCGGCTTTAACAAAGCCGGCGAACAACGGATGTCCATCACGCGGCGTGGAAGTAAATTCCGGATGGAACTGACAGGCCACGAACCACGGATGATTCGGTACCTCAATGATCTCGACTAACTGATCATCACCGGAACGGCCTGCGACACGCAGACCCGCTGCTTCAATTTGTTTCAACAACATATTGTTGACTTCGTAACGATGGCGATGACGTTCAACAATCGTCGACGCGCCGTACAACTGACGTACCAGACTGTCATCGCTAAGCTGGCACTGCTGCGCGCCCAGGCGCATGGTGCCACCCAAATCGCTCTTCTCGCTACGGACTTCAACGTTACCGTCTTCATCGCGCCACTCGGTAATTAACGCCACAACCGGGTACTTACAGTCTGGCACAAATTCCGTTGAGTTGGCGTTGTCCATGCCGGCCACGTTACGAGCGAACTCAATCAACGCAACCTGCATCCCCAGGCAAATGCCCAGATAAGGAATATTGTTTTCACGCGCATAGCGCGCAGTGGCGATTTTACCTTCAACGCCACGATAGCCGAAGCCGCCGGGGATCAGGATAGCGTCCAAATCTTTCAGAATTTCGACGCCGCGCGTTTCAACATCTTGCGAATCGATCAATTTGATGTTGACGGTAACGCGGTTTTTCAGACCACCGTGTTTCAGCGCTTCGATCACCGACTTATAGGCATCCGGCAGTTCAATATATTTGCCGACCATGCCGATAGTCACTTCGCCTGCCGGGTTCGCTTCTTCGTAAATGACCTGTTCCCATTCAGACAGGTTAGCTTCCGGACAGTTCAAGCTGAATCGTTTACAAATATAATCATCAAGCCCCTGAGATTTCAACAGGCCTGGAATTTTATAAATGGAATCGACATCTTTCATTGAAATAACGGCTTTTTCCGGCACATTACAGAACAATGCAATTTTTGCACGCTCGTTGGCAGGAACTGCTCGATCGGAACGACAAATCAGAATATCGGGCTGAATACCGATAGACAGCAGCTCTTTCACGGAGTGCTGAGTCGGTTTAGTTTTCACTTCGCCCGCAGCCGCCAGGTAAGGTACCAGCGTCAGGTGCATAAACAGCGCGTGTTCACGACCGATATCTACCGCCAATTGACGAATCGCCTCAAGAAACGGCAGCGATTCGATATCACCAACGGTACCGCCGATTTCCACCAGTACCACATCGTGGCCTTCGCCACCTTCCAGCACGCGCTCTTTAATCGCGTTAGTGATGTGAGGGATTACCTGTACGGTTGCGCCCAGATAGTCGCCACGGCGTTCTTTACGCAGAACGTCGGAGTAGATACGGCCAGTCGTGAAGTTGTTGCGGCGAGACATCTTGGTGCGGATGAAACGCTCGTAGTGCCCCAGGTCCAGGTCGGTTTCAGCGCCGTCTTCAGTAACGAACACTTCCCCGTGTTGGATTGGGCTCATAGTACCCGGATCAACGTTGATGTACGGATCCAGTTTCATGATGGTCACGTTGAGACCACGGGCTTCCAGAATGGCTGCGAGGGAGGCTGCGGCAATGCCTTTACCCAGAGAGGATACGACCCCGCCGGTCACAAAAATATAGTTCGTTGTCATGCGGAACCTGAGAAGTTAGGTTTAAAAGACGATGGAATAACCAGGACGGGAAAGCAGTATACCCGAACATGACCTACGCCACAAACTTTCATTATTCCTCCTCTTCGTCAGGCTGACATTCACACAGGGAGGGAGAAAATAGCCCCTTTGAGGTAAATGTTTTTGACGTAAATCAAGCGCTTGTTATTTAAAAAATCACACAAATCGCTCTTGACCGCCTAAAACCTTTAGAGATCAATTTCCTGGCGTTTTACTTCCTGCCAAACTTCTTCCATTGTTTCCAGGTCCACCCCGGTCATTTCCAGGCCTCTGGCTGCGACAATACGTTCAACTTCGCGAAAACGACGTTCAAATTTATCGTTCGCTTTTTGCAAAGCGAGCTCCGCTTTCGTACCTAAATGACGCGCCATGTTGACCGTGGCAAAGAGCAAATCGCCCATTTCCTCTTCCAGTTTAGCCTGATCAACAACCGCCTGCCGCGCCTCGAACATCACCTCATCGATCTCTTCATAGACCTTATCGACGACCGGTCCCAGCGTCGTCCAGTCAAAGCCCACGTTTGAACACCGTTTCTGGATTTTTTGCGCGCGCATTAAGGCCGGTAAGCTGCGCGGAATATCGTCCAGCGCGGAATGCTGCGCTTTTTGCGCGCGCTCTTCCGTTTTGATTTGCTCCCAGCGAACTAATGCTTCTTCGCTATTATCCGCGGAAAGCTCGCCAAAAACATGCGGATGGCGGCGCTCCAGCTTGTCGCTGATGGCAGCGCAGATATCATTAAAATCGAAGCGGCCTTCTTCCTGCGCCATCTGCGCGTAAAACACCACCTGGAACAACAGGTCGCCCAGTTCGCCGCGCAAATCGTCAAAATCCTCACGCGCAATCGCATCCAGTACTTCATAGGTTTCTTCCAGCGTATAAGGCGCGATGCTGGCGAAGGTCTGCTCTTTATCCCACGGGCAGCCGTTTTCCGGATCACGCAGACGCTGCATGAGGGTGAGAAGACGGTCAATTTGATGGTTAGTTGTCATGGTTTTTAATCGGTTGTAAATACTAGCGACAATTGTAACGTATTATTCTTAACCATTCACGCACAGAGACACTACGGCAACGCCTATATAATAAAATATATTGTTAACAGGTGTTGAACGCTACCTCTCCCGTATAATTTTAAAATTATTAATCGATACACAACAATATAATAATCATATAACTAACTTATTAAAAAAACAGATATTTGCACCAGACATTATAAATAACATCAATTAAGCAAACGCTATAAGCACCCCACCCAAAGAGCCTTCCCTTTCAAAAAAATAAATTATTTCACTTTTACGGAAAAACGAGTAGCATGCACGCCAGTTTAATATCCAAAAAAGACCACTTTTTTTGTTTTTTCTGGAACATACATGAAATAAACATATTGAAAGTATTACATATAATATTTTATGAGCCTGTACGATCATTCAGCCCTTAAGAATATACTCATAAAAATGTAGAAATATAATATTTTATTATGGCCTATTTTTTACCCAAAGCCCGCAGCATGGCTCTATGCCGCATATCCCTTGGTATACGCGTACAAAATGCTGCCATAAAACACGTTAATTAAGGATAACACGATGAAGTCATCTCATTTTTGTAAACTGGCAGTAACTGCATCTTTAGTTATGGGAATTGTCTCCGGCGCTCAAGCCGCGGGTAGCAACACAGCAAAGGTCACTTTCCTTGGTAATATTGTTGATTCCCCCTGCTCTATCACACTTGTTTTTTAGATAAAAAGGCTATAACCAATTTACATGCTTACCAGCATCCTGATTCTGGCTCAGAATACGTATCACGATAACTTCCGTAACTGATTGTATAAAATAGATAATATGCCTTTAAAACGGTAAGGCATAAATGTATTCACCCAGTTCAGGTCGAGGCGTGCCAATGTTATTGGCACTCATAATGCTGAATATTTCAGATAGATGATTAATATATCGATCGGCCTGTATTTCGCCAAAATGCTGCCAGCCGTAATGCCAGATATTTTCCAGATCTTCACTGGCCTTTGGCGTTAATTTTACCGTTCTCATCGGGTTTGATCATCCCTGTTTTGACCTTCCGTAAAAAGGCATCCTTTTCCCAGGCCTGGGGCTCTCCGCTGTTCAGACCTTCAGCCAGAAGTTCACGTAACGCCAGGAGTCGTGACTCGGCCTGTTTTTCCCTCAGCAGACGAAGAGACTCTCTGATCACTTCACTTTGTGTTCTGTAATCACCTGATTCTATGAGCGATTCAATAAACTCGCGCAGTTCATCGCCAAGATCAACGGTCATTGTTCTGGCCATAACAGCCTCCACTGTAAGTATAAATCTTACATAAGAGTACACCGGAAATGAAATGTACGTCAAAAACATACCCCATATCTCATGCTTATGGGGTTGATTAATGCGGCTTTGCTGAACGAGTAGCAAAGCCGCTACATTATTACTGTCTGGGGTTTACCCCCCGTGCAGTCGCCGTGCATCAATCACATCCGGCACCTGGTTCAGCTTACCGAGCACGCGGCCCAGCACCTGCAGGTTGTAGATCTCGATGGTCATATCAATGGTGGCGATCTGCTGCTTAATGTCGCTGCGGCTGGCGACGCCCAGCACGTTGACTTTTTCGTTAGCCAGAATGGTGGTGATATCACGCAATAAACCGCTGCGATCGTTGGCCTGGACGCGCACCACCAGCGAATATCCCGCCGAGTAGCTTTCGCCCCATACCGCCTCTACGATCCGCTCCGGCGCATGTGAGCGCAGTTCCGCCAACTGTTCGCAATCGGCCCGGTGCACGGAAATCCCCCGCCCCTGAGTAATGAAGCCGACAATTTCATCCCCCGGAATCGGCTGGCAGCAGCGGGCAATGTGGTGCATCAAATTACCCACGCCTTCTACCACCACGCGCCCGTCGTCTTTACGACGATTTTGCGGCGCGTATGTTTTTTGCTGAAGCTGTTTCAGCGCCGCTGCATCCTGCTCCTCTGCACTCGGCTTATTGAACTGTGATTGCAGGAAATTCACCATCTGATTAAGACGGATATCGCCGCCGCCTATCGCCGCCAGCAACTCTTCCAGCTCATTAAAGTTGTAGCGCGGCAGCAGATGTTTCTCGGCCTCTTTCAGGCTAATCCCTAAATGCGCCAGCTCATCGTCGAGGATCTGCCGTCCAGCCAGGATATTTTTGTCACGGTCCTGTTTACGGAACCAGGCGTGAATTTTCGAGCGCCCGCGGCTGGTCGTCACATAGCCCAGGTTTGGATTCAGCCAGTCACGGCTGGGATTCGGCTGCTTCTGAGTGATAATTTCAACCTGATCGCCCATCTGCAACTGATAGGTGAATGGCACAATACGCCCGCCGATTTTCGCGCCAATGCAGCGATGCCCGACATCGCTGTGGATGTGGTAAGCAAAATCGAGCGGCGTAGATCCGGCAGGCAAGTCAACCACGTCGCCTTTTGGCGTAAAAACGTAGACCCGATCGTCAAACACCTGACTGCGCACTTCATCCAGCATTTCGCCGGAATCGGCCATCTCTTCCTGCCAGGCGATCAGCTTACGCAGCCACGCAATTCTGTCTTCATGGCCGGAACGCACGCCGCCGGACGCGGCGCCTTCTTTATACTTCCAGTGCGCCGCCACGCCCAGTTCGGCGTCTTCATGCATCTGTTTGGTACGAATCTGGATCTCAACGGTTTTACCGCCCGGCCCCAGGACCACGGTGTGGATAGACTGGTAACCGTTCGGTTTCGGGTTAGCGACATAATCATCAAATTCATCCGGCAGGTGGCGATAGTGCGTATGCACTATCCCCAACGCGGCGTAGCAGTCCTGCAGACGTTCAGCGACAATACGCACGGCGCGCACGTCAAAGAGTTCATCAAACGCCAGATGCTTTTTCTGCATTTTGCGCCAGATGCTATAAATATGTTTTGGTCGTCCGTAGACTTCCGCCTGCACGCCTTCGTTTTTCATTTCGGCGCGCAGATGTCCAACAAACTCTTCGATGTAATGTTCGCGATCGAGACGGCGCTCATGCAGCAGTTTGGCGATGCGTTTGTATTCCGCCGGATGCAGGTAGCGGAAACAGTAGTCTTCCAGTTCCCACTTCAGTTGCCCGATGCCCAGACGATTAGCGAGCGGCGCATAGATGTTGGTACATTCTTTCGCCGCCAGCACGCGCTCATCTTCCGGCGCCTCTTTCACTTCGCGCAAATGAGCGATTCGCTCGGCCAGTTTGATCACCACGCAGCGGAAATCATCCACCATCGCCAATAACATTCGACGGACGTTATCAACCTGCTCCGAAGAAACAGAGTCGTTATGAGTGGCGTTTAGCTGACGGATCGCCGCCATATCGCGCACGCCATGAATCAAGGTAACGATAGATTTGCCGACGCTTTCGCGCAGTACATCTTCGCTGACTACGTTGGCGTCGGCCAGAGGGAACAGTAGCGCCGCCCGCAGCGTGTCGATATCCATACTCAGCGTGGAAAGAATTTCTACCATCTCCACGCCACGCCACAGCAACAGATCCGCATCCGGATGTCCTTGTGTCTGTTGCAGGCAATACGCCCAGGTTTCGGCTAAGCGCTCACACGACTGCTGGCTGGAAATTCCCAGGCTTGCGACCCACTTCTTCGGATCAAATTCACCAGCTTTATTAATATGTGCACTTCTTACCGCGACCATCGTCCTCTCCTTAAGGGACCAGGCCTACCGAAGTCGGTAAGCCGGTAATCATTACATGCGCTCGAACAGAACCATTGATTCCAGATGTCCTGTGTGCGGGAACATGTCGAGCATCGCTAAACGCGTAACCTCATATCCCGCATTGACCAGCGCTTCACTATCGCGCGCCAGCGTCGCCGGGTTACAGGATACATAAACAATGCGAATAGGTTTTAATTTTATAATATGTCGCATCACTCCTGTAGCCCCCGCACGCGCAGGATCGAGTAAGACTTTGTCAAAGCCATTTTTCGCCCACGGCTGCTTCGTGACATCTTCCTCCAGGTTCTCATGGAAGAATGTCACATTATGTAAACCATTGCGGATGGCGTTTTCACGGCCTTTTTCTACCAGCGCCGGAACGCCCTCAACCCCAATCACGCTTGCCGCGCGCGTTGCCAGCGGCAGCGTAAAATTCCCCATTCCGCAGAACAGATCCAGGACACGATCCTCGGCGCGCACATCAAGCCACTCCAGCGCGCGGGCGACCATTTGCTGGTTTACCGCCTCATTAACCTGAATAAAGTCTCGCGGACTGAAGGCTAAACGTAAGCCGTGCGAATCATACCAGGGCGCTTCGCCAGATACCGTTTCCAGTATCTCGCTAAACGGCGCCAGAAACAGAGACAATCCCTCAGAATGCGAAAAGCGTTCCAGTTTTTCTTTATCCGCCGCACTTAATGGCGCGGTATGGCGCAGAATCATCAGCGTACCGCTTCCCGCCTGTACCAGCTCAACATGCCCAAGATGTCGGGTGCCGTGTAAACTCGCCAGACACGCCCTGATTCGGGGCAGCAATGCTGCAAGCTGGGGCACCAAAACAGGGCACTGTTCGACATTGACGATATCGCTGGAACCCGCTTTGCGAAATCCCATTTGCAGCGGTTTATCCGGCGGGCAATTCAGACTTAACCGCGCACGACGCCGATAACCCCAGGGCGCGCCGGCGATGATGTCATTCACCTCGTGTTTCATCAAACGCGCCAGCGCCGCGCTTTTGCTGCGTTGTTGCAGGGCGATGCTGACATGCTGCTGCTGACAACCGCCGCAGACGCCAAAATGCGGGCAGCGCGGCGTTTCTCGTTCCGGGCTATCATTCAAACGGCGCGAAACGCGTGCGCGGGCAAATTGCTTTTTATCTTCTGTAATAATGACTTCTGCGCTTTCCTCAGGCAATAAACCGGGGATAAACAGCGCCTTTCCGTTATGACGGGCTACGCCCTGACCAAATGAATCGAGGTCATTGACTTTAACGGTTATGATCTGACGCGTCGTCACGCGCCGTTTTGCAGAGTAGAATTGCGCCATCGACCAGCTTTTTCTCAATTTAACAGTGTGACCCTAATTGTCCCATAACGGAACTCCATGACCAACTACAGCCTGCGCGCACGCATGATGATTCTGATCCTGGCCCCGACCGTCCTGATAGGTTTGCTGCTCAGTATCTTTTTTGTAGTGCACCGCTATAACGACCTGCAGCGTCAACTGGAAGATGCCGGCGCCAGTATTATTGAACCGCTCGCCGTCTCCAGCGAATATGGTATGAACTTACAAAACCGGGAGTCTATCGGCCAACTTATCAGCGTCCTGCACCGCAGACACTCTGATATTGTGCGGGCGATTTCCGTTTATGACGATCATAACCGCCTGTTTGTAACGTCTAATTTCCATCTGGACCCCTCACAGATGCAGCTTCCCGCCGGAGCGCCGTTTCCACGTCGTCTGAGCGTCGATCGCCACGGCGATATTATGATTCTGCGCACCCCGATTATCTCGGAGAGCTATTCGCCGGACGAGTCAGCGATTGCCGACGCGAAAAATACCAAAAATATGCTGGGGTATGTGGCGCTTGAACTGGATCTCAAGTCGGTAAGGCTACAGCAATACAAAGAGATTTTTATCTCCAGCGTAATGATGCTTTTTTGTATTGGCATTGCGCTGATCTTTGGCTGGCGGCTTATGCGCGATGTCACCGGGCCTATCCGTAACATGGTGAATACCGTTGACCGCATTCGCCGCGGACAACTGGATAGCCGGGTGGAAGGATTTATGCTGGGCGAGCTGGACATGCTGAAAAACGGCATTAATTCCATGGCGATGTCGCTTGCCGCCTATCACGAAGAGATGCAGCATAATATCGATCAGGCCACTTCGGACCTGCGTGAAACCCTTGAGCAGATGGAAATCCAAAACGTTGAGCTGGATCTGGCGAAAAAGCGTGCCCAGGAAGCGGCGCGTATTAAGTCGGAGTTCCTGGCGAACATGTCGCACGAACTGCGAACGCCGCTGAACGGCGTCATTGGCTTTACCCGCCTGACATTAAAAACGGAGCTGAATCCCACCCAGCGCGACCATCTGAACACCATTGAGCGTTCCGCGAATAATCTGCTGGCAATCATTAATGACGTGCTCGACTTCTCCAAGCTGGAAGCCGGTAAGCTCATTCTGGAAAGTATCCCTTTTCCACTGCGCAACACGCTGGATGAAGTGGTTACGCTGCTGGCCCACTCGTCGCATGATAAAGGGCTGGAGTTGACGTTAAATATTAAAAACGACGTCCCGGATAATGTGATTGGCGACCCGCTGCGCCTGCAACAGGTCATTACTAATCTGGTGGGTAATGCCATTAAGTTCACCGAGAGTGGCAATATCGACATTCTGGTGGAAAAGCGGGCGCTCAGTAACACCAAAGTACAGATTGAAGTGCAGATCCGCGATACGGGGATCGGCATTCCGGAACGCGACCAGTCGCGACTGTTTCAGGCGTTTCGCCAGGCCGATGCCAGTATTTCTCGCCGTCACGGCGGCACCGGCCTTGGGCTGGTGATTACGCAAAAGCTGGTCAACGAAATGGGCGGGGATATCTCTTTCCACAGCCAGCCTAATCGCGGCTCGACCTTCTGGTTTCATATTAATCTTGATCTTAACCCAAATGTCATTATTGACGGTCCGTCGACCGCGTGTCTGGCCGGAAAACGGCTGGCTTATGTCGAACCGAATGCTACCGCCGCGCAATGTACCCTGGATCTACTGAGCGACACGCCGGTGGAGGTGGTTTACAGCCCGACCTTCTCCGCGCTGCCGTTAGCGCACTACGATATTATGATTTTGAGCGTTCCGGTGACCTTCCGCGAGCCGCTCACCATGCAGCATGAACGTCTGGCGAAAGCGGCGTCAATGACGGACTTTCTACTGCTGGCGCTACCTTGCCATGCGCAAATTAACGCCGAAAAGCTGAAACAAGGAGGCGCGGCGGCCTGTCTGTTAAAACCATTGACGTCAACGCGCCTGTTGCCAGCGCTGACGGAATATTGCCAGTTGAATCACCATCCTGAACCGCTGCTAATGGATACCAGTAAAATCACCATGACGGTTATGGCGGTTGATGATAATCCCGCTAATCTGAAGCTTATCGGCGCGTTACTGGAAGATAAAGTCCAGCACGTAGAGCTTTGTGATAGCGGACATCAGGCGGTGGATCGGGCGAAACAAATGCAGTTTGATCTGATTTTGATGGATATTCAGATGCCGGATATGGACGGCATACGCGCCTGCGAATTGATTCACCAGCTTCCTCATCAGCAGCAAACACCAGTTATTGCCGTTACGGCACATGCGATGGCCGGGCAAAAAGAGAAGTTGCTCAGCGCGGGCATGAACGACTATCTGGCTAAACCGATAGAAGAAGAGAAGTTGCATAATCTGTTGCTGCGCTATAAACCTGGCGCCAACGTAGCAGCGCGTCTGATGGCGCCGGAACCGGCTGAGTTTATCTTCAATCCGAATGCGACGCTCGACTGGCAGCTTGCGCTCCGCCAGGCTGCCGGTAAGCCCGATCTGGCGCGGGATATGCTGCAAATGCTGATTGATTTTCTGCCGGAAGTGCGCAACAAAATTGAAGAACAACTGGTGGGAGAAAATCCCAACGGTCTGGTCGATCTGGTCCATAAGCTACACGGGAGCTGCGGCTATAGCGGCGTACCGCGGATGAAGAACCTTTGCCAGCTTATTGAGCAACAGCTTCGCAGCGGCGTCCACGAAGAGGAGCTGGAGCCTGAGTTTCTGGAGCTGCTGGATGAGATGGATAATGTCGCGCGTGAAGCGAAGAAGATATTAGGCTGATATTCGCCGGATGGCGGCGTGACCGCCTTATCCGGCCTACAACTCAGCGTAACTGTTGCCCCGCTTTCAGCGTTGCAGCCACGTTGCGCGCGGTCATTCGTACGTTTTCACTCGCATTCTTCAGCGCGTCCTCCAGCGTGCAGATGGTATAAATCACGCTGAAAACGGCATCAAGCCCATGTTCATGAACCACGCCAACGTCTGCCGTCAGGCTACCCGCTATACCAATTACCGGCTTGTTATACCGTTTGGCGATGTTTGCCACGCCAATAGGGACTTTACCGTGAATGGTCTGGCTGTCGATGCGTCCCTCGCCGGTGATGACTAAATCAGCATCCGCAAGACACGCTTCCAGATGAAGCGCATCGGTGACAATCTCAATACCACGCCGTAGCTGCGCGCCGCAAAACGCGTATAACGCCGCCCCCATGCCGCCTGCCGCTCCGCCGCCTGCCAGATCCAACACATCGACATGCAGATCGCGGGCAATCAAATGCGCATAGCGAGTCAATGCCGTATCCAGGCGTTCAATCATTTCCGGCGTCGCCCCTTTTTGCGGACCAAAAACCGCAGACGCGCCCTCTTTACCGGTAAGGGGATTCGTGACATCGCAGGCGACCTCTATATGGCACGCCGACAAACGCTTATCCAGGCCGCTGATATCAATGCTGGCGAGTGTTTCCAGCCCAATGCCGCCTTGCACAATATCATTGCCCTGCGCATCCCGTAGCCTGGCCCCCAGCGCCTGCACCATCCCCGCGCCGCCATCGTTGGTGGCGCTACCGCCGATACCAATAATGATATGCTCAACGCCCGCATCCAGCGCATGACGGATCAGCTCGCCGGTTCCCCATGATGTGGTCTTCAACGGATCGCGTTGCGCGGGCGGTACCTGCTCCAGCCCACTGGCGGCCGCCATTTCAATGAACGCGGAACGCGCATCGCCGGAAAGCCCATAAAACGCATTGACGCGATGCCCCAACGGCCCGGTGACCTCAACATGCACGATTCGACCCGCCGTCGCTTCAACCATCGCTTCGACAGTACCTTCTCCGCCATCAGCCAGCGGTAATTTCAGGTAATCGGCGTCAGGCCAGATCTCGCGAAATCCTTGTTCAATGGCGGTCGCTACCTCAAGAGCACTCAAACTTTCCTTATACGAGTCTGGTGCGATCACTATTTTCATAAGTCGTCCTTACGCATGTTGATCCTGTTAAGCATACACCCAGAGAAGGACCAGTTCCTTACGGAACCGGCTCTGACTTAACGCACCATGCAAGGACGCTTATTATCAAACGTCCAGCCAGGAATTAAGTACTGCATTCCCATCGCGTCGTCACGCGCGCCTAAGCCATGCTTTTGATAAAGCTCATGCGCTTTCATCACCTGATCCATATCGAGCTCAACGCCCAGCCCCGGTTTGGTCGGTACTTGCACCATGCCGCCTTTAATTTCAAACGGTTCTTTAGTCAGACGTTGGTTGCCTTCCTGCCAGATCCAGTGGGTATCGATCGCGGTGATCTTGCCCGGCGCCGCCGCGGCAACATGGGTAAACATCGCCAACGAAATATCAAAGTGGTTGTTAGAGTGCGAGCCCCAGGTCAGACCGAACTCATGACACATTTGCGCCACGCGTACAGAGCCTTGCATAGTCCAGAAGTGCGGGTCCGCCAGCGGGATATCGACGGATTGCAGCGACAGCGTATGCCCCATTTGACGCCAGTCGGTCGCTATCATATTGGTGGCCGTCGGTAATCCGGTCGCGCGACGGAATTCCGCCATCACTTCACGTCCGGAAAAACCCTGCTCCGCGCCGCACGGATCTTCTGCATAGGCCAGAGAACCTTTCAGGTATTTACCAATGCTGATCGCTTCGTTCAGCGACCAGGCACCGTTTGGATCGAGCGTAACGCGCGCTTGTGGGAAACGTTTCGCCAGCGCCACGATTGACTCGGCCTCTTCTTCGCCCGCCAGCACGCCGCCTTTCAGTTTGAAGTCGTTGAAGCCGTATTTTTCATAGGCGGCTTCCGCCAGACGCACTACCGTTTCCGGCGTCATCGCCTCTTCATGGCGCAGACGATACCAGTCGCATTGCTCATCCGGCTGGCTCTGATACGGCAGCGGCGTAGCCTTGCGATTACCGACAAAGAACAGATAACCCAGCATTTCGACTTCGCTGCGCTGCTGACCGTCGCCTAACAGCGAAGCGACGTTGACGCCCAGGTGTTGGCCCAAAAGGTCAAGCATTGCCGCTTCAATGCCAGTCACCACATGGATAGTGGTACGGAGATCGAACGTTTGTAAACCGCGTCCGCCCGCATCGCGATCGGCAAACTGGTTGCGAACGGCGGTCAGGACATTTTTATATTCACCCAGCGTTTTTCCCACCACCAGTGGGATCGCATCTTCCAGCGTTTTGCGAATTTTTTCGCCGCCCGGAATCTCGCCGACTCCGGTATGGCCGGAGTTATCTTTAATAATGACGATGTTGCGCGTGAAGAACGGGGCGTGCGCGCCGCTCAGGTTCATCAGCATACTGTCATGACCCGCAACCGGGATAACCTGCATTTCAGTGACTACAGGCGTCGTAAATTGAGTACTCATAACTGTGTCCTTATTCAGAATTAGTGACGACCAAAAACAGGGCGTTTGCGGTCAAAAGTCCAGCCGGGGATCAGGTATTGCATCGGGCCTGCATCATTACGCGCGCCGCCTGGCAGCTTTTTATACGCGTCATGCGCTTTTCGCACCTGTTCCCAGTCAAGCTCCACGCCCAGTCCTGGCGCATCCGGAACGGCAATTTTGCCGTTTTTAATTTCCATCGGATTTTTAGTCAGGCGGCAATCGCCCTCCTGCCAGATCCAGTGCGTATCAATAGCGGTGGGTTTGCCTGGCGCCGCCGCACCGACATGGGTAAACATCGCCAGTGAAATATCAAAATGGTTATTCGAATGGCAGCCCCAGGTTAGCCCCCAGTCATCGCACAGTTGCGCCACGCGAACGGCGCCGGTGAGGGTCCAGAAATGCGGGTCGGCAAGAGGAATATCTACCGCGTTGAGCATCACCGCGTGTCCCATTTCACGCCAGTTGGTGGCAATCATATTGGTCGCCACCGGCAGTCCTGTAGCGCGGCGGAACTCCGCCATGACTTCACGACCAGAGAATCCTTGCTCCGCGCCGCACGGATCTTCCGCGTAGGTCAGTACATCTTTCAGCCCTTTGCACAACGCAATGGCTTCATCCAGTAGCCAGGCGCCGTTCGGATCCACGGTAATACGCGCGTCCGGGAAGCGTTTTTTTAGCGCGCGAACGGTATCAATCTCTTGTTCGCCCGGCAGCACGCCGCCCTTGAGTTTAAAATCTTTAAAGCCGTAGCGATCCTGAGACGCTTCCGCCAGCCGCACGACCGCGTCGCTGTTCAGCGCTTCCTGATGGCGCAGGCGATACCATTCATGACTGCCCGGCGTGCTTTCCAGATACGGCAGATCGGTTTTAGTGCGATCGCCAATATAGAAGAGATAGCCCAACACGGTGACGGCATCGCGCTGTTTACCGGGTCCTAACAGTTCACAGACCGGCACATTAAGCGCCTGCCCCAGTAGATCAAGCAGCGCCGCTTCCAAAGCTGCCACCGCGTTAACCCGCAGTTCAAACGTCCATGCGCCTTTACCAAAGGTGTCAAAATCAGCGGCCTGGTTGCCTTTATGCACCTGCTGCACCACTTTGTTCAGGCGGGCGACTTCCTGGCCTAATACCATCGGAATAGCATCGACCAGCGTCTGATAAATCACTTCTCCGCCCGGCGCCTCGCCGACGCCAGTATGCCCGGCGTTATCGGTGAGGACGACGATGTTACGGGTGAAGTACGCGTTATGCGCGCCGCCGATGTTGAGTAGCATACTGTCATGTCCGGCAACCGGAATGACCTTCATGTCCGTAATAACGGGACTGGATTGCGTTGTCATGATAATTGTCCTGCGACAGGTTTCAGTTCAATACGCTTAATATCACCTACCAGCACCAGATAGCTGATGATGGCCACCAGGGCATGTACGCCGACATAGATCAACGCGCCGTTGAAGGAACCGGTGGTGCCAACGATGTAACCAATCGCGATTGGCGTCACAATACCGGAGATATTGCCGAACATATTAAACAAGCCGCCGGAAAGACCGCTGATCTCTTTCGGCGCGGTATCCGCCATTACTGCCCAGCCCAACGCGCCGATACCTTTACCGAAGAAGGCCAACGCCATAAAGCCGATGATCATCCATTCCACGTTCACATAGTTACAGAACACCATAACCATTGACAGCAACATCCCCAGCACAATCGGCGTCTTGCGCGCGATATTCAGGGAGCCAGTACGACGCATCAGCCAGTCGGAAATGATGCCGCCCAACACACCGCCGATAAAGCCGCAGACTGCAGGAACCGAGGCGACAAAGCCCGCTTTGAGAATCGACATGCCGCGCGCCTGGACCAAATAAACCGGGAACCAGGTAATAAAGAAATAGGTCAATGCGTTAATACAGTACTGACCGATGTAAACGCCAATCATCATACGAGAGCCCAGCAGCTGTTTGATCTGGCCCCATTTGACGCTAAACGGTACTTTCGCTTTGGTGTCTTTCTGATCCATATTGATCAGCGCGCCGCCTTCTGCGATGTACTCCAACTCTTTCTTATTTACGCCCGGATGGTTATTTGGTTCATGGATAACTTTTAACCAGATAAAGCTGATGATGATCCCTAACCCGCCCATAAAGAAGAAGACATGCGACCAGCCCACTTCGTGCGTCAGCCAGCCCATAATCGGCGCGAAAATAACCGTGGCAAAGTATTGCGCGGAGTTAAAGATGGCCACCGCCGTTCCCCTCTCCTGCGCCGGGAACCAGGCTGCAACAATGCGACTGTTGCCCGGGAAAGAAGGCGATTCCGCCAGACCAACCAGGAAACGAAGCGTAAAGAGGGCGACAATAATGCCGAAACCACTAAAGATATCGACAAAACCCTGCAACAGGGTGAAGACTGACCAAATGAAAATAGACCAGAAATAGACGCGTTTGGAACCAAAGCGGTCCAGCAGCCAGCCGCCCGGGATCTGCCCGATAACATAGGCCCATGAAAAAGCAGAAAAAACATAGCCCATACCTACCGGATCAAGGCCGATATCTTTGGCCATTTCTGAGCCGGCAATGGACAATGTGGCGCGGTCGCCGTAGTTGAAGGATGTGACGATAAACAGCATCACCACTATCCAGTAGCGGGCGTTCGTGCGTTTCTCCGCACTGCTCGCCGCGTGACTTAATGAACTCATTGTTGCACTCCTGAAATTTCGCGTTAGCTACGCTCACTCTGAACTGCACAACCGGTAGGGAATCAGAGATAACGTTTCCTTGTTGCAGCTTTTATTAGGTCGTTTGCTTTGCACGCTGCATGCTTTTATTCACTGGCAGGAGAAGTATAAAAAGCGCGCCACACACACTCACCGTGCAACAACACAGTATTTTGGCGATGAATTACGCCTGTTTATGGCAAAAGCCCAGGACAGTGGAAGCCACTTCACGGAAATGAAATCAGAAGGCGCCAGGCGTCGACGCAGGAGGAATAAAAAGAGAAGAATGTGAAACAGGTCGCTTGATTACATGAAAACGCCCGTAAAAAACTGCCGCTTTTGCGGGCATATGCCCAAAGCTAACACGATTCAGTTACTTTACACTGTATACAGGTCGTGATTTTGCTTACTGGCAACGCAAGCAAACGAAAAGGTACCCTCCCGTAGGGGGGAGGGATTTACCTCAGGAAAGTAAAGTTCCCCAGTTTTCAACCCAGGGATTGGACTGGCTCTCCGGCTCCGGATGTTCGCTGGCGTCAATGAATAACATCTCCCCCACCCGCTGCGCGCTTTGCTCTTGCAACAGGGCATCAAACTGTTTGCCGCCATTACAGAAATTGGGGTAGCTGCTATCACCTAGCGCAATCACCCCGTAACGCAGGTTTGGCTGAAAACCCAACGTATCTTTAATGCCGTGAAAGAGCGGCGCAATGCTATCCGGTAGATCGCCCTGCCCGGTCGTCGAGGTAACGACCAGCGCAACCTTATCCTGATATTGCTGCCAGTCGGACAGTTCAGGATCTTCAAACACGGTCGCGCTGTGGCCCTGTCTGGCGAGGATCGCTTCCGCTTCTTCCGCCACCAGCAGTGAGTTGCCATACATGGTCCCGACAAAAATACCAATTTCTGCCATTATGCGTATCTCCCTGAATTATGCCTGATGAGTCTCATCCTGCCGGGACGCCGCCGTAAACTCAACCCTTTCATTGTCAGGGAGAAGTCCACGCCAGCCAAACTGTGTCAGCGCCTGCATCCAGGTTTCATCCAACCCGGCCTGAATTATCAACGGCTGTCCGGTGAAGGGGTGCGTCAGTTCAAGCCGACTGGCATGAAGCATCAGGCGACGACAGGCAAAATGCTCTGCGGCGCTGCGGTTTTGTCGCAAATCGCCATGCTTGCTGTCGCCGATGATAGGATGACGCAGATGCGCCAGATGACGACGAAGCTGGTGCTTGCGTCCCGTTTTTGGTTCCAGCTCAACCAGGCCATAACGCGTGGTGGGATAACGCCCGGTCGGCACCGCCATTTCGACCGTCGCCAGCCCGCGATACTGCGTTACAGCCGGCTGGGGCGCTTTATCTTCGCGGGCGAATTTATCGGCAATTTTATCGCGCTCTTCCACCAGCGGATAATCCAGTACCGCGTCATCCATCAGCCAGCCGCGCACAATAGCATGGTAGCGTTTACGGATGTGGTGCTGCTCGAACTGCTGCGCCAGACGGCGTCCCGCTTCGCTGGACAGCCCCATTAACAGTACGCCCGACGTGGGTCTGTCGAGACGGTGGGCGGTAAAAACATGCTGGCCAATTTGGTCGCGCACCGTTTGCATGACCACGACTTTTTCGTCGCGATCCAGCCAGCTCCGGTGAACAAGCCAGCCTGCGGGTTTATTCACGGCGACCAGCCACGGGTCTTGATAGAGGATCTCCAGCATCAGGATTCATCGCGGGCGAATAGCGCATCCAGATCCTGCAAAACCGCCAGGATCGCCTCCCGCTGCGGATGATCCGCCGCCAGCGCCATTTCATAATAAGGGGCGACGGCAAACGCCTCGGGCAGCGGCTGCGCATTATCAAGTAGGGTATGCATACGTGGGATCAATACCCATTGCAGCCATTCCAGCGGTTCCATGGTATCCATAAAAAATGGTTGGGTGCTGGTAAACAGGTGCGCCTGCGGCGCATCCTGCCGCCAGTGGCGATGCTCGCGCAGCAGCGTTTCAAGCGTATGTAACTGCTGACGCACACGGTCATGAGTCGTCATGTTAAAAACCTCAATGATGAAAATCTGGCGCGCAGAATAACAAAAAAAAGGGAGCACTGTATAAACAGTGCTCCCGGTTCGTTTCGCAGCATTCCAGCTACTTTTCGTGCTCCCTGCTCATCCGTGACAACTTTTCCTGTGACCTTACGGCCTGTTCATCCTGAACGTTTGCATCCTGCGCACATCGCCCAATGTGATAGCTTCATCCTGAAGCGTCCCTGGTCATCCAGACCCGCCGAACATCCTGATCGGCTCTCGTTCTCCGTCCTGGAGGTGTCCTTTAACGCATCCTGCGCTTTCCACTTTGCTTCATCCTGAAGCCTTTCCTTGTAACACCATCCTGGCGTGTCCTGCTGAAGCGTCATCATCCTGACGTTCGCTTCGTTGTACGACTCCCTGTCGACGAAGATAGAATCGCCTGTTTCACCTTGTCTTACAAGACGCTTACAGACAATACCTTAAGTAAATTTTCATATGAAAGTGCGCAAAAACATTTTAATTAGTTGTTTTATATAGACTTACATAAGAAAACGGGGCTCAGTATCCGCTGATATCCTGGCGATCTCCTACAGACTTTGTAAGAGATCTCTCACACCCGTTAGGGCAAACGATTACAGAAGAGGATTAAGTTGCGTAAGGAATTCCGCAAGCGTTGCGGCAAGAACGGTACGATTGCGGGTGCCCAGCGTTTCTTTAATCACCTCGCCGGACAGATTACAGACCGAAATGACCTCGAGCTCATTTTCCTGCGTCGCAATAAAAAGCGTGGGAGGAAGCTTGAGCCGCTTTTGCGTGACCAGGTGGCCTATCAGATTTTCCTGCACGCGCCGAAAGTCATCCTGACTCCAGGTTTGCAGTAGCGTAAGCTTTTCATCCGCAAACTGCGCGGGCATGTCGCCAGCAAACTGCGTGGTGTAAAACGCGTGGAGCGCAGGTTGTACCATAATATCGAAGGCGCGTTCAACCGCGTTTACATTTTCTTCGCCTTCAAAAGGTTGCGGCTGCCAGTAAACGGCATCGCGGGTTGAAGAAATAATGCACGGAGAAGGTACGCCATACAGTTCTTCGCTCAACGGCCAGCTACCGTGTTTTTCTTGCCACGCGTCGCAGTAACGCGTCGTAAAGGCTTTCAATGCCTGCGCTGTCAGTTCGTCCACCAGTTTCTCTCTTCATAAAAGCCAGGATACACTTGGCGCATAGTGTATCTGGTTTATGACGGTGAAACATGTCTTCTTATGAAAACCATCAGGCTCTCGATGGCCTGACTCTCGGAAAATCAACGGATTACCGGGACAATTATGACGCCAGCCTGCTGCAGGGCGTACCGCGCAGTTTGAATCGCGACCCGCTCGGATTAACAGCCGATAATTTGCCGTTCCACGGCGCGGATATCTGGACGTTGTATGAACTTTCCTGGCTTAACAGCCGTGGTCTTCCGCAGGTCGCCGTCGGGCATGTCGAACTGGATTACACCAGCGTTAATTTAATCGAATCCAAAAGCTTTAAACTGTATCTGAACAGCTTTAACCAGACGCGCTTTGACACCTGGGAGACGGTGCGCCAGACGCTGGAGCGCGATCTGCGCGCCTGCGCGCAGGGCAACGTTAGCGTGAGGCTTCATCGTCTTGATGAGCTGGAAGGACAGCCTGTCGCCCATTTCCACGGCACCTGTATTGACGATCAGGATATCAGTATCGACAACTACCAGTTTACTACCGACTATCTGCAACATGCGGTCAGCGGCGAGAAGCAAGTAGAGGAGACGCTGGTCAGTCATCTGCTGAAATCCAACTGCCTGATCACCCACCAACCGGACTGGGGCTCAATACAAATTCAGTATCGCGGGCGCAAAATCGACAGGGAAAAACTGCTGCGTTATCTGGTCTCCTTCCGTCACCATAATGAATTTCACGAGCAGTGCGTAGAGCGTATTTTTAATGACATTCTGCGCTTCTGCCAGCCGGAAACGTTAAGCGTTTATGCGCGCTATACCCGCCGCGGCGGGCTGGACATTAATCCCTGGCGCAGCAATGCCGATTTTGTGCCCGCCACGGGCAGGCTGGCGCGTCAGTAATCTTTTTTGTCAATTTTGCGTGCCGGATTGCGCATGTAAGGTTGTGAAAGGTCATCAGCCAGGGCTATTGTAATCAACAGGGAATGGCGTGTTGCGTCCCATAAGGAGTTTACTTGATTACACATATTAGCCCGCTTGGCTCAATGGATATGTTGTCGCAACTGGAAGTGGACATGCTGAAACGCACGGCCAGTAGCGACCTGTATCAACTGTTTCGTAACTGTTCACTTGCCGTTCTTAACTCCGGCAGCCTGACCGACAACAGCAAAGAGCTGCTGTCCCGCTTTGAAAATTTCGATATTAACGTGCTGCGCCGCGAGCGCGGCGTGAAGCTGGAATTGATTAATCCGCCTGAAGACGCCTTTGTTGACGGGCGGATTATTCGTGCGCTACAGGCTAACCTGTTCGCGGTGCTGCGCGACATTCTCTTTGTGAATGGGCAGATCCACAATGCCGGTCGTTTCCAGCATCTGGATCTTGAAAGCTCAACACATATCACCAATCTGGTGTTCTCCATTTTGCGCAACGCCCGGGCGCTGCACGTCGGCGAAGCGCCAAACATGGTGGTATGCTGGGGCGGCCACTCAATTAACGAAAACGAGTACCTGTATGCCCGTCGCGTCGGCACACAGTTGGGATTACGCGAGCTGAACATCTGCACCGGCTGCGGCCCTGGGGCGATGGAAGCCCCCATGAAGGGCGCGGCGGTCGGTCACGCGCAGCAGCGTTATAAAGACAGCCGCTTTATCGGCATGACTGAACCTTCCATTATTGCGGCTGAACCGCCTAACCCGCTGGTGAACGAACTGATCATCATGCCGGATATCGAAAAACGCCTGGAAGCGTTCGTCCGTATCGCACACGGTATCATCATCTTCCCGGGCGGCGTGGGTACGGCGGAAGAGCTGCTTTATTTGCTGGGGATTCTGATGAATCCAGCCAATAAAAATCAGGTGCTGCCGCTGATCCTGACCGGACCAAAAGAGAGCGCCGATTACTTCCGCGTGCTGGATGAGTTTATTACCCATACGCTGGGCGAAGCGGCCCGCCGTCATTACCGCATCATCATTGACGATGCGGCGGAGGTAGCGCGGCTGATGAAGAAAGCGATGCCGCAAGTGAAAGAGAATCGCCGCGATACCGGCGACGCCTATAGTTTTAACTGGTCGATGCGTATTGCACCGGATCTGCAGGTGCCGTTTGAGCCGTCGCATGAGAATATGGCCAACCTGAAACTGTACCCGGATCAACCGGTTGAGATTCTGGCGGCGGATCTGCGGCGCGCCTTCTCCGGTATTGTCGCGGGGAACGTGAAGGAGGTCGGGATACGCGCCATTGAAGCTAATGGTCCGTATAAAATCCACGGCGATCGAGAGATGATGCGTCGCATGGACGATCTGCTGCAGGGATTCGTCGCGCAGCATCGTATGAAATTGCCAGGTTCCGCCTACATCCCCTGTTACGAGATCTGCGCTTAGCGCTTATGCCCGGTTGCCGCCAGCAGCCGGGCGCTTCTCCCATTCCTTTCATTGCGGTATGGCGATTAACGTATGCCTTCATTTTTTATGATGATCATCAGAGGCATAGCCCGCATTGTTTTATAAACACCATTTATAATTCACCATAAATAGATTGCCAGGCAAACGTTTACCTCACTCCTCTTGCCGTGATTTATCGGTCCAAACTCTTATTCTTCGCCAGAATTCACTAAAAACCTTGATTTTTATAGTCAAACCTCCGTATCTTGCGCCCCAATCTTTCCGGCCTTATATCGTTAATGGTAGCCTTCGCGCCCGGAAATTCGTTATGACGTTTTTTTAATAGATTAATGGTCCAAATTTATCCATGTAAGAAGCGGATTATTGCATTTGAGATCGGGATCACTGATAGATTCATCACTTAAATGTATCTTTCCGCCCGAAAATTATTACGGCGAAAAATTATATAAAAAGCGTCCCTAAGCAGATTTCATTTTACGATCAGGTCTTTTTTCATTGGATTAGACCAGCAACCTGATTTTTAGCATCCTCCAGGAGAAATAGATGGAAACCACTCAGACCAGCACTATTGCTTCGATTGACTCTCGAAGCGCATGGCGCAAAACGGATACCATGTGGATGCTGGGCCTTTACGGCACGGCAATCGGCGCGGGCGTTCTGTTCCTGCCGATCAACGCAGGCGTCGGCGGCATGATTCCGCTCATCATCATGGCGATTCTCGCTTTCCCGATGACCTTTTTCGCACACCGTGGTTTAACCCGCTTCGTGCTGTCCGGTAAAAACCCGGGTGAAGACATCACTGAAGTCGTTGAGGAACACTTCGGTATCGGCGCAGGTAAACTGATTACCCTGCTCTACTTCTTCGCGATTTACCCCATCCTGCTGGTTTACAGCGTGGCGATTACTAATACCGTGGAAAGCTTCCTGACCCACCAGTTAGCGATTAATCCGCCGCCGCGGGCGATTCTTTCCCTGATCCTGATTGTTGGCATGATGACCATCGTGCGCTTCGGCGAGCAAATGATCGTTAAGGCGATGAGTATCCTGGTATTCCCGTTCGTCGCTGCGCTGATGCTGCTGGCCTTGTACCTGATCCCGCAGTGGAACGGCGCGGCGCTGGAAACGCTGTCCTTTGATTCCGCCGCGTCTACCGGTAACGGTCTGTGGATGACGCTGTGGCTGGCGATTCCGGTGATGGTTTTCTCTTTCAACCACTCCCCGATCATCTCCTCCTTCGCGGTTGCGAAGCGTGAAGAGTACGGTGAAGGCGCTGAGAAGAAATGTTCTAAAATTCTGGCCTTCGCCCACATCATGATGGTGCTGACCGTGATGTTCTTCGTCTTCAGCTGCGTGCTGAGCCTGACGCCGGCAGATCTGGCGGCGGCAAAAGAGCAGAACATCTCTATTCTGTCTTACCTGGCGAACCACTTTAACGCGCCGATCATCGCCTGGATGGCGCCGATTATTGCGATGATTGCTATCACCAAATCCTTCCTCGGCCACTACCTGGGCGCGCGTGAAGGCTTTAACGGTATGGTGATTAAATCGCTGCGTGGTAAAGGTAAATCCATCGAAATCAACAAACTGAATAAAATTACCGCGCTGTTCATGCTGGTCACCACCTGGATTGTGGCGACGCTGAACCCCAGCATCCTGGGCATGATTGAAACCCTGGGCGGCCCGATCATCGCGATGATTCTGTTCCTGATGCCGATGTATGCCATCCAGAAAGTACCGGCAATGCGTAAGTACAGCGGTCATATCAGCAACGTATTCGTTGTGATTATGGGCCTGATTGCCATCTCCGCTATTTTCTACTCACTGTTCAGCTAAGTCCTTTAGCGCCGCTTACCGCGGCGCTTCTCTATGATACAACCGCAATGGATGCCCTATGATTAGCGTATTCGATATTTTTAAAATCGGCATTGGCCCTTCCAGTTCTCACACCGTCGGACCAATGAAAGCAGGCAAGCAGTTCACGGACGATCTGATTGCCCGCCATATCCTTACAGATGTCACCCGCGTCGTGGTGGATGTCTACGGCTCTCTGTCATTGACGGGTAAAGGCCACCACACTGATATCGCCATTATTATGGGCCTGGCGGGGAATCTGCCGGACACCGTCGATATCGACGCCATTCCGTCCTTTATCCAGGATGTGAACACCCATGGGCGTTTACTACTGGCCAATGGGCAGCATGAAGTCGAATTTCCGGTCGATAAATGCATGAATTTCCACGCCGACAACCTGTCTCTGCATGAAAACGGGATGCGTATTACCGCGCTGGCGGGCGATAAGGTGCTCTACAGCCAAACCTACTACTCCATTGGCGGCGGCTTTATCGTCGATGAAGAGCACTTTGGTTTGACGAATAGCGAACCTGTTAACGTGCCGTACCCTTACAAAACCGCCGCGGATTTACAGCGTCACTGCCAGGAGACGGGTCTGTCGCTCTCCGGTCTGATGATGCAAAACGAACTGGCCCTGCACAGTAAAGAAGCGCTGGAGCAGCACTTCGCCAGGGTCTGGGAGGTAATGCGCAGCGGTATTGAGCGCGGTATCACCACCGAGGGCGTATTGCCGGGCAAACTGCGCGTTCCGCGTCGCGCGGCGGCGCTGCGTCGGGTGCTGGTCAGTCAGGATAAGACCACCACCGATCCGATGGCGGTCGTCGACTGGATCAATATGTTCGCGCTGGCGGTGAACGAAGAGAATGCCGCAGGCGGACGAGTAGTCACTGCGCCGACTAACGGCGCATGTGGTATTGTTCCGGCGGTGCTGGCGTACTATGACAAGTTTATCCGCGAAGTAAATGCTAACTCACTTGCTCGCTATATGCTGGTCGCCAGCGCGATTGGCTCGCTGTATAAGATGAACGCCTCTATTTCCGGCGCCGAAGTGGGTTGTCAAGGAGAGGTCGGCGTGGCCTGTTCCATGGCGGCAGCGGGTCTGGCCGAGCTGCTGGGCGGTAGTCCGGCGCAGGTGTGTATCGCCGCAGAAATCGCCATGGAGCATAATCTGGGGTTAACTTGCGATCCGGTTGCCGGTCAGGTCCAGGTTCCCTGCATTGAGCGTAACGCGATTGCTTCAGTCAAAGCGGTCAACGCCGCGCGTATGGCGCTGCGCCGTACCAGCGAACCACGCGTATGCCTCGATAAAGTGATTGAGACCATGTACGAAACCGGTAAAGACATGAACGCTAAGTACCGCGAAACTTCGCGCGGCGGCCTGGCGATGAAGATCGTTACCTGCGATTAATTCTCAGCACATTTTAGGATCTGTAGGCCGGATAAGGCGCTCGCCGCCATCCGGCTTTTGTTGCCTGATGTCGCTTCGCTTATCAGGCCTACGGATAGCGCTATTTCGCAATGCTCGCCTCCCCCCGCCGTGAATGTTACCCTACGCGCAGGTTTGTAAGGGAGAACACCGTGGCTGCTCATCTGCTTATCGTCGACGCGCTCAATTTGATTCGCCGTATTCACGCCGTTCAGGGATCGCCCTGTGTGGAAACCTGCCAACACGCGCTCGATCAATTGATTATCCACAGCCAGCCAACCCATGCCGTAGCGGTATTTGATGACGACGCGCGCAGCAGCGGCTGGCGTCATCAGCGTTTGCCGGACTACAAAGCAGGACGTCCGCCGATGCCTGACGATTTACATAATGAAATGCCCGCCCTACGCGCCGCGTTTGAACAGCGCGGCGTACGCTGTTGGGCATCAGATGGTAATGAAGCTGACGATCTGGCGGCGACGCTGGCGCTAAAAGTTACCGAAGCCGGACACCAGGCAACCATTGTGTCAACCGATAAAGGCTATTGCCAGTTGCTCTCTCCGGGATTGCGCATTCGCGACTACTTCCAGAAACGCTGGCTGGACGCGCCGTTTATTGAAAAAGAGTTTGGCGTACTTCCCCGACAGTTGCCGGATTACTGGGGTCTGGCAGGAATCAGCAGTTCGAAAGTCCCCGGCGTTGCCGGCATCGGCCCCAAAAGCGCGACCCAGCTGTTGATTCAGTTTCAAAATCTGGAGGGAATTTACGCCCATCTGGACGAGGTGCCGAAAAAGTGGCGCAAAAAGCTTGAGACGCATAAAGAAATGGCATTTCTCTGCCGCGATATTGCACGTCTGCAAACCGATTTACATATTGACGGAAACTTACAGCAGCTACGGCTGGCGCGGTAGTTTTGTTGCCGGATGGCGGCGTGAACGCCTTATCCTGCCTACAGGACTGCACGAAATGTAGAGCGGATAAGCGCAGCGCCATCCGGCAAAATTACCAGGCGATATGATACAATTCGACAATGTCCGCCAGACTCGCTTCACGCGGATTGCCGCCCGTACAGACATCATCGAACGCCGCCTGCGCCAGCGCCGGGATATCCTCTTTTCGAACGCCGACATCACGCAAATGCAGCGGAATTCCCACATCGCGATTTAACGCAAATACGGCTTCCACTGCGGCATTACGCGCCTCTTCAAGACTCAATCCTTCTACCTTCACCCCCATCGCCCGGGCGATATCACGGAATTTCTCGTTGGTAGACCCGGCATTGAAACGCATCACATGCGGAAGCAAAATAGCATTCGCGACGCCGTGCGGCGTGTTGTAAAACGCGCCCAACGGATGCGCCATCCCATGCACCAGTCCCAGCCCCACATTGGAAAACCCCATCCCGGCAACGTATTGCCCCAGCGCCATCGCCTCACCAGCCTCTTTTTCTCCGGCTACGGCGCCGCGTAGCGCGCCAGCAATAATCTCAATGGCTTTGATATGTAATGCATCCGTCAGCGCCCATGCGGCCCGGGTAATATAGCCTTCAATAGCATGGGTTAGCGCATCCACGCCCGTTGCCGCTTTCAGCGCGGGCGGCATACCGTCCATCATATCGGCATCGATAAATGCCGCCTGCGGAATATCATGTGGATCGACACAAACGAATTTGCGCCGTTTCTCTTCATCGGTAATCACATAATTGATAGTGACTTCCGCCGCGGTTCCCGCCGTTGTCGGGATCGCCATAATCGGCACGCTGGGTTTACGGGTCGGCGATAGCCCTTCCAGACTGCGCACATCGGCAAATTCCGGATTGTTACTGATAATACCGATCGCTTTGCAGGTATCCTGCGGAGAACCGCCGCCAATGGCGATGAGATAGTCCGCGCCGCTTTGGGTAAAGACCTTAAGCCCTTCCTGGACAACGGAAATCGTAGGATTAGGGATCACGCCCGCATAGATTTCCCACGCCAGCCCTGCGGCATCCATTCTGCTTGTCACTTTATCGACCACACCGCATTGCACCAGCGTTTTATCCGTAACAATCAGCGCTTTATGATAACCGCGGCGCGTCACCTCATCGGTTAATGCGTCCACCGCTCCCCGGCCAAACCATGCCGTTTCATTCAGAATCATTCTGTTCGCCATCGCCTGTCTCCTGACATCACTCTTCAATACGTAATCCGTAAGTTTTAAATTTCTCCAGTACGATAGCGATCGCCTCGTCATCCAGTACCGGTACCGGATCGACAATGGCCAGCGTACTTAAATAGAGCTGCGCCAGCACTTCCACTTCATGCGCCAGCCACAACGCTTTGTCTAAATTTTCTTCACAAGCGATAAGCCCGTGATGCTGTAACAGTGTCGCTTTACGATTTTTAAGCGCCACGGCAACATAGTCAGAAAGTTCGCGGGTGCCAAAAGTGGCGTAGGGCGCGCAGGGAATAGAGTTTCCCCCTGCGGCGGCAATCATGTAGTGAATTGCCGGAATCGGGCGATTCAGGATCGAGACTGCCGTACAATGGACAGCGTGGTTATGTACCACGGCATTGGCGTCAGGGCGCGTCTGGTATGCCGCCATATGAAAACGCCACTCGCTGGAAGGCAGTTTGCCCTGCTCATGCTGACCGTCTGCATCAATAAAGACAATGTGCGACTCTGTCAGCTTCTCGTAGGGGATCCCCGTCGGCGTAATCAGCATTCCGCCCTGATAACGTACGCTCACGTTACCTGCCGTCCCCTGATTTAACCCTAACCGCGTCATTTCCAGACAGGTATCAATAATCTGCCGCGCCAGTCTATTTCGTTCCATTATTTACCTCTCTCTGTGATTCAAAATGAGACAACAAAACCGCCTTTCGCATCGCACTGCTGTCCTGTTGAAATAATCGAATAGTTAGCAACTATCATCATACTGAATAAAGAGAAGGGAATTTAAATAACGATATTTTGTGATTCACATCAATTAATTCGCCACGATAAACCAGACGACTACCGTTTCTCTCGCCGATAAATGCCCGCTCTTAATAATATTTTTTTAAACGGGCAAAAATGAAGAATAAGTTACTACTGCCCGTTTTCGTGGCAATAATTTAATTCGGGCATTCAGTCTGTGGTTTTTTAAATTAAACATCTCAAACGGTCATTTTTTTATGAAAATTAAAGTGATGATAATCACAGAACGCTCTGCTCTCAGGTATAAATGTGACCGCCATCATATTAAAAGGCCTTTTTTATTTGAAAATGAATCCATGAGTTCATTCCGGACGCCAATTTATTACCGGTAAGAAAAGCGAACTCACCTAATTTTACGGTCTGGTGACCAGAACCGACCGCACGCAAAAGCTTCTGAACCGATGAGGATGCTATGGGAAACACAACAATACAAACGCAGAGTTTTCGTGCTGTGGATGCAGAGCAAAGCAAGAGCAAGCGCTACATTATTCCATTCGCCTTACTTTGCTCGCTATTTTTTCTGTGGGCCGTCGCCAATAATCTGAATGACATTTTACTACCGCAGTTTCAACAAGCTTTTACGCTAACTAACTTTCAGGCCGGACTTATTCAGTCAGCCTTTTATTTCGGTTATTTCGTCATTCCAATTCCTGCTGGGATTTTGATGAAAAAACTCAGTTATAAAGCAGGAATTATCACCGGGCTTTTTTTGTATGCTGTTGGCGCCGCATTATTCTGGCCTGCCGCCGAGATAATGAATTACACATTATTTTTAATTGGCCTGTTTATCATCGCCGCCGGTTTAGGCTGTCTTGAAACTGCAGCCAACCCTTTTGTTACGGTATTAGGTCCAGAAAGCGGCGGACATTTCCGGCTTAATCTGGCGCAAACTTTTAACTCCTTTGGCGCTATTATCGCCGTTGTGTTTGGGCAAAGCCTTATTTTGTCTAACGTGCCGCATCAATCGCAAGAAGCGCTTGATAAAATGACGCCGGATCAGCTTAGCGCCTATAAACACAGCCTGGTGTTATCGGTACAAACGCCATACATGATTATCGTCGCCATCGTATTAGTAGTTGCGCTGCTGATTATGCTGACCAAATTTCCGGCCCTGCAAAGTGACGATCATAGCGATGCTAAACAAAGCTCTTTCTTATCTTCTCTCTCCCGACTCATCCGTATCCGCCACTGGCGCTGGGCGGTGCTGGCGCAGTTCTGCTACGTGGGGGCGCAAACCGCCTGCTGGAGCTATCTGATCCGCTACGCCATTGAGGAGATCCCTGGAATGACGCCCGGTTTCGCCGCCAATTACCTGACCGGCACGATGGTGTGCTTCTTTATCGGCCGTTTCACCGGGACCTGGCTTATCAGCCGCTTCGCGCCGCATAAAGTGCTGGCCGCCTACGCCCTGTTTGCCATGCTCCTGTGTCTGATTTCCGCCTTTAGCGGCGGACATATCGGCCTGCTGGCGCTGACGTTGTGTAGCGCATTTATGTCAATCCAGTACCCGACCATCTTCTCGCTGGGTATCAAAAATCTGGGACAGGACACTAAGTACGGCTCGTCTTTTATCGTCATGACCATCATTGGCGGCGGTATTGTCACGCCAGTAATGGGCTTCGTTAGCGACGCCGCAGGCAAAATCCCGACCGCCGAACTGGTTCCGGCATTGTGCTTTGCCGTCATCTTCATTTTTGCCCGTTTCCGTTCACAAGCGGCGACAAACTGAACATTTATCCGAATAACGTGAGGAATCTGTCATGAAAAAAATCAGCTTACCGAAAATCGGTATCCGCCCGGTGATTGATGGACGTCGTATGGGCGTACGCGAGTCGCTCGAAGAGCAAACCATGAACATGGCGAAAGCGACGGCGGCGCTCATCACCGAGAAAATCCGCCACGCCTGCGGGGCACAGGTGGAGTGCGTCATTGCGGATACCTGTATTGCCGGAATGGCGGAATCCGCCGCCTGTGAAGAAAAATTCAGTAGCCAGAACGTGGGCGTGACCATTACCGTTACGCCGTGCTGGTGCTATGGCAGCGAAACCATTGATATGGACCCGATGCGTCCGAAAGCCATCTGGGGCTTTAACGGCACAGAGCGTCCTGGGGCGGTTTACCTTGCCGCGGCGCTGGCGGCGCACAGCCAGAAAGGCATTCCGGCGTTCTCCATTTATGGCCATGACGTGCAGGATGCCGACGATACCTCCATTCCCGCCGACGTCGAAGAAAAACTGCTGCGTTTTGCGCGGGCAGGGTTAGCGGTTGCCAGTATGAAAGGCAAAAGCTACCTCTCCGTCGGCGGCGTGTCGATGGGGATCGCGGGTTCCATTGTCGATCATAACTTCTTCGAATCCTGGCTGGGCATGAAGGTGCAAGCGGTAGATATGACCGAACTGCGCCGCCGTATCGATCAAAAAATTTATGATGAGGCCGAACTGGAGATGGCGCTGGCGTGGGCGGATAAAAACTTCCGCTACGGCGAAGATCAGAATGCCTCGCAGTATAAGCGCAATGAAGCCCAGAACCGCGCGGTGCTAAAAGAGAGCCTGCTGATGGCGATGTGTATTCGCGATATGATGCAGGGCAACAAGACGCTGGCGGACAAAGGGTTAGTTGAAGAATCGCTGGGCTACAACGCCATTGCCGCCGGCTTCCAGGGCCAGCGCCACTGGACCGATCAATACCCGAACGGCGATACCGCCGAAGCGCTGCTCAATAGCTCTTTTGACTGGAACGGCGTACGCGAACCGTTTGTCGTCGCCACCGAAAATGACAGTCTGAACGGCGTAGCGATGCTGTTTGGCCATCAACTCACTGGTACCGCGCAGATATTCGCCGACGTACGAACCTACTGGTCGCCGGAAGCCGTAGAACGCGTCACCGGCCAGGCGCTCAGCGGCCTGGCGGAACACGGCATTATTCACCTGATTAACTCCGGTTCTGCCGCTCTGGACGGTGCCTGTAAACAGCGCGACAGCGAAGGCAAGCCGACCATGAAACCACACTGGGAAATCAGCCAACAAGAGGCGGATGCGTGTCTGGCGGCCACTGAATGGTGCCCGGCGATTCACGAATACTTCCGCGGCGGCGGCTACTCATCCCGTTTCCTGACCGAAGGCGGCGTGCCATTCACCATGACCCGCGTGAATATCATCAAAGGCCTGGGACCAGTACTGCAAATCGCCGAGGGCTGGAGCGTCGAACTGCCGAAAGCGATGCACGATCAGCTTGATGCCCGCACCAACTCTACCTGGCCTACCACCTGGTTTGCGCCGCGTCTTACCGGCAAAGGCCCGTTTACCGATGTCTATTCGGTGATGGCGAACTGGGGCGCTAACCACGGCGTACTCACCATCGGCCATGTAGGGGCGGACTTTATTACTCTCGCCGCGATGCTGCGTATCCCGGTATGTATGCACAACGTGGAGGAGGCGAAGATCTACCGTCCTTCCGCCTGGGCGGCTCACGGTATGGATATCGAAGGCCAGGATTATCGCGCCTGCCAAAATTATGGCCCGCTGTATAAACGTTAATGCGGCTTAGCCCGGTGGCGCAGGCTTACCGGGCCTACGGGCGCGTGAACCGTAGGCCGGATAAGCGTAGCGCCATCGGGCGGCGTTTATGGAGTTATCTATGAAACAAGACGTTATCCTGGTTCTCGACTGCGGTGCGACTAACGTTCGGGCGATCGCCGTTGATCGCCAGGGGAAAATTGTCGCCCGCGCCTCAACCGCTAACGCCAGCGACATTGCCGCAGAAAATAGCACCTGGCATCAGTGGTCGCTGGACGCCATCCTGCAACGTTTCGCCGATTGTTGCAGGTCACTTTCCAGCGCCCTGTCGGAGTGTGTTGTTCGCGGTATTACGGTGACTACGTTCGGCGTCGATGGCGCGCTGGTCGATGCGCAGGGCGAGCTGCTCTACCCGGTCATCAGTTGGAAATGCCCGCGAACCGCTGCCGTGATGGAAACGATTGGGCGCTTTATCTCGCCCCGGCAATTGCAGACGCTCTCCGGCGTCGGCGCGTTCAGCTTTAACACGCTGTACAAACTGGTCTGGCTTAAAGAGAATCATCCGCGCCTGCTGGAACAAGCTCACTGCTGGCTGTTTATCTCGTCGCTGATTAACCACCGTCTGACCGGCGAGTTTACGACCGATATCACTATGGCAGGCACCAGCCAGCTACTGGATATCCATCAGCGCGACTTTAGTCCGGAAATCCTGCAGGCGACGGGCCTGGCGCGACGCCTGTTCCCGCGTATCGTGGAAGCGGGCGCCCCGATAGGCACGCTACAGACAGACGCGGCCAGGCTACTCGGTCTCCCGGCGGGTGTGCCGGTGATCTCTGCCGGACACGATACTCAGTTTGCGTTATTCGGCGCTGGCGCGCAGCAAGGTGAACCAGTGCTCTCCTCCGGAACATGGGAGATTCTGATGGTGCGCAGCGGTCAGGTGGATACCTCGCTGCTCAGTCAGTATCCGGGCTCGACCTGTGAACTGGACAGTCAGTCGGGGCTTTATAACCCCGGAATGCAGTGGCTGGCCTCCGGCGTACTCGAATGGGTACGAAAACTGCTGTGGACGCCGGAAACGCCATGGCAAACGCTGATCGACGAAGCGCGCGCTATTCCCGCTGGCGCGGAAGGCGTGCGGATGCAGTGCGATCTGCTCGCCTGCCAAAATGCAGGCTGGCAGGGCGTGACGCTCAATACCACCCGCGGCCATTTCTATCGCGCCGCGCTGGAAGGCCTGACGGCGCAACTTCAGCGTAATCTGCGCACGCTGGAGAAAATCGGCCATTTTAACGCCACAGAACTGTTACTGGTTGGCGGCGGCAGTCGCAACGCTTTGTGGAATCAAATTAAAGCGAATCAACTTGATATCCCTATCAAAGTGCTGGACGACGCGGAAACCACCGTGGCCGGCGCTGCCATGTTTGGCTGGTACGGCGTAGGCGAATTTAGTAGCCCGGAGCAGGCGCGCGCGCAGGTCAATTATCAGTATCGCTATTTCTGGCCGCAAACCGAACCCGAAATTATTGAGGGAGTATGAAATGCTAAAAACCATTTCACCGTTAATTTCCCCGACACTGCTCAAAGTGCTGGCCGAGATGGGCCACGGGGACGAAATCATTTTTTCCGACGCTCACTTTCCCGCGCATAGCCTGGGCCCGCAGGTGATTCGCGCCGATGGTCTTAGCGTCAGCGATCTACTGCGGGCAATTATTCCGCTCTTTGAGCTGGATAGCTACGCCCCTCCGCTGGTGATGATGGCCGCCGTGGAAGGCGACACGCTCGATCCCAGCGTTGAAGCGCGCTATCGCGATGCCTTGTCATTAGAAGCGCCGTGCCCGGATATCGTTCGTATCGACCGCTATGCGTTTTATGAGCGGGCGCAAAAAGCGTTTGCGATCGTTATCACAGGTGAGTGCGCGAAGTACGGAAATATTCTTTTAAAAAAAGGGGTAACGCCGTAATCTCTTGCCGGTGCGCCCGCATGACGCGGGCGTTCATCGAATGATGGGGTGAGAAAAATGAAAGCGGCACGCCAACAAGCGATAGTCGATCTGCTGATCAATCATAAAAGTCTGACCACCGAAGCGCTGGCCACCCGGCTTAACGTCAGTAAAGAGACCATCCGCCGCGATCTCAGTGAACTACAGACGCAGGGAAAAGTGCTGCGTAATCACGGACGAGCTAAATATATTCATCGTGAAAATCAGGACAGCGGCGATCCATTCCATATCCGCCTGAAAAGCCATTATGCGCATAAAGCCGATATTGCCCGTGAAGCGTTAGCGTGGATAGAAGAAGGAATGACGATTGCGCTGGATGCCAGTTCAACCTGCTGGTATCTGGCCCGCCAGTTGCCGGATATTCCCATTCAGGTTTTTACCAATAGCCATCCTATCTGTCAGGAGCTGGGAAAACGCGAACGCATTGCGCTGATAAGTTCCGGCGGCCAGCTTGAACGTAAATATGGCTGTTACGTTAATCCGTCGCTTATCTCACAGCTAAAATCGCTTGATATCGATCTGTTCATCTTTTCCTGCGAGGGGATCGACGGCGGCGGCGATCTGTGGGACTCAAATGCGATCAACGCCGATTTTAAATCTATCCTGCTCAGGCGCGCCTCGCAGTCTTTGCTATTGATTGATAAAAGTAAATTTAATCGTTCAGGAGAGGCGCGCATCGGCCATCTGGATGACGTGACGCATATTGTTTCAGATGCGCCGCAGTCATAGGCCGGATAAGCGTGCGCCATCCGGCGCTGATGACGCGCCGGATGACGGCAGCGCGTTTTTATCGCTCGTCGCGACGTCCGCCAACAGCCGCCCACAACCGACGCACGTGCACCGTCACTTCTTCGCGATCGTGATAAAGCTGACGCGCCTGGATCTGCGCATTAACGCCATGCTCATCCAACTGCGCCTGAAGATACGCCAGGTTATGCGATACCTCTTCATAGCGTTTTTTCATCGGCAGTTTAAGGTTAAAAATCGTCTCCCGACACCAGCCGTTCACCAGCCACTGCGCCATTAACGCGGTGACTTTGGCCGGCTTCTCCACCATATCGCAGACCATCCATGAAATATTATTCCGGTTCGGACGGTACCTGAAGCCATCCTCACGCAACCAGGTCACCTGTCCGGTGTCCATCAGGCTTTGCGCCATCGGGCCGTTATCTACGGAGTAGACCCACATATTGCGCTTCACTAACTGGTACGTCCATCCGCCGGGACAGGCGCCCAAATCCACCGCATACATGCCGTTCGCCAGACGTTCATCCCACTCATCTTCCGGGATGAAAACGTGGAGCGCCTCTTCCAGTTTCAGCGTTGAGCGGCTCGGCGCATCAGACGGAAACTTCAAACGCGGGATGCCCATATAAAACGGTGAATTGTTATGTGCGAGCGAATAACCGGTATAGCAGCATCCTGGCGCGATAAAAAAGACATGAACGACCGGACGCTTCGGCGTTTCATAATTCGTCAATACGCCCGCATCACGCAAAGCCGCGCGCAGCGGCACCGTAAATTTGCGGCAGAACTTCATCAGTTCTTTACTTTCATTGGTGTCGGCGACTTCAACCCGCAGCTCGCCACCCTTTTCCACTACGCCCTGCAACATGCCGACAATCGGCGTAATTCTGTCTTCCGGCGGTAAATGTTGCAGCAGTTCACCCACCACAAACCACTGGCGGGCGAAAATCAGCGAACTGAACGGCAGTTCTGAAATCAGCTTTTCGCCATCTTCCGGCTGGTAGCATTCATAAATGACATAGCCTGCGTTCTCTTTTACGCGTGCAAAACCAAATATTTCCCGTTTTCCCGCTTTATCGGTAATTTCTGCAGCGCACTCTTTTTCAAACCCCGGACGGCAGAGCAATACAACTTTATTCATGGCTCGCGCCCTTACGTTTCATACGAATGGCGCCAATCAGCAATAGCGCCCAGCCCACCAGGAAACTGACGCCGCCGACAGGCGTGATATACGCCCACAGGCGCAGATGCGAAAGCGCAAGGCAGTACAGGCTGCCGCTAAACAGCACCGTGCCCAGCGCCAGAAAAACGCTGCTCCAGTAAAACCAGATGCTGATACGGCGCTGCATCGCCACCGCCAGGCCAAAGATCGCCAGCGTATGGAACGCCTGATATTGCAGGCCGGTCTGAATCCAGCCCATTTCAACCACGCCCAGGGTTTTACTCAAAACATGCGCCCCGAACGCGCCCAGAGCAACGTAAATAAAACCGCTGATAGCGGCGACAATCAGCATAAAACGGCTGGTCATGGTCATACCCTAAGTTAATTATTGTTCGTAACGAAAACGGAATTTTTCTTGCTCCGTCGCCGCCTTCGCCAAAATCCACTGACGGAAGGCGGCTATTTTACCCAGTTCTGCCTGGCTGTCATGACAAACCAGATAAAAAGCATTCTTACTCACCAGAACATCGTTAAATGGACACACCAGTCGCCCGGCTTCAATTTCCGACTGCGCCATAACATTATTCGCCAGCGCGATCCCCTGTCCGTGAATAGCGGCCTGTAGCACCATCGCGCTGTGGCTAAATATCGGCCCTTGCTGAACGTTAATATGGTTGAGTCCTAACTGACGAGTGTAGGCCTGCCAGTCACGCCGGGAAGCATCGTGCAATAACGTGTGTTTCGCCAGATCTTCCGGCGTTTTTAACGGTTTTTCGCCTGTGAGCAATAAAGGAGAACAGACGGGCAGTAAATATTCTGCGTATAATTTTTCGACGCGCAAGCCCGGCCAGTTTCCCCGGCCATAAAAAATCGCGACATCGACATCGTCTGCCAGTTTATCTTCCTGACGGTCAACGGCTTGTATCCGAACGTCAATTCCCGGATAAGCTGAGTTAAAGCTGGAGAGTCTGGGCACCAGCCACTGGATGGCAAAACTGGGCGGTAAACTCACCGTCAGCGCCCCTTTGGCACTGCGCGCCTGGAGCTTACGCGTTGCTTCCGTGAGCTGGGAAAATATCTCTTTAATGTCGAGAAAATAGCTTTGGCCTTCTTCCGTCAGCAGCAGCGAACGATTGCGGCGGCGGAACAGTTTTAGCCCCAAAAAATCCTCAAGTGACTTAATTTGGTGGCTTACTGCGGCCTGCGTCACAAAAAGTTCTTCCGCTGCTCGCGTAAAGCTCAAATGGCGCGCGGCAGCATCAAAAACGCGTAACGCATTTAAAGGAGGTAATCGTTTTGACATGGCCTCTGGACTTAATGTCGAATGAATTTAACAAATAGGTAACAATATGTAACCTATTAGTTTTTTTAATCTGAGACATTATAAATTGTCCGTTGAGGTTCTACCAGCAAATACCTATAGTGGCGGCACTTCCTGAGCCGGAACGAAAAGTTTTATCGGAATGCGTGTTCTGATGGGCTTTTGGCTTACGGTTGTGATGTTGTGTTGTTGTGTTTGCAATTGGTCTGCGATTCAGACCACGGTAGCGAGACTACCCTTTTTCACTTCCTGTACATTTACCCTGTCTGTCCATAGTGATTAATGTAGCACCGCCATATTGCGGTGCTTTTTTTTGTATAACAAACGGTTAGTTTTCCAGAGCCACCATCTCTTTCACGTCAGTACGATTGATCTGCTGTTTGTTGCCATTAGCGTCTTTATACGAAATCATACCGGTATCGTTATCGGTCTGGGGTTTACCGTCGGTCACAATGCTACGTCCATCATTGGTGTGCATAACGTAATTAGGACCGGAACAGGCGCTCAGGGCAAAAGTCAGCATACATGCAGAGATAATTGCGGCAGTCTTTTTCATCTTCTTCTCCTTAAAGCTGTTTGTGCTATTTAAAGCGGACTCCGTAACAGGCTTAAACATTCGCCTAACATTATTCAGCATAACCTCCTTTACATAATTCGCCAGGATATACAGACGATTCCGATGGTTAGGACAAACCTTGTATCAGCCGCGCTTTTACGCCACGATCGGTAAACTGAACCGAGGAATATCATGAACGCTTTTAATCCCACGCAGTTTCGCGCGCAGTTTCCCGCGCTAGCCGATGCGGGTGTTTATCTCGATAGCGCCGCCACGGCATTAAAGCCACAGGCAGTCATTGACGCCACGCACCAGTTTTATTGTTTGAGCGCCGGTAACGTTCATCGTAGCCAGTTTGCGCAGGCGCAGCGCTTGACGGCGCAATATGAAGCGGCCAGAGCAAAAGCAGCGCGGCTGTTAAACGCGCCCGATGAAAAAAGTATCGTCTGGACACGCGGCACCACCGAAGCGATCAACATGGTGGCGCAGTGTTACGCCCGTCCTCGTCTGCGCCCCGGCGATGAAATTATCGTTAGCGTCGCCGAGCATCACGCCAACCTTGTGCCCTGGCTGATGGTGGCGCAACAAACCGGCGCGCAGGTCATAAAACTGCCGCTTAATGACCGGCGTCTTCCTGATGTTGAGCGTCTGCCGGAACTGATCACGTCGCGCAGCCGGATTCTGGCGCTGGGGCAAATGTCGAACGTAACGGGCGGCTGCCCGGATCTCGCAAGCGCTATCAGCGCCGCTCACGCAGCGGGAATGGTCGTGATGGTAGATGGCGCGCAAGGCGCGGTACACTTCCCGGCGGATGTTCAGCAGCTTGATATCGATTTTTATGCTTTTTCCGCTCACAAACTGTATGGCCCGACCGGTATCGGCGTGCTGTACGGTAAGCCGGAGCTTCTTGAGGCGATGTCGCCCTGGCTCGGCGGCGGCAAGATGATCCGTGACGTTAGCTTTGAAGGCTTCACCACTCAAAGCGCTCCCTGGAAACTGGAAGCGGGGACGCCGAACGTCGCCGGGGTCATCGGCCTGAGCTCTGCGCTGGAATGGCTGTCCGATATCGATATTGAACAGGCCGAAAACTGGAGCCGGGGGCTGGCAACGCTGGCGGAAGACGCACTGGCGAAACGTCCGGGCTTTCGTTCGTTCCGCTGCCAGGACTCCAGCCTGCTGGCCTTTGATTTTGTCGGCGTGCACCACGGCGATATGGTGACACTGCTGGCGGAATACGGTATTGCGCTCCGGGCCGGGCAACATTGCGCCCAGCCATTGCTGGCGGAACTTGGCGTCACAGGGACTCTGCGCGCCTCTTTTGCGCCGTATAATACCCAACATGATGTGGATGCGTTGGTTAACGCCGTTGACCGCGCGCTGGAACTGCTGGTGGATTAATGACAAACCCTCTTTATACCGGACACCCGTTCGGCACAACGGTAACGGAAGAGACGTTACGCGCTATCTTTCTCCCGCTGACCCAGTGGGAGGATAAATATCGTCAGTTGATTCTGTTAGGAAAACAGCTCCCCGCTCTGCCGGATGAATGCAAAGCGCAGGCGAAAGAGATAGCCGGCTGCGAGAACCGCGTCTGGCTGGGCTTTACCCGATCAGATAACGGAATGATGCACTTTTTCGGCGACAGTGAGGGGCGGATTGTCCGCGGCCTGCTGGCGGTATTGCTCACCGCAGTGGAAGGAAAAAACGCCGCCGAATTACAGGCTCGTTCACCGCTGGCGCTGTTTGATGAGCTGGGTTTACGCGCCCAGCTTAGCGCCTCACGCAGTCAGGGGCTGAACGCGCTGAGCGAAGCGATTGTTGCCGCAACGCATAAGGGTTGAAATAGCGTAAATATTCTGTCGCCTGACAGCGGCGGTCAGGCGATGCAGATAAAATAATCCAGTCACTTTATTAGTTTCGGCGTCAGATTTCCCTGATAAGCATTCTTTTGATTTTTATCAGCTATCACAATGAAATTACAATGTTAGAATCCATGTTAAAACGGCGTGAAGATTTTAGAGTAAATAAAGCCACTCGATGTAGCGTAGCAGGAGAACTGGAAAATTCATACGCATCGGGTGAAGTTATAACAGGATATGGATAAGTGGAAAAATATCTGCGTAGCGGTACCATGTTTGTGGTACTGGCATTTATATTATGGGGGTTAACACCTTTATATTATCAATATTTATCAGGGGGAAATCTCGCACAAATATTGATATACCGGGTGTTCTGGTCAATTCCATTATTACTGGCAGTAAGATTGTTATTTCGGCAGCGAACGCGATTTCATGATGCCTGGAAAGATAAAAAATCTTTTTTCTTCTGCATGATCGCCGGACTTTTGATGATTGTCTCATGGTCATCTTTTATTTATGCGCTAACCCATCATCTGGTACTTGATGCCAGCCTCGGCTATTTTATCAACCCGCTATTTGTTATTGCACTGGGATGCATTTTCCTTAAAGAAAAACTGTCGTTGTTTCAGGCCATCGCCGTTTTTTCCGGTGTCTGTGGCCTGACTTTTCAAATTATCATGCTTCGGCATTTCCCGGCGCTGGCGCTAACCATGGGATTATCATTTGCGCTATATGGCCTGGCGCGAAAGTTTATACATTATGATGTGATGACATCGATAACGATTGAAACATTATGGGCATTGCCTGTCTCACTATTAATTTTTCTCTTTAGCGACACTGGACCAATTATATCCGCTAATACTCCTTTCTTTTTGTATGTTATGACGGCGCCAGTGACAATCATTCCACTGGTATTATTTGCCATCGCGTTAAATCACACCTCGTTGATTGTCACCGGACTGGCGCAATATATAGAGCCGTCTTTACAGTTCTTACTTGCCATTATGATATTTGGCGAGCACATTAATTACGCGGAACTGCTCTGCTTTTGTGCAGTATGGTTCGGGTTGTTTCTATGCATATCTGAAAATTTATATTCCCATTATCTCCGCGCCCGTCTGAAACCGGTGTTCGGCAGGGTACAGCGCTTCTTTCGCTAACAAAGGGCGCAGGGCCGGATACGCGTCTGCGTGACACTCCGCCCCGTCCTTTTATTCTTGTCGCGCCGCTTTAGCCATGATCTTCTTCAGCGCATGGGAAACGGCGACAAAACCGAACGTTGCCGTCACCATCGTCGCCGCGCCGAAGCCAGAGGCGCAATCCATCCGTTTTGGCCCTTCTGCGGTAGCTTTCATCGCGCATACGGAACCGTCCGCCTGTGGGTAAACCAGCGCTTCGGTGGAAAAAACGCAGTCCACGCCCAGCTTACCTTTACTGTTCTTCACTACGCCAAAATTATGTTTCAATCTCTCACGCAGTTTTGCCGCCAGCGGATCCTGGATGGTTTTCGCCAAATCAGCGACCTGGATTTGCGTCGGATCGATCTGCCCGCCCGCGCCGCCAGTGGTCACTAAAGGAACCTTATATCGGCGACAGTACGCAATCAGCGCGGCTTTTGGACGAACGCTGTCAATGGCGTCAATAACATAGGTAAAACCCGCGTTCATATAACCCGCCACATTATCCGGCGTGATGAAATCATCGATAACCGTTACCCGGCACTCCGGGTTAATTTGACGAATCCGTTCGGCCATCACTTCCGCTTTCGCCAACCCAACGTTATCACGCAACGCATGGATCTGGCGGTTCGTATTGGTCACGCAGACATCGTCCATATCAATCAGCGTAATCGCGCCGATGCCCGTACGCGCCAGCGCCTCTGCCGCCCATGATCCCACCCCGCCGATTCCCACGACGCAGATATGCGCCTCAGCAAACCGCTGCAGCGCTTTTTCACCGTACAGACGCGCGGTGCCGCCAAAGCGTTGGCGCCAGGCATCACTTATCACCACTGACATATGACCTCAGAATAAAAAAGGTGAGGTTATTCCTCACCCCTGCTCACTATTTTCAGGCCCGATAGCGATCGCGTTATCGGGCAATCCGGATGTCGCAGAATACCACAATCAGCCGCTAAACACGTTACCGGCGCCCGGCGCGCTTTTTAACACCCAGACGCGACCATAGTGATTATACCATCCGGCACGATGCCCGGCATCCGGGCCAATCCCCTGGTAAATATCAAAGTGCTGGCCTTTAATCGCTCCGCCGACATCCAGTGCGACCATCAAACGTAGCTCATACTGACCGCTAAATTTACCGTTGTTATCCAGCAACGGTACTTCCGCCAACAAGGTCGTGCCAGGCGGAATGATGCTGCGGTCGGAGGCGACGGATGCTCGCCCAATCAGCGGTACAGCGCTGGCACCTTTGACCGGCGCAAAAGATTGCGGCTTAAAGAAGACGAACGACGGGTTCTGCTCCAGTAATTCACGCACTTCCGCTTCGCTGTGCTTCTCTCCCCATTCGCGTATAGCCTGCATCGACATATCTTCTTTTTTCACTTCACCGCGATCGATAAGCACTTTACCAATACTGCGATAAGGCCAGCCGTTTTTACCGGCATAACTAAAGAAGTTCAGTGGACTACCGTCACCGAAATCAATATAGCCGCTGCCCTGGACATCCATAATAAAGTTATCCATCAGCGAATTACTCCAGGCCAGGATGTACTTATCGCTCAGCGCGCCTGCGTAGATCTGGGCGCGGGACGGTAAGCGCCCGCGTTTTGGCGGCATACTATAGATAGGGTACTGGAACGCGCCCTGGCGCGTATGGCGAGCCTGAACGACGGGCGTATAGTAGCCCGTGAACTGGACGTTACCGTAGTTGTCGGTGCCTTCCATCTGCCAGGCATCGATACCAAACTGACGCATAGTACGCGTATCGCCTCCGGAACGTAACCAGTTCTGGACAGCGTTATAGACGTTGCTTTGATTGGTGTATAAACGCGGCGACGCGGAACGGATCTGGTCGACCTGCTCGGCAAAGTCACCAGCATTAATCGGCGCACCCACTGCGTCCGGCTGGTTTACCAGGGAGAAGGGCTGGGTAAATTTCCCGTCCTTATATTGCTGACCGCGATCGGTCGGTTTTGATGAACAGGCAGCCAGCATTGCCAGCATTACGCCTGTCGCCACATATTTTGCCCAACGTCCTTTCATGGTGTCTCGTCTTCTGCGTAATCGAAAGTGCCCGGTGAAGATAACAAACCGTCCGAAGTAATGAAATGCGATCGCGATCTCATTATGTAAATTCGTTTAAAAATCGCGCTATCTGCGGTGTATTTGCGCAATTCATGAGAAATTAGCGATTTATATGAAAAAAGGGTTGCAACAAAAGCTCAGCGGAGTATAGTGCGCATCCACGGACGCGGGGTGGAGCAGCCTGGTAGCTCGTCGGGCTCATAACCCGAAGGTCGTCGGTTCAAATCCGGCCCCCGCAACCAATTACAATGAGAATGCAAGTTTAGACGGACGCGGGGTGGAGCAGCCTGGTAGCTCGTCGGGCTCATAACCCGAAGGTCGTCGGTTCAAATCCGGCCCCCGCAACCAACTTAATGAACACCCTTACGGGTGTTTTTTTGTATCTGTCGTCTGGTCCGCAACAACAGTGCGGGCAGCATCCTACTTACCCGCGCAATAAACTCGCCGTTATCTCAGGTTAACTTCTTCTCGCCAGCGTCGCCCCATCGGCAAAATACGCTTTAATGCCCGCCAGAATCGACTCTGCGACCTGTTGCTGGAACGTCGCGGTCTTGAGCTTGCGTTCTTCTTCAATGTTACTGATAAACGCCGTCTCGACCAGAATAGACGGAATATCGGGCGCCTTTAACACCGCAAACCCCGCCTGCTCGACCTTGTTTTTATGCAGGTCATTAATTTTACCAAGCTGCTTCAACACCGCTTTACCGAATTTCAAACTATCGGCAATGGTCAGCGATTGCACCATATCGAACATCGTATGGTCGACATAACGGTCACCGCTTTTGCTCACCCCGCCAATTAAGTCCGAGGCGTTCTGCGTTTGCGCCAGATATTTCGCCGCAGTACTGGTGGCGCCTTTGGTCGATAGCGCGAATACGGATGAACCGCTAGGCTGCCGGCTGGTGAAGGCATCCGCATGAATAGAAACAAACAGGTCGGCGCGCTGTTTCTGCGCTTTCGCCACCCGGACTTTTAACGGAATGAAGATGTCTTCATTGCGCGTCATATAGACCTTCATGTTGCCTTCTTTTTCGATCAACGCGCGCAGGCGGCGGGCTATCTGGAGCACCACGTCTTTTTCACGCGTTTTGTATTTGCCTATCGCACCGGGGTCTTCGCCGCCGTGTCCCGGATCAAGCATAATGACAATAGGACGATCGCGCCCCGCTTTACCGGGCTGCGGCCCGCTTTGCGAAGGCGGCACCTGTTTATCCAGATCGCCTTTATTGTAGTCTTCCAGCAGCGCCAGCAGCGGATCCTGCATATCCTGCGCATTGACAGGATAAAGATCCATCACCAGACGTTCTTTAAAGCCTGCCACAGGCGCCAGCGCAAATAGCTGCGGCTTCACGTTTTGTTTTAGCTCAAAGACCATACGCACAGTCTTAGGATCAAACTGCCCTACCCTTGCGGATTTGATATACGGATCGTCGCTGCGAATCTGCGCGCCAATGCCTTTAAGCACCGAGTTCAGATTCACATCCTCAATATCTACCACCACGCGGTCCGGGTTACTTAAGGCAAATTGTTTATATTTCAGCAGACGATTCGACTCTACCGTGACGCGGGTATAGCTGGACGCAGGCCAGATACGCACCGCAACGACCTGGCTTACGGCAGCCAGCCCGACCTGGCTCACGCTTAATAGCCACATGGCGCCCGCGCCTTGTAGTAAACGGCGACGGCTGATTGCTGAATTGGCTCCCGACATGCTTCTCCCGAGCAAAAACTAAATAGAGATCATACAAAGTTCATCCAAATTGACCGGAAACTTTAGCGAATGACGCATAATCTGTCATCTATAAAAGGGTAAACATTCTTTTTATATTCACGGCATTACTAAGAAAAGCGATCGGACCGCATAAAATTTACGCTTGCACAGAGGGCAAAAACAGAATAAAAATACACTAATTTCGAATAATAATTCACTAGTGGGGCGCGCAATGATAAAGGAACGTAAAACCGAACTGGTAGAAGGGTTTCGCCATTCAGTTCCCTATATCAACACCCATCGCGGAAAAACCTTTGTCATTATGCTCGGCGGCGAAGCCATTGAGCATGACAATTTTTCCAGCATCGTTAGCGATATCGGGCTACTGCATAGCCTCGGTATTCGCCTTGTCGTGGTGTATGGCGCGCGACCACAAATCGACGCCAATCTGGCCGCGCATCATCATGAACCGATTTACCACAAAAACACGCGGGTGACGGACGCCAAAGCACTGGAGCTGGTGAAACAGGCCGCCGGTTTACTCCAGCTTGATATTACCGCCCGTCTGTCGATGAGTCTGAACAATACGCCGTTGCAGGGCGCGCACATTAATGTCGTCAGCGGCAATTTCACCATTGCGCAGCCGCTGGGCGTTGATGATGGCGTGGACTACTGTCATAGCGGCCGTATCCGGCGCATTGATGAAGATGCGATCAACCGCCAGTTGGATAACGGCGCGATCGTTCTGATGGGGCCGGTCGCCGTCTCAGTGACCGGCGAAAGTTTTAATCTGACCTCAGAAGAGATTGCCACTCAACTCGCCGTTAAATTGAAAGCGGAAAAAATGATCGGTTTCTGTTCTTCTCAGGGCGTTACCAATAGCGAGGGCGGCATCATTTCTGAACTCTTCCCGAATGAAGCGCAGGCGCGGGTGGAAGAGTTGGAAGCGCTGGGCGATTACAACTCCGGAACCGTACGTTTTTTGCGCGGCGCGGTAAAAGCCTGTCGTAGCGGCGTCCGTCGTTGCCATCTGATCAGCTATCAGGAAGATGGCTCGCTATTACAGGAATTGTTCTCGCGTGATGGTATCGGTACGCAGATCGTCATGGAGAGCGCCGAGCAGATCCGCCGCGCCACCATCAACGATATTGGCGGTATTCTGGAGCTTATCCGCCCACTGGAACAGCAGGGCATTCTGGTACGCCGTTCCCGTGAACAACTGGAGATGGAGATCGATAAATTTACCATTATTCAGCGCGATAATATGACTATCGCCTGCGCGGCGCTGTATCCTTTTTTGGAAGAGAAAATAGGCGAAATGGCCTGCGTAGCGGTACATCCGGATTATCGCAGCTCATCGCGTGGAGAAGTGCTTCTGGAGCGGGTTGCCGCCCAGGCGCGGCAAATGGGGCTGAGTAAATTGTTTGTGCTGACGACGCGCAGTATTCACTGGTTCCAGGAGCGCGGTTTCACGCCTGTCGATATTGAGTTACTGCCTGAGAGCAAGAAAAAAATGTATAACTATCAGCGACGTTCAAAGGTGCTGATGGCGGATTTAGGATAACAAGAGGGGCCTGATGGCGCTGCGCTTATCAGGCCTACGCTCGAAAGCATCATTTGGAGGCCGGATAAGCCGCTACGCGTCGCCATCCGGCGAGAACTCGTCTTATCCGGTACGACTGACTTCATCAAATAAGGTGGCTAATCCGCTGCGCCGCTCCGTACGCGTCACAATCGCGCTTGCCAGGATCCGTTCATCGGCATACAGCGATAACCGCCGCCGCGCCCGCGTAACAGCGGTATACACCAGCTCCCGCGTCACGACCGGCGAACGCTGGCTGGGTAAAATCAGCGCGGCGTGATCAAATTCAGACCCCTGTGATTTATGTACCGTCATCGCCCAGGTTGTATCATGTTCCGGCAGACGGCTGGGCTGAACGGACTTGATCGTGCCGTCCGGCATCACAAACCAGACGCGTAACCCCTGCCCGCGATCGAGCGCAATACCAATATCGCCGTTAAATAGCTCCAACGCGCTATCGTTGCGCGCAATCATTACCGGACGCCCTTCATACCAGCGAGAATGCGGGTGCCGCTGAATTTTTCGTTGCTGCACCATCGCCTGCTCAATGCGGTCATTCAGTCCCCTCACGCCAAATGGGCCTTCACGCAGCGCGCAAAGCAGTTGATACTCATTGAAAGCCTGAAGGATTGCCTCCGGCGTCGCTTTCTCATGCAGCAACCGCAGGTAGCGACCATAGCCCGCCAGCGCTTCATCCAGCATCCCGGCATAATCGTCGCTGCTTTGCAATGTACGCTTCTCTATATCGCTAAACCCCTGCTGAAAAACAGCCTGGATTGCCGACCTGTCGCCGCAGTTAATCGCCGCCGCCAGCTTGCCGATGCCAGAATCGCTGCCGAAACGATAGCTCTTTTGCAACAAACAGAGGCTATCGCGTAAAGACGCGGCTTGCGTTCCGGCCCCCGCCGGAATGGCGCTCCCTGTTAGTCGACTTAGCTGTCGGGCGCGTTCCGCCGTAAACCCTGCGTTGACATAGGCGCAAATATCGCCCAACACAGCACCCGCCTCAACGGATGCCAACTGATCGCGATCGCCAAGAAAAATGACCCGCCCGTGCGGCGGCAGAGCGTCAATCAAACGTGACATCATCGGCAAATCAATCATTGATGCTTCATCGACCACCAGCACGTCCAGATGCAGCGGGTTGCCCGCATGATGGCGTAATCGCTGGCTGCCGGGCTGTGCGCCCAGCAGTCGGTGCAGCGTACTGGCGTCCTCCGGTATACGCTTTTTCTGCGCATCGGTAAGAGGAAGCTGACGCAACGCCGCGCCGAGCGACTCCGTCAGGCGTGCGGCCGCTTTCCCGGTCGGTGCCGCCAGCCGGATACGGCAACGTTCGCCATCCGCCATTTGAATTAATGCCGCCAGCAGCTTCGCGACGGTGGTGGTTTTACCGGTGCCGGGACCGCCTGAAATCACGGAGATACGGCGAGTTAGCGCTACAGCGGCGGCCACCTTTTGCCAGTTCACCTCGTCTGTCGGAGGGAATAGCGCGTCCAGAATACGGGATAACTGATCTTCATCTACGGCGATGGCCTGGTTAACCTCGTTAAAAAAGCGCGCAACCGTACGCTCGTTGCACCACATGCGATTCAGGTAGAGGCGATCGCCGCACAGAATTAACGGCGCGGGGCTATCGCCGCAGCTAACCGTCGCAGACGCCAGTAACCGCTTTTTCCAGTCAATTGGCGTAGCCGTTTCGCTTATCCAGGCGACCAGTAAGGGATGCGCCTCCTCCGTTAACGTTAAACGCGACAACGGCAGACACACGTGACCTTCACCTGCGTCATGACTAAGCAGCGCTGCCGCCAGCGTCACGGCGGGATCGTCGTTACCGGCGACGGTTAAAGCAAACTGGGCATCAATGGGCCGTAAGAGTTTTTGTTCAACGGCCTCCAGCAACCGCTCCTGGATTGTCATTGCGCCTCCTCACTCATTTCACCTGCAAACATATCATCCAGTTGGTTAATTAACGCCGCCGCAGGACGAGTGGTAAAAATACCCTGCTGCGGACGTTCGCTATCCACCCCGCGTAAAAAGAGATAGATGACGCCGCCGAAATGGCGTTCATAGTCGTAATTCGCCATTCGATGACGAAGGTAACGGTGCAATGCCAGCGTATAAAGCTGGTACTGCAAATCATAGCGATGCGCCTGCATCGCCGCAGCCATCGCCGTCTGGGTATAAGCGGCGCTATCCTCGCCCAGCCAGTTAGATTTATAGTCGAGCAGGTAATAGCGCCCCTCATAACGAAAAACCAGGTCGATAAAGCCCTTTAACATGCCGCGAACCTGCATGAAATCCAGAGCAGGGCAACCTGCTGAAAGCGGGTCGTATCGACGAATCAACGCATCCAGCTCTCCGGCGGTAAGCGGCTGGGCAATCGGCAGATAAAACTCCATTTCGACCTGTTTTTCACGCCCGGTCAGCACGCTCAGACTAACGCCCGTCTCGTTAAGGGGAACGTGTAACACGGTGTCCAGCCAGCGGGTAAGTACGGGCTCCCATCGCGTTTCAAAACCACTCAGCTCCAGTTTTTCCTGTACCCATTGGGGGTCTATCGGTTGAGTAAAATCAAGCTCTTCAAACAGGCTGTGCAAAAATGTTCCCGGCGATGCCCCGCGAGGAAAGTGATGCGGCGTCATTGCCGGCGCTTCCGCCGCTTCGCCAACGCCTGCGGCGTCAATGTCGAGACGAGGAATAAGATCTTGCGCCACGCTATGTCCCCGCTGCTGCAAACCGGAATAACTGGTGACGCGCCAGCTATCATAAAGCAGACGTTGCAGCGTTCTGGCGCTGAGTTCCGCGTGCGATGCAGCGGAAATTTGCCAGCGGTCGTTATCCGTATTGCCTGGCGTTCGACACACGATATCCTCGTCGCATAGCGCCTCAATACAGGCGCGAAGGCCTGCGGCATCCATCGGTTCGCCTTTTTGCAGGAGTCGCCCAAGCGCGCTTTGGTGCACATCCGTCTCGCCTTTCTTATCGCTGCGACGCCGCACCAGCGGCGCGACGCCGAGGCTGCAATGCCACACTGCACGGGTCAGCGCGACATAAAGTAGGCGCAGGTCTTCCGCCAGACGTTCGGCTTCCGCCAGTGCTATGCTCTCTTCGGCGTGACTAAGGTCCAGCACCGCCTCGTAGGAGTGCCTGTCGTGATAAAAAGCCTGGTCCTGCACGCGGAAATGGGTGATAAAAGGTAACCAGACCAGCGGGTATTCCAGACCTTTCGATTTATGAATGGTGACGATTTGCACCAGATGCTTATCGCTTTCCAGACGTAGTTGCTGGCTGGAAGCATTGCTATCGGGTTCAAGGATATGTTGCGCCAGCCAACGCACCAGCGCATGTTCGCTTTCCAGCTGCGAACCGGCTTCCTGTAACAGTTCGCTAATATGCAGAATATCCGTCAGCCGACGTTCGCCTCCCGCTGTCGCCAGCAGGTTTTCAGCAATATTGCGCGCCGACATTAACGCGCGCAGCATAGGCATGACGCCGCGTTTATGCCAAATCTGTCGGTAGCCATCAAACTCTTCAACAACCGCATCCCACGCATTTTCATCATTGTTAAGCGTTTCGATATCCAGCGCGGTAAGGCCCATCATTGATGTCGCCAGAGCGCTACGTAGCGTATTCTCACGTTCGGGCGCCATCACCGCCTGCAACACCCACAGCATTTCCTGCGCTTCGAGCGTTTCGAATACGCTGTCGCGGTTAGAAAGATAGACGGAGGGGATCGCCAGTATGGTCAGCGCATCCCGTATCAGCGCGGCCTCACGCCTGCTGCGCACCAGCACGCTGATATCCGAGGCGCGAACGGGCCGCGACGAATCGCCATTCGTCAGCAGCGCGTCGCCCGTTTGTCCGGCGCGCAGCCAGTCGCGAATTTGCGTGGCGCACACCTGCGCCATATAACTTTGATAATCGCCCGAACCGCAGCTTTCCCCCTCCATTAGCCACAGGGTCATCGCCGGTTGAGGCGCGTCATTCACTTTAAATTGCAGCGACTGGTTTCTGGGCGCAAACTTTACCGGACTGAAGGGAATATCGCGGAACATAAAGGCGTCGTTCATCTGACTGAACAGCTTGTTAACGCTATTCACCATCCCCGGCGCGGAGCGCCAGTTAGTGTCAAGCGTATAGTGCGCGCTCACTTCGCTGCGAGCCTTCATGTAGGTAAAGATATCCGCGCCACGAAACGCATAAATCGCCTGCTTAGGATCGCCAATCAGCAATAGCGCCGTATCGGGTTGATGTCGCCAGATACGGCGAAAAATACGGTACTGTTGTGGGTCGGTATCCTGAAATTCATCGATCATCGCCACCGGAAAACGGATGCGAATCGCCGCAGCCAGCGCCTCGCCGCTTTCACTACGCAGCGCGGTATCTAAACGGCTGAGCATATCGTCAAACCCCAGCTCGCCGCGCCGTCGTTTTTCCTGAGCCACCGTTTCACGGATCTCTGAGAGCGCTCGGGTAAGAACCAGATCTTTAATCGATAGCGGTTCGCCCAACAGGTTATCAATGGCGACAAACAATGGGTGCTGGGGCGTCACGCCGCCAGCTTTGGTGCGCTCAGCTAAAAAACGCTGTGAAAATTTTCCCAACGCCTCGGGTAATTGATAATTTTTGGTCTCTTCTTGCGCCCACGCGGTGATCTTTTCGATCCATTTCGCCTGATTGCCGCGGTTGAATTTTCTGCGATCGATGCCGGATGATTCGATTAGCGCGTCCAGCTCGCTAACCGCCTCACACCACTGCTGCTTCACCTGGTTGATGCGCGCCAGGATCTGTTCATGACGCGATGCCAGCGTCTCCTCCTGCGATGGCGGCGCTTTAATGACCGGCGCTTCGCCCTGCAGATAACGATCGATATCCTTTAAGAGCGCCTTCGGCCCCTTCCATACGTCAAACACCACCTGCGCGATGTCGCGCGGCAGCGGATAGCAATGACGCCTCCAGAAATCGGCGCAGGCCTGATAACGCAACAAAGATTCGTCTTCAATAAGCTGTTGCTCAAACAACATACCGGATTCGAAAGCGTTCAGGCTGAGCATACGCTGGCAAAAACCGTGGATGGTAAAAACCGCGGCCTCATCCATTTGTCGTTCCGCCAGTAATAACCACTGCGCGGCCTGCTTTTTGTCGCTAATTTCTTCCAGCAAGCGGGCATACAGCGGATTATCCGTGCTTTCTCGCAGACAGGCGATGCGCAACTCATGGATATTACTGCGAATTCGCCCACGCAGCTCTTCAGTGGCGGCCTCCGTAAAGGTTACCACCAGCAGTTCTTCAACGGTCAACGGACGGGGAAATGCGGCACTGCCGCCCAGACCGAGCAATAACCGCAGATACAGCGCCGCGATAGTAAACGTTTTGCCTGTGCCCGCTGATGCTTCAATCAGATGCTCGCCTGTCAGGGGCAAGCGCAGAGGATCAAGAGTCTCGGCGACATCATTCATTCTTTTCGCTCATTAGAGGTAACGTTTGCTGCAATGCGCTGACGTTATCCCACACTTTCCAGCCTGTCGGATGCACGTATTCTGCTTTTCCATTCTGGCTACCGGCAATCTGTGACAATATTGCCATACCTTGTGGTTCCACCACCGCCTGGTGGAAGAAGTCGGCAAGCTTTTGTGGCGTCAGCAATTTTATCTGAGCGATGATTTTATCACGCGAGTCAAAGCGCATATTACCCCGATCGAAATCCTTGCTTAAACGGGATGCTTCTTCGCCCAACGTTTGCGGCGCCTGACGCATTTGCGTAATGATCGCCTGCTGAATTTGGGCGAACTCTTCCGGCTTCATCGCCCTCAGCTTCGCCTCGGCGTCAGGGAAAAATGCCTGATAGCGTTGCCACAGGTAAGAGGGCTGTTTATCGTTGCTCTGTAGCAGGAATCCCATTCCCCACTGACGGCCAACGCTCATCGGAAAGGCGAAAACGGCGTATCCCAGTTGCTCTTCGGTTCGTAGCTGATTGTAAAACCACGGTTGAACAATCTGACCTAACATCGCGCTGTAGGCGGCGCTGACGTACTCGTCGTAGCCGGCCGGGACAAAGACCGCGGCTAACGCAGAGTCGGTGCTACTGCCCGCTTTTTCAAATATTACGGACTGCTTTTTCTCAACCACCACGTCTTTGTTACGACACCACGCCGATCCGTTCGCCGCGAGCTGTTTTTGAACATCTTGCGCCAGAGAGGTCGCCTGGGCTTCGCTCATATTTCCTATAACCAGAAATTCCGGACGAGCGCCCGTTTTTAACGCATTACGATAGGCCATCACCTCTTTCAACGTAATGGACGGCAGCAAAGCGCGACGTTCATCACGGGAAAAATAAGGCACCTGCGAAATCATCTGCACCGGCATAATCGCCTGTTCGTAGGCTTTTCCCTTCTCCGCAGAATCCATCATCTGCGTATACCAGGATTTCGCCTGCGCCAGCTGTTCTTCCGTGGCGTCGTAGCTAAAATATCCTTCCAGCAACGCCAGGAAAAGCTGCGGCAAACGCTGGGTATAACCGTTCGCAGTGACCATCAGACCATTGTTGGCGTTAGTGGAAAAGCTAATGCCGCCCACTGCCGCCTGGTTGCTGAGCTGATCGAGCGCCATTCCCGCCAGATAATCATTAAGGGCGAACAGTACCTGATTGCGGGCGCTGTCCATCGCCTGCGGGTTACGCAATACCACGCTCACGTCAGCTTTTGGCTCGCTGGCGAAATAACGACTCGGCGCATAAACCACGCGCAAATCCGCTTTATCGACAATCAGTTCTGGCCGCACGTAGTTTTTGTCATTCTTCACAAGCGTGAAATCATCAGGAATATAGGGGTTTAACTCCGGCAGCGACAACGCAATGCCCTGTGCTTTTTGCTGCCAGTTTTTAAACGTCTGTTCGCTAATCTTATCGACCTGATAAGGCGCATCCACAAAATACGCAATCTTATTATGGGGTTCCTGGGGACTAATGTACCAGATGCGCGCATTCTGCGGCGTCATCATCGCCAGGCGATTTTTGATAGCGGCAGGATCGTAACGATCGGCGATATTCGCCGCATCCAGCGTATGCGCTACCGGGACGCGGATCATAGTGTCCGCCAGCCATTCGACATAGTCCATATCGCGGGTAATCGACGGATAGCGGAAGTCGAGATCCAGCACATGCGCCAGCTCGTCAAAGTAACGTTTATCTATCCCTTTTTCACGTAACGTATTGAGATAGCTAAAGATAGCTGCGACGACTTCATCACGATTGGCCAAACCTTTATCGGTCAGCGTTGCCGAAATGGCAAATACGCCGCTGTTACCATTAACAATCGGATCGGAATCCGCGCTAATACCTTCGACCAGTCCTTGTTTTTGCAGCCAGTCAGAGAGCGTCCCCGGGCTACGATTGCCAATCAGATAAGAGACCAGTTCATCGGTCTTGCTACGGAACTGCGCGCTATTGTTATCAATACGAAACTCCACGCGCAGCACTTTACGCGGTAGCGCCGGCACGTAATGAATAATGATGCCCTTCTGCGCCTCGGTGATGACAGGTACGGTAATTTCCGGTTTTTTAATCTGTTTATTCGGCACGCGACCATAGGTTGCGGCGGCAATACTCGCCAGTTCCGGCAAGGGTTTATTACTGTAAATCACCGCCTTCATCAGATTAGATGAATAGTATTTTTCATGAAAAGCGATCAACGCCTGTTGCACCGGATTGCCCGGCTTATCGCTTAGCGTTTCCAGATTGCCGCCAGAAAAGTGCGAGCCTGGATGCGCCGGGTTAATGGTTTCGGCGCTTACCTGCGCCATACGCATACCGTCGCGGGTGCGCGCCATCGTCAGCTCGGCATTCACCGCGTTTCGTTCGCGTTCGGCATACTTTTTATCGAGCAATGGCGCGGCAATGGCGTCGGCCAGGCGATCTACGGCGCCTGGTAGCGCGTCGTTTTCAACCTCCAGGTAGAAGGCTGTTCGATAAGGCGCGGTGCTGGCGTTGTGGCTACCGCCATGTCTTTTAAGGTATTCGGCAAGGCTATCCGCCTGCGGATATTTTTTTGACCCCATCAGGCACATATGCTCAAGATAATGAGCAAGCCCCTGATGAGCCTCAGGATCTTCAAGCGATCCAACGGGCACCACTAACGCAGAAAGTGACTTTACAGCCTGCGGATCGGATACCAGCAACACCACCATGTCATTATCAAGACGTATCGCCTGATACTGCCGGGTATCTTTATCGCTTTTACGGATAGTTTCTTGCAGCGGTTGCCAACCGATATCCGCCTGAACTGCAGGCCCCCAGAGGGCGACCAATAACAATAACGCTTTGAACCAGGTGCTGCGGGGCATTCACGGACCTCATCATTAACTTTCATTCCCACTCATCTGTATGGTCACGTAAACCATCGACCTGAGCAGAACGGGATATTATTGTGCTGAACCAGGCAGCATCTTTTTATCAGTCATCAGTCCGTGACGAAGAGCGCATCATAGTCGAAGCCTTTTAATGGCGCGATTTTCATACAATCAACGAGACTGATTAAAACGAAACAGCGGTAACAGGTAATGCCGGGACTGCGCAATGATAGCCTGCAACGTTTCAGATTCCAGCTGACGCCAAAGACGTTGATACCAGATATCTTCGCCTTCGCCGCTCACCATCATGTTGCCTTCATAAGCCTGTAAAAACTTTGTCCTGGCCTTCTGTAAGGTATCATCGTCGTCTAACATGACATCATTTTCAGCGTCATAACAGGCTTTTATCCATGCGCCGCCGCTTTCCGGCAGTACCAATAGCGGAGAAGACATGCCTTCCCGGTAGCCTTCAATCAGTTGCGCCAGGTAAGCCATTGCCTGCGTTTTATCAAGAGGCGGAAATCGCCATTCTCCCTCTTTGCGCAAAAACAGGCGACTTTCGCCACTACCGCCGCTGGCACAATAGACAAGGTGTTCCAGCCAAAGTTGCACACCTTGCGCAACGCTGATTAAAGCGGGACGCCAGCGCAATAATCCATCCTCCTGTACCTGCGGTAGCCAGCCGGTTAGCTGAACGCCATTGCAAAGCAGATCCACTTCCAGGCTTTGGCTCGGCTTACGGCAGGCGATGACCCGGCTTGCCAGTTGCTGCATCTCCTGACATTGCGCATCCCAGAATATTTCGCCAAACGCGCCGTAAGGCAGCTCTCCCGCTGCCCGGAAACGGCGGAACAAGCGTTCGACGTCGTCCTCTTCAACCAGCGTATTGAGCAACTGTTGGTTAAGTTGATATCGCGTCAACCCCTCTAATTCAAACGGTTCCGCATCAGGAATCTCACTCTCTTCCGAGCGGAAATTAACCTGAAGCCGCATCTGAAAAAATGCGCGTACCGGATGGGCCCAAAAACGCTGCAGACTTTCCAGAGTCAATGTTTCCGGCATCGTAAAAGGAAGCGGCTGCACAAAGTCAGAATGCGCTTTTCCCGACTGACTCGCCGCAGGCAACCACTCTCTGGCATAACTTTGCTGTTCGCCGGGTTGGTAATTTTGCGCATCAAAAGGCATACGGGTATGCAGACGCGTAATATGCGCTTTGACTCGTGCTTCGCTCTCATCACAGGTCAGCATTTCGTCGCCCGGCAAATAGTGGCTTTGCCCGATGTAATCCACCAATTCTTGCACCAGTACAGAGGGAAAGCGTTCGCTATTATCCTGGATGGAGCGACCGATGTAGCTGATATACAGCGTTTGCTGCGCCGAGATTAACGCTTCCAGAAACAGATAGCGGTCATCGTCGCGACGGCTTCGATCCCCGCGCATGGGTTTTTGGCTCATCAGGTCAAAGCCCAACGGCGCAAGCTGGCGCGGGTATACGCCGTCGTTCATTCCCAGCAGGCAAACGACTCTGAACGGAATGGAACGCATCGGCATCAGCGTACAAATATTGATGGGGCCCGCCAGGAAGCGCTGGCTAATACGTTCCTGATCCAGACGCTGCGCCAGTTCATCCCGCAGTAGCGAAATCGGTACCGCGTCGCCATATTCCGCCGCGACGCCTTCGGCGATAATGGCCTGCCACTGCTGTTCAATCAATGTCATTGCCGCTTCCGTGTCCGCATCGGGCAGGAAGAAATCATTGAGCATGTCGCGACAAACGGGCAACCACTCTTCCAGCGGTCGCTCCTGCGCCAGACCGCGCCGCCAGATATTAAGCTGCATCAGCAGCGAAGCCAGATGCCCGACCAGCTCAGCAATCAGACCGCTGGATTCGTCATAAGGCAGAACCGACTGCCACTCGCCTTGGGCGCTTTCCATCGCATACCCCAGCAGCATACGCGTCAGGCCAAATTGCCATGTATGCTGTCCCGTGGCAGGAAGTTCCAGCTCGCGTACGTTGTCATCGTCAATTCCCCAGCGAATGCCTGACTCATTGACCCACAAGCGCAAATAACGCAGCCCTTCTTCGTTGATCGTAAAGCGGGCAGCCAATACCGGTACGTCTAACAACGCCAGAACATCCTCGGAGACGAAGCGGCTGTCCGGTAACGAAAGTAGGCTGATAAATGCCTGTAACACCGGATGTGACTGACGCGCCCGCCGATCGGAAATGGCATAAGGCAGATAGCGCTCCGTTGGCGCGCTACCAAATACCGCCTGGATAAACGGGCTATAGCTGTCAATATCAGCCACCATAACGATAATGTCGCGCGGCGTTAGCGTCGGATCGGCTTCCAGCATCGCCAGAAGGCGATCGTGCAGTATCTCCACCTCGCGCTGCGGGCTGTGACAAACGTGAAAAGAGAGGCTGTTATCTTCGGGATCGAGCAGACGCTTATTGTCGCTGCGCGAATACTCCTCAAGGTTTACGCCCGCCACCGCATGGCTTTCCAGTTCAAGAATATCCGCCTGAATCCGATGCAAAAGATTATCTGGCGTAATATCAACAAACGCATCCAGCTCCTGGCTGTTTTCCAGTTCAGATAGCAGGTAGATATAATCCCGCCCCAGTTTTCCCCATGAGGCCAGTAGCGGATTACCGATATCCTGTTCACCGTCGCTGTTAAATAAGGCTTCCGGATTCTGGTTTTCACGGAACAACGGTAAATGACGGTCTTCAAAACTGTGACGACGCTGGCGAGCCATGAGTTTTGCCAGCCAGGCTGGGTCTTTAATGTCCCCCCAGTAATACCGACACGGATTAGTAAAAAGGAGATGAATTTCAATATGTTTGCCCAGCGCCTGCAACGCTCTGAGATACACTGGCGGTAACGCGGAAATGCCGCAAATAAAAACGCGGGACGGCAACCCTGGCGGGCAGGCGGTCGCGCTTTCCAGCGTTTGAATAAAGCGTTGGTAGAGATTGGCGCGATGCCAGCGCGGCTGCCCCAGCGCGGCGGTATATTCCACCAATGCTTTCCACAGCGGCGCCTGCCAGTTTTGCGCCTCCCCCAGACCTTCCACGGTTTCTCCCGCCTCCCACTGCGTAAGCCAGTCAGGCCGATAAACCAGATACTGATCGAACAGGTCGGCGGCGCGCGCGGAAAGCTGAAAGAGTTTGCGTTTATCAGTGTCGTCGGTCAGATAATGGCGCAGCAGTACAAACTCATCCTTATCCAGCAACTGCGGCAGCAAGGTCATCAGTTTCCAGCTCATGCTTTGTTTGCTGAAAGCGCTTTCTTTGGGGATATCCGGCAACACGCGGACAAACATCTCCCAGATAAAACTCGCCGGTAACGGAAAAGCGATATTCGCCGCAATACCAAACTTTTGTGAAAGGGTCATCTGCAGCCACTGCGCCATACCCGTGCTTTGAACCAGAATCATTTCTGGTTCAAAGGGATCATCCAGCCGCTCGCGTTCGACGATGAACTCCATCAACGCTTCCAGCACATCCAGACGATTGGAGTGGTAGACCCTTAACATAATTACTCCTGACGATTAACGATTTGGACAATGCAAGCGCGTCATCTGCCCCTGCCTGCCAGAGGGTGAAACCATCGTGACGCTGATGCTGACACATCCCGATTGCGTTGTCTGCATCCGGTTGGCCTTCCAGCCTTCAGCAGGCGAAAATGGATACAGCGCCGTTTGCTGCCACGCCTGCCGCCAGATCTGGAGATACTGGTGTCGTAATGCAAAACTGTGCATTAATACCCGCTGATAGCCTGACAGCGCGGTGACGATCATTACCATTAGAACCATCGCCACTAAAACTTCCGGGAGGCTAAACCCGCGTTGTAAATTCAGGGGATGCGACATAACGCCACCTCTTTTAACGGACAAAAATCACTCCAGCCGTGGGGAGAAAAGACAATACTTCCCTGAATGACGTTGCCCAAACGCCATAACGTCATGCCGTCATCTTGCGCCGCCATCACCACCTCATCCCCCGATAATCTCCGCAAACAGACTCTTGCTCCTGAAGAGGAATAGCGCCGACATTCCATTTCGGTTACGCCTGACCATAGCTGCCCCCGCCCCCATTCCAGCGCCGACTGTACGAGCGCCTGGCGTTGTATCGCCAGGCTCTGCGTCGTCACGCGGGCGGCATAGCTGGCCTGCTGCTGATTTACGCCTTGCAGTAGCAGACTACCCAGAATCAGTATTAAAAGCGCCAGTATTAGCGAAGAAGCGCCACGTTCCCGATTCACAGATTAAATCCCGTTACGCTGTATTGCGCGTCAATAACCGTCTGAGGCTCGGCTTTGCTGGCGCCGCGCAGATGCAGCATGAGCACTGGCGAGAATCCCGTTATATCCCGTCGCTCAACGGTAAAAGCCGTGATGAGTACCGTATTGGGATCGGTCATTTTTTCCCATCCCTTCCCCTGGCAAGATGTTGCTCCGCGTAATGTTTCCAGAACGTTATCCTTCATACGGAACCCGGTCTGGTCGGCCTCTTTCGCCGGTATGGTATCCCAGACACCGTTATTATTCCCGTCCCACTGAACGATGACGCATTGCCCCTGTTCAGCAAGATGTAACCCTTCGCCAATACAGTGGCCATGACAGTAACCCGCACGTTGAAGATGCTTCGCTACGGTATAGGTTCGCTGCCAGATTTCATCTTCCAGCGATAACTGTCGCGTGTTGTGCCAGATCTCACGCTGTAGCGCCGGTAAAAATCGTGCGGATCCAAGCAGTAAAATGGAACCTATCACCATCGCCAGCACAACCTCCAGTAGCGAGAACCCCCGCGTGGTTATTGACACGTGGCGGCCTCGTTACGCTCGCATAGCCTGATTCGCCCCCAGGAGGAGACGACCAGACGCCACTCTCCGGCAGCGTTTTTCAGTACGATGTGCCCTGCCCATGCCGTATTGCGCAAGCCAAAGAAGGCTAACGATGGCGTGATATCGGCAAGGACGACATCACGCCAGTCGGGCGTAAACACAAAGGGGGAAGATGGCGTACACGATGTTTGCGTAGCAACAGAGCTGACAAAGCACCATGAACCACCTTCGCTGACCACGCGAAGAATGTGATCGCGGTTATGCCAGTGAGCGTCCTCACGAAGTTGCAGCAGGTAATCCCGCACCTGACATGCGGTTTGCCACAGGCGCTGTTGCTGCTGCCAGCGTTGCCAGCCATAAAGTCCTGTGGCGCTGAGAATGATAATGAGCGACATCGCGACCACCGTTTCAATGAGCGTATAGCCCTGTTGTTTTTTCATGTCGGCAGTATGGCGGGCGGAAGAAAAATAACGAGCGCCAAATACAGATTGTTCGGCGCGTTACGGAAAAAAGTTCATGTCTTGCAGCGCGTTGCAAAATTTCAGGAATGCGCGCCGAAGATTGAGACGAAGGGTAAAAAAAACCGACGCGCAATGACGTCGGTTATGGCAGGATCGTCAACGCTTAGATAGCGACCGGCGCTTTAATACCGGGGTGCGGATCATAGCCTTCAATTTCGAAATCATCGAACCGGTAGTCAAAAAGCGAATCAGGTTTACGCTTAATGACCAGCTTCGGCAGCGCGCGCGGTTCACGGCTTAATTGCAGGTGCGTCTGCTCCATATGGTTGCTGTACAGGTGCGTGTCGCCGCCGGTCCAGACAAAATCGCCGACGTCCAGGTCGCACTGTTGCGCCATCATATGCACCAGTAACGCGTAGCTGGCAATGTTGAACGGCAGACCGAGGAACACATCGCAGGAGCGTTGATAAAGCTGGCAGGAGAGTTTTCCATCTGCGACATAAAACTGGAAAAAGGCGTGACACGGCGCCAGCGCCATCTTATCCAGCTCGCCGACGTTCCACGCAGAAACGATAATACGACGAGAGTCCGGGTCGTTTTTAAGCTGGCTTAAAACCGTGGCGATCTGATCGATATGGCGGCCATCCGGTGTTGGCCATGCCCGCCACTGCTTACCATAAACCGGGCCTAAATCGCCGTTCTCATCGGCCCATTCGTCCCAGATGGTGACATTATTTTCGTGCAGGTAAGCGATGTTGGTATCGCCCTGCAAAAACCATAGCAGTTCGTGAATAATTGAACGTAAATGGCAGCGTTTTGTCGTCACCAGAGGAAAGCCTTCCTGCAGGTTAAAACGCATCTGATGGCCAAAAATGGAAAGCGTGCCGGTGCCGGTACGGTCGTTTTTCTGTGTGCCTTCATCCAGCACTTTTTGCATCAGTTCTAAATACTGTTTCATGGTTCCTCAGGAAACGTGTTGCTGCGGGCGGCGGCGATATGCCCAAACCATCATGATCGCGCCAGCGATAATCATCGGGATAGAGAGAATCTGCCCCATGCTGATGTACTGTACCCACGCGCCGGTAAATTGCGCGTCCGGCTGGCGGAAGAATTCAACAATGATACGAAACGCGCCATAGCCAATCAGGAATAATCCGGAGACTGCGCCCATCGGACGCGGTTTGCGAATAAAGAGATTAAGAATGATAAACAGCACCACGCCTTCTAATGCCAGCTCATACAACTGGGAAGGGTGGCGCGGCAATACGCCGTAGGTATCAAAAATAGGCTGCCATTGCGGATGTGACGGCAGCAGCGCAATATCTTCCGCGCGTGAGCCAGGAAAGAGCATGGCAAACCGGAAGTCAGGATCGACGCGCCCCCACAATTCACCGTTGATAAAGTTGCCCAGACGCCCGGCGCCCAGGCCGAACGGAATTAACGGCGCAATAAAATCAGACACCTGAAAGAACGAGCGCTTCGTGCGCCTGGCGAAGATAATCATCACCAGTATCACGCCGATAAGCCCGCCGTGGAAGGACATACCGCCGTCCCAGACGCGGAATAAATAGAGCGGGTTATCCAGAAACAGAGGGAAGTTATAAAACAGGACATAGCCAATACGCCCCCCCAGGAACACCCCCAGGAAACCTGCATAGAGTAAATTTTCAACTTCGTTTTTGGTCCAACCGCTTCCCGGACGGTTAGCACGACGCACCGCCAACCACATCGCGAAAACGAACCCCACCAGATACATCAAGCCATACCAGTGAAGCGCGACGGGCCCAATTGAGAAAATGACCGGATCAAAGTCCGGAAAATGCAGATAGCTACTGGTCATCTGTCACCACAATTTCTTGTTATTTCGCTGAAGAGATAGCGATTGATAAGCGCGCCTGCGCGTTGCAGACGCTCCAAAGGTGCGAATAATAGCACAAGGGTTAAAAGCGAGATGCCGATTACCGTTAAAAGATATGTATACGCATTGTCTTTCATCTTGCAGGCGTGTTGTCTGCGCCGTGAATCCACAGTCACTCTCTTTTCCCGCTCCAGTCGTTACAACCCTCCGCGAATCAATCCCCCCATCCCGCGGCGCTCCATAAACGCCGCCACCTGATGACGCACTTCGGTCGCCATCTGCGCCTCAAGGCTGCGTCTGGCAAGGGTTTGCGCGTCTTCAAAATCGATATGCCGCAGCAGATATTTCACACGCGCTACCGAACGGCCATTCATCGAAAGATGGCGATATCCCAGACCGATAAGAATCGCCACGCACATCGGATCGCCCGCCATCTCGCCGCACAAGCGAAGATCGAGGCCATTTTTTTCGGCTTCCTGCGCAATCATGGACAGTGCGCGCAGCATAGCCGGATGCAGACTGTCGTAAATACTGGCCACGCGAGTATTGTTGCGATCTACCGCCAGGATATATTGCGTTAAATCGTTGGTGCCGACCGAGATAAAGTCGATCCGGTTAGCCAGATGCGGCAGCATAAATACCATGGACGGCACTTCCAGCATAATGCCGATACGCGGTTTCGGGATCGCATAGCCGATCATCTCCTCGACCTCGCGCCCGGCGCGTTCGATCAGACGCCGCGCTTCATCGACTTCATCAATACTGGTGACCATCGGCAACAAAATGCTGAGGTTGCCAGTCGCCGCATTGGCGCGCAGCATCGCGCGGACCTGGATCAAAAATATCTCCGGCTGATCCAGCGTAATGCGGATCCCGCGCCAGCCCAGGCACGGGTTCTCCTCGCTGATCGGCATATAGGGCAGTTGTTTATCCGCTCCCACATCCAGGGTCCGCAGCGTCACCGGTTTATCGTTAAACATTTGCAGCATCCCTTGATACTGCGCCACCTGCTCTTCTTCCGAGGGAAACCCGCTTTGCAGCATAAAGGGAATTTCAGTACGGTACAGGCCGATACCGTCGATCCGACTGCCTAACTTTTCCTCATGCTCGGGGCTGAGCCCGGCATTCAGCATCACTTTGACTCGCTCGCCGCTTTTCAGTTGGGCGGGAAGATTGACGTCGTCCTCCGCCAGACGACTGAGTTCTATCTCTTCACTAATGAGTCGCTGATATTCCTGAATAAGCACGGGTTCAGGATCGACCAGTAATTCACCGCGATAGCCATCCACCACCAACGTACGGCGATGTAGCACCGAAGGCTGGATATCCGCGCCCATGACGGTCGGGATACCGAGCGCGCGCACCATAATCGCCGCATGCGAGTTTGCCGCGCCGTCGCGCACTACAACGCCCGCCAGCCTGTCCTGCGGCAGCTCCGCCAGGGTGGTCGCCGACAGCTCATCCGCGACCAGAATAAAACGTTCCGGCCAGGCGTTTGGCCCCTGAACTGAATCATCAAGGTGGAATAACAGCCGCTGCCCCAGCGTGCGTAAGTCTCCCGCACGTTCTTTGAGGTAGTTATCGGTTAGCGCCGCAAATTGCTCGGCAAATTTTTCGATGATTTTTTTAACGGCCCACTCCGCAACAGCGCCTTTGTCGACCTCGGCGAAGAGTTCGCGACGCAGTCTGGCATCTGAAAGCAGGTGTGAGTACAGATCGAAAATGGCCGCCGTCTCTTTTTGCGCGCCGGCGGCAAAGCGTTTGCTGTATCGTCGGAATTCGTTCGCCGCCTCTTCCAGCGCGCCGGTCAGTCGTTCGCGTTCAAGAGAGGTATCCAGCGTAGACGCTTCGTAAACCTGTTCCATCAGCGGCATGGTCGCGTCTTGCCAGCCCGTTGCGATAGCCACGCCCGGCGCCGCAGGAAGCGCGCGGATTCGCGTCTGCCGGTATTGCCCGAACAGCGCTGTGACCTGCGACTGTGACAGGATAGCCGCCATCTGCGTAGCGAGCGTGACGAGGAAAGACTCTTCGCTTTCATCGTACTGGCGCAATTCGCGCTGCTGTACGACCAGCACGCCGAGAAGTTGGCGACGCTGAATGATCGGCACGCCGAGAAACGCGCGAAAACGCTCCTCTTTTACCGAAGGAATGTATTTAAAGCTGGGATGTTTTTGCGCATCGGCAAGGTTAATGGGCTCCGCCAGTCTGCCCACCAGACCGACGATCCCCTCATCAAACGCAAGCGCAACGGTTCGACCACGCGGTTTTTTCAACCCCCGCGTCGCCATCAGGTAATAACAACGTCGGTCATGATCGGCCAGGTAAACCGAGCAAACCTCTGTATCCATCGCAAGACAGATATCCGTGACCAGAATATTCAGCGCCTCGTTCAGACGCGGCGCACTGGCCACTTTTTCGACTATTTCGCGCAGGCGAGTGAGCATAATTTGCGTGGCTTAACCTCTTTTACGTCGATAAGCAGGCGCGCTTTGTAGCTTAGGGGGATTATCCTGAAGCGCCATGACAACACTTGCAAACTCTTTCATTACCCTGCGGTAGACATCGCGTTTAAATGACACCACTTGTCGAACCGGATACCAGTAACTTACCCAGCGCCAGCCGTCAAACTCCGGCGTACTGCTGGTTTGCATATTGATTTCGGCGTCGGCGCTCATTAACTGCAAAAGAAACCACTTTTGTTTCTGGCCGATACATACCGGCTTTGTGTCCCAACGCACCAAACGTTTTGGTAACTTGTAACGCAACCAGTTGCGAGTAGAAGCAAGGATCCGCACATCTTTACGGCTTAACCCAACTTCTTCAAACAGTTCCCGGTACATCGCCTGTTCTGCCGACTCCCCTGGATTTATCCCGCCCTGCGGGAACTGCCAGGAGTGCTGACCAAATCGCCGGGCCCACATCACCTGCCCCTGACGATTACAAATTACGATACCTACATTTGGGCGGTAGCCATCGTCATCAATCACCGGACTACCTCAACATAAACCTTATATATGAACGATTGTTTCATACTCCAGTGAGGCGGTAAACCACTCTGTAATAGTGACACAGCCTAATAACAATTGAATAACTCACAGTAAATAGCCGAGTTATAAACAGATGATGACGCCCTTGCGCCATTTTATTCACCTTTTCTGTGGATATAGTTGTGAAGAAGTATGGAATTACCACGGGAAAACCCAGAACAGTCTGAATTCCTCATGCGGAAAACAGTAAAAATAGTGCCTTATATTCATTGTGTTATAGACAAATCCTACATGCCGCCTTCATAAAGCGTGACCAGTATCACATCTAAGATCCTTATGCTGATGAAAGATCAACCAGCGTCGGTTTTATCCACAGATTGTGCCAATAACTTACGCACTATTTGTCTGAATTTTCGATTTTCGTCGCACGTCAAGGCTGTAAATGGAAACAGTAGTGGTGGTTTTACACAGTTATCCCAACTTTCTGTGGATAACATAGTGTAAGATCCTGTTTATTGTCAGTGACCAGAATTGGAAAACCCGCTTCAGCGTTGCGCAACACGAAGAAACAACACAAAAAAGGCAATAAAAATCAGTCTATTGAATATAAGACACAGAAAAAGATAAACTCTGCCCATACGGTATAAAATCACTGTTCACTTTTTAACCTAAGGTAATAGTCATGTCCGCTCTTTGTCCGCTACCGACTCCGCCTGCTTCGGAAGCATTGCTGTTAGCCCAGGCGCGGCAGCTTTCCGGCTATACGTTAGGCGAGCTGGCGGCGATGGCCGGCATTACCACGCCTAAAGATTTGAAGCGAGACAAAGGCTGGATCGGCGTCTTGCTGGAGATCTGGCTCGGCGCCAGCGCCGGGAGCAAGCCGGAGCAGGATTTCGCCGCGTTAGGCGTAGAACTGAAAACCATCCCGGTGGATAGTCTGGGTCGTCCTCTGGAAACAACCTTTGTTTGCGTGGCGCCGTTAACCGGTAACAGCGGCGTGACCTGGGAGACAAGTCACGTACGGCATAAATTGAAGCGCGTGCTATGGGTACCGGTCGAAGGCGATCGCAGCATACCGTTAGCCGAACGCCGCGTAGGTTCGCCGCTACTCTGGAGTCCGAGTGAAGAAGAGGACAGGCAGCTACGCCTCGACTGGGAAGAGCTGATGGACATGATAGTGCTGGGCCAGGTGGAACGCATTACCGCCCGCCATGGCGAAGTCTTGCAACTGCGACCCAAAGCCGCCAATGCCAGGGCGCTCACCGAGGCTATCGGCGCGCGCGGGGAACCTATTTTGACGCTACCGCGTGGATTTTATCTGAAAAAAAATTTTACGCAGGCGCTGCTGGCTCGCCATTTTTTATTGCAGAATCCGTAACGTCCATTACACGCAAATGCGCCTCCGCTATGGCTACGCATCGGGCCGATGCCGGATAAACGTAAGCGTATTGTCGCCGCTATTTTACACCGTTCCTGGTTGCGCAAATTCAGCCTGGGCTTTCGCCCGTCACTCGACGGGCCTATAATTACCGCTTCTTTTTTTGGCAGGACTTTGTTCGATGTTATTTGCATGGATAACCGATCCTAATGCCTGGCTGGCGCTCGGTACGCTGACGCTGCTGGAGATTGTACTTGGGATCGACAACATTATTTTTCTTTCTCTGGTGGTAGCAAAACTTCCTACGGCGCAACGGAACCACGCACGGCGGCTTGGGTTGGCGGCGGCGATGGTCATGCGCCTGGCGCTGCTGGCGTCAATCGCCTGGGTCACTCGGCTGACTAATCCGCTGTTTGAGCTTTTCGGCGAAGCGATTTCCGCCCGCGATCTCATTCTTCTACTGGGCGGGTTATTTTTAATCTGGAAAGCCAGCAAGGAGATCCATGAGTCCATCGAAGGCGAAGAAGAAGGGTTAAAAACCCGGGTTTCTTCTTTCCTGGGCGCAATAGTGCAGATTATGCTGCTGGATATTATTTTCAGCCTTGATTCAGTTATCACAGCGGTTGGCCTCTCCGATCATCTGTTTATTATGATGGCGGCAGTCGTTATTGCCGTGGGCGTCATGATGTTTGCGGCACGGCCCATCGGCGAGTTTGTCGATCGCCATCCGTCGGTAAAAATGCTGGCGCTCTCCTTTCTGATCCTGGTTGGCTTTACCCTGATTCTGGAAAGTTTCGACGTTCACGTTCCGAAAGGGTATATCTATTTCGCCATGTTCTTCTCTATCGCAGTAGAGAGCCTGAACCTGTTGCGTAATAAAAAGAATCCGCTGTAATCCTGTCTCGCTCCCCCGCCGGGGGAGCGAATACTCACTTTATTTCCTTTCTTCTCACAGATTAAGATTTTGCTGCTTCCGACATGCAGAGCTGCGCGTTATTACTAGACTATTATCAGACATATGATTAACAGACTATTATCAGATGCAGGCTACGTGAGGACAAACGGATGAAAAAGTGGGCAGTTGTAATTTCCGCAGTAGGGTTGGCTTTTGCGGTATCCGGATGCAGCAGCGATTATGTAATGGCAACGAAAGATGGTCGTATGATCCTGACCGATGGAAAACCACAAGTTGACGATGATACCGGTCTGGTCAGCTATACCGATGCACAGGGAAACGAGATGCAAATCAACCGTGACGAAGTGTCTCAAATCATCGAACGTTAAGCGGTGGCCTGTGATCGAGGTCAGCGTTCTGCAAACCTTCAGGCTGCGTCCTGTAACGGTGCGTGGCGACCACGCCCGGTAACCATTACGCCGCGCAGCCTGCAATTTTACTTTCCCTTTTGCCTTCCCTCTGCCATTTTTATTGTCCTTTGTCGGGAATTTCTGACTTCATAATAAAAAGGAAACGGCTATGCACTATCACCGTATACCCCACAGCTCGCTCGAAGTAAGTACGCTAGGGCTGGGCACAATGACATTTGGTGAACAAAACAGCGAAGCCGACGCTCACGCACAGCTCGACTATGCCATCGCAAATGGCATTAACCTTATCGATGCCGCCGAGATGTATCCGGTACCTCCGCGCCCGGAAACACAAGGGCTGACGGAATCCTATATCGGTAACTGGCTCGCCAAACGCGGCAACCGTGAAAAACTGATCATCGCCAGCAAAGTTAGCGGACCGGCACGTAATAATGATCAAGGCATCCGGCCTCATCAGGCGCTGGATCGTAAAAATATTCGCGAAGCGCTACACGGCAGCTTGACCCGATTGCAGACCGACTATCTGGATTTGTATCAGGTGCACTGGCCGCAGCGCCCCACTAACAGCTTCGGTAAACTCGGCTATAACTGGACAGACTCCACGCCAGTAGTAAGTCTACTAGAGACGTTAGACGCGCTAAGTGAGTTTCAGCGAGCGGGTAAGATTCGTTATATTGGCGTTTCAAATGAGACAGCGTTTGGCGTTATGCGCTATCTGCATCTGGCGGAAAAACATGACCTGCCGCGTATTGTCACTATCCAGAACCCCTATAGCCTGTTAAACCGCAGTTACGAGGTCGGACTGGCGGAAGTCAGCCAGTATGAAGGTGTTGAATTGCTCGCCTATTCCTGTCTGGCGTTTGGCACATTAACCGGTAAATACCTGAACGAGGCCAAACCCGCAGGCGCGCGGAATACCTTGTTCAGCCGCTTCACACGTTACAGCGGCGAACAGGCGCAAAAAGCCGTTGCCGCCTACGTCGATATCGCGAAGCGTCACAATCTTGATCCGGCGCAGATGGCGCTGGCCTTTGTTCGCCGCCAGCCGTTTGTCGCCAGTACGTTACTGGGCGCAACCACGATGGCGCAGCTCAAGACGAATGTGGAAAGTCTGCATCTGACGTTAAGCGAAGAGGTTCTGGCGGAGATTGAGGCGGCGCATCAGGTTTATACCTACCCGGCGCCGTGATGGTCAGTGCCCGGTGGCGCTACGCTTCCGGGCTTACAGAGACAATGTAAGCCGGATAACGCGCACTCGCCGCCCGGCATATTCACTCAGTATGATGCCTGCCGGCGCTGCCAGATCCACAGCGCCGCGATCGCCAGCGCGAACAGCACGCCAAAGCCGATACCTATCGCCACTGCCGGAACGCCAACCAGCACCGCGAGCGAGTACAGTCCCAGCATTAATAGCATGGCGCTATTCTCGCCCAGATTTTGTACGGCAATGGCATTCCCGGCGCCAACGCTCTTCTTACCGCGCTCCTGGAGCAAGGCGTTGAGCGGCACCACAAAAAAGCCGCCCAGCATACCTATCAACAGCAACAAGGCATAAGCAGGCAGCAATGCGTGCTGTAATGAGAAGATCGCAACCACAACGCCAATCAAAATCCCGGCGGGCATACAGCGCGATACGGTCTCCAGCATCACCAGTTTTGCCGCCGCACCCGCGCCGACCACAATGCCTACCGCCACCATGGCGTTCAGGTAAGTTGGCGTGGCGTTATCCGTAATGCCCAGCGCCACCGGCACCCACAGCACCAGCAGAAAACGCAGCGTCACGCCTGCGCCCCAGAATAGCCCGGTCCCCACCAGCGAAAAACGCGTTTCACCGTTACGCCAAAGGACAACGCAAGCGCAGAAGAAGCTACGCGTCATCGCCGACAACCGCCAGGATTGTCCTGGACGCGCCGCCACAAGCTTCGGGATAAACAGGTTCGCCGCCACTGCGCCAGCGTAGGCCAACGCGCAGGCAACCAGCGCGGCGATGACATGCCAGTCGGCCAATACGCCGCCCGCGACGGAACCGAGCAAAATCGCCGCAATCGTAGAGGCTTCCATCAGGCCATTGGCTTTCACCAGCTTATCGCCCGTCGTCAGTTCGCCCAGAATACCGTATTTCGCCGGAGAATAAGCCGCCGCGCCAATCCCGACCAACGTATAACCGACAAAAGGATTCACGCCGAGGCAGATACCTGCCGCTCCCGCCAGTTTAAGACCATTGGCGACCATCATCACCTGGCCTTTGGCAAAGCTGTCCGCTATCTGGCCGACAAACGGCGCAAAAAGAATGTAAGCGCCCACAAACACCATTTGCAAAACAGGCTGGCTCCAGTCCGGGTAAAACTGAGCTTTCAGCAGTGCCAGCGTCGCGAACAGCAGCGCATTATCGCCAAAAGCCGAGAGAAACTGCGCGACAATCACCGACAGCATCCCTTTCGACCAGATGGAAGTGTTAGTACGTACTGACTCACTCATGATGTTGTTCCGGCGCATCCACCCAACTTTTCAGCGTCACAAAATCGGGTTTCCCGCTGCCAAGCAAGGGAAGCTGTTTCAGATAACGAATATCACGCGGGACGGCCAGTTCCGGAATACCGTGTTCACGGGCATAGTGCTGTAACTTTTCTCGGGTGAGTTCGCTGTCAGTCGTAAACAGTACCAGCGCTTCACCTTTGCTGGCATCGCTTTTAATGGCGGTAGCGTGCATTTTGTCCGCCGAAACGCCAAGCGCCAGTTGCTCGACCATCTCCAGCGAGACCATTTCGCCAGCAATTTTCGCAAAGCGTTTCGCGCGCCCCTGAATCTGCACAAAACCATTTTCATCGAAGCGTACAATATCGCCCGTGTCGTACCACCCGCGCTCGGTTTCGCCTCTGGCGTTTTCCGCTGACGGCACCTCCAGCACGCCCGGTTTTTCCACGCGCAGATAGCCATTCATGATATTCGGCCCTTTCAGCTGTAGCCGACCGCCGTTTTCAATACCGGGCACCGCCAGCAGACGCGCGTCCATGCCAGGCAGAATGCGGCCAACAGTGCCCGGCTTAGCCGCCATCGGCACGTTAATCGAGACTACTGGCGCGCATTCCGTTACCCCGTAGCCCTCAAGAATGCGCAGACCGAATTTATCCTGCCACAGTTGTTTAGTGCTCTCCTGAAGTTTTTCCGCACCGGCCACCACATAGCGCAGGCGATAAAAATCATACGGATTGGCAAAGCGCGCATAGTTGCCGAGGAAGGTTGATGTACCAAACAGCACGGTACAGTTACGGTCATAGACCAGTTCCGGCACAATGCGATAGTGCAGCGGGCTTGGATAAAGAAACACTTCCGCGCCGGTCAACAACGGCGTAAACAGGCCCACCGTCAAACCGAACGAGTGAAAGAGCGGCAGCGCCGACATAAAACGGTCATTGGCGGTGAAATCCGCAATCGTTTTTATCTGCTCGACGTTCGCCAGAATGCTTTTATGGCTGTGCACCACCCCTTTCGGGTGCCCTTCCGAGCCGGAGGTAAAAAGAATGATCGCCGCGTCTTCCGGCTGCTGTTTTACCTGTGCCAGTCGCGGCACCAGGAGGTGGGCAAAAATCCACAGCTTGTCGGCGGGTGTGACGTCCGCTTTTAAATCTTCCAGGTAAACCCAGCGAACCTGCGTTAGCTGTTCCGGCAGGTGCCATAATTTACCTTTATCGAGGAACTGGCGGGAGGTAAAAATCGTTTTAATTTCCGCCGCGGTAATCGCGCTGGTCAGCCCTTTTACCCCCGCTGTGTAGTTCATCATGGCCGGAATGCGGCGACGAGAAACCGCGCCGAAAATCACCGCCGCGCTGATGGCGGCATTCGGCAGCATTAAACCGATTTTCTCGCCCTCAACGCTGTACTTTTCCAGAATCCGGCCAACAAAAAGCGTCTTGGTCAGTAACTTACGATACGTATCCGGCGTAAAGTTAATGTCCTCAATACAGTTTTTACCTGCGCCGTAACGATATTGCGCCGCCAGCAACGATTCGTATAACGTCTCGCGCGGGCGCACCGCCATACGCGCTTCCATCATGATCTGGTGCAGCATCTCACCCGCTATCTTACGTCTGTCGCGCGCGCGCGGCGCTTCCGGCATCGGTATTTGCGTCGGCGGTAAAATATGAAGCTGAATGCGGGGGAATAAGCGCCGTTTAACCAGACCTTTAAGGCGACTGAAAGGCGTAAGCTCCGCGCCGTCAATGCGGAGCGGAATGACGGTTGCGCCCGATTTTGCCGCCACAAAGCCTGCGCCGTCATAAATTTTCATCAGCGAGCCGGTCACGGAAATCCGCCCTTCCGGGAAAATCACCACTGGACGCCCCAGCTCCACCAGACGCACCAGGTGTTTAATGGACATGGGTTTAGTGGGATCGAGCGGCACAAAATCGATCAGCGGCGTTAACCAGCGCATATACCATTGCTGGCTGATGGAGGTATATACCGCAAAGACAGGCCGTACCGGCAAAAACAGCGCCAGTAGCATACCATCGATAAATGAAACGTGATTGGGGGTAATTAAGACCCGGTTCCCCTGTAGCGCCCGGACATCGCCAGTGACGCGCACACGATAAAGCACGCGAAACAGGTTACGGAAAAATCCAAACAGCATTTCAACTCCCTTTGGCCGACAATTCGCTAAAACATGAATTGTGGCAGATTACACGAGTTGCGTAACAGGAGCGATAGCAAAATAGGTTCGAAAAAAAACCTGCGCATCCGCGCAGGTTGGTGCAAGAGACAGGTACGAAGAGCGTACCGAATAATCTCACCAATCAATACCTCTGGGATCTTGATTGTGGGCTTCGCGCGTCTGCATCGCCAGTCCGAAAACGCAAAGGAATAAACGGAAATGCAACGAGTTGTGTAAATTATCCGTTACTGTTACAGGTTCAGGCGAAACAAAAAAAAACCTGCGCATCTCTACGCAGGTTGGTGTAATTCGTGTGATCAACAATGACGTTGATTCCACCTATCAATACCTCTGGGATCACCACTCTATCAACCTGACTCGCTGGCCTGCCAGCAGACAATCGCAACAGCGCTTCGCAAACTGTAACGAAAGATTTGTATTGTCACTTTACAGACGCATTTCTCCCGTGCAGGTCACATTTGCCCGACACGGCGGGGCAAGAGGCTTGAACAGACGTTCATTTTCCGTAAAACTGGCGTAATGTAAGCGTTTACCCACTATAGGTATTATCATGGCGACCATAAAAGATGTAGCCCGACTGGCCGGTGTTTCAGTCGCCACCGTTTCTCGCGTTATTAACGATTCGCCAAAAGCCAGCGAAGCGTCCCGGCTGGCGGTGACCAGCGCAATGGAGTCCCTGAGCTATCACCCTAACGCCAACGCGCGCGCGCTGGCACAGCAGGCAACGGAAACCCTCGGTCTGGTGGTCGGCGACGTTTCCGATCCTTTTTTCGGCGCGATGGTGAAAGCCGTTGAACAGGTGGCGTATCACACCGGAAATTTTTTACTGATTGGCAACGGGTATCATAACGAACAAAAAGAGCGTCAGGCTATTGAACAGTTGATTCGTCATCGTTGCGCAGCGTTAGTGGTACACGCCAAAATGATTCCGGATGCGGACCTGGCCTCATTAATGAAGCAAATCCCCGGCATGGTGCTGATTAACCGCATTTTACCGGGGTTAGAACACCGCTGTGTCGCGCTGGATGACCGTTACGGGGCATGGCTGGCGACCCGACATCTGATCCAGCAAGGTCATACGCGTATTGGGTATATCTGTTCCAACCACACCATCTCTGATGCCGAAGATCGCCTGAGGGGCTATTACGATGCGCTGGCGGAAAGCCATATTCCGGCTAACGATCGGCTGGTGACGTTCGGCGAACCGGATGAAAGCGGCGGCGAGCAGGCGATGACTGAGTTATTAGGCCGCGGCAGAAATTTTACCGCGGTGGCCTGCTATAACGACTCGATGGCGGCTGGCGCGATGGGAGTATTAAATGATAATGGCGTGGGGGTGCCGGGCGAAGTATCGCTCATCGGTTTTGATGATGTACTGGTCTCACGCTATGTGCGTCCCCGACTGACCACCATTCGGTATCCGATCGTCACCATGGCGACACAGGCGGCGGAGCTGGCGTTAGCGTTGGCGGGGAAATGCCCTACGCCAGAAGTAACTCATGTATTTAGTCCGACACTGGTACGCCGACATTCGGTATCCACGCCGACGGATACCGGACACCTGTCGACAACCGATTAATCAGGGTAGCATGATGGCGACAATGCTGGATGTTTCCCGCCATGCGGGCGTATCAAAGGCCACCGTCTCACGAGTGCTGAATGGGACGGGGCAGGTAAAAGAAAGCACGCGCCAGAAAGTGTTTACGGCGATGCAGGCTCTGGACTATCGCCCCAACCTGCTGGCACGCTCGCTGGCGAATCGCACCAGCAACAGCATCGGTCTGGTCGTCTCTACGTTTGACGGCTTCTATTTTGGCAGTTTGTTGCGCCGGGCGTCGCGCCAGGCGGAGTTTCATAACAAGCAGTTGATCGTCACCGATGGTCACGATACGCCGGAACGAGAGCAGAAAGCCGTACAAATGTTGGCCGACAGACAGTGCGACGCTATTATTCTTTACACTCGCTATATGGATGAGCCGGCGATTTTGTCGTTGATTGACGCCACGGAAATGCCGCTGGTGATTATTAATCGCAACGTCACTCAGGCCCGCGATCGCGCTATTTTCTTTGAGCAGGAGACGGCGGCATTCCAGGCGGTGGAATATCTGATTACGCAGGGCCATCGCGATATCGCCTGTATTACGCTGCCTGTTCATACTCCCACCGGCACATCACGCGTAGCGGGTTATCGCAAGGCGCTGGAAAAATATGGCATTCCCTGGCAACCGGCAAAAGTGAAATACGGCGATTACACGCTGACGCGCGGCTATGACGCCTGCCGGGAATTACTGGAGGAAGGCGTCACGTTTAGCGCGCTATTCGCCTGTAATGATGACACGGCGCTGGGCGCGGCAAAAGCGCTGCGCCAGGCCGGATTACGCATCCCGCAGGATGTGTCGCTGTTTGGTTTTGACGATGCGCCGGGCGCAACCTGGCTTGAACCGGGGCTTTCAACAGTCTATTTACCCATCGAGGATATGATAGCCACCGCAATCGATCAGGCCGTTCGTCTGGCGAACAGCGAGCCGGTCGCCCCGATCCCGCCCTTTACCGGCACGCTGATTCTGCGCGAGTCCGTCGCCGCGGGCCCGTTTTTTCAACGTCCGGCCTAATGATGCGCTTCAGAACATCTCCAGCGCTAACAGCTCTTCAATGGTCTGACGACGGCGGATCAGCCGCGCCTGTCCATTGTCAAACAGCACTTCCGGCAGGAGCGGGCGGCTGTTGTAATTCGATGACATAGACGCGCCGTACGCGCCGGTATCGTGCAATACGAGGTAATCGCCGGGGATGACCGCAGGTAAGGCGCGTGTTTCAACCATTCCCCCTTCCTGCTGCGTAAAAACATCGCCTGATTCGCATAGCGGCCCGGCGACCACCGTCTCGACCCACGGGCCATTTTCAAGCGCGCGACCATCCGCCGCCAGCGCCGAAATACGGTGATAGCTACCGTACATCGCCGGGCGCATCAGATCGTTAAAACCCGCATCTACCAGCACGAAATGGCGGCTTCCCATCTGTTTTACGCTACGCACCTGCGTTACCAGCACGCCCGATTGCGCCACCAGAAAACGTCCGGGTTCGATCTCAAGTTTGACCGCATGTCCCAGATGGCGGGCGATTTGCTCGCGCGCTGCGTTCCACAGGCCATAGTAATGGCGCGTATCAACGGGCTCTTCTCCCTCACGATAAGGTATCGAGAGTCCGCCGCCTGCCGAAATCGCCTCCACATCCTGACCACATTCCAGCACCTGGCGTACCATCGCGCCGCAAACCTGCTCCAGATGGCCATAATCGACGCCGGAACCAATGTGCATATGGATACCGACAAGTTTCAGTCGGTATTTCTGCATTACCGCCAGCGCCGCTGGAAGATCGCTATGCCAGATGCCGTGTTTGCTGTTTTCGCCCCCGGTGTTGGTTTTCTGGCTGTGGCCGTGACCAAAGCCAGGATTCACGCGCAACCAGACGCGATGCCCAGGCGAAACCTGACCAAGCTGCGTCAGCATATCTACCGAGCCGGCATTGACCGGAATATGCAGTTCACTGACGCGCGCCAGCGTGGCGGCATCAATCACATCGGCGGTAAAAACGATATCATCAGGGCACGTTTGCGGATCGTAGCCCGCCGCCAGCGCACGTTCGATCTCTCCCAATGAAACAGAATCCACCTTGACACCCTGCGCGCGCATTAAGCGCAGGATATGAATGTTCGAACAGGCTTTTTGCGCAAAACGCACGACGTCAAACTGCTGCAGGGCGGCTATCTGACGGCGAATAATGTGCGCGTCATAGACCCAGACCGGACAGCCAAATTCAGCAGGCAATCTGAGCAAATTTTCAGCGTTAAGGTCAGTTTCAGCGTGATAATGCGGCAATGACATAACAAACTCCGGAACAGGCTTTTTAACGATTACGCCATACCTTAGAAAGAATAAAAAATATCGTTTTATTGTCAGCCTATGCAAAAATGATATGGGATAAATGATTCAGGGAAACGTATGGCTGCCGTTAATTTACGTCACATTGAAATTTTTCACGCCGTAATGACTGCCGGAAATCTCACCGAAGCGGCGCGGCTGCTGCATACCTCGCAGCCTACCGTCAGTCGCGAGCTGGCGCGTTTTGAGAAAGTGCTGGGATTAACGCTGTTTGAGCGCACACGCGGGCGTTTACATCCGACGGTGCAAGGGCTACGCCTGTTCGAAGAGGTACAACGCTCCTGGTATGGGTTGGATCGCATCGTCAGCGCGGCGGAAAGCCTGCGCGAGTTCCGTCAGGGCGAGCTCTCTATCGCCTGCCTGCCGGTCTTTTCACAATCCTTTTTGCCGCCGTTACTACCGCCTTTTCTGGCGCGTTATCCGGATGTCAGCCTGAATATTGTGCCGCAGGAGTCGCCGTTGCTGGAAGAGTGGCTCTCCGCCCAGCGCCACGACTTAGGGCTGACGGAGACGCTTCATGCCCCGGCAGGAACAACCCGTACCGAGTTACTAACGCTAAATGAAGTGTGCGTACTGCCCTGCGACCATCCGCTTGCCGCCAAAACGGTACTGACGCCAGACGATTTTCAGGGGGAAAACTTTATCAGCCTCTCCCGCCTGGACAGCTATCGACAGTTGTTGGATACGTTATTTGCCGAACATCAGGTGAAGCGCAGAATGGTGGTGGAAACGCATAGCGCGGCCTCCGTCTGCGCGATGGTGCGCGCCGGGGCGGGCGTTTCGATCGTTAACCCGCTAACCGCGCTGGACTATGCCGCCAGCGGCGTCACCGTTCGCCGCTTCAGCATTGACGTGCCCTTTACCGTCAGCCTGATTCGCCCGCTACACCGCCCCGCCTCCGCGCTGGTTGACGCCTTCAGTAAGCATTTACAAACGCACCTTTCGCGCCTGGTCGAACCGCTGGAGGTTATTCTGGGGCCGATGACGAAAGCATAAAGCTCACGGCATCTGCGGCATGAATTGCCGTGGTATCGAAAACCGGTAGCGCGCTTTGCGTCTGGGGAACAAGCAAACCTATTTCAGTGCAGCCAAAAATAACGCCCTGCGCGCCTTGCGCAGCCAGTTGTTCGATAACCTGTAAATAATAGTGGCGCGACGCGTCAGTGAATGTCCCCTGGCAGAGCTCGTCAAAAATGACCTGATTGATACGCGCCCGATCGTCCGCCTCCGGCACGATGGTCTCAATCGCAAATTGCTGTTCCAGCCGCCCGCGATAAAAATCCTGCTCCATCGTATAGCGAGTCCCTAATAGCGCCACGCGATGCAACCCCTGACGGGCGATGGCTCGCCCGGTAGCATCCGCGATGTGTAGGAAAGGCAGCGAACAACGAGATTCAATAATGTGCGCGATTTTATGCATGGTGTTGGTACACAGCACAATGCCTTCTGCACCCGCCTGCTGTAACCCCTGCGCGGCCTGCGCCAGGATATCGCCCGCTTTATCCCACTCGCCGCGGCGTTGACATACTTCAATATCGTGGAAATCTACGCTATGCAGCAGTAATCTCGCCGAGTGCAGGCCTCCCAACTGCTGTTTAATGCCTTCATTGATTAAACGGTAATAAGGGATAGTCGATTCCCAGCTCATACCACCCAACAGTCCGATCGTTTTCACTGCGCTCTCCTTTTTGTAAAGCATTATGGCAGTGAAGCAAACTTACACATCCGTTTCCAGTCTATTTTTCATCATGCCGGATAACAGGCGTTATCCGGCATGGGAGGGGGGATTACACGCCAATATTTCTTAGCTTCTCGCCCGCCATCAGCTTGCGTTCGATGTGCTCCAGGGTGACATTTTTGGTTTCCGGAATCAGCCAGAAAGTGATGCCGATAAAAGCGATATTCAGCGCGGTGTAAAGCCAGAATGTACCTGCCGCGCCAATGCTGTCCAACAGTGTCAGGAATGTCGCGCCGATGATCATGTTCGATACCCAGTTTGTCGTGGTTGAACAGGTAATGCCAAAATCACGGCATTTCAGCGGCTGGATTTCCGAACACAGTATCCACACCACCGGAGCGGCGCTCATCGCGTAACCGGCGATACACATCATCGTCATCCCAACGGAAAGCCAGGAGAGACCGCTTGATGCCGTACCGTTATCAAACTGCATCAGGCAGTAGCCCAACACCAATGTCCCTAACGCCATTACGCTGAAACCGATTTTTAACGCCGGTTTACGCCCGGCCTTATCGACCGTAAAGACGGCGATAAACGTCGCGAACATAAAGGTCAGCCCGACCACCAGCGTGGCGATCATTTGCTGTTCCGTGGTGGTAAAGCCGGCCATTTTAAAAATGCGCGGCGCATAGTACATAATGATGTTCATGCCGGTGAACTGCTGCATTGCCTGTAGCAGCATACCGAGGAACACGGCGCGGCGAACATTGCGGTTAGCTTTAAATAATGCCCACCCGCCCTGCTTGAGTTTGAGGCTTTCCCGAATCTCATTCAGTTCATCACGGGCTTTTTCCGAGGTATCGCGCAGCATACGCAGCACCTCTTCCGCTTCGATATGGCGACCTTTTTGCGCCAGCCAGCGCGGACTATTCGGCAGGAATACCACCAGAATAATGAGCAACACCGCAGGCAGCGCCAGCACGCCCAACATCGCGCGCCAGTTGCCGCTGTAGCTGAATGCCGTATCGGATAAAAAAGCCAGCACAATGCCTAACGTCACCATCAGTTGATACATACTGATCATTTTGCCGCGAACATTTTCACTTGCCATTTCAGAGAGATAAAGCGGCGCGGTATAGGAGGCAATCCCTACTGCTACGCCCAGTATCACGCGGGCGCCAATCAATACTTCCACGCTGGAAGCAAACGCCGACCCCAGCGAGCCGAGCACAAACAAAATCGCGCCGGCCATCAGGCTATACTTACGCCCCAGCCGGAATGAAAGCCAGCCGTTAAATAATGCGCCAATTGCCGCGCCAAGCATCATACTGCTGACGACCCATTCCTGCAGCCGGCTGGTCAGTACGAAATGGTCGGTAATAAAAGGCAGCGCCCCGGCGATAACGCCGATATCCAGACCAAATAACAGTCCCGCTACCGCTGCAGAAACCGAAACAAACATATTCATACGTCGTGTGTCGCGAAGCGAACGCGGCGTTAAAGCAGAGTCATTAATAGAGACCATATTTTCCTGCCACAACAGAGTAAGACATAGCCTGAAAGTACGGGATACTCTTCCCCAAGTGTCAGGCTGGAAACGGCATAAATATGGATTAAATGGCTACGCTATAGCGATATGTGATGGATATTACACTTTTTAAATTTAACGCCGTTGCCGGGTATTTTTTTAAACTACCAATATTTCAATAAATTAAAGCATTGATCATAGCTATTATTTAACAATATATGGATTAAGTTAAACCCACAATATGGACTATGCTAATGAGATCATAAAAAAACCCTGTACCAGGACAGGGCTTTATCAGTTTTTCGGCCAAAGAGTCGATTTTCCCAGAAACGCATTTGTCAGTAGCGGATTAACGCGCCAGCCAACCGCCATCTACCGCTATGGTATAGCCGTTAATATAATCAGCGGCGCTGGATGCCAGGAAGACTACCGGGCCCATTAAATCGCCCGGTAGCCCCCAACGTCCAGCCGGAATACGGTCGAGAATTTCGGCGCTACGTTGTGCATCAGCGCGCAATTGCTGGGTATTATTCGTGGACATATAGCCCGGCGCGATGGCGTTTACATTGATATTGTGTTTCGCCCACTCGTTCGCCATCAGACGCGTTATTCCCATTACGCCGCTTTTCGACGCGGTATAAGACGGAACGCGAATGCCGCCCTGGAAGGAGAGCATAGACGCGATATTAATAATTTTGCCGCCGTTGCCCTGGGCAATAAAATATTTTGCCGCCGCCTGAGACATAAAGAACACGCTCTTGATGTTCAGGTTCATGACGTCATCCCAGTCTTTTTCCGTGAAATCAATCGCATCTTCACGACGGATCAAACCCGCGTTATTCACCAGAATATCAATATGACCGTATTCCGCCACCGCCCGTTCCAGTAATGCCGGAATACCATCGATTTGACGCAGATCGGCTGTCAGGCTTAAAAAACGACGTCCCAGAGCGGTGACGCGCGCAATAGTTTCCGTCGGTTCAACAATGTTAATACCGACAATGTCACAGCCCGCTTCCGCCAGCCCTAACGCCATCCCCTGCCCCAATCCGGTATCGCACCCCGTCACAACCGCGACTTTACCCTCAAGAGAAAATGCATTCAAAATCATTGTTAATCCTTATTTTTGTCATGCCTGTCACGCACAGGCGTTATCACCGGTCGCGACTAGCGCAGATCTTGTACCGCAACGTGATCCATGTCATCGAAGACCTGATTTTCTCCCACCATGCCCCAAATAAACGTATAGGCTTTGGTGCCAACGCCGGAATGTATTGACCAGCTTGGGGAAATAACCGCCTGTTCATTACGCATCACAATATGACGGGTTTCCTGAGGCTGCCCCATCATATGGAAAACGCAACTGTCTTCTTCCATATTGAAATAGAGGTAAACTTCCATACGGCGCTCATGGGTATGGCATGGCATGGTGTTCCATAGATTGCCGGGCGCCAGTTCGGTGAGTCCCATACTGAGCTGACAGGTTTCCAGTACATCCGGTACGAAGTATTTATTGATGGTGCGACGGTTACTGGTGAGGTTATCGCCTAAGGTGACGGGCGCAACGTCGGCAGGCGACACTTTTTTCGTCGGATAAGCGGTATGCGCTGGCGCGCAGTTGTAATAAAACTTCGCCGGTCTGCTCGCCTCATTGCTGACGAAGACCAGCTCTTTCGCCCCTTTACCAATATACAGAGCATCACGATGACAAATGTCATGGCGCTGCCCGTCAACGATAATGGCGCCCGCGCCGCCAATATTAATGACGCCCAGCTCGCGGCGGTCCAGTAACCGGGAAACGCCAAGCTGTTTACCCACCTCTCCGCCGATTTCAACAGAATGGCTGACGGGCATAATGCCGCCGACAATAATACGGTCGATATGGCTGTAGACCATCGTATATTCATCAGCGACAAAAATATTTTCTATTAAAAACTCGCGTCGCAGCGCCTGGGTGTCCAGCGTTTTAGCGTGCTCGCTATGGATGCTTTGCCTTACGTCCACTTTTCCCTCCAATGATAAATCGATCGCAACGGCATAAAATCAAAACACTGTTTTGATTTATTTAACGGCATCATAGTCGCCTGGATGAAGGTTTTCAACAATAAATAAAACAACGTTTCATTTATATGGTTGGTTATTTTTAAAACTGCTGTAGCGATCACGAACGGCGCTAAAACTTACACACATGTCTGATTTTCAGACATGTGCGCCAGATGCTGTATGCGGTTACTCAGATAAAAATTGAAGCTTGTTTTAGAACGAGGTCTGATGTGCAAATTGAATTAAAAGCGGTATGCGTCTGCAATGCCCGACGCGGCAAGACGTTCTGCGCTATAACGAAAAAGGGGGTTCTGTCACTGGCTTTGCCCTCGTGATAGAGGGCTTTTTATAACGGAATATTGAAGCAGGAAAAGGATGGCTGGCGCAGAATCAATCGCGTTCAATGGTTAAAGCAACGCCCTGGCCGCCACCGATACACAGCGTCGCCAGGCCTTTACGCGCGTCGCGTTTAACCATTTCGTGCACCAGTGAAACCAGAATTCGACAGCCGGACGCGCCAATAGGATGCCCCAGCGCAATCGCGCCGCCATTAACGTTTACCCGTCGCTCATCCCATTCCAGCATTTTTCCTACCGACAACGCCTGGGCGGCAAACGCTTCGTTGGCTTCGATAAGGTCGACCTCCGCCAGTTGCCAACCGGCACGCTCCAGACAGCGCCGGGTAGCATATACCGGCGCAATCCCCATTAGCGCAGGATCGACGCCGACGCTGGCAAACGCGCGGATGCGCGCCAGCACCGGCAGCCCCAGCGCCTGGGCTTTCGTCTCGCTCATCATCATCACCGCGGCTGCGCCATCGTTGATTGAGGAGGCATTACCCGCCGTCACCGAACCTAAACTATCAAACGCCGGATGCAGCAGGGCTAACCCCTCCGCACTGGCGTCGGCCCGCGGTTGTTCATCCGTATCGACAATTGCGGTCTGCCCATTACGTTGCGTGACGATGGGGACAATCTCATCTTTAAAACGCCCGGTATCAATCGCAGCCCTGGCTTTTTGCTGCGAACTGAGCGCATAAGCATCCTGTAACTCGCGGCTGATGCCATATTCCCGCGCCAGGTTTTCTGCCGTCACGCCAATGTGATAATCGTTGAAGGCATCCCATAAGCCATCATGTACCAGACTATCCACCAGATTGTCGGCATCAGGCAACGCGCCGGTACGGCTATCATTGAGGACATGCGGCGCACGGCTCATATTCTCCTGCCCGCCCGCGATAACAATGTCCGCTTCGCCGCACTGAATAGCCTGCGTCGCCAGGTGCAACGCTTTTAAACCGGAACCACAAACGTCATTAATGGTAATGGCGGAAACGGTTGTCGGCAGCCCTCCTTTGATGGCTGACTGGCGCGCCGGATTCTGCCCGGCGCCAGCCGTCAGTACCTGACCGAGGATGACCTCATCGATAGCGTTAGCGTCCACGCCGGTGCGCTCAATTAACGCTTTTACGACCATGCTCCCCAGCTCGACGGCGGAATGACGGGCCAGCGTTCCCTGAAAACAGCCGATGGGTGTCCGTAAAGCCCCCACTATCACAACCTCTTTCATTACCACCTCAGCGCAAAATGACACCGCCATAGTAGAGCATTGTTAAAATTAGTTATCTTGATTGTTTAAAAAAAGTGAGTTTTATCACAAAGGAAATGACGCTGATTTGACGGTGACGCAGCTTATTTCTGCTGCAAATGGTAGCGAAGCCAGTTCCCCGCCGTTCCGGGCGGCGTCTTCTTGTTCCACAGCAAATCAATAGCAATCGCCCTCGGCCAGCCAGGAACATCCAGCTGCGCCAGCGGTTTTTCCGCCGCAAACTCTTCCACCAGCGCGCAGGGCAATACGCACCAGCCAAATCCCTGAACCGCCATGCTCAACAGCAATAAATAGTTTGGCGCTGACCAGGCCGGGCCGCGCGTAATGTTGGCGTTAGATTCAAGGTAGGTATTCAGACGCAGCTCGCGCCAGGTATGCAGTTGCTCCCATCGCAGGTTCGTCTGCGACGCCAACGGATGCGTGGTCGCCACATAAACCCCCATCCAGCTTTGAACAGGCAGACGCGTCGCGCCAATGTCTGTGGGATAGTTATCACGCGCTTCAATCAGGCCTATCTGGGCGCGCCCTTTTTGCAGCAGGTCGATGACATCATCATTTTCTCCGATCAAGCATTCAAACTCGGTATGCGGAAATTGACGATCAAACTGCGCCATTAACTCTTCCAGACTGTCAGGGTGCAGGGTATCAGAGAGGACGAACGTGAGTCTTGCCTCCGTCTCGCCGGATAACGTCAGCGCCACCTCATCCAGACGATCGCTCGCCGATAAAATAGCCTGAACATAGCTAAGCACCCGTTTTCCTTCTTCGGTCAGAACGGGCTGGCGCGAAGATCGATCAAATAATGAAAATCCCAGATCCGCCTCCAGATGCGCAATGGCGGTACTAATGGTGGACTGGCTTTTACGCAGGCGGCGCGCCGCCGCAGAAAACGAACCGCAAGAGACGGTCTCAACAAATGCCATTAACGCTTCAGGTGAGTAACGCATAACCTATCTACTTTATCGATGGATGTTATCTTTTAGGTATCACATTAAACGATAAAATAGCGGAAATTTCTTTAGCTTGATTAAGAGTAAGGTTTTTTCGTTTATGCAACATGACGCCATACAACGTCGCTCGCTGCCGGAGCGTATTTTCCATGCTGTCTGTTTTGAAGGTATTGCGACTGCGATACTGGCGCCAACGACCGCCTGGCTAATGCAGCGCTCGGTGCTGGAGATGGGCGGCCTGACGATATTGCTGGCAACGACGGCCATGATCTGGAATATCATTTATAACGCTCTGTTTGATCGACTGTGGCCCGCGCATCAGGTGAGACGAACCGCCAAAGTGCGCGCACTCCATGCGTTAGGATTTGAAAGTGGGTTTATTGTCATTGGCGTGAGTATTGTCGCCTGGGTACTGAATGTCAGCCTGCTACAAGCATTCACCCTGGAAATTGGTTTCTTCCTGTTCTTTTTGCCGTACACGATGCTGTACAACTGGGCGTACGATGTTTTACGCCAGCGAATAGTGACCCGCCGCCAACAGCGCGTTAGTGCATGATATTGCTCTTTTTTGCCGGGATCGCAAAGCTCCCGGCCCTCCTCCTCCACGACATCCATCTGCTTAAAACGCCCCCAACTGACGCTATTTATGGTAAATTGCGCTTCTTTTTGTGTGTTTTATAGTTGATAAATTCAAATAATGTCTAAAATTTGGTCAAAAGATGAGACTCTCTGGAGTTTTGCATTATACGGAACGGCTGTAGGCGCAGGCACTCTTTTCCTTCCCATCCAGTTGGGATCGGCAGGCGCAATCGTGCTATTTATTACCGCGCTGGTCGCCTGGCCGCTGACATACTGGCCGCATAAGGCGCTGTGTCAGTTTATTCTTTCCTCAAAGACTTCTGCCGGTGAGGGAATTACTGGCGCCGTTACTCATTATTACGGCAAGAAAATCGGCAGTATTATTACCACGCTTTATTTCATTGCGTTTTTTGTCGTGGTATTAATTTATGCTGTGGCGATTACCAATTCCCTGACAGAGCAATTAGCGAAGCATATTCAGATAGATATTCGCATCCGGATGGCAGTTAGCTTCGGCGTAGTACTTATCCTGAATATGATTTTCTTAATGGGAAGACATGCCACTCTTCGCGTAATGGGCTTTTTAGTCTTTCCACTTATCGCTTACTTCTTGTTCCTTTCGCTCTACTTAACCGGAAGCTGGCAACCCTCGTTACTGACCGGGCAGATGTCTTTGGATAGTCACACGTTGCACCAGGTATGGATTTCTATTCCGGTGATGGTTTTTGCTTTTAGCCATACGCCCATTATTTCGACGTTTGCCATCGACAGACGGGAAAATTTTGGCGATCAGGCCATGGATAAATGCAAAAAGATCATGAAGGTCGCCTATCTGATTATCTGCCTGAGCGTGCTGTTCTTTGTCTTTAGCTGCCTGCTCTCCATTCCACCGTCATACATTGAAGACGCGCGCAACGAAGGCGTTACCATCCTTTCCGCGCTCTCGATGATGCCCAATGCGCCGGCCTGGCTCTCTATTTCCGGTATAATCGTTGCCGTCGTGGCCATGTCGAAATCTTTCCTCGGCACCTATTTCGGCGTCATTGAGGGCGCAACCGAAATGGTAAGAACCACCCTACAGCAGGTTGGCGTGAAAAAAAGCCGGGCGTTCAATCGCGCGCTGTCTATCATGCTGGTTTCCGGGATTACGTTTATTATTTGCTGTATTAACCCGAATGCCATCTCTATGATTTATGCCATTAGCGGCCCGCTCATTGCGATGATTCTGTTTATTATGCCCACGTTGTCAACGTACCTGATACCGGCATTGAAACCCTACCGTTCAGTAGGTAATTTCATTACGTTGGTCGTCGGTTTACTTTGCGTATCGGTGATGTTTTTCGGCTAAAGTAAAAGATAGCCGGGATATAACTCCCGGCTATTTTATATAAGAATCCAGCACCTTTAATATTACGTCCAGATCTTCTTCACGTCTGACTTCATCACTCTGATGAACGATATGCTCGGTCAGATGCCCTTTAATCACCTCGCGCATTAAGCCATTTACCGCGCCGCGAATCGCCGCGATCTGTTGTAACACGGCCGCGCATTCATGCGGTTCATCCAGCATTTTTTTTAGCGCTATCACCTGTCCCTGAATCTTGCTGGTTCTGGCTTTAAGCTTTTGTTTGTCCCGGATGGTATGTGACATTGCAACACCTCACTTACATTAACGAATACAAATTATAGCATTACGATGCTACTGGGGGGTAGTATTCCATACTGGGGGGGAGTAGAATAACGCCCACATAAAACAACTAAGAATCATTCTCATGGGTGAATTTTCGACACTTCTTCAGCAAGGAAACGGCTGGTTCTTCATTCCCAGCGCCATTTTATTAGGTATTTTGCACGGGCTTGAACCAGGGCACTCCAAAACTATGATGGCGGCTTTTATTATTGCCATTAAAGGTACGGTTAAACAGGCCGTCATGCTCGGTCTGGCAGCAACGCTTTCTCATACCGCGATCGTCTGGTTAATCGCGCTGGGTGGGATGTATCTTAGCCGGGCATTCACCGCACAATCAGTGGAACCATGGCTGCAGTTAATTTCTGCGATTATTATTCTGAGCACCGCGTGCTGGATGTTCTGGCGGACATGGCGAGGCGAGCAGCAGTGGCTGGCGGGAAACCACCATCACGACCACGACCACGACCACGACCACGACCACGACCACGACCACGACCACGACCATCATGGTCACATACATCCGGAAGGCGCAACGTCAAAAGCGTATCAGGATGCCCATGAACGCGCCCATGCTGCCGATATTCAACGCCGTTTTGATGGTCAAACAGTGACTAATGGACAGATCCTGCTGTTCGGCCTGACCGGAGGGCTTATCCCCTGTCCGGCTGCGATCACCGTTTTACTGATTTGTATCCAGCTTAAAGCGTTTACGCTGGGCGCCACGATGGTGCTGAGCTTTAGTCTTGGCCTGGCATTAACGCTGGTGACGGTAGGCGTGGGCGCGGCGATAAGCGTTCAACAGGCAGCAAAGCGCTGGAGTGGTTTTTCGGCGCTTGCCCGGCGGGCGCCCTATTTTTCGAGCATTCTGATTGGTCTGGTCGGCGTGTATATGGGAATTCATGGCTATACCGGGATCATGCAGTAAATATGTAACGCTTCTGCTCAGGCCGTATCATTCACTTCGGGTTTCATTCCAGAAGCGTTTTTACTTATCAAACGGTATGAAAGGCCATACATTCAGCGTCCCGCCTGAATTCTGTATTTTACTCCACTACACCACAGGCAAAACATGCCCCACCGCCACCGGGTGTAGCCGGAGTGTCAGTGTTTCTGGATAGGGTCGCCGGAGGCGGGTTATTGCGGAGCGATAAACGGAGTTCGCTGCAGTGATTTACAAAACCGGGTACCAAACAGCAGTTCCCGTAATCGGTTCCGCATTCCCAGCTTCACCAGTAACCGGTATTTGTCCTGCCAGATTTGCTTCTCCTGCGTATTCAGCCTTCCACACAACGCTGACAACCTTCCCCGTCCACGGTAAACTTCCTGAAGCAAGCGTAACTGGGCCAGGCTCACTCCGCATGCCAGTATCTCCCGGTGCATCAACTGGTCCATATAGTTCATCAACCGCTTCGGATTGTTAAATATCGGTGGCACTTCCAGAAAGCCCGTCACCGGAGCCGGAGATAACAAAAAGGCGTCCAGCTCTCCTGTCCTGCGCAGGCGTGCGCCCCCGGCCCACTGTTCACCCCGCCGCCCCCGGATAAGTATCTCCGCCAGTTCCTGCTCCAGCAGCGCCGGGATGCCGCCGTATACCTTCAGTACCACCCGGTCGCTGAAAAACAGCTCATCGCTGATAATCATAACCGGGTAGTCCGGCAGTATCTGTCTCAGGGAATAGAACAAAAAGAGATGTTCACGGGGACGCAGACACAGTATCAGTATGGCCTCCGGTTTCCGACGTAATTGCTGCAACAGAACAGGCAGACTGTATGCGGTTTCACAGTTGCAGCCCGGCAGAAATCTCCGGATCAGGTGTGCCACGGCGATCGTCACCGGCCAGCAGTCACCGTAAACGATAATCTGCCGGGCCGGTATCCGGTTATGTTCCGTCATCCTCATCCTCCTTCTTTTTCAGGATCTTCCCCGCATTTCTGTTACTGCACAGCCGGTTCCACAGTTCATTTGCCATCGACCTGTCACCATTACCGACCCGGCGTTTTGATACCGGCGGCGGTCCGGCTTTTTCACGGCGCGTGGACGGGGTGGGACTGTCAAGAACCCGGATAACATAAATCTCATAGCGTCGTGCTTTATTGGGCAGGGTCTGGTGACGGCAGATGCTGACCACCCGCGATGTTTTGCTTCGCAGATAGGCAATCAGGTAGCTGGCCCGTCTGGCCGTGATGTGAAACGCCTCTGCTATCTGGTTACGCTGAACCCAGTTCTGCTGCAACAGGCACCAGTGTGCCACGATGATATACAGGGGCTCGCCGGCATACTGGCGGACACTTACCGGAATAAAACAGGCATCATGGTTGGTCTGTCCGGGATAATGAATATCGTTACCTGAAAAAACTATCTTCCCTTTTGATTTATCAGAAGACATGCAAACTCTCCGTTTTTTTAGTGAAAAAGACCGAGAAGAAAAAATAATCATAAAGATAAATTTATAGCTATTTTTTAATTAACTATCAGGAAATGGTATTTAATCCTGCTAATTGTAAGTAACAATCACTGTCATTGCGGCTGAAAAAGCACCTGTTTTAATTACCGCACCGGGTATAGCTTCGACCTTTGCTTTATACTGTTTTATAATTCTGCCACCGGCACCGTTATCAAGATGGATAGATCCCATATCTGTTTTCACATTAAATTTAACTGGTGTGTTATTATCCACATCCATTACCGACAGTCTGAAACCATTGTTTTCTTGTTTATTATTCTTAAGAATCACGGTGCTGTCAGCATCTGCCAGTGTCAGACCGTTGGTCCTGAACTCTATAGCCAGTGGGGCGACGAATGAGATCTGCGTTCCGACATTCTGTTGTGCTGTAACGGTGAAAGGTACTTCCCTGGGCACCAGGGTTTCCTTATATTCCGTATAAAAACGCCCCATATTGATAGTATTAGAAGGAGAGATAATAACCTTGCCTGAGTTGTCAGGAATAAACCTGAGATTAAACGCAGAAACAGTTAAAGGTCTGAATGGAACAGTCGGTGGTTCAACAGACAGTCCGGGTTGTGACGGGCTATAGGGATATATATTAATTTTACTTCCCGGAATGTTTATGTCCAAAAAATTATTATTGAAAACCTGTTCGACAAAAATATGTACTGTAATCGTTCCGCTCCGGTTATATGTTTTTTGCGCTTCCATACGTTGCCCGAATGTTTTTGAACTGGACCAGCCTGAAAACCCTGCCTGTATATCCCTCCACGTAAATGTCACGGGAGTCAAGCTCCCTTCCTGAACAACGATATCCATTCCAAGACCGCGATCTTTTAGCGCAGTGGCTACCTGTCTCATATCGGAAAGCGAAACTGCTGTAGAGTAAACAAGTGAATTAAAACTGCTCCATGTTGTAGTACAGGTATAACTTATGGGAACGGTAATCTTCTGCAGTTCCTGCCCTTGTAAATATTGTCCTCCCTTCAGACTGATATTCTGAATATTTACATTTCCATTGGCATCACATTTTGACCAGTCATAGTTTGCCCTCGCAGAATCACAGACAGCAAAGAAAAGAAACACACCTGACAGTATCAGTGATTTCATATTGAATAATCGTCCTGTCATGATGTCGCCCCTGCGTCCTTAAACGCGCAGTTCAGGGCATCGCAGGCGTAGCGGTTCATCTGCAGTCCACCGTAATCATCAATATACCCCACCCACAGCGTCCGGGTTTCTGCCGGCAGAACAGCCTTTAAAGGCAGGCTCCCCAGGGGCGGCACCATCACGCCCTCGCGGAAACCGCTGAGCCTGTGGCTACGGTCTGCTCCCAGCCACGCCACAGTGATGTAGTACGGCGTCGGGTTTCTGAGGGTCAGGTGTCCCGCATTCCGCTCAGCGGTCAGCTTTCTTTCCGGCTGGTCATTGCTGCTTCTGATAATGGCTTTCGGACGGTAAAACAGTTTCAGCTGGCTCTGCATGGCCAGCTGCAGGACGTTGTCGTCTTCCGGCTTCGGGGGAACGCCCCGCACGTTAAACCAGAACAGCGTTTCCCTGTCCTGAGGGAGCTTATCTGTCAGCCCACGAACCTGGGTGATGCGGACCTGGGATTTCTGTCCGGCATCAATACGCTGCAGCGGCGGCAGCGCCATCAGCGCATCCGTTCTCACCCCGTCAGCATCCGTCACCCAGGACTGCGCCAGGAACGGCGTGGTTTTGTCATCGTTATTCAGCGTGATGGCCACCGTTTTCTGCGGCGCATCCATGATAATACGGGTCCGGTCGACATTGACGGCCGCCGGGCTGCACTGGCTCCATGCTGCCGCCAGCGCGAGTAAAATCACACGGCTTCTTCTGCTGTTTTTCACCTGTTTTCTCCGTTAGTCCTGCTCTGTGACAGGGATATTTTTATCTGCAGGGCAGTAACAGCGGCCCCCGACTGAGTGTCACCGTTTCCGGCAGGGTGAGTCTGCACTGCACCCGGCCATCCCAGGACACGTTCAGGATCCGGCGGTCTTCCCCGCTGAGGCCTGTCAGGTAGGCCAGACCGTCATCTCCGACCATCCCCGCGGTTCTGCCGCTTTTCCCGGACACTACCAGAGCGCCAAACGGTGGACTGGCGCCATCAGCCAGCCGGATATGACCGAGCACCTGCTCCCCCTGGCTGGCGTCAATCTTCCGGTAGCCCACCGCGCCCTCCGTCAGCACCTGGCTGATGACGGAGCTGCTGACGTCCACGTCCTCCGGCAGGGCGGCCACATCAACCGAAATATCGCTGCGCCGATAGCTGCTGCCGGCGCTCACCACGCCCACCCCGAAGCGGTTGGTCACCCCGCTGTTGCCGTTCACCGGCACACCGGCCACGTCTCCGGTATCTATCATCATGCGGGGCTCATTCCCGGCCATCGACTGGCTGAAAGCGGCGCCGTGGGCGGTGGCGGTCACCGAGCCGTACCAGCTCAGGCCCAGGCTGCGGTACTGTCCGGGCTGCAGGGTGGCGTCCGCTGCCGCCTGGCCCCACGGTAGACGGCTCTGCACGCTGCCGCTAAAGCTGCTGTTACTGCCGGTGTCATAGCGGTTATGACCAGCGCTGATGTTCCATGTGGTGTCCGGGTTATGGAAATCGCTGTAATTCACGGTCTGCTGCAGGCCACCCCGGTTATCCTTCTGCACGCTGTAGCTCACCTGGCGGCTGTCGCCCCACGGGATACTGATGGTGGCGTAGACCTGGTTCTGGCTCCCCCCGCCGGTGTACTGGTTACGGGCAAACGACACCGAGGCCGAGAGCCCCTGAAGCTCGCCGAGACTGAACACTTTGTTGAAGCTGAGCATGTAGTTATTGTTGGACTGCGCATTCCAGTAATTGAGCCGGCTTACCGAGAGGGCCGCGCTCATATTGAGTACCGGAACGGACTGGCTGTAAGTCACGGTGTAGCTTTGTTTTTCATGCCATGCATCGCCGCCGTCGGTGTCCCGACGCTGCAGGTACTCCGGCATGGACAGAAAATGGCGGTCCGAGAAGCGGTATCCGACGAACGCCAGGGTACTGCCGGTCTTATCAAACGTTTTGGCATAGTTGATACGGTAGCTGTAACCGGACTGCTTCTGCCCATGTGGCAACCGCGCATCTGAGCGGGTGACGTCCGCAGACAGAGCGCCCAGCAGCCCCATATTCTGGCCGATCCCGAGCGCCGCGGACTGGTAGTCGCCGGTGGAGGCAATGAGGCCGCCATACAGCGACGTGTTGTTAAATGCTCCCCAGGTGGCCTCCCCGAGCAGAAAGTCAGGGCTGACCGTGCTGTTGTTATGCGTCCCGCCGTACAGCGGACGTCCGGCGGCCACCTTATAGCGAACCTGTCCCTGGCGTGCCATAAAGGGGACGCTGGCCGTGTTGACCTGCCAGGTCCGGACGCTACCGTCGCTTTCCCGGACGCTGACATCCAGGTTGCCGCTGATATTCTGGCTCAGGTCGGGAAGCTCAAAAGGCCCCGGCGACACCCGGGTCTGGTACAGAATGCGGCCATTCTGGCTGACGGTAACCTGTGCATTACTGTTCGCAATGCCGCTGATTTTCGGGGCATACCCCTGAAGAGAGGGCGGCAGCATGCGCTCATCGCTGGCCAAAGTGAGCCCGGCAAAGCGGAAGGAGTCAAAAATAGCGGAGCTGAGGTACGTCTGTCCGAGCGTCAGTTTTGAGCGCAGTGCTGGCAGGGCACGGAACAGATACGTCTGCGGCAGATAAAAATCGGACTGTGATGCGCCCTGCCCACTGTCAAAACGGCTGTACTGGTAATCGCTCCGCAACCGCCAGGCGCCGAGATTAAACCCGGCGGTGCCGTAGAGGCTGTAGCTGGTAGAGGTTTCCCCCTGCTGCGGCATATAGCGGTTGACCATCAGGTTGTAATCGAGCAGGCCGGCGGTGACGCCGTCGCTCCAGCGTGAAGGGGGGACCCAGTCCGGGTCCTGATATCGCATCCAGGCCTGGGGAATAATGAAGGTCAGACGCTGATTTTCAGCGCTGTACCGTACCTGACTGTCAGCGGAGCGCAGCTCAAGGCATTGCCCGTCCGGGATACCGGTAACGGGTTTCAGGCCATGAATAATCTTATCCTTAAGACCCAGCATGGCCACCATGTCTGTTGTCACACAGATGACGGCCGCGTCGCGTCCGGCAACCGGTACAACTCTGACCGGATACTGTTCCCGTACCGGCTGGTCATTGAGCCAGATATCGAGAATATAGTTACCGGGCGCCACATACCCCTCGCGGCTGAAGGCCGTGAGGTCCACGTTAGACAGGTTCCCGCTGTCCAGCAGGCTGGCATTGAACTCCGTGGCCTGCGACTTCAGGACGGAAAATGTCAGGGTAATCAGAATGGCAAGCCGGGTAATTTTCATGGCATGGCGCTTTCGTGTTGTCGTCCGTGTAACAGACAGCCCGCAGGCATGGTCAGATATAAAAGCCGTCCGAACCCCTCCGTGGACGGCTTCTCCCTGTCGTTATTTACCGCGTAAAATCACAGGTATTTCAGGGTGTAGGTGACAGATGCGTTAACATCGCCAGGAGTTGTGGCATTTGTCAGGGCTATCAGGCGGGCAAAGAAGTTAAGTTCGTTATTCCCGGCTTGCAGTTGCTGAGCTTCGCCATCCGGCATCGGGGTATTGGGTGTAATCAGTGAGGTATTGTCACTTTTCAGAAGCTGCACACCAACATGCTGGGCACTGCCGGTGCTGACGTAAGCTTTACCTGAGGTATCAGCTGTGCCACTGAAAGAGACGGTTACTTTAGACATTTTCCCTGCGGAGCCAGCAGGATTTGAACCTGCATCATTCGGATCGAAAGCACAGTTCTGCAGATGAATGGTGAACGGTTTTGAGTCCGTGGTTGCGTCGGCGGTATTCAGTTTACGGTAAGAAATCTGTCCAAACGGAACGGTGATCGCATCGTCGCCCGGTGCGATATCACAGGGGGAGTTGGTGATGGTGCCAGTAAAGGTAATTTTACCTGAGCCGAACGGGCCTGCTGTTGGTGGATCGACTGCATATACAGAAGCGCCATACATCATACCGGCAGCCGCCATGGCAAGTATTATTTTATTACGCATAGATAATATGTCCTTTGGGTGAATGAGAATTATTTTGCAAAGGCTGAAAAAAAATCTGAGGGTATTAATGAAAGCGTTCAGAAAAGATTCGTATGAATAATAAACGCCGGGTGTTAAACGAAGCACCTGAACTTTCCATCGAAAAATATTGATTTCAGCTAATGCCTAATCAGTTGTAAGAAAATTCTTATTCAAATTAAAACAATAAAAATAGATCGATACGATCGATGATTATGATCGTAATTTAAGAATAATCATCAAAGAAATACTTTTTAATGTAATTATAAGCGGATGAATACCTAACAGACAGATATTCGCAGCGGACATGAAATATTTTGTAATATGTTATCGGGAATGTATGTTTTGCTTTTCCATCACACTGGATATTTACAAAACATAATACTAACCATATATAACAATGAAACTACTGGTAGCATAAAAAACTAGATATAACGCAAGTAAAAGGCATTTAATTCCAAAACATTAACTTAATAAATCATTATGAACCATCATAAGCGGAAGGGATAAAAAATAATAAATGAAATGATATTCTTCTGTATTTGTGATGAGCATCACAATAGATATGAATGCAGGTACCCTGACATTACTGAACTTCACGGATGAAATTTAAAAACAATGCCGACAGCACAGAACAAACTGGTAATAGCTGTCAGACATAATGCTGCCTGCTGTAATATATACAGCAGGCTGGGGGATATTAATGCGCGGAATCGTGCTGCACGGGGGCCGTGGGTAATTCCTGAACTGACTGAGAATCCACAATTATGCCATCCTGAGCTGATTTTAGTATCAGACCTGCCTGATAGTATTTTCCTTCGTTCATCAAGGAAAGCGCTGTGGTCACATCCTTACGGGTTTGCTGAAGAGGAATGAGTTCCTGATTTTCAATCATACTGACGCCTGCTAGTTTCAGGGCCTCTATAGTCCCTTTTTTATCTCCTTCTTTCATTTTCTGGTTTGCTTTATTAATAGCATCATTTTTCTGCCCCGCAGGGAGATAATCTTCGGCTACCGTAATCGATGAATTTATCCGAATATAGCGGTCTCCTTCAACTGGGGCTTTTTTATCTGATTTGACATACAGATTCCAGTCAGTGCTGTCATCGTTCAGGAGTTTTTCTGCTTGCGCAGCCAGTTGTTCCGCCTTTTGGGTTCGACCATTAAACAACTCGAATCGCGACATTCCGATATCACGCATGGCCTGCCAGGCCTGTCCGGATATCTTGTCATTATTCAGAGTAACATTATCAGTCATGTTTGTTGCGGCCATAACATTTCCTGAAAACAGGATAACCATCAGCGCAACGCCTGGCATAATATGGCTTTTCATAATCCATCATCTCCACAAAGTAACATTTTTTATCGAATTATCCTATTCAGAACCGGTAACCCACGCCAAGATTAAAGCCGTTGCTATTAAGGCTTCCGCTGTTATGGGTAGCATCAAAATCCGCACCCTCATAACCCAGATTTATAGCGACATTACTGACCGGGGTATAAGCCACGCCTGCAGAATAACCATATCCGACCTTACTGTCAGACTCATTTATTCCGTGATCACGCTGATGCAATAATACGGGGCCCACTTGACTATACAGGCTTAACTGGTTATTTATTTTCCATGAAGGGCCTGCAAGCAGGGAGTAATAACGGGTTGTTACACGACCATTACTGCTTTCATCGGAATAGCGCTGGCTTCCATTTAGCCAGGCAAATGAGGTTGTCAGCCCCCAGTCCGGTGACATTTCATAGTTGTTTGCCAGCCGAACCCCACGCAACGTCCCGGCGTGATTAGTATGGGACTGGGCGTATCCAAGTGAAAATGTACTGGCATTATCGTCTGCCCATACCGGACTGGCTGCAGCAGACAGCAGAACAATACCGGCACTTCCGGCTAATAGCATTTTGTTCATCTTCTTCTCTCCGGTTATTTTTACCTGATGCCTTACTGGCATGTATTAAGTTAAAATCTTTCCGTGATAACAAACTATAAATAAATCTTTTAAATTATGAGCGCTGTTACGCCAGCAAATATCTTTGTCTGCGGCTGTCGGGAGGCTATTCACGAAAATATATCCAGGCCAGAAACAGCATTTAATAATAAATAAACTGAAAAATAAAAACTGACAAAAATAGAAGTTCACTGATATATACCCAAAATAATTTGAGTTGCTTAAAGGCGGCAAGGGAGTGAGTCCCCAGGAGCATAGATAACTCTGTGACTGGGGTGAGCGACAAATCTGCCGGGAGCAGATTTGAACGTCGCGTGCGACGGCCCGTCAGGGCGAGGCCCATGATGGGCCGAGTAATCCGTAGTCAACACATAAGCCACTTGAAGTATGAAGGGTATATAACGGGAAAGAAGTCATATCGGCCTGGTAAACCAACGTCTGTGACTTAGTTGCAGGAAACGGCTATGGAGAGGGGATGCGGCAGTTATCGGGCAGTAACGGCATTGTTCAGTGAGTATCCAGGAAACAAAAAAAGAAGGGAGCGGTACTCCCTTCGTAAACATGTCAGAATACGACATTTTGGTACTCTTTTATTTATTATCTGGCCGTAAAAGTTATGCTGTTGGCAGGTATCTCCAGTCAACATAAAAAAATACCACCAGCTAAAAATGTGATGCAAACCACCATTAAGCAGGTAACCAAACTGACTGTGCCACTAAATCCGGAAAAGAGTTTGAATCCGGGGATAACATCTGATGCAGAAATTAGCACCAGTCTTCGATTCGGATACCCGGAATGCGTTCAAACTCGCGGAGATTGTTTGTGACGACGACCAGTCCGCGGCTACGGACATGGCCAGCAATCATCTGGTCATAAGGCCCGACAGGTGTTCCCTTGCGGGCCAGTTCGGCACGGATTTGACCGGTATGTATCGCTGCCTGAAGGGGCATGTTGGCTTTGACGATCAGGCAAAAAACAACTGCGAATAAAGTCGTATGATGATCTTCACATTTATCATCATCAGCGTTCATATTACTCAACCTGTAATCAACCTCTGGCGTTTTTCTGTATCCATCACAACCATTTCCGGTAAAGGTAAAAAAGGGATTTGAACCTTTCCGGAGATGATAATGAAGGTAAATACATGGACAATTTTGCTTATGTCGGCGCATCTGACGGCCTGTACCGTCCCTGGCACAGAAAAATATCAGACCAGCATGGACAGCGTTACGGCAGAAAAAGTAAGTCGGATTATCCAGTCGGATGTCATTCCTTATAAAGGCGAAAACCATGGAGAAGTTATCAGCCGCGTATCGTCTGCTTTTCTCGGAACACCTTATCAGGCAAATACGCTCATCGGTGGGCCCGGCACACCCGAAGTCCTTGTAGCGAATTTCAACGGCGTGGACTGCTTTACCCTGGCTGATTACGTTGAGGCCCTGGCCCGCAGCGATAATCAGAAATCGTTTCTGCATAATCTTGCCAGGACTCGCTACGCCGCAGGCAAAGTTGCTTATCTCAGCCGCCGGCACTTCTTCTCTGACTGGTTCGCCGCAGTACCGCGTAATGCACGGGATGTAACGCCGTATATCAGCCCTGATTATATCGTTGTTGACAAGCAGCTTAACCATAAACCTGATGGCGGCGAGTACATTCCTGGTCTGGGCATCCATCCTCGTAAAATAAATTATATTCCCGGAAGAGCCATCAACCAGCAGGTCATGAACCACCTAAAAAATGGGGACTATATCGGTGTCTACTCCCCGCTTGACGGGCTGGACGTTTCACATGTGGGTATCGTAGTTCGCCATGATGAACAGGTGTGGTTTCGGAACGCCTCCTCATTGGCCGCAAACAGAAAAGTGGTGGACACACCGTTTATGGAATACATGCATTCCAGACCAGGCATCGTTGTGCTGCGGGCTGAATGATAAAGTCATTACCAGAGTCGCCAGAGCCGTCCGACATAGGCATTGAAACCCTGTTCACTGTGGGGCCGACAGGAAAAATTGCTGTAAATTCGGGGGGGTTAGTAAATATTAGAAGATATTTGTCTGGAGCGGGCGAAGGGAATCGAACCCTCGTATAGAGCTTGGGAAGCTCTCGTTCTACCATTGAACTACGCCCGCTTTGAGATGCGTAAGGCATTATAAACCTTAAGTTCTGGTTGGCAAGAGACTTACTGGCTGACTGGCGATTAATTCACCGTCAGCACTTCGGTTTACTCCCCTGCGGCGGCAGATAACGCAGCGGATCGATGGCCGTCGCCCGGTAGCGAATCTGGAAGTGTAGTCTTACGGATGCGGCATCCGTGCTGCCCATCGTAGCGATTTTTTGCCCCGCTTTAACGCTTTGCCCATTATTAACCAGCATGGTGTCATTATGAGCGTAAGCCGTAATGTAATCTTCATTGTGCTTAATCATGATGAGATTGCCGTAACCGCGCAGCTGGTTCCCGACATAGACAACTTTACCCGCTCCCGCCGCATAAACAGGCGTTCCGCGCGCGCCCGCAATATCGATGCCCTTATTTCCGCCCTCTGCGGTGGAATAAGGTAAAATCACTTTACCGTTGGCAGGCCATACCCAACAGCGCTGCCCCACCGGCGGCCAGGAGGATTTTGGCACCGAAGATGACGGTCTGACCGCGGCAGTTTTTGTTGCTGTTTTATTGCTGGTTTTGCGTGTTGAACTGCTACTCTTTGCACTGCCGCGCACTTTAATTCGCTGCCCCACCTCAATAGTATAAGGCGGAGAAATGCCATTCAGTCGGGCCAGTTCTTTCACGCTGGTTCCCGTGGCGCGCGATATACGATACAACGTATCGCCGCGCTTAACGGTATAGACGGAGCCGGAATACGTTCCTGAGCCGGAATTACTGGAACACCCCGCCAGCAGCAGCCCTGTGCATAACAGCACCGCAATACCCAGGCTATTTTTGTTCAGGCGTCCTGCGCTCAAAACCATTCCTCACTCTATTGACAGACGCCTTATGATAGCAGCCAAATGCCGTATGCCCAATCCATTGACGCCGGAAAGGGTCCGCGCGGATGATGATGCCGCGAATATCCGATATGCCAGCATAATATCGACTCACGGCGCAATGGCGCTCGTCTGCGTTCTGTCAGGGCCTGTTTTGGTAATGCCTTTCTTTCTGTTATGCGCTACGCTGATCGTCTGAGTATATGGCCAGGCCATGCTGCCGGGCCATTTTAATTTTCAGGAGCTTTCATGACTGAGGAACATGTCGTTTTATTGGATGAGCAGGATAAGCCTTCCGGCACACTGGAAAAGTATGCGGCTCATACGCTTAATACGCCTTTGCATCTGGCTTTCTCCTGCTGGCTATTTAACGAAGATGGTCAGTTGCTGGTAACACGACGGTCGCTGAGCAAAAAAGCCTGGCCAGGCGTGTGGACGAATTCGGTTTGCGGTCATCCGCAACAAGGCGAAACCACCGAAGAGGCGATCATCCGCCGTTGTCGGTTCGAACTCGGCGTGGAAATTACCGATCTCACCCCCGTCTATCCGCACTTCAGCTATCGGGCGACAGATCCAAACGGTATTGTGGAAAATGAAGTCTGTCCGGTATTTGCCGCGCGGGCAACCAGTGTGTTGCAGGTTAACAGCGAAGAGGTGATGGACTATCAGTGGAGCGAATTTAAAAGCGTATGGAAAAGCCTTCTCGCTACGCCGTGGGCATTTAGCCCGTGGATGGTCATGCAAGCGTCAGACGAACAAGCGCGTGAACGACTGCTCAATTACTGCCAGCGTTAAAGATTGCCTGATGGCGCTACGTCTGAACGAAGAGATGCCGGATGGCGGCTAATGCCCCATCCGGCAATTTACATCTTATTTCACCGGACGCATCGCCGGGAACAGAATAACGTCGCGAATCGTGTGGCTGTTAGTAAACAGCATCACCATACGGTCGATACCAATTCCCAGACCCGCTGTCGGCGGTAAACCGTGTTCCAGCGCCGTCACGTAGTCTTCGTCGTAGAACATGGCTTCGTCATCGCCTGCCGCTTTTGCATTAACCTGATCCAGGAAACGCTGCGCCTGGTCTTCCGCATCGTTCAACTCGCTAAAGCCATTACCGATTTCACGACCGCCGATAAAGAACTCGAAGCGGTCAGTGATTTCCGGGTTCACATCATTACGACGCGCCAGCGGAGACACTTCAGCCGGATATTCGGTGATGAAGGTCGGCTGAATCAGATGCGCTTCAGCGACTTCGTCAAAGATCTCGGTGACGATACGGCCCAGACCCCAGCTCTTCTCGACGTGAATGCCGATGCTTTCAGCAATCGCCTTCGCGGAATCGAAGTTGTCCAGATCAGCCATATCCGTTTCCGGACGATATTTCTTGATCGCTTCACGCATGGTCAGTTTTTCGAACGGCTTACCGAAGTCAAACACTTCATCACCGTACGGAACCTGGGTGGTGCCCAGAACATCCTGCGCCAGCGTACGGAACAGAGACTCCGTCAGTTCGATCAGGTCTTTGTAGTCCGCATACGCCATATAGAGTTCCATCATGGTGAACTCAGGATTATGGCGCACGGAGATGCCTTCGTTACGGAAGTTACGGTTAATTTCGAATACGCGTTCGAAGCCGCCAACCACCAGACGCTTGAGGTACAGTTCCGGCGCGATACGCAGGTACATGTCCAGATCCAGCGCGTTGTGATGGGTGATAAACGGACGGGCAGACGCGCCGCCTGGGATCACCTGCATCATCGGCGTTTCGACTTCCATAAAGCCGCGAGCAACCATAAACTGGCGAATACCGGCCAGGATCTTCGAACGGGTTTTGAAGGTGTTACGGGATTCATCGTTAGAGATGAGATCCAGATAACGCTGGCGATAGCGCGCTTCCTGGTCCTGCAGGCCGTGGAATTTATCCGGCAACGGACGCAGCGCTTTCGTCAGCAGGCGCAGTTCGGTGCAGTGGATAGACAGCTCGCCGGTTTTGGTTTTGAACAGCTTACCTTTCGCGCCGAGGATATCGCCAAGATCCCACTTCTTGAACTGCTCGTTGTAAACGCCTTCCGGCAGATCATCGCGCGCCACATACAGCTGAATGCGGCCGCCTACGTCTTGCAGGGTAACAAAAGAGGCTTTACCCATAATACGGCGAGTCATCATACGGCCCGCGACGGACACTTCAATATTCAGCGCTTCCAGTTCTTCAGCTTCTTTCGCGTCAAACTCTGCGTGCAGTTGGTCTGAGGTACGGTCACGACGGAAATCGTTCGGGAACGGGATACCCTGCTCACGCAGTGCAGCCAGCTTCTCGCGACGTGCCTTCATTTCATTGTTAAGATCGACTACCTCGTCAGCGCCCTGTGCGTTTTGTTCAGACATGTTGATTCCTCATAGCCCTGCTTTCAAACTTGCTTCGATAAATTGATCCAGACTACCGTCCAGTACCGCCTGTGTATTGCGGGTTTCCACCCCAGTACGCAGGTCTTTAATGCGGGAATCGTCCAGGACATAGGAACGAATCTGGCTTCCCCAGCCGATATCGGACTTAGTGTCTTCCATCGCCTGTTTTTCAGCGTTCTTTTTCTGCATCTCCAGTTCATAAAGCTTCGCTTTCATCTGCTTCATGGCCTGGTCTTTGTTTTTGTGCTGCGAACGGTCGTTCTGGCACTGCGTCACAATCCCGGTGGGAATATGGGTGATACGCACTGCGGATTCCGTACGGTTAACGTGCTGACCGCCTGCGCCAGACGCGCGATAGACGTCGATACGCAGATCCGCCGGGTTAATGTCGATATCGATATCGTCGTCCACTTCCGGGTACACAAACGCGGAGCTAAACGAGGTATGACGGCGACCGCCGGAGTCAAACGGGCTTTTACGCACCAGACGATGTACGCCGGTTTCAGTGCGCAGCCAGCCATAGGCATATTCGCCGGAGATTTTGATAGTCGCGGACTTAATGCCGGCGACTTCCCCTTCCGACTCTTCAATGACTTCCGTCTTGAAGCCGCGCGCTTCCGCCCAACGCAGATACATACGCAGCAACATGCTGGCCCAGTCCTGCGCTTCAGTACCACCAGAGCCGGCCTGAATATCGAGATAGCAATCGGCGCTATCGTACTCGCCGGAGAACATCCGGCGGAATTCCAACTGCGCCAGTTTCTCTTCCAGCGTATTCAGCTCCGCGACGGCTTCGTTAAACGTCTCTTCGTCGTCAGCTTCTACCGCCAGTTCCAGCAGCCCGGAAACGTCGTCCAGCCCCTGAGTCATTTGATCAAGCGTATCGACGATCGCTTCGAGCGATGAACGCTCTTTTCCCAGCGCCTGCGCGCGCTCAGGTTCGTTCCAGACATCCGGCTGTTCCAGCTCGGCGTTTACTTCTTCCAGACGCTCTTTCTTAGCATCGTAGTCAAAGATACCCCCTAAGAACGTTGGTGCGTTCCGTGAGGTCCTGAATGCGGTTATTCACCGGGTTAATTTCAAACATGGTCTGATTTCTTTTATTTGACTTGTCAAAATGCGGTTATAAGGGCGAAATATTAGCGGATTTCGCCCCTTAATTACAGCGAAAGTGTTGTTAAATCGCCCCGATCATAGCGGCCAAATATCATCGATAATAATCTGTAAACTACGGTTGCCGCGAAACTCGTTAATGTCCAGTTTATAAGCCAGTTCTACCTCCCGCACGCCGTTATCCGGCCAACAGGTCGTATCAATATTAAATGCGATGCCATCCAACAGCGGGCCGCCGCCGACGGGCTCCACCATCACCTTGAGGTGGCGCTCGCCCACCAGACGCTGCTGTAGCAGACGGAAACGACCATCGAATAACGGCTCCGGGAACATTTGCCCCCACGGTCCGGCATCCCGCAACAGTTGCGCCACTTCCATAGACATCTCCGCCGCGCTTAATGGACCATCGGAGATCACCTCGCCTTGCAACAGGGCAGGATCGAGCCATTCCGTTACCAGCTCGCCAAAACGTTGCTGAAACTGCTCGAATTTATGCTCTTCCAGCGACAATCCCGCCGCCATCGCATGACCGCCGAACTTGATCATCAGATCAGGGTAAAGCGTATCCAGCCTTTCCAGCGCATCGCGCATATGCAACCCCTGAATCGAACGGCCTGAGCCTTTTAGCGTGCCGTCGCCCGCAGGCGCAAAGGCGATCACCGGGCGGTGAAAACGCTCTTTAATGCGCGACGCCAGAATTCCGACCACGCCCTGATGCCATTCAGGATGATACATCGCCAGACCGCCCGGAAGCGTTTCACTACTGCGCTCAAGCTTTTCGCACAGGATAAGCGCTTCCGCCTGCATCCCCTGCTCTATTTCTTTGCGCGTCTGGTTAAGCGCATCCAGCTCGCTGGCCAGAACACGCGCTTCGCCGAGGTTGTCGCACAACAGTAACGCCACGCCAACGGACATATCATCCAGCCTACCGGCGGCATTCAGGCGAGGCCCCAACGCGAAGCCTAAATCACTGGCGGCAAGCTGCTGCGGATCGCGATTCGATATCTCCAGCAACGCTTTAATTCCCGGACGGCATTTCCCGGCACGAATACGACTTAGCCCTTGCCAGGTCAGAATACGGTTGTTAGCGTCCAGCGGCACAACGTCTGCTACCGTTCCCAACGCCACTAAATCCAGCAGCTCCGCCAGATTCGGCGGCGCGATGTTGCGCTCGTCGAACCATCCTTTGTCGCGCAAAAATGTTCGCAACGCCAGCATCAGGTAAAACGCCACGCCGACGCCCGCCAGCGACTTAGACGGGAATTCGCAGTCGCGCAGATTGGGATTAATAATCGCTTCGGCATCCGGCAACGTGTCGCCAGGCAGGTGGTGATCGGTCACGATCACCGGAATCCCCAACGTCTTTGCATGCGCTACGCCGGCGTGGGATGAAATGCCGTTGTCTACGGTGACGATAAGCTGCGCGCCGCGCGCCTTCGCCTGATCGACCACTTCCGGGCTTAAACCGTAGCCATCTTCAAAGCGATTAGGCACCAGATAACTGATGTTGTCACATCCCAACGCACGCATTCCCAATACGCTTAGCGCAGTACTGGTCGCGCCGTCGGCGTCAAAATCGCCAACAACAATAATGCGGGTACCTTCGCGAAAGGCGTTGTAGAGGATCTCCACCGCGTTATCTATGCCGCTAAGCTGTTGCCAGGGCAGCATTCCTTTCACGCTGCGCTCCAGTTCGCGGGCGCTACGAACGCCCCGGCTGGCATATAAACGCCGTAGTAATGGAGGAAGATCGGCGGGGAGTTCCGCCGTCTCATCAGCCTCACGCCGACGAAGTTGTCTCTGTTGTTTCACGCGTATTATTTACCACTGGTCTGTTTTTGATGCTCATCAAGAAACGCTTTCATCTCTTTCGGTCCCTGATAGCCAGGCACCACATAGCCGTTACTCAATACAATGGCTGGCGTACCGCTAACGCCCAACTGCACGCCCAATGCATAATGATCAGCAATGTTCACGTCACAGCTTGCCGGTTTCACGCCCTTACCTGCCATGGCGTCATCAAACGCTTTGTTTTTGTCTTTGGCGCACCAGATAGATTTCATATCCTGCTCCGCCTGGCTTTCCAGCCCCTGGCGCGGGAAGGCCAGATAACGTACCGTGATCCCCAGCGCGTTATAATCTTTCATCTCTTCATGTAGCTTATGACAATAGCCGCAGGTGATATCGGTAAAAACAGTAATGACATGTTTCTCATCCGGCGCTTTATAGACGATCATCTCTTTTTCCAGCGCATTTAGCTGGCTCATCAGCAGTTTGTTCGTCACGTTTACCGGATGCGCGCCGCTCACGTCATACATCGGCCCTTGAATAATATGTTTGCCGTCGTCAGTGACGTACAGTACGCCGCTGTGAGTGAGGACGGTTTTCATTCCTGCCACTGGAGAGGCCTGAATTTCCGTACTCTGAACGCCCAGCTTAGCCAGCGACTGACGGATAGCCGCATCATCCGCATGGGCCACGCCTGAAAACGCCGCCGCCAGTAAAGTGAACATCATAAAACGCTTTTTCATAAACTATCCTTTCCTGTCAGCACTCATGCCCGCGGATGGTGCTGTTGATGAAGTTGACGCAAACGCTCCGTTGCGACATGCGTATAAATTTGTGTCGTCGAAAGATCGCTATGCCCAAGTAGCATTTGTACAACGCGCAAGTCGGCGCCGTGATTCAGCAAATGCGTGGCGAAAGCGTGACGTAAAACATGCGGCGATAGTTTTTCGCTATCGATTCCAGCCAGTACCGCATAATGTTTAATACGGTGCCAGAAGGTCTGCCGCGTCATCTGCTGCGCACGCTGGCTGGGGAATAATACGTCAATCGATACGCCATTGAGTAACCAGGGACGCCCATGCTCCAGATACGTTTCCAGCCAATATACCGCCTCTTCGCCTAACGGCACCAACCGCTCTTTATTGCCTTTACCGATAACCCGCACCACGCCCTGCCGCAGACTGATATCGCTCATTGTCAGCCCCACCAGTTCCGACACGCGCAAACCGGTGGCATACAGCACTTCCAACATAGCTTTATCGCGCAACTCCAAAGGTTGATCAATAAGCGGCGCCTGCAAGAGCCGCTCAACCTGCGCCTCGCTAAGATCTTTCGGTAAACGCTGCGGAAGCTTAGGCGAGGCCAACTGCGCGCTCGGATCATCCTCACGATACTTTTCACGGTACAGATGCTGGAAAAAGCGCCGCATAGCGCTTAACAGGCGTGCGGAGCTGGTCGCTTTGTATCCGCCCTCCACCCGTTCAGCCAGCAGCGTTTGTAAATCATCAGCCTGCGCCGTCGCAAGCGTTTTTCCGCGATGATGCAACCACGCAACGACCATCGATAAATCGCGACGATACGCGCTTAATGTATTTTCCGCCAGATTTCGTTCCAGCCACAGGGCATCCAGAAACTGCTCAATACGCGCTAAATCCTGTTCCATTCGCGCTCCCTACTTCACGCTTACTTTTGGTGCATTATGCCTCATTGTGCCGTGAATGCAGTGATTCTGTTACACTACCCGCAACGCTATAGCAGAATCGAGATGTAACGTAATGAACATGGGTCTTTTTTACGGTTCCAGCACGTGCTACACCGAGATGGTCGCAGAGAAAATTCGCGATATCCTCGGCCCGGAGCTGGTGACATTACATAACCTCAAGGATGACGCCCCCGCCTTAATGGAGCAGTACGACGTGCTCATTTTAGGCATCCCCACCTGGGATTTTGGTGAAATTCAGGAGGACTGGGAAGCCGTCTGGGAGCAACTGGACGATCTCAATCTGGAAGGCAAAATCGTTGCGCTTTACGGTATGGGCGACCAGCTCGGCTACGGCGAGTGGTTCCTGGATGCGCTGGGGATGTTGCATGACAAACTTGCCCTCAAAGGCGTTAAATTTGTCGGCTACTGGCCCACAGAAGGCTACGAATTTACCAGCAATAAACCGGTCATTGCGGATGGGCAACTGTTTGTCGGCCTGGCGCTGGATGAAACGAACCAGTACGATCTCAGCGATGAGCGTATACAGACCTGGTGTGAACAAATTCTCGGCGAAATGGCCGAACACTACGCCTGAAGCCTTACTCGCTGTATTTCCCTCTCGACGGAACCGCGTTTGCGCCGTTCCGTCAGTGTTGGCCTGATATCGGCTGCTGTAACAGTATCCGACGCAACTCACGCCATTCCGCTTCTTCCATGCTATCCGCCGCCAGCCATAAATGCTGATGACGTCCAGACTCTGCGCGTAAACGCAACACCATCCCGCTCTTCAGTAACCAGGGCGGACGCAAGAGCGTCCAGTCCTGCCCCTGCCAGCGTAAGCGCCCGTCCATGAGTAGCTTGATCTCTCCCTGACAGGTATTAATCCTGCGCTGGCTACGTACACAGTCAAACACGACCAGCGACAGTAGTATCATCCATAACGGGGTATAACTCAGCGGCCAGGGCATCAATAAAATCACCGCGGCAACCAGCCCATGAATGAGCAATGAGATCCACTGAGCGCGCCATGAGACGCGTAAATCAGATTGCCACAGGACCACGTTCCCGATTCCGTGTCTGAATGAGTCGGACCATCTGTTCCAGTTCAGCGTCAGCCGGTTTACCGTGATTCATCAACCAGTTAAATAAATCCGGGTCATCACTCTGCAACAAACGGACAAAAATACGCTTTTCTTCATCACTTAAACTATCGTACTCATGTTCAAAAAACGGCATGATGGAAATATCAAGTTCGCGCATACCGCGACGACATGCCCAGTGAATACGTGCTTTATTGTGAATATCCATGTTCTTCCTGCCTCGCGAAAATGAAGTACCGGGCTATTGTAACGTGTTTTTGGCGTTGTTTTACGGGAATCTCAGTAATCTGGAACGCGATCGCGAAATAAAAGGCTGGGAATCAATACGTTCATCCGTTTTGGATACCGCCTCGCAAAACGATCAATCCGCTCTCAATGGGCTATTTAAAGCACTTGCAATGACCGATGGCTCTTTTACCATTAACCATTATTGTTGCAGCTAACCAGGACATTATTTATGGCTTTTATCTCCTTTCCGCCACGTCATCCTTCATCGTCAGCCCGCCTGCCGCTGACGCTGATCGCGCTTGACGACTGGGCGCTGTCGTCCATCACCGGCGTAGACAGTGAAAAGTATATTCAGGGCCAGGTCACCGCTGACGTAAGCCAGATGACTGAACAGCAACACCTTCTCGCCGCCCACTGCGATGCTAAAGGTAAGATGTGGAGCACTCTGCGCCTGTTCCGTGAGCGCGACGGTTTCGCCTGGATTGAACGCCGTAGCGTGCGTGAAGCGCAATTAACGGAGCTGAAAAAGTACGCCGTATTTTCCAAAGTGGTCATCGCGCCAGATGACGAACGCGTATTGCTTGGCGTGGCAGGTTTTCAGGCCCGCGCGGCGCTGGCTAATGTCTTTAGCGAACTGCCCAATAGTGAAAATCAGGTGGTCAGAGACGGCGCCTCCACGCTGCTATGGTTTGAACATCCTGCGGAACGATTCCTGCTTGTCACTGATGTCGCGACGGCCAACATGTTAACGGAGAAGTTGCATGGCGAAGCCGAACTGAATAACAGTCAACAGTGGCTGGCATTGGATATTGAAGCAGGCATTCCGGTGATTGACGCGGCGAACAGCGGTCAGTTTATCCCCCAGGCGACTAACCTACAGGCGCTGGGCGGCATCAGCTTCAAGAAAGGCTGCTACACCGGGCAAGAGATGGTCGCACGGGCAAAATTCCGCGGCGCCAATAAACGCGCGCTTTGGTTGCTGGCGGGCAAAGCCAGCCGGGTACCGGAAGCAGGAGAAGATCTGGAGCTACAGATGGGCGAGAACTGGCGTCGTACCGGCGCTATTCTGGCGGCGGCACAGTTGGACGATGGTCAGTTACTGGTTCAGGCCGTCATGAATAACGATTTAGAAGCCGAAAGCGTCTTCCGCGTTCGCGACGATGCCAACACCCTGCATATCGTCCCGCTACCTTACTCGCTGGAAGAGTGATATCACGTTAAAAGCCGGATAGCCTGATAGCGCAACGCCATCAGGCTCGCACGTGCTATTCTCGTAGGCCGGATAAGGTGCGACAGCGCCGCCATCCGGCACGGGCATCCGGGAACTACGCCTGTCCCACATACAAATAGATGGCCAGGAAGTGGCACACGCTGCCGCCCAGCACAAAGCCATGCCAGATGGCGTGGTTATAAGGTATGCGTTTGCAAACATAGAAAATTACGCCCAGCGAGTAAACGACGCCACCTACCGCCAGCAGCGTCACGCCGCCTATCGCCAGCTTAATCGCCAACTGATAAACCACTATCAACGACAGCCAGCCCATTGCCAGATACGTAACCAGTGAAAGCACTTTAAATCGGTGCGCAATCGTCAACTTGAAGAGGATACCGAATAGCGCCAGGCTCCAGATCACAATCATTAGTCCGCGCGCCAGCGGCGAATCCAGACCTACCAGCAGAAATGGCGTATAGGTTCCGGCAATGAGCAGATAGATAGCGCAGTGATCAAATTTCTTTAACCAGATTTTTGCCCGCTGATGAGGAATGGCATGATAAAGCGTTGAGGCAAGAAAAAGCAGGATCATGCTCCCGCCATATAAACTGTAGCTGGCAATAGCCGTCATACCAGCATTCGCCTCTACCGCCTGAACCAACAACAGCACCAGGCCGACAATACCAAATACCAATCCAATGCCGTGGCTAATACTGTTGGCGATTTCCTCAGCCAGCGAATATCCCTGCGTCATTAATGGTTTTTGCACCATAACTTACTCCGGAGAAACGTTCATAACGATGAACTGCGCCTCTAGCGTAACTGAGAATGGTTCCAGTGAACACATGTTAGCTAAAATAAATTCGCAAAATTAAATTTTCTTTCTTATTCAATAACTTAACCACAGAAACTCAACTAACACGCGTTCATATTTATCAAAGGCATTTAAAATCAATCACATAAAATTGCGTCTGGTTGGGATAGATTTCAGCAATGACCCGTTTCAGCTCATCAAGCGACATATTTTCCTGTTGCGCATGTTTTTCGTTCAGCGTATCCAGCGTCACAGTTGACGTTCCTGTCACTTCGATTGTGCAAAAATAGCCATCATCTTCGAACCGCCCCACGCGTAGCATATCGCCTGCTTTAAAGTGGGACTCGGAGGCATCACGAATGGTGATGGTTTTACGCCCTGCCAGAATGTCATTCTGGAAACGTTGAAAGAAAGTAATGTCGTTTGGCTGCATGTGGTTATCCCCTGAATATGAACTCTTGAAGTGGATGTTACGATCTGAATGTGTTCCTGCCCCGACACGCGAGCCCCCTGGAATTTTGCGTACGCTTTACATGTCATTTGGTGCAGAATGAATGATAACAGACTAAATAAATTGAGATTATGCAACAATGAGAAAACTCACCCTGCCAAAAGATTTTTTATGGGGCGGCGCGGTTGCTGCACACCAGGTTGAAGGCGGCTGGAATAAAGGCGGTAAAGGCCCCAGCATCTGCGACGTGCTAACCGGCGGCGCACACGGCGTGCCACGCGAAATTACCCAGAATGTCGTTGCTGGCAAATACTATCCGAACCACGAGGCGGTGGATTTTTACGGACATTACAAAGAAGACATCCGTCTTTTCGCCGAAATGGGGTTCAAATGCTTCCGTACCTCTATTGCCTGGACGCGTATCTTCCCGAATGGCGACGAATCCCAGCCAAACGAGGCCGGTCTGAAATTCTACGACGACATGTTTGATGAATTGCTCAAATACAACATCGAACCGGTCATCACCCTTTCCCACTTTGAAATGCCGTTACATCTGGTCCAGCACTACGGCGGCTGGACCAATCGTAAAGTCGTTGATTTCTTTGTCCGTTTTGCTGAAGTCGTGTTTGAACGCTACAAGCATAAGGTCAAATACTGGATGACCTTCAACGAAATTAACAACCAGCGAAACTGGCGCGCGCCGCTGTTTGGCTACTGCTGTTCCGGCGTGGTGTATACCGAGCATGAGAATCCAGAAGAAACCATGTATCAGGTCTTACATCATCAGTTTGTCGCCAGCGCCCTGGCGGTGAAAGCGGCACGTCGTATTAATCCACAGATGAAAGTTGGCTGTATGCTGGCGATGGTCGCGCTGTATCCCTTCTCCTGCAAACCAGAAGATGTGATGTTTGCTCAGGAATCGATGCGTGAACGCTACGTCTTTACCGATGTACAGCTGCGCGGCTATTACCCGTCCTATGTGTTGAACGAGTGGGAGCGCCGCGGATTTAACATCAAAATAGAAGATGGCGATCTTGAAGTGCTGCGCGAAGGCACCTGCGACTATCTTGGTTTCAGTTATTACATGACCAACGCGGTCAAAGCCGAAGGCGGTAGCGGCGATGCTATTTCCGGTTTTGAAGGCAGCGTACCGAACCCCTATGTTAAAGCCTCTGACTGGGGCTGGCAGATTGACCCGGTGGGCCTGCGTTATTCATTGTGTGAACTGTACGAACGCTATCAAAAGCCGCTGTTTATTGTCGAAAACGGTTTTGGTGCTTACGACAAAGTAGAAGAAGATGGCAGCATCAACGACGACTATCGCATTGACTACCTGCGCGCCCATATTGAAGAGATGAAAAAAGCGGTGACTTACGATGGTGTCGACCTGATGGGCTACACGCCGTGGGGCTGCATCGACTGCGTGTCGTTCACCACCGGGCAGTACAGCAAGCGCTACGGCTTCATCTACGTGAACAAGCACGATGACGGTACGGGCGATATGTCGCGTTCGCGTAAGAAGAGCTTCAACTGGTACAAAGAGGTGATTGCCAGCAACGGCGAGAAGCTTTAACTCCTGCACGTTACCCGCCAGTCGGCGGGTAACACTTTGAACGAGTCTTACCAGGTCTTACCTATTTTAAATTCCCAGCGTACATCTTCCATTTTGGTTGGCGACTTCGCTTCCTGCATTACCGGGAAGAAGGCTCCGGCACCAAACCATAATTTCAGTGAATCGACGGCAATATTAAATGACGGACCAACAACCCATTCGGTAGTTCCAGAATGGTTATTAATTACGCTGCCATTAGACAGTTTTTTCGTTCCAGAGGCATTATTGCTGTAGGCACTTTCCAGACCAAGATCCAGCGGTAAATCGCTAAACATATACCGCACCTGGGTATTCCACTGGAATTCGTTACCTCGTTTCACGTCCTGGTTACCGCGCTCAAATGGTCCCTGATATACAAAACCCATATCCCCTTTAATGTTAGGAGTAAATAATTTTGTTAAAGTGAGTGTTACTCTTCCTCCCCAGGCGCTATTCCCAGGCAAATGATTATCTCCATCTTGCCCGGTGGGTAGTAATAATGCCCCACCTACCGTAACCCAAAACGGATCACCTCTTCGCTGGCTCATTAAAGCATAATTGACCCCCACCGATTGGTCGCCCATTCCCTCTATGTGCTCAGGAGACAGATTGTCTCGTTTGTTATTGATATACGACCCCACAGTTGATAATTCCAGTCTGTCGGTCAAACCGTAACGAATCTTCAATAACCATATCTGGGAGTAAACATCCGGACTTCCGTGCCCCTCGATTTGATGATCTTTATCGCGAAATGAGCTATTCACGGCGGTTAATAACTTTCCTTCCGGCAATACTGAACCACCAGAAATAGCGGTATTAACTGGTGCACCTAATAGATTACTGGGATTATTTTCTCCGTTAGCTGCCATTGCATTCATTAATAGAAAATATGTCATTAATGGCAGAAATATAAATCGTTTCATTATTCCCTCCAGGTATAAAAAACAAAGCGCTAAGTTAATAAATATTTACGTCATTTATGTTTATTTATAATTTATAATTTAAATTAATAACTTGATGAATTTAATATACGGAAATTTTTGTAACTATATTGAGAGGTAAATAACGATTCCGGAGAGAAACTATTTGTAACTACATGTAAATATACTGTGTTGTTTTGATTAAATAACAGCAAGGTAAAAATGATGCACAATGAATCATTAGGCTCTAAAAAAGCGGTAATTTAATTCTGGCTAATACACTGATACAAACGCCAGGTTGCCTGACAGGAGCCAACGATTTAGTGTAATATATTGAATTAGTAACACTTTGTAGCCTGAATAAGGCACTCACACTGCATCCGACATAAACAAAGCGCACTTTATTAACAAGCTGAAAAGGCGCCGAAGCGCCTTTAGAAAACAGTCGAATCAGTAAATTACTGGTAGTCGCTAATCGGTACGCAGGAGCAGAACAGGTTACGGTCGCCATAAACATCATCCAGACGTTTCACCGTCGGCCAGTATTTGTCTGCCACGCCTGCCGGGAATACGGCAACTTCACGGCTGTACGGATGCGCCCACTCGGCGACCAGTTCGCTCTGAATGTGCGGCGCGTTCACCAGCGGGTTATCTTCCAGCGGCCAGACACCCGCTTTCACCTGGTCAATCTCTGCGCGAATAGCCAGCATCGCATCGATAAAGCGATCCAGCTCGGCCTTACCTTCAGATTCCGTCGGCTCTACCATCAGCGTGCCCGCCACCGGGAACGACATGGTTGGCGCATGGAAACCGTAGTCGATCAGACGCTTGGCAATATCCAGCTCGCTGATGCCGGTTTCTTCTTTCAATGGGCGAATATCAAGAATACATTCGTGCGCCACTCGGCCATCGCGACCGGTATACAGTACCGGGTACGCGTCTTTCAGACGGCTGGCAATGTAGTTAGCGTTAAGAATCGCGACCTGACTTGCCTGCTTCAGGCCTTCTGCGCCCATCATGCGGATGTACATCCAACTAATCGGCAGAATGGAGGCACTGCCGAACGGCGCCGCAGACACCGCGCCCTGACGGGTTAACATGCCTTCGATTTGCACCACGCTATGACCCGGTACGAACGGTGCCAGATGCGCTTTCACGCCAATCGGTCCCATGCCTGGGCCACCGCCGCCGTGCGGAATGCAGAAAGTTTTATGCAGGTTAAGATGCGAAACGTCCGCGCCAATAAAACCCGGTGAGGTGATGCCGACCTGAGCGTTCATGTTCGCGCCGTCAAGGTAAACCTGGCCGCCGAACTGGTGCACAACTTCACACACTTCACGGATCGTTTCTTCATAGACGCCGTGGGTGGACGGATAGGTCACCATGATGCAAGAAAGGTTCGCAGCATGTTGTTCTGCTTTTGCCCGCAGATCGTCCAGGTCGATGTTGCCGTTCTTATCACAGGCGACTACCACCACCTGCATTCCTGCCATATGTGCAGAAGCAGGGTTAGTGCCGTGAGCAGAAGCCGGGATCAGGCAGATATCGCGATGCCCTTCGTTGCGGCTTTCGTGATAGTGACGAATCGCCAGCAGCCCCGCGTATTCCCCCTGTGCGCCGGAGTTAGGCTGCATACAGACGGCGTCGTACCCGGTGAGTTTCACCAGCCAGTCAGAAAGCTGGCTAATCATCTGATGATATCCTTCGGCCTGTTCCGGCGGGCAGAACGGGTGCAGTTCAGCGAATTCCGGCCAGGTGATAGGAATCATCTCGGCGGCGGCGTTCAGCTTCATGGTGCAGGAACCCAGCGGGATCATCGCCTGATTCAGCGCCAGATCTTTACGCTCCAGCGAGTGCATGTAGCGCATCATCTCGGTTTCGCTGTGGTAACGGTTAAATACCGGATGCGTCAGAATCGCATCGTCACGCAGCATACTTTGCTGAATGGAACGGCTATCAAGCGCCACGTCTTTATCCAGTGTTTCAATGTTCAGACCGTGGCTGTCGCCCAGCAAAACATTGAACAACTGCGCCACATTCTCACGGGTGGTGGTTTCATCGAGCGTAATACCAACCGCGTTATGAATATCGCTGCGCAGATTGATCTCCGCCGCTTCCGCACGCGCCAGTACCGCAGCTTTATCAGCCACTTCCACACACAGCGTGTCAAAGTAGTGCGCATGGCGCAGCTTCAGCCCTTTCTGCTGCAGACCGGCCGCCAGAATATCAGTCAGGCGGTGGATGCGATTAGCGATACATTTCAGGCCAACCGGACCATGATAAACGGCATACAGGCTGGCGATGTTAGCCAGCAGTACCTGCGAGGTACAAATATTGGAGTTCGCTTTCTCACGACGGATATGCTGCTCGCGAGTCTGCATCGCCATGCGCAGTGCGGTATTGCCCGCAGCATCTTTTGAGACGCCGATAATACGGCCTGGCATGGAGCGTTTAAATTCGTCTTTGGCGGCAAAGAACGCCGCATGCGGGCCACCGTACCCCATCGGTACGCCGAAGCGTTGCGCAGAGCCGAAAACAATGTCCGCGCCCTGTTTACCCGGCGCGGTAAGCAGCACCAGCGCCATAAAGTCGGCGGCGACGCTGACAATCACTTTACGGGCTTTGAGTTCGCTAATCAGCGCGCTGTAATCGTGAATTTCGCCCGTGGAGCCAACCTGCTGCAACAGCACGCCAAACACATCCTGGTGATCCAGTGCTTTCGCCGCGTCATCCACAATGACGTCAAAGCCAAAGGTTTCGGCGCGAGTACGCACGACGTCCAGAGTTTGCGGATGGACATCAGAGGCGACAAAGAACCGGTTGGCATTTTTCAATTTGCTGACGCGCTTTGCCATCGCCATCGCTTCAGCGGCGGCGGTCGCTTCATCCAGCAGCGAGGCGGAAGCCATGTCCAGTCCGGTCAGATCCAGCGTCACCTGTTGGAAGTTGAGCAGCGCTTCCAGACGCCCCTGAGAGACTTCCGGCTGATAAGGGGTGTAGGCGGTATACCAGCCTGGATTTTCCAGCATGTTGCGCAGGATAACCGGCGGTAGCTGCACTGCGGTGTAGCCCATGCCAATGTAGGACGTGAAGCGCTTGTTACGCCCGGCGATGGCTTTTAATTCCGCCAGTGCGGCATATTCGGTTGCCGCCTCGCCAACCTGCGGCGGAGTCGCGAGCTGAATGTCTTTCGGCACAATCTGACCTGTCAGCGCGTTTAACGACTCGGCGCCAACCGCATTCAGCATCTCTTGCTGCTGCGCGGCGTCCGGTCCGATGTGGCGTTCAATGAAAGCGCCGCGGTTTTCAAGCTGGCTTAACGTCTGTGTCATGGGCGATGGTTCCTGAAACGTGCAGTGAATCGTAGGTGTCTCTAACTCAATTGCCCGGTGGCGCTGACGCTTACCGGGCCTACGCGTGCGAAAACGAATACGCAAAATCATTCGCGTTGCAGTGAGTAGGCCGGATAAGCATTAGCGCCATCCGGCACAACATTATTCGTCTTCTAACAATGCCTCATACGCGGTGGCATCCAGCAGCGATTCAAATTCGCTTTCATCGCTGGCTTTGATTTTAAAGATCCAGCCACCGGCATACGGTTCGCTGTTCACCAGCTCCGGGGAGTCGCTCAGCGCATCGTTTACCGCCACGATCTCGCCGCTTACCGGCGCATAAATGTCGGACGCCGCTTTTACGGACTCCGCCACGGCGCAGTCGTCGCCCGCGCTTACGGTCGCGCCGACTTCCGGCAGATCAACAAAAACCATATCGCCCAACAGCTCCTGAGCGTGTTCAGTAATGCCAACGGTGTAAGTGCCATCCGCTTCTTTACGCAGCCATTCGTGTTCTTTGCTGTATTTCAGTTCTGCGGGTACGTTGCTCATCAATTAATCTCCAAAAAAGGATGAATCACGCGACGGCTTTGCCGTTACGCACAAAAACAGGTTTAGTCACTTTTACCGGCATTTCACGGTTACGAATTTGTACAATCGCCGTCTCGCCGATGCCCGCCGGAACGCGCGCCAGCGCAATGCTGTAGCCCAACGTTGGGGAAAACGTCCCGCTGGTGATAATGCCTTCTTGCTGATTGCCCTGCGCATCGGTAAAACGCACCGGCAGTTCATTACGCAATACGCCTTTCTCGGTCATCACCAGACCGACAAGCTGCTCATGGCCTTTTTCACGCTGCATCTCCAGCGCCTCACGGCCAATAAAGTCGCGGTCAGCAGGTTCCCAGGCGATAGTCCATCCCATATTAGCCGCCAGCGGAGAGATACCTTCATCCATCTCCTGACCGTACAGGTTCATGCCTGCTTCCAGACGCAGCGTGTCGCGCGCGCCAAGACCGCACGGCTTCACGCCCGCCTCCACCAGCGCACGCCAGAAATCCGCCGCTTTTTCATTCGGCATGGCGATTTCATAGCCCGCTTCGCCGGTATAACCGGTGGTGGCGATAAACAAATCACCCGCCTGTACGCCGAAGAACGGCTTCATACCTTCTACTGCATGGCGCTGTTGGTCAGTAAACAGAGTCGCCGCTTTTTCCTGCGCATTCGGCCCCTGTACCGCAATCAGCGACAGATCGTCACGAACGGTGATGTCGATGGCATAAGGTTCAGCATGTTGGGTAATCCAGGAGAGGTCTTTTTCGCGGGTGGCGGAGTTAACAACGAGACGGAAGAAATCTTCAGTGAAGTAGTAGACGATAAGGTCATCAATCACGCCGCCCGATGCGTTAAGCATACCGGAGTAGAGGGCTTTACCCGTCTTCGTTAGCTTCGCGACGTCGTTTGCCAGCAGATAACGTAGAAACTCTCGTGTACGGCTACCATGAAGATCGACAATGGTCATATGCGATACATCAAACATCCCGGCATCGGTGCGCACAGCGTGGTGTTCATCAAGCTGAGAGCCGTAATGCAGGGGCATCATCCAGCCATGAAAATCGACCATGCGGGCGCCGCATAGCGTGTGTTGTTCGTACAAAGGCGTCTGTTGGGCCATCTTTTCCTCGTTGAATTAGCGGGGGCTAACAACCATTTTCATGGGAAATCTTCGCCACGAAACCTGGCATCGACGCCCTTTTTCCTGCGCCGACGCAAACGTTCTCTTGCTCCTGAACTTACCACCGAACCAGGCGCTAAACCATAAGGCTGAATTTACCATCACATTAGCTTATGACTAAAAAACGCTAAAATCCCATCAGCACAAAAAACCACTATTACGCTAAATACTCGTCATAAAAAGGAAGCTGATACGATTTACCACAACATAAATTAATATTAAATGCGGAAAAAATGTCGAAAATCGCGTTCGCCAAAAATAGTGGCATTAGAAAATATAATGCGAAATAAGCGGTGAAATTAGATTATTTCAAACGAGGAAAGCCCCCCGGCGCGATAGCCGGGAAAGCAAAGTGTGACGGGTTTCAAACTCTTGCTGGCGTGCAGTCAGACGCTTAACGAAGCCATTGCGGAAGGTCGTTTAGCCCCATCGCCTGGCGAAGCAGTTGGGGTTTGACGCCGGGGAGCGTATCCGCCAGTTTCAGTCCGATGTCGCGCAACAATTTTTTTGCCGGGTTTTCGCCGGCAAACAGGTCACGAAAACCTTGCATCCCGGCAAGCATCATCGCCGCGCTATGTTTACGGCTACGCTCATAACGACGAAGATAAAGATGTTGACCAATGTCTTTGCCCTGACGCTGAAGCCGGCGCAGATCGTCCACCAGTTCAGCCGCGTCCATAAAGCCGAGGTTGACGCCTTGCCCTGCCAGCGGATGGATGGTGTGCGCGGCATCGCCGACCAACGCCAGACGATGCGCGGCAAACTGGCGAGCATAGCGGCCCGTCAGCGGAAAAACCTGCCGTTCGCTTTCCAGGCGGCATAAGCCCAGCCGATTATCGAAGGCGATAGTCAACGCCTGGTTAAACGCCTCGTCGCCGCTCTGTTGCATACGCTCCGCATCCTGCGGAGAAAGCGACCAGACAATGGAACACAGATGCGGATCGCTTAACGGCAAAAACGCCAGAATACCTTTACCATGAAACACCTGGCGAGCAACCGCGCCGTGCGGCTCTTCGGTGCGGATAGTCGCTACCAGCGCATGGTGACGGTAGTCCCAGAAAGTTAAGGGAATATCCGCTTTGTTACGCAGCCAGGAGTTGGCGCCATCCGCGGCAATCACCAGACGCGCGGTTAACATCGCGCCGTCTTTTAAAGTCAGGAAGGCGTCGTTCTCCCCCCAGGCGACTTGCTGTAACTCTGCTGGCGCCATTAAGGTGATATCCGCCGCTTGCTGCGCTTTTTGCCACAGTGCGTAGTGAATGACGCTGTTTTCAACAATATGCCCCAGATGGCTATATCCCATGCTTGCGTCATCAAACGTAATACGGCCAAAGCTGTCTTTATCCCAGACTTCCATACCGTGGTAGCAACTTGCCCGTCGCGCCACAATGTTTGACCATACGCCAAGACGGGTAAGCAGTTTTTCGCTGGCGGCATTAATCGCCGACACCCGAAGCTGAGGCGGCGCATCGTTCGCCAACGGCTGGGGGACAACGTGATCCAGTACCGCAACGCGCAAACCGCTCCCCTGCAAGCCGCAGGCGACAGCCAGTCCCACCATGCCTCCGCCAACTATTGCTACATCAACACTTTGCACTATTTACTCCTGGAAACCGGAACAATCAAAACCGTAGGCCGGATAAGGCGAAGCTGCCATCCGGTATTTTTACGAACACGATGCCGGATGGCGGCGTAAATGCCTTATCCGGCCTACAGATCGGCTTAACGCGCAACCCAACCTAAGGTCCGCTGTGCCAGCGCATCACGCGCAGGCGGTAATAATTCCATCGCCATTAAACCGATATTGCGCCCAATAACCAGCGGCGCCCAACGATTTGCAAACAAATGGACCAGACCGTTCGTTACGCCAATCGTCGTATCCCGGTCAACCTGACGACGCTGCTGATAGCGCGATAACACGTGCCAGGCGCCAATATCCTCGCCCGCGTCCTGTGCCGCGACCAGCGTTTCCGCCAGGCTCATGACATCGCGCAGACCGAGATTAAACCCTTGTCCGGCGATAGGATGCAACGTCTGCGCCGCATTGCCGACCACGACAGTCCGGTGAGTAAACACTTTCGCCGCCGTAGTAAGGGCAAGCGGATACGCGCTGCGCTTACCCGCCTGAGTAATTCGCCCCAGCCGCCAGCCGAACGCGGCCTGCAACGCATGACAGAACTGCGCGTCGGACCAGCTCAGCACCTCATCGCGCTGGTCGAGCGGGTGACACCAAACCAGCGAACATCGGCCATGCGACATCGGCAACATCGCCAGCGGGCCATTGGGGGTAAAACGTTCAAAGGCGCGTCCCTGGTGCGGGATAGCGGTCGCGACATTCGCTATCACCGCTAACTGTTCGTAAGGCTCCTGACGCCAGTCAACGCCGCAGGCTGACGCCAGCGCGGAGTGGGTACCGTTAGCCGCCACCAGCACGCTGCCAGCTATCACATTGCCATTTTCCAGTGTGACGTTAACCTGCTGTTGGGTACGCGACACGCTGGCTACGCGCTCCGGGCAGTGCAGCGTAACGCCTGGCGCTTTACGCAAGAGCGCAAACAGACGCAGCCCGATATCATGCAGCTCCGCAACGTGACCCAACGCTGCCAGACTGTAATCCTGCGCGTCGAGAGTCACAAATCCGGCATGACCGCGATCGCTGACGTGTACGGTGTTGATTGCCGTTGCGCAATCGGAAATCGCCTGCCAGACGCCAATTCGCGCCAGTTGCTGGCAAGTGCCCGCCGCCAGCGCAATCGCTCTGGCGTCAAAGCCGGGATGACCGTCGGCTTCAGGCGCTTTCGCTTCAATCAGGTGTACCGGCAACGTCCCATGACTGAACTGAGAGATGGCCAGCGCCAGCGTCGCGCCTGCCATGCCGCCGCCAACGATAATGACGCTCATTGCTGCCGCGCCGCCGCCATTAATGCCTCAATGTCATCCGCCTTCTTCACAACGCCAGCGGTCAGGTTTTCATTACCGGTTTCGGTAATGACAATGTCATCTTCAATTCGAACGCCAATGCCGCGATACGCTTCCGGCACGTCGGCATCCGGCGCGATATAGAGGCCTGGCTCTACGGTCAGCACCATGCCCGGCTCCAGGATGCGGGAGCGATCCGGCCCATAAACGCCGACATCATGAACATCCAGCCCCAGCCAGTGGCTCAAGCCATGCATAAAGAAAGGACGATGCGCATTTTCGGCAATCAGTTGATCAACCTCTCCTTGCAAAATCCCCAGCTTCACCAGCCCGGTTATCATGATGCGCACGACTTCGCCGGTCACCTCCTGAATAGAGGTGCCAGGACGGAACAGTCGCAGGCTGGTCTCCAGCGATTCCAGAACGATGTCATAAATTTCACGCTGAGCTGGCGTAAATTTCCCGTTCACCGGGAAAGTACGCGTGATGTCGCCCGCGTAACCTTTATATTCACAGCCCGCGTCGATAAGCACTAAATCACCGTCGCGCATTTCACTTTCGTTTTCAGTGTAATGCAGGATACAGCCATTTTCGCCGCTGCCGACAATGGTGTTATAGGAGGGATAGCGCGCGCCGTGGCGGTTAAATTCGTGGTGAATTTCACCCTCCAACTGATACTCAAACATCCCCGGACGACATTTTTCCATCGCGCGGATATGCGCCAGCGCGCTAATTTCCCCGGCGCGGCGCAGGACAGCAATCTCGTCCGGCGATTTGAACAGGCGCATCTCATGGACAATCGGTCGCCAGTCAGTCATGGTGGCCGGCGCGGTCAGATTCTGGCGAGAGCCTTTACGCAGCTTCTCCAGCGCAGCCAGAACAATCTCGTCGGCATACGCATATTCGCCCTGCGCGTGGTACACCACATCCAGACCATTAAGCAACTGAAAGAGTTGCTGGTTGATTTCGCTAAACGCCAGCGCCCGGTCAACGCCCAGTTTTTCCGGCGCGGCATCCTGTCCTAAACGGCGACCAAACCAGATTTCCGCCGTCAGGTCGCGAACGCGGTTGAACAAAACGCTGTGGTTGTGGGTGTCATCACTCTTAATCAGTACCAGCACGGCTTCCGGTTCGTTAAAACCGGTGAAATACCAGAAGTCGCTACTCTGGCGATACGGATATTCACTGTCTGCGCTGCGCGTCGCCTCCGGCGCGGCAAAGATCAGCGCGGCGCTGCCGGGCTGCATTTGCGCCAGTAATGCCTGGCGACGGCGTTGGTATTCCTGCTGAGTCATGACATGGCCTCCATTTCGTTTTTTCTTAGTGTAGCGTCGGTTTACGCACTTCCGGCGCGGTCGGCTGTTGGCGAGTGAAAGTGTCATGACATAACAGCGCCGCAACACGGACATATTCGATGATCTCTTCGAGCGACATCTCCAGCTCTTCCTGATCTTCGCTCTCATCATAACCAAGCTGCGCAATATTACGCAGGTCGTCAATCGCTTCACCCGTTTCGCCGGTGACTTTATCAAGTTTAGGCTGCGTTACGCCGAGGCCAAGCAAAAAGTGGTTAACCCACCCGGCTAATGCATCAGCGCGATCGAATACGCTGACATCGTCGCCTTCAGGCAGATAAAGCTGAAAAAGAAAGCCGTCGTCTTCCAGCGCGTCGCTGGTCGCCGCGTGCATTTTGCGCAGCGCCTGAGCAAGCTCATGCCCGAAGGCCAGACCTTCGTTCGTCAGGTCGTGCAACAGCGGCTGCCATGAGCTGTCGTTGTTGCCGCCGCAAATCATCCCGCTGATTAAACCATGCATTTCAGCCGGGGTCAGACCGGCCCCTTGTTGATTCAAAAACCGGTTCATTTCGTTGTAACCAGGCATTTCGTTCTGTATAGACATAAGCATTCGTCATCAAAGGGAGGATATTCATGATATGCTACCACTTTGGACCCTGGTGAACCAGAAAAGGGCTTGTATCTTCACACCAGGGTAGCTATAGTGTCGCCCCTTCGCGGACCCTGGGTCTGGAGACGAAGGCAGCGCAGTCAATCAGCAGGAAGGTGGCATGTCTGCACAACCCGTCGATATCCAAATATTTGGCCGTTCACTGCGAGTGAATTGCCCGCCTGACCAAAGGGATGCGTTGAATCAGGCTGCGGACGATCTGAATCAGCGGTTGCAAGATCTGAAAGTTCGCACTAGAGTCACAAATACTGAGCAGTTGGTTTTCATTGCCGCATTGAATATCAGCTATGAGTTAACTCAGGAAAAAGCGAAGACCCGCGATTACGCGGCGAGCATGGAACAACGTATTCGGATGCTACAACAGACCATCGAACAGGCGTTGCTTGATCAAGGTCGCATAACCGAAAAAACGGGCCAAAACTTTGAATAACACTTTTCGCTTTACTATGGTAAAGTGATTGTGAAAACAGAATTTCTCTGAGATGTTTGCAAGCGGGCCAGTCCCCTGAGCCGATATTTCATACCACAAGAATGTGGCGCTCCGCGGTTGGTGAGCATGCTCGGTTCGTCCGAGAAGCCTTAAAACTGTGACGACACATTCACCTTGAACCAAGGGTTCAAGGGTTACAGCCTGCGGCGGCATCTCGGAGATTCCCCTTCTGACTGGCGACAGCCATGACGCAACTTCCCGAACTCTCTTTATCACGACAAGAAATCCGCCGAATGATTCGGCAACGTCGCCGTGCGCTAACGCCAGAGCAGCAACGCCGCTTTGGTCAACAGGCCGCCGCCCGAATGCTCAGCTTTCCTCCCGTCGTGATGGCGCACACTGTCGCCGTGTTTCTCTCCTTTGATGGCGAACTCGACACCCAGCCGCTGATAGAACAGCTATGGCAATCGGGCAAGCGCGTCTACCTTCCGGTTCTTCATCCCTTCAGCCCTGGCAACCTCCTGTTCCTGCACTATCATCCGCAGAGTGCGCTGGTGACCAACCGCTTAAAGATCCGGGAGCCACGGCTTGATGTCCGCGACGTATTGCCGCTGGCAAAGCTGGATGTGCTGGTAACGCCGTTAGTGGCGTTTGACGAAGGCGGGCAGCGCCTGGGGATGGGCGGCGGATTTTATGACCGTACGTTGCAAAACTGGCAGCAGCATAAGATTCTACCTGTGGGCTACGCGCATGATTGCCAGTTAGTAGAAAAACTGCCGGTTGAAGAGTGGGATATCCCGCTGCCTGCGGTGGTGACGCCGTCCAAAATTTGGGAGTGGTAGCCGTGTTTTTTCGATTGACAGCGTCGCTTTTTTGACCTAAATTTCTCGGTGAAGGGTGAGGGAGGCGAACCTCCCTCCTGCGTACTCACTGTTAATATGCTGGGCAAGCGATGATTAACAGGATCAGCAGCATGATGACGTATCTCATCATCGTCCCTTTCCTTTTTAGAGCCCCTGCCTCGGTAGGGGCTTTCCCGTTTCAGCGCTATGCTGAGCCCTTATCGTAAATTCCTTTTATTGCTGTACAACACGCAACGCTGCCTTTAATTACCAATTGCGGCAAGGCTCGAAAACAGAATGTATGCGTTACACGAAGAGATGTTGAGGCAGGGAAACCAGAGAAAGGATGGGCAGGTCATCTCCTGCCCATTTAGAGGAAATTAGTACAGCAGACGGGCGCGAATGGTGCCCGGAATCGCCTTCATCGCCAGCAGCGCTTTCTCCGCCACATCGCCATCGGCTTCTATATCAATTACCACATACCCCATTCGGGCGGAGGTTTGCAGATACTGCGCGGCAATGTTAACGCCCTGCTCGGCAAAGATCTGGTTAAGCGCGGTCAATACACCTGGGCGGTTTTCGTGGATGTGCATCAGGCGACGACCACCGTGCAGCGGCAGCGACACTTCCGGGAAGTTCACGGCGGAAAGCGTCGAGCCGTTATCCGAATACTTAATCAGTTTTCCTGCGACTTCCAGACCGATGTTTTCTTGCGCCTCCTGCGTCGAGCCGCCGATATGCGGCGTCAGGATCACGTTATCGAATTCGCACAGCGGAGAGGTAAACGGATCGCTATTAGTGGCCGGTTCCGTCGGGAAGACGTCGATAGCCGCCCCCGCCAGATGTTTCGTCGCCAGCGCGTCGCACAAAGCCGGGATATCCACTACCGTACCGCGCGCGGCGTTAATCAGCAGCGAACCCGGCTTCATCAGGGCAATCTCTTTTGCGCCCATCATGTTTTTGGTGGAGGCGTTTTCAGGTACGTGCAGACTGACCACATCGCTCATATTCAGCAATTCAGACAGGTGCTGCACCTGAGTTGCGTTACCAAGCGGCAGTTTATTTTCAATATCATAGAAATAGACATGCATCCCCAGCGATTCCGCCAGAATGCCCAACTGCGTTCCGATATGGCCGTAACCGATAATGCCAAGCTTTTTACCGCGCGCTTCGAACGATCCCGCCGCCAGTTTATTCCATACGCCGCGGTGCGCTTTGGCGTTCGCTTCCGGCACGCCGCGCAGCAGCAGCAATAGCTCGCCAATCACCAGCTCCGCCACGGAACGGGTATTCGAGAATGGCGCGTTAAAGACCGGAATACCGCGCTTTGCCGCCGCATTTAAATCCACCTGGTTGGTGCCGATGCAAAAACAGCCAATCGCCACCAGCTTCTCTGCGGCGTTAATCACTTCTTCTGTCAGATGAGTACGGGATCGCAGACCGATGAAGTGGGCATCGCGGATGGACGCTTTCAACTGTTCAGCGTCCAGCGCGCCCTTGTGATATTCAATGTTGGTGTAACCTGCCGCACGAAGGCTTTCCAGCGCCTTTTGATGCACCCCTTCAACCAGCAGAAATTTAATTTTATCTTTCTCCAGCGATACCTTTGCCATTTCCCCGATCCTGTCTTTTTTTGCCATCTGATGTTGTGTGTGGATTTGCATCCGTCCTTCAACATATCAAAAAAAATTATCACGGCAATATGAACGTTTGCGCCAGCGTCGTGAAGGAATCGCATACAGCGGGAAATAGCAGATGAAAATACCGGGAATAACTTTTTCTTTGGAGGGATCGGCAGGGCAAACGATTAAACGTGATACATGTCACCAAATTTGCCCTGACCGAATTTTTTACGCGGCAGGAAATACGCCTGGCGGGATCATTTTACGATGGTTTTCACCCCGTCCGGCGTGCCGATCAGTGCGACATCGGCGCCACGGTTGGCGAACAACCCTACGGTCACGACGCCTGGAATCGCGTTAATGGCGTTTTCCAGCGCGATGGGATCAAGGATTTCCATCCCATAAACATCCAGAATCACGTTGCCGTTATCCGTGACCACGTTCTGACGGTACTCCGGACGCCCGCCCAGCTTCACCAGTTGACGAGCGACCGCGCTGCGCGCCATCGGAATCACTTCGACCGGCAACGGGAATTTGCCAAGAATATCCACCTGTTTAGAGGCATCCGCAATACAGATAAATTTCTCCGCCACGGAAGCAATAATTTTCTCACGGGTTAATGCCGCGCCGCCGCCTTTGATCATCTGCATATGACCGTTGATTTCGTCCGCGCCATCGACATAGATACCCAGGCTATCCACTTCGTTGAGATCAAACACATGAATACCGAGGCCTTTGAGTTTTTCAGTCGAGGCGTCCGAGCTGGAGACCGCGCCTTCAATCTGGCCTTTCATTGTGCCCAGCGCATCAATAAAGTGTGCGGCCGTTGAGCCTGTACCAACGCCCACAATGGTGCCGGGCTGTACATACTGAAGTGCCGCCCATCCTACCGCTTTTTTCAGTTCATCCTGCGTCATAGATCGTTTCGCCTGTGGTGTGAAAATACAGCCGCATTATAGAACATTGTCGGGAAAAATCTCCGTGTCCGTACACAGGCTACGGATTTCATCTGTACCGACGGCAAATTTATGTCATAGTGCGGAAAAAAATAACAGGAGCATGACACAACAATGAAACGTCCGGACTACAGAACACTACAGGCGCTGGATGCCGTTATACGTGAACGAGGATTCGAGCGCGCCGCCCAGAAGCTGTGCATCACACAATCCGCCGTCTCACAGCGCATAAAACAGCTTGAGAATATGTTCGGACAACCGTTGTTGGTGCGTACCGTTCCTCCTCGCCCCACGGAGCAAGGGCAAAAATTACTGGCTCTGCTGCGTCAGGTTGAACTGCTGGAAGAAGAGTGGCTGGGCGATGAACAAACCGGCTCTACACCGCTGCTGCTGTCGCTGGCGGTTAACGCCGATAGTCTGGCGACCTGGCTGCTTCCGGCGCTGGCGCCGGTGCTGGCGGACTCCCCTATCCGTCTCAATTTACAGGTGGAAGATGAAACGCGCACGCAAGAACGTCTGCGGCGCGGCGAGGTGGTGGGCGCGGTGAGTATTCAGCATCAGGCGCTGCCCAGCTGCCTGGTAGACAAACTGGGCGCACTCGACTATCTGTTTGTCGCGTCAAAGCCGTTTGCCGAGCGCTATTTCCCCAATGGCGTTACCCGGTCGTCGCTGCTGAAAGCGCCCGCCGTCGCGTTCGACCATCTGGATGATATGCATCAGGCCTTTTTGCAACAGAATTTCGATCTACCGCCCGGCAGCGTGCCGTGCCATATCGTTAATTCATCCGAAGCGTTTGTACAGCTTGCGCGTCAGGGCACGACCTGCTGCATGATCCCTCACCTGCAGATTGAGAAAGAGCTGGAAAGCGGCGAGTTGATCAACTTAACGCCTGGTTTGCTACAGCGCCGGATGCTTTACTGGCACCGCTTTGCCCCGGAAAGCCGAATGATGCGCAAAGTGACCGACGCGCTGCTGGAGTACGGGCACAAGGTGCTGCGTCAGGATTAGCCTCTCAATGAATGCCGGATGGCGGCGTGAACGTCTTATCCGGCCTGCATGACCCATTATTCCCCCGTCGCTTCTTTGAAATTCATCACAAAATCATTGCGTTCAGGCGGCAAAAAACGAGAACACCGGGAGAAAACGCGGCCTGGAAGCGCCCAGGCCGGGCGAGATTACTGCGTGCTGGCGGCCGTTGTCGACGTCTGCCCTGTTCCAGGTTCAAGCTGGAATACCACATCGACCTGATCGTCGAACTGAATGGTCGGCTGCTCGTAAGTTTCCTGCGCGGATACCGGCGCAGCATCTGCGGCTTTCATCATTCGCACCACCGGACTCGGCTGATAATTAGAGACATGGTAACGAACGCTGTAAACCGGCCCCAATTTGCTGTTAAAACCGGCTGCCAGCGCTTGCGCCTGATGAATCGCGTCATCAATGGCGGCTTTGCGGGCCTTGTCTTTATAGGCGTCCGGTTGCGCCACGCCCAGCGATACCGAACGAATCTCGTTCAGACCCGCCTTCAGCGCGCCGTCCAGCAGCGAATTGAGTTTATCTAACTGACGCAGCGTCACTTCAACGGTTCGCACCGCGCGATACCCTTTCAGAATGCTTTTACCGTTTTGGTAATCATAATCCGGCTGCGTGCGCAGATTCGCCGCGCTAATGTCTTTTTTCGCAATCTGATTTTGCTCAAGGAAGGAAAGATATTGCGCCACGCGCTCATCGGCCTGCTTCTTCGCCGTCGCCGCATCCTTCGCCGCGACGTTCACTTCAATCGCTAAGGTGGCGATATCAGGCACAGCATCGACGCTTGCCGTACCGGAAGTCACGATGTGCGGGCCTTCCGGCAATTCGCTTGCCTGCGCCGACATTGCACTTAAACCCACTAATGCCGCCAGGGCCATCACTTTGAACTTCACAGTCTCTCCTCCATATTGCAGTCATTGCCCTGATATACAGGGCGCATGCAGGCAAGCTTAGCGGATATCGGCCTGTTGTCCATCAGACAACGCTTAGTTGAAAAGCGCGTGCATATGCGCGACGCCTTCCCGCGCCAGTTGGAAGGCGATAAGCCACATCACCACCCCAACCAGAATGTTGATAATGCGTTGAGCTTTCGCCGTACGCAGTCGAGGCGCAAGCCAGGCCGCCAGTAGCGCTAACCCAAAAAACCATAAGAACGACGCGCTAATCGTGCCGAGAGCAAACCAGCGCTTTGGCTCCATAGCCAGTTGCCCGCCGAGACTGCCCAACACGACAAACGTATCCAGATAAACGTGCGGATTCAGCCACGTTACCGCCAGCATCGTAGCAATAATTTTCCAGCGCCCCTGCTTCATAACCTCGGCGCTGGCCAGCTCCAGATTACTGCTCATTGCCGTTTTCAGCGCGCCAAAACCGTACCATAACAAGAACGCGACCCCGCCCCATGTGACCAGCGCCAGCAGCCATGGCGACTGCATCAGCAACGCGCTACCGCCAAAAATACCGGCGCTAATCAGGACTAAATCACTTAACGCGCAAAGCAGCGCTATCATGAGGTGGTACTGGCGACGGATTCCCTGATTCATCACAAACGCATTTTGCGGGCCAAGCGGAAGGATCATGGCGGCGCCAAGGGCAAACCCTTGAAAATAATAAGATATCACGTTAACTACCCTGAGCTGTTTTTCTTAAAGGCAGACTATAGCGCGGGAATATTATTAGCGGAAATTGATAATTTTAATCACTAATAAGAAAAGCTAATGAAGAGACTGAATAACGGATGGCGGCTACGCTTATCCGCTCAATAACCAGAGAATACTGGAGGCGGATAAGCGCAGCGCCGGCAGGCAGCGCGGGAGAAAAATTACTCCGCGGCGTTATCTTTCACACGTTTAAAATTGACGTCCATCTGCGGGTACGGGAAGCTAATACCAGCGGCGTCGAATTCACGTTTAATACGTTCCAGCACGTCCCAGTAGACATTTTGCAGGTCGCTGCTTTTACTCCAGACACGCACCACAAAATTAATTGATGAGGCGCCCAGCTCATTCAAACGTACCGTCATTTCGCGATCTTTTAAAATACGATCGTCGGACTCGATAATCGTGGTTAGCAGCTGTTTCACCTGATCGATATCCGAATCGTAGGCCACCCCAATAATGAATTCGTTACGGCGAACCGGCTCACGAGAATAGTTGATGATATTTCCCGCGATAATTTTGCCATTCGGAATCACAATAATTTTGCCGTCTACCGCGCGCATTGTCGTGGAAAAGATTTGCACGTTCAGTACCGTACCGGCAACGCCGCCCAAATCGACATACTCACCGGCGCGGAACGGACGGAACATAACCAGCAATACCCCAGCCGCAAGGTTAGAAAGCGATCCCTGTAATGCCAGGCCAACGGCTAAACCGGCGGCGCCCAGTACGGCAATAACCGAGGCGGTTTGAACCCCCACGCGACCCAGAGCCGCAATCAGCGTAAAAGCGATAACCCCATAGCGCACCAGCGCAGAAAGAAAGTCGGCCACTGTCGCATCAATATGACGCGCACGCATCAGACGATTTACCGTATTGGAGATCACGCGCGCTACAATCAAGCCGATGATGATAATAGCGATAGCCGCAACAATATTCACAGCATAGCTGAGCAATAACGCCTGGTTGCGTACCAGCCAGGTGCCCGCACCATTTATGCTGTCGACAACATTCAAATCTTCCATTCAATATTCCTTGGTCATAGCAAAACAAGCAAATGAGATCATTCTCACGAAAAGAACTTTTTAAAGGTAAACAAAAACAGAGGAATATGCCATTTTTCGGCATCATCCCAAAAAAGGCAGGTACACTGTGAGTTGGCCGGATGAAAGCGTTAACGCCGCTCTCCGGAAATAACGATAAAAAAATGGCTTCCCGAGGGAAGCCATTTTAATCAACAGACTACATTACAGAACGTCAATCGCGTTCAGTTCTTTAAATGCTTTTTCCAGACGAGCGATCATCGAAGTCTGGCCAGCACGCAGCCATACGCGTGGGTCATAGTATTTCTTGTTCGGCTGATCTTCGCCTTTCGGGTTGCCCAGCTGACCTTGCAGATACGCTTCGTTTTCTTTGTAGTAGTTCAGAACACCTTCCCAGGTTGCCCATTGGGTATCGGTATCGATGTTCATTTTCACTACGCCGTAGCTTACGGAGTCTTTGATTTCCTGAGCGGTAGAACCGGAACCACCGTGGAAAACGAAATTCAGGCTATTGTGCGGCAGGTTGTGTTTCTTAGAAACATAGTCCTGAGAATCACGCAGAATGGTCGGGGTCAGAACCACGTTACCCGGCTTGTAAACGCCGTGTACGTTACCGAAGGAAGCGGCAATGGTGAAACGCGGGCTGATTTTGCTCAGCTCAGTGTACGCGTAATCAACATCTTCCGGCTGGGTGTACAGGGCAGAAGCGTCCATGTGGCTGTTGTCCACGCCGTCTTCTTCGCCACCGGTGCAACCCAGTTCGATTTCCAGAGTCATGCCAATTTTGGACATGCGCGCCAGGTATTTGGAGCAGATTTCGATGTTTTCGTGCAGAGACTCTTCAGACAGGTCGATCATGTGAGAAGAGAACAGCGGTTTACCGGTCGCTGCGAAGTGTTTTTCACCCGCGTCCAGCAGACCGTCGATCCACGGCAGCAGTTTCTTGGCGCAGTGGTCAGTGTGCAGGATAACCGGAACACCGTAGTGCTCAGCCATCTGGTGAACGTGATGCGCGCCAGAGATAGCGCCCAGGATTGCCGCGCCCTGAGGTACGTCAGTTTTCACGCCTTTACCCGCGATGAAGGAAGCGCCGCCGTTGGAGAACTGAACGATGACCGGCGCTTTAACTTTTGCAGCGGTTTCCAGAACAGCGTTGATGGAATCAGTGCCCACGCAGTTAACTGCCGGCAGAGCAAAATTGTTTTCTTTTGCTACCTGGAACACTTTCTGTACGTCATCACCAGTGATCACGCCTGGTTTTACGAAATCAAAAATTTTAGACATGTTTCGTTGTCCTGTATCGTCGGGCTTTGGGAAAAAACACGGGCCGCCCTGAATGTCAGATCGGCAATAAATCAACGGGCAGGAATCCCTGCCCGTAACGATTACTTCTTAGCGCGCTCTTCGAGCATCGCTACGGCTGGCAGAACTTTACCTTCCACGAATTCGAGGAATGCGCCGCCGCCAGTAGAAATGTAGGAAATTTTGTCAGCAATGCCGAACAGGTCGATTGCCGCCAGGGTGTCGCCGCCGCCAGCGATGGAAAACGCTTCGCTATCAGCGATGGCATTTGCCACGATTTCAGTCCCTTTACGGAAGTTCGGGAACTCAAACACACCAACCGGGCCGTTCCACAGAATGGTTTTGGCATTCTTGAGGATTTCAGCCAGCTGCTGAGCGGAAGCATCGCCGATATCCAGGATCTGCTCGTCTTCTTTCACGTCGTTAACGGATTTCAGAGTCGCCGGTGCGGTTTCGGAGAACTCGGTGGCAACGCGAACATCGGTCGGAACCGGGATATCGCAAGTGGTCAGCAGACGTTTTGCTTCGTCAACCAGGTCAGCTTCGTACAGGGATTTACCGACGCTGTGGCCCTGAGCGGCAACGAAGGTATTGGCGATACCGCCGCCGACAATCAGCTGGTCAGCGATTTTAGACAGGGAATCCAGAACGGTCAGTTTGGTAGATACTTTAGAACCACCAACGATAGCCACCATCGGACGAGCCGGCTCTTTCAGCGCTTTACCCAGCGCATCCAGTTCAGCGGCCAGCAGCGGGCCTGCGCACGCGACGTCAGCAAATTTGCCGATACCGTGGGTAGAAGCCTGCGCGCGGTGCGCAGTACCAAAGGCGTCCATCACGAATACGTCACACAGGGCGGCATATTTTTTAGACAGCGCTTCGTCGTCTTTCTTTTCGCCTTTGTTAAAGCGAACGTTTTCCAGAACCACCAGCTCACCTTCGGCCACGTCAACGCCGTCCAGGTAATCTTTGACCAGGCGAACCGGGTTAGACAGTTTGTCTTTCAGGTAGTTAACAACCGGCAGCAGAGAGAATTCTTCGTTGTACTCGCCTTCGGTAGGACGACCCAGGTGGGAAGTTACCATCACTTTCGCGCCCTGTTTCAGAGCCAGTTCGATGGTCGGCAGAGAGGCGCGGATACGCGCGTCGCTGGTCACTTTCCCTTCTTTAACAGGTACGTTCAGATCCGCACGGATAAAAACGCGTTTCCCGGCCAGATCCAGATCGGTCATCTTAATTACAGACATGGTGAATCCTCTCAATGATGCTTAAAGTTTTGTCGACGCTGACGCGTCGAGCCTGAAACCAACTGCGGCCATCGCTAACGTGGTGTCGAGCATCCTGTTAGCAAAGCCCCATTCATTATCGCACCAGACCAGCGTCTTGATCAGGTGGGCGCCACTGACCCGGGTTTGCGTGCCATCAACAATGGCGCTGTGCGGGTCGTGGTTAAAATCTATCGAGACCAACGGTGATTCCGTATAGTCAACTATACCATGAAATGCACCTTGTGCTGCTTTTTGCAGCAACTGGTTGACTTCACTGGCTTTTACTGGTTTTTTCACCGTCACGCTTAAATCGATCGCCGTCACATTAATGGTTGGAACGCGCACGGCAATCGCCTCAAAACGATCGTTAAACTGCGGGAATATACGCGTAATACCTGCCGCCAGTTTCGTATCTACCGGGATAATCGACTGGCTGGCCGCGCGCGTGCGCCGTAGATCGGAGTGATACGCGTCGATCACCTGCTGATCGTTCATCGCGGAGTGGATCGTCGTGACGGTACCAGACTCGATGCCGTAAGCATCATCCAACAATTTAATGACGGGGATTATGCAATTCGTGGTACAGGACGCGTTTGAGACAATACGATGTTCCGCACGCAGTTGATTCTGGTTCACGCCAAAAACGACGGTGGCGTCAAGATCGTTGCTGCCCGGATGAGAAAAGAGCACTTTCTTCGCGCCAGCGGCAATATGCGCCTCGCCATGCTCCCGGCTGCCATATACGCCCGTACAATCCAACACGACATCCACGCCCAGTTCGCGCCACGGCAGATCCGCCAGCGTTCGTTCATGCAGAATACGAATGACATCGTCGCCGACAAAAAGCTGCTCGCGCTCGTGGCGAACCTCCCATGCAAAACGCCCGTGGCTGGTATCGTATTTCAACAAATGCGCCATGCCTGCGGCATCCGCCAGCTCGTTGATGGCCACCACGGTAATTTCCGCCCGACGTCCGGATTCATACAAAGCACGAACCACGTTACGCCCGATGCGACCAAAGCCATTAATCGCTATGCGTACGGTCATAGGTCTCCTGCAAGGCTATCCCGATTCAGATGAGGCTGACAGAGTAATGCAGCTCATCGTCGAGTAAAACCTCACCTGTCGCAAACTGCGACTGATTGGTTAATTGTCGAACATTTAATTAACTGAAACGCTTCAGCTAGAATAAGCGAAACGGGGAATAAAAGGAATGTTTGTCCAGTCGAAGAAGACAGTTATCTGACCTGCATCACATTTCATGGCCGCTTACGCTGCAATTTATTCCATATTTAAGAATCACCAGTACATCCGTCAGATCTTTTCATCGCCGCGTCACAAATACTGATTTATATCAGAAAGCGCTGCCGCCAGCGTCTATATTATCAGCGCCACGTCCGAGTCTCGGAGTCCTGTAACGATGACTGTATCTCACCACAATGCCTCTACAGCGCGCTTTTACGCGCTTCGTCTGCTTCCCGGCCAGGAAGTGTTTTCCCAATTACACGCCTTTGTGCAACAGAACCAATTACATGCCGCCTGGATTGCAGGGTGTACCGGCAGTCTGGCCGATGTTGCGCTGCGTTATGCCGGGCAAGATGCGACCACATCGCTCACCGGCACGTTTGAAGTTATCTCGCTAAACGGCACGCTTGAATTGACCGGCGAGCATCTACATCTCGCGGTATCAGATCCCTACGGAGCCATGCTCGGCGGCCATATGATGCCAGGGTGTACCGTGCGTACCACGCTGGAACTGGTTATCGGCGAGCTACCAGCGCTGACGTTCAGCCGTCAACCGTGCGCCATTTCCGGTTATGACGAACTGCATATTTCTTCCCGTTAATTGACGACTCTTTAAGAGGTACTTTATGGCGCGTCGCCCGTTTTCCAGCCAGTCTCTGGTGCTGATTGTCATCGCTATTGCCATCAATATGATTGGCGGACAGCTTATTAGCATGTTGAAGCTGCCTATTTTTCTCGACTCGATCGGCACCTTAATTAGTGCGGTGCTGTTAGGGCCGTTCATCGGCATGTTGACGGGGCTTCTGACCAACTTGCTGTGGGGGCTGCTTACTGATCCTATCGCTGCCGCGTTTGCCCCGGTAGCGATGGTTATCGGTCTGGTCGCCGGGTGGCTGGCGCGCGCAGGCTGGTTTCGTACCCTGCCCAAAGTGGTCGTCAGCGGCGTCGTCATTACGTTAGCGGTGACGCTGGTCGCCGTACCGCTTCGTACCGCGCTTTTTGGCGGCGTTACCGGTAGCGGCGCTGATTTATTCGTCGCCTGGATGCATTCAATGGGCCAAAACCTGGTAGAGTCGGTCGCGATTACCGTCATAGGCGCTAATCTGGTCGATAAAATTCTGACGGCGATCATCGTTTGGGTGCTGCTGCGTCAGCTACCATTACGTACGACACGGCATTTTCCTGCGATGTCAGCCGTACGCTAAATGCATCCGTTTACCTCGTTAACCTTATGGGCGCTGGCGGCCTGCACCACGCTGCTACTCCCTGCGCAGACCGTGCTCCCGGTTTATAGCGCGGCGGCCTTCCTCTGTCTGCTGGCGCTGAAATCAACGCGGCAGCGGGCGAAGTATGTCGCCTGGCTGATGCTGTCTTTAGGGTTTGGGCTATGGCTGGTACATGGCGGTTGGCTAACGGAATGGATAAGCGGGCAGCCTCGCGATCCGCAGAGCTGGATATATGCCGTTACGCTATGGCTACGCCTGCTGGCGATCGTGTCGACGTCGCAGCTATGGATGCAGTATGTGCCGGTTCAGCGGTTTATTCGCGCCCTGTTCGCTTCACGTCTGCCCCCCGGCATCGCTTACCTGTTCGCTGGCCCTCTGCTGGTCGTCGAACAGCTCAAACGGCAACTGACGATCGTTTATGAAGCCCAGCGCGCGCGCGGCGTACCTCTGGATGAAGGCTGGTATCAGCGGCTACGGGCAATGCCTGCGCTGATCGTGCCGCTTACGCAAAATGCGCTTAACGATCTGACAATACGCGGCGCGGCGTTGGATATGCGGGGGTTTCGGCTGCATCGAGCCCGAACCACGCTGTGGGCGCCGAAAGATAGCGTGTTACAACGGGTTGCGCGGTATGGCATGGTACTGCTAATACTGGCGGAAGCGGGAGTATGGATATGGTTACGTTAGAGCAGTTTCGTTATCTTCCGTCCGATGCGACACGCCCGCCGGCATGTTTTGATTTCCACTATTCAACACCCGGAATAGTGGCGATAGTCGGCGATAACGGCAGCGGAAAAAGTACGCTGGCGCAACTGATGGCTGGCTGGTATCCGGATTATCTTCCCGGCGATATTGACGGCACAGGCTTACTGCTTGGCGTCCCTATCGGGCGGCTCCCGCTGGTAGAACAGTCGCCCACCATCCAGTTGGTGCAGCAATCGCCATATTTACAGCTTTCCGGCTGTACCTTTAGCGTAGAGGAAGAGGTGGCGTTTGGCCCGGAGAATCTCGGCCTCCATGAAGCGGAAATTCTACGGCGCATTGACGAGGCGCTGACCCTGACAAACTGCCAGTCGTTACGCCATCGCCATCCCGGCACGCTCTCCGGCGGCGAAACGCAGCGGGTAGTGATTGCCAGCGCGCTTGCCATGCAGCCCAGGCTATTAGTTCTTGATGAAGCCTTCAGTCGGCTGACGTCAGCGGCCACCGGGACGCTGCTGGAACGGTTACAACAGTGGGCGCTGGAACGTCATTCTCTCATTATGCTTTTTGAGCGTAATCATTTTCCTTTTCTGACGCGATGCCAGCGGGTATGGCAATTGCGCGACGGAGCGCTAACCCCATTATGTTGACGTTAAATCAGGTCGCTTATCGCTGGCCGAATGCCGCAGCTGACTGTCTGCACGCTATCTCGCTTGAACTTCAGGACGGCGAATGGCTGGCGTTGACCGGCGATAACGGCGCGGGAAAATCAACGCTGTTACGGATTATGTCCGGCCTGCTTTCCCCCACTTCCGGCTCGGTAACGCTTAATGGAGAGCCGATTTCGCAGCTTAAAAATCGTCAACGCGCCGCCGCTATCGGCGTACTCTTTCAGGAAGCGGAAAACCAGATTTTCCACAGCAATGTCGCGCAAGAGGTCGCTTTTGGGCTGAAACTACAACGCTTATCGGCGGAGGAAATTTCACGGCGCACGCAGGCCGCGCTGCGGTTATGTCAGCTAACGGACGTCGCCGAGGCGCACCCGCTCGATCTGCACGCCGCGCAGCGCCGGATGGTGGCGGTCGCCAGTCTGGAGGCGATGGCGCCGCCTGTGCTATTGCTGGATGAACCCAGCCGGGATTTTGACGCCCACTGGCTAACCGTATTTGAACACTGGCTGGCGACATGCCGGGCACGGGGAACCAGCGTCGTGGCGATTAGCCATGACGCTGCGTTTACCCGGCGTCATTTTTCACGGGTGGTACGGCTGCATAATGGCGCGATAACGCCGCGTAACATCATTAAGGACACGCCATCCGATATTCGCCCGTAGAGGTCATTTCCAGCATGAGATCGGCTGGCAGGCTACTTTCCAGCACCCGGCGCACATTTGGGCCGTCGGTGCGTTCATAAAAGGTTTCCGCCTCCGCCTGTGATAATCCTCCCGCCAGTTTACGTCCAATCAACCGGGCGCGTAAGGTTTCCGCCGGGGCGCGAATAAATAATGAGAAATCGCAAAACTCCGCTAACGCGCGCCATCTGTCGTCATCCCGCAGGAGCCAGTTTCCTTCCACAATCACGATCGGCGCCGTGACCATAACAGCGTGTTCCACCGGGTCGTGCCGCTGTCGGTCGTACTGCGGCCAGGTCGCTTCGCCAGCCCGCACCAGACGCAGATTTTCCGCCAGCTTATCAACGTCAAAGGTTTCCGGCGCGCCTTTACAGGCACGTAAATGATGCGCCTCCAGCCAGCGGTTATAGTAATGAAAGCCATCCATGGGAAGCGTTTGAATTTCCGGCAGGCCAGCATCCTGACGAGAGAGATATTCCCAGAAGGTGGTCAGCGTGGATTTGCCTGTGCCGGGCGGCGCGCTAAGAAAAACGATGGTACGGCGCTCAGGTTTAGCGGCATGTATTTTAGCCAGTTGTTGCAGTAAGGGCTTGTGAACCTTCTCTATTTCATCATCATGATAATGTGCTTCAACGTGCAGCCCATTAACCGTTAATGCGATTTTCACGGCGTTAATTCCTTTAAAATTGTCGTTACCGCCAGCGCCATCGCCGTTTTGACCATACCGGTAAAACGCACCTCAGACCACGCGGCGAAGTCGGCAAACTTCATCGACTCCAGCGCGCCATATAAGGGCGCATTACGGGTAATACAGTTAACGTTACTGATGAAGTCCCAGGTAATGTCGTCGGCAAAACCGGGAATCGCGTCCTGTTCATGCAGGTACTGATAAAACTGAGAAAAATGGGTGATGTCAGCGTAGAGCCATTTATCCATTTTCCCCAGCGCATAAATCAGACGTAATGCAACGTCGATATCGTCAAGCGGCCCGCTTTGGGCGAGTAACGGCTTCACTGCATATTCCACAATTTCTTCATCATTATCGACAAATAGCGACGGCAGAAAGCGCTTAATGCCCTGGAGCAAAATGTTATGTGCCGTCGTCATAAACGAAAGTAAATTATTTTGAGCATCCAGTTGCTCAAGCACATCGTCTTCTGTCAGCGTCGTCATTTGTGTCCCGATATACTCATCGTCTTTCAAGCTACAGGTGGGCGTGGACTTGCCACCGTCCTTTATCCTGAAAAGCCCAGAGTATATACCCTAAATAATTCGAGTTGCAGACAAGCGGCAAGAGAGAGAACCACCAGGAGCTTACATGAGTAAGTGACTGGTGTGAACGCGCGTCGCCAACGTACTTGCAACGTGAAGAATGACGGGGATAAGTCACCATGAATGCAGAGAGTCTATAATATTACACGTTCGATCTGCGCTACCAATCAGTAAAGTTTGCGTGCGCACACCGTTCGCAACCCGTTGGATCCCGTTAACCAGATCGCCGCCCGTAACGCCCGTCGCGCTAAAGAGAATGTCGTTACCGGCAGCCAGCTCATCAAGGGAGTAGACACGGTTAACCGCAACGCCCATTTCTTCGCAGCGTTGACGCTCCTGTTGCGCCACCAGGCGGTTGTCAGCGTTGTCCCCTTTCGCTTCACAAAAGTCGAGTAGCTCCGCCTGCATATCACCGCCCAGCGCTTTTACCGCACAGGCGGAAATTACGCCTTCAGGCGCGCCGCCAATGGTATACATCAGATCATAAGGGTTATCCTGCAAACAGGTCAGGACGCTGGCCGCTACATCACCATCGGGGAGAGCGAATACCTTAACCCCAAGTTGCGTCGCCTGTGTAATGGCCGGTTTCAGCCGCGGTTTATCTAACGTGACCATACGCAGATCCTCCAGCGGCTTATTTAGCGCCCTGGCGACATTTCGCAGATTATCGGTTAACGATAACGCCAGATTGATCACGCCTTTCGCCTGCCGATTTACAACCAGCTTTTTCATATACATATCGGGCGCATGTAACAAGCTGCCCCGGGGCGCAAACGCCATGACGGCCAGCGCATTACTTTGTCCCATGGCGACCATTCGGGTGCCTTCTATAGGATCGACGGCGATATCCACCTCCGGCCCCTCGCCGTTACCCACCTCCTCGCCAATCCATAACATGGGCGCATGATCGATCTCCCCCTCGCCGATGACGATCCGCCCACGGATGGCGATATCATTCAATGCCTGTCGCATCGCGGTAACAGCCAGCCCATCAATTCTGTTCTTATCGCCGCATCCCGTTTGCGGCCAGGCAGCCAGTGCTGCCTGCTCCGTAATGCGAAATAGCGGCCATGCCAGAGACATCATGCCGCCTCCCCGATATCCACGCCAAATTGCGCCAGCAGGTATCTTTCCGCTTTTTCGTTCCAGATGCCGTGCGTCTCTTCAACCAGACGCGCCAGCTCCCTGAACAACGGATCCGTTTTTCCTTTTTCGGCGAAATCAGTAATCGCCGTCAGCGGCATGGTGACGCCGTTATAGATAAGCTTCTTACCGCCGGGAATATCCGGCAGGTTGAGTACGGTGTCCGGTACTGCATCCAGCCCACCAATATGCGTCACCATGAATGAAGGCTGAAGCTGTCCTGTTGCGCTTAACGTAATAGCCTCTTTCATATCCTCCGTGGAGCCGCCGGATGTCCCTACGACATGGGTACTGTTGTAATGCACATTGTAGAAATTAAACGGTACCTTGAACTGGCTATCTGTCGGCCCGGCAAAGAAATTCAGGCAACCGTCTTCGGCGAGAAGATCGTCAGCCATTTCAACGACGGACGGAACGGCGGCATAAACAAAGACATCATCAAATCCTGCGCCATCGGTTAATGTCCGAAGTTGCGCAGCAGGATCAGCCATGCCCGCGGTATTCACATAGATAAGCTCAATGCCTTTCTCGGCGGCCTGTTTGACCGGCAGCAGTTTTTTCGCCTGCGCCAGGCGGGCTTCATCGATATCTACCACCACAACTCGCGCCGGCTGGATCCCGCCGTTAATGGCATAATCAATCGCGCCAATGCCCATCGGTCCGGCACAGGCCAGGAGCGCGATATTACCGCCGGGTTTGACTCCCATCCGATGTTCATAAACATAAGGTGTTGTATGGTAATTGGCGTTATAAGCGCCAATAATGCAGCACATCGGTTCCGCCAGCGATGCCGCGGCAAAATATGAGCCGTGATACGGTAAAACACAGCCCAAATTAATCGCTACTTCCGGGATTATCATGTACGTGGCGTTACCGCCAAAATATTCGTAACTGTAGCCAGCAGAATAACCGCTCGGCAGGCCCATCGCCGGTTGTAAAACAAAACGCTGTCCTTTTTTATATTTATCAGTCAGATTTTTTCCTACTTCGACGATAATTCCAGCACATTCATGCCCCGTAATGACTGGATGATTTTCCAGATCATCTGGCACTCGTTTATGTTCACTGCCTAATAAAGCGGCTTTCCAGGTAGAGAGACATACGCTGTCGGAAATTACGCTTACGAGCAGTTCATTCTCCGTAATGTCGGGTAATTCAAACTCACGGATACGGACATCCCGCTTGCCATATATAGCAGCTACTTTCGTTTTCATATTTACTCCAGAAACCTGAAATATTAATTCGATGTCAAATGGTTAAATAAATCATCAAGGCACGGATCGCCAATATAGTTTTTAATAAGTATTAAGGGCTTATCGCTGACTCGCTTAACACGTCCTTCAAGGCTGGCGTGGGTAACGATAATATCGGCATCATCCGGTACATTTTCGATAGCGTAATGTTTAACGTCGATAGTCAGGCCCGCCTTTTCCAGACGTCGGCGGAACGTTGTGGCGCCCATTGCGCTGGAGCCCATCCCCGCATCGCAGACAAAGGCGATACGTTTCACGTCGCGATATGAAAATTTGCCTTCTTGCTTCATGGCTTTCACCGCTTTAGCGGAATCACTAAAAGTATCTTCGCTGTCGGCTTCGCTACTTTTTTCCATTTTCAAAATGAAAGCGGTGATAATAAAGGTCACTGCCGTTCCCGCCGTTACGCCAGCAATCGTAGCAAGGAAAGAACCTTTCGGCGTCAGCGCCAGGTAAGCGAAAATTGACCCCGGGCTTGGCCCTGCAACCAGGCCGCCATCCAGCAGGTTAAACACCCATGTTCCGCTCATCCCGCCGGCAATCATGGCGATGAGTGTTAATGGCTTCATCAGCACATAGGGGAAATAGAGCTCATGAATCCCCCCGAGGAAATGGATAATCATGGCGCCAGGCGCAGATTTCTTTGCCATTCCTTTGCCGAATAGCGTAAAGGCAAGCAGCAAACCTAAGCCAGGCCCCGGGTTAGAGGCCACCATAAAGAAAATGGACTTTCCGGTTTCCGACGCCTGTTGCATTCCCAACGGATAATAAACGCCCTGATCGATGGCATTGTTCAAAAAGAGGATTTTTGCCGGTTCATTGATTAAAGACAGCAGCGGCAGATAGCCCGCATGTACCAATGATTCAATACACTCCTTCACAAAGTTATTGGCAATAAGTACCGCCGGACCAATCACTTCAAAACCCAGCAGGCACAAAATCATCCCGGCGATACCCAGCGAGAAGTTATTAATCACCATCTCAAAACCGGCGGGAATCCGCTTTTCCAGCAACCGATCAATATATTTAATGACCAGACCGCCGAGAGGCCCCATAATCATTGAGCCAAGAAACATGGGGATATCAGCGCCGATGATAACGCCAATGGTGCCAATTCCCCCCATCACGGCGCCACGCTTTCCACCGACCAGATGTCCACCGGTAGAACCAATCATCACCGGCAGTAAATAAGTAATCATCGGGCCGACAATTTTGGCGAAATGCTCATTTGGCATCCATCCGGTTGGAATAAATAATGCAGTGATAAAACCCCAGGCAATAAAAGCGCCGATATTGGGAATGACCATCGCGGTCAAAAATCCCCCAAAAGCCTGGACCTTTGCACGAGCAGACTTGTGTTCCATATTAATATCCTGTAAAGGAGAGAATAATTATGCGCGAGCTATAATATCCGCCAGCTCTTTTTCTGATTTCGCAGCTAATAACGCCGCTAAAACATCCTCTTCACATAATAGTTCGCTTAACGCCTGAATAGCGCCAATATGTGAATCTGAATCTGCTGATGACAGGCCGATTAATAATTTTATGCCGTCATCCTCGTCGGTAAACTGCACATCCTGCCTGAGCAATGTTAATGACATCCCGGTTTTTAACGCGCCGCATTCGGGGCGAGCATGAGGCATCGCGACACCAGGTGCCAGAATATAGTAAGGACCATTACTGATTGTTGAATCTTTGATAGCCTGAATATAATTTTCATTTATATAACGATTAGCCAAAAGAGATGACATGGAAAAATCAACAGCTTCCTGCCAATTTTGTGCCAATGGCCTTATTGTAATAGATGCTTCAGGAAAATAATCTATTAACCGCATAAACTATCCTTATTTTATTTTTAGGGTACAACTTGTCGTTAAAAATAAAATACGCGGGCGGCAAAATGAAATCAATCCAGGCGAAAAAGCGAGCGCTTAAAATGACATGATTATAATTTATCTATAAAACAACCTGTTATAATTATAAAAATAAAAAGCAAGCTTCATTTTGTGATGTTAATTGCAAATTCAATAAATAATAAAATATCAAAATTGTGATAAAAATCACAAATAAAGCCTTGTTAGCGATAAAATAAATGTATCTAAAAAAACGGGTCGCCGAAGCGACCCGTTTCATGCCGTATTAAGGATTACAGCAGCGCTTTCGCTTTGGCGATCACGTTGTCCACCGTGAAGCCAAACTCTTCAAACAGCAGCTCTGCCGGGGCGGATTCACCGAAGGTGGTCATCCCGACAATAGCGCCGTTCAGGCCGACGTATTTGAACCAGTAGTCAGCGATACCCGCTTCAATCGCCACACGCGCAGAGACCGCCTTCGGCAGCACGGATTCACGGTAAGCCGCATCCTGTTTGTCGAACGCGTCGGTGGACGGCATGGAAACCACGCGCGCCTTCACGCCTTCGGCAGTCAGTTTTTCGTAAGCGGCAACCGCCAGCTCAACCTCAGAACCGGTCGCAATGAAGATAATCTGCGGCTGGCCCGCACAATCTTTCAGTACGTAACCACCGCGGGCGATATTCGCCAGTTGCTCTTCAGTACGTTCCTGCTGCGCCAGGTTCTGACGGGAGAGGATCAGCGCGGTTGGGCCATCCTGACGCTCTACGCCATATTTCCACGCCACTGCGGATTCCACCTGGTCACACGGACGCCATGTGGACATGTTCGGCGTTACGCGCAGGCTTGCCACCTGCTCGACCGGCTGGTGCGTCGGGCCATCTTCGCCCAGACCGATGGAGTCGTGGGTGTACACCATCACCTGACGCTGTTTCATCAACGCTGCCATACGCACTGCGTTACGGGCATATTCGACGAACATCAGGAAGGTGGAGGTGTACGGCAGGAAACCGCCGTGCAGGGCGATACCGTTGGCGATAGCGGTCATACCGAATTCACGCACACCGTAGTGAATGTAGTTACCCGCTGCGTCTTCGTTGATAGCCTTAGAACCGGACCACAGGGTCAGGTTAGACGGTGCCAGGTCTGCAGAGCCGCCGAGGAATTCCGGCAACAGCGGACCGAAGGCTTCGATGGCATTCTGGGACGCTTTGCGGCTGGCGATTTTCGCCGGGTTAGCCTGCAGTTTAGCGATGAATTCATTCGCTTTCGCATCGAAGTCAGCCGGCATGTCGCCTTTCATACGACGGGTGAATTCAGCAGCTTCCTGCGGGAAGGCTTTCTCATAAGCCGCGAATTTCTCGTTCCATGCGGATTCTTTCGCCTGGCCGGCTTCTTTCGCATCCCACTGGGCGTAGATTTCAGACGGGATTTCGAACGGCGCGTATTTCCAGCCCAACTGTTCGCGGGTCAGCGCGATTTCCGCGTCGCCCAGCGGCGCGCCGTGGGAATCGTGGGTACCCTGTTTGTTCGGCGAACCGAAACCGATGATGGTTTTGCACATCAGCAGGGACGGTTTGTCAGTCACGGCGCGAGCTTCTTCCGTGGCGCGTTTAATGGCGTCGGCATCATGACCGTCAATGCCACGGATAACATGCCAACCGTAGGCTTCAAAACGTTTCGCGGTGTCATCGGTGAACCAGCCTTCAACGTGACCATCGATAGAGATACCGTTGTCATCATAGAACGCGATCAGTTTGCCCAGTTTCAGAGTACCAGCCAGAGAGCACACTTCGTGAGAAATGCCTTCCATCATGCAGCCGTCGCCCATAAAGACGTAGGTGAAGTGGTCAACGATGTCGTGGCCAGGACGGTTAAACTGCGCCGCCAGAGTTTTCTCGGCAATCGCCATCCCGACGGCGTTGGCAATACCCTGACCCAGCGGGCCAGTAGTGGTTTCAACACCAGCGGTGTAGCCCACTTCCGGGTGACCAGGGGTTTTTGAATGTAGCTGACGGAAATTCTGCAGTTCGGACATCGGCAGGTCATAGCCGGTGAGGTGCAGCAGGCTGTAAATCAGCATTGAGCCGTGGCCATTGGACAGCACAAAGCGGTCGCGGTCGGCCCAGGACGGGTTGGTCGGGTTGTGGTTCAGGAAATCACGCCACAGGACTTCGGCAATGTCAGCCATACCCATCGGGGCACCCGGGTGACCGGATTTGGCTTTCTGTACTGCGTCCATGCTCAGCGCACGAATAGCATTGGCAAGCTCTTTACGTGAGGACATTTTGACTCCAGATCGGATGTTGAAAGGCCATGCCCGTAACGACTTGACGACAGCGCGTTTTGGGCTACGCCGGAAAATTTGCCAACAATTTACCCCAAGCCGCGCGTCATGTACATGGAACATCCTTTTACCGCTTCAGAAATCTCCGGATCGTGCTCGCATGTTGCGCAATTAGCTAACTTGCCTGCCATGCTTTTCTTTATACTTAACCCAGGCGCTAATTCATCTGCAACGGGCGCATTTCAAAATAATATTAATTCGTATGGAAGAGAAAAATGAAAATTCGCGCTTTACTGCTTGCTTTGGGCATGGCGACGGTGCTGACCGGTTGCCAGAATATGGACTCTAATGGACTGCTTTCTTCGGGCGCTGAAGCTTTTCAGGCCTATACGTTAAGCGATGCGCAGGTAAAAGCGCTGAGCGATCAATCCTGTCAAGAGCTCGACAGCAAAGCGAAAATCGCGCCGGCGAGCAGCGAATACGCTAAACGACTGACAAAAATTGCCGCCGCGCTGGGGGATAACATTAACGGCCAGCCGGTGAACTATAAGGTTTACGAGACGAAAGACGTCAACGCGTTTGCCATGGCGAACGGTTGTATCCGCGTCTACAGCGGACTGATGGATATGATGACCGACAACGAAGTTGAAGCCGTGATCGGCCATGAAATGGGCCATGTCGCGCTGGGTCATGTAAAGAAAGGGATGCAGGTCGCGCTGGGCACTAACGCCGTGCGCGTCGCGGCGGCATCGGCAGGAGGCGTTGTCGGCAGCCTGTCGCAATCACAGCTTGGCGATCTTGGCGAAAAACTGGTGAACTCGCAGTTCTCTCAGCGTCAGGAGTCCGAAGCGGATGATTATTCTTACGACCTGTTGCGCAAACGCGGTATCAGTCCGGCAGGACTCGCTACCAGCTTTGAGAAACTGGCAAAACTGGAAGCGGGTCGTCAAAGCTCAATGTTCGACGATCACCCGGCGTCCGCCGCACGCGCACAGCATGTGCGCGATCGTATGAGCGCGGACGGGATCAAATAACCCCCGAACAGTGCCGGATGGCGGCGTGAACGCCTTATCCGGCCTACAAGCATCAATCAGCTGTAGGCCGGATAAGCGCAGTGCCATCCGGCAAAACAACTTACTCGCCCTTCTTCGCCGCCTGGATATAGAGCATTTCTAATGCCAGCGTCGCGGCCGCCAGAGCGGTGATCTCTGACTGATCGTAAGCCGGCGCGACTTCCACTACATCCATACCGACAATGTTCAGATCTTTCAGACCGCGTACCAGTTTAATGGCGCGATCGGAGGTCAAACCGCCGATCACCGGCGTACCGGTGCCAGGCGCAAACGCCGGGTCCAAACAGTCGATATCAAAGGTCAGATAGACCGGCATATCGCCGACGATCTGTTTCACCTGAGCGAGAATATCATCCACGCCGCGATCGTTGACCTGGCAGGCATCCAGCACGGTAAAGCCATTGTCTTTGTCAAACTCAGTGCGAATACCGATCTGTACCGAATGATGCGGATCGATCAGGCCTTCTTTCGGCGCGGTGTAGAACATCGTGCCGTGATCGAATTCGCAGCCGTTAGCGTAGGTATCGGTATGCGCATCAAAATGTACCAGCGCCATTTTGCCAAAATGTTTCGCGTGGGCGCGCAGCAGCGGCAGCGTGACGAAGTGGTCGCCGCCGAAAGAGAGCATACGCTTGCCTGCAGACAGCAGTTTTTCAGCGTGCGCCTGTAATTTTTCGCTCATTTCACGGGCATCGCCAAACGCATACACTAAATCGCCGCAGTCTACGACGTTCAGGCGCTCGCGCATGTCAAAATTCCACGGGAAACGGTGATGTTCCCAGGCGAGGTTGGTCGACACCTGACGGATCGCCGCCGGACCATGACGTCCGCCAGCGCGACCGGACGTTGCCATATCAAACGGTACGCCAGTGATCACCCAGTCGGCATCGCTGTCATACGGCTGGAAGTTCATTGGCAGACGTAAAAAACCAAACGCATTAGAAACCAGTGAGTTATCGTACTGATGACCTAAGGTGCTCATGTCCTGACCTCTTTTAGAGTCGTTGCATTAAAACAGATGAAAAAAAATCCCCTCCGCGTCGTTAAACCCGACGAGGAAGGGATTGATTTGTAAATCGCTATTGCGGCGAATTATCGCCGTTAATTCATACGGGTTCAAGTGAGTATAGCATTCTGCCGGGTGGTGGCTTTACCTTATCCAGCCTGCATTCGTAGGCCCGGTAAGCGCAGCGCCACCGGGCATCAACGGCTACTCATCTTCAAGATAAGTATAACCGTACAGTCCCGCTTCAAATTCCTCAAGGAACTGCTGCTGCAACGCATCGTCCAGATCCGTCTGTTTTACCTGGTCGCGGAAATGCGTTAACAGCGTTTTCGGATCCAGTTGCACATATTGCAGCATATCCGCAACGGTATCGCCTTCGTCCGACAGCTCAACCTCGACGCTACCATCCGGGAAGACAAACACGTCAACCGCTTCAGTATCGCCAAACAGGTTGTGCATGTTACCGAGGATCTCCTGATAGGCGCCGACCATAAAGAAGCCGAGCATCGGCGGATTCTCTGGATCGTATTCCGGCATCGGCATCGTCGTGGCGATACCGTCGCCATCGATATAGTGGTCGATAGCGCCATCGGAATCACAGGTAATATCCAGCAGCACGGCACGACGTTCCGGTACCTGATCTAACCCTTCCAGCGGCAGCACCGGGAAGAGCTGATCGATTCCCCACGCGTCCGGCATTGACTGGAACAGCGAGAAGTTGACGTACATTTTGTCCGCCATTCGCTCTTGCAGTTCGTCGATAATCGGACGATGCGCACGGTTTTGCGGGTCCAGTTGCTTCTGCACTTCATGGCACATGCTGAGATAAAGTTGTTCCGCCCAGGCGCGCTCCTGCAAACTAAACGCGCCGGAAGAGTAGCCGATATGAATATCGTGCAGATCCATTTGGCTATCATGCAGCCACTCACGCAGCGAGCGGCGGGTGCCAGGTTTATGCATCTCCTGCCAGGTTTCCCACAGATTTTGTAGCGCGCGCGGCGCATCTTCAGCAGGGGCAGTCGGATCCGTGTATTCGTTACGCTCCACGCCGATAATGTTAGAGACCAGTACCGTATGGTGCGCAGTGACGGCGCGGCCAGACTCGGTAATCACCGTCGGATGCGGTAAACCATGCTCTTCGCAGGCATCGCCAATCGCCCAGATGATGTTATTGGCATATTCGTTCAGGCCATAGTTCACCGAACAGTCGGACTGCGAGCGGGTACCTTCATAATCCACGCCCAGACCGCCGCCCACGTCGAAGCACTGAATATTAACGCCCAGCTTATGCAGCTCAACATAGAAACGCGCGGACTCGCGCACGCCGGTCGCGATATCGCGAATGTTCGCCATCTGCGATCCCAGGTGGAAGTGCAACAATTGCAGACTGTCCAGGCGCCCGGCGTCACGCAGGGTCTCCACCAGTTGCAGCACCTGGGTCGCCGCCAGGCCGAATTTTGATTTTTCGCCGCCGGAGGATTGCCACTTACCGGATCCCTGAGAGGCCAGACGCGCACGTACGCCCAAGCGAGGAATCACGTTCAGGCGCTCGGCCTCTTCCAGCACAATCGCGATTTCAGACATCTTTTCGATGACCAGATAAACCTTATGGCCCATCTTCTCGCCAATCAGCGCCAGCCGAATGTATTCACGGTCTTTATAACCATTACAGACGATCACGCTACGGGTCATGCCGGCATGTGCCAGCACCGCCATCAATTCCGCTTTCGACCCCGCTTCCAGCCCCAACGGTTCACCGGAATGGATAAGGGACTCGATCACGCGGCGATGCTGATTGACCTTAATCGGGTAAACGAGGAAGTAGTCGCCGTTATAACCGTAAGATTCACGCGCACGCTTAAACGCCGCGTTAATTGAACGCAAACGGTGTTGCAGGATCTGCGGGAAGCAGAACAGCGCCGGCAGACGCTGGCCTTGCGCTTCGCGCGCTTTCACCAGTTTGGCAAGATCGACACGCGCTTCCGGTACGTCGGGATCGGGGCATACGCTAATATGGCCCAGCTCGTTGACGTCGTAGTAGTTATTGCCCCACCAGGCAATATTGTAAGTGCGCAGCATCTTGCTGGCTTCCTGGGAGCTCATTGCAACCTCCTGCATGGAGCGTAGTACACCCTGTTCGCCTGCTGACGAAGGCGAACCCATAGACATGTCGTCAGACATAGCGAACCTCAATTTTTATTAGCAAGTGTAAAACAGTTGACTACTATCGCAATCCGAAGACGCGATAACAACCCATAGACAAGCGGATTTTCCAGCAGATAGCGCTGATGCTCCGCCTGCGCGACCGGTTTCTTTTTCATATCATTGTAAACACGTAACCGAACTCACAGATAACGGTTCGGCGAAACCACGAGAAAACTCTTGCGTTAACAAGAGCGCCCTTGTTCAGTCTTCAGCGCCATTGCCGGCTCTGGAATCCTGAGAAGCGCCGAGATGGGTATAACATCGGCAGGTATGCAAAGCAGAGATGCAGATTGCGGGGGACATGCGCGCACCAGAACGATGCGACAGATTCAGCAGAATACAACGGTTCATTATCTCGTATCACCTCCACGGCCGCCTCGTAAGACGAACCCACAAGCCAAAGCAACGTTTTAACCCGGCTGGAAGTGGCGACACGAAGAAAACGTCGTGTGCTTTTGTATGAGCCGCGCGTCGCGTTTTATACCCAGAACGCAGAAAAAAAGCAAAGCATAAATGCGCATAATGTCAGCATTATCAGAAACGTTTACCGCCTGATTTTGACTGACATTGCGACGGCCTTCAAAAAAAGCTGGAAATTGGGCGAAGAAGTGACCTAAAATAGCCGTCCAGATGTTAATCCATCCATACTGATTAACACTCAGACTGCCAGTGTCAGTAACCTTCAGACTCATGGTAGAATCTTCTGTCATGACTATTCCGCACAACAGTTTGAGCTAACTAAATTCTCCTTAGGTGAAATTAAATATGGCAAAACACCTTTTTACGTCTGAGTCCGTATCAGAAGGGCATCCTGACAAAATCGCAGACCAAATCTCTGATGCCGTGTTGGATGCTATCCTGCAACAGGATCCGAAAGCACGCGTCGCCTGTGAAACCTACGTTAAAACCGGCATGGTTTTAGTTGGCGGTGAGATCACCACCAGCGCCTGGGTCGATATCGAAGAGATTACCCGTAATACGGTGCGCGAAATTGGCTATGTGCATTCCGACATGGGCTTTGACGCCAACTCTTGCGCGGTACTGAGCGCAATTGGCAAACAGTCTCCGGATATCAACCAGGGCGTTGACCGCGCAGACCCGCTGGAACAAGGCGCGGGCGACCAGGGCCTGATGTTTGGCTACGCGACAAATGAGACCGACGTACTGATGCCTGCGCCAATCACCTACGCGCACCGTCTGGTACAGCGTCAGGCTGAAGTGCGTAAAAATGGCACCCTGCCATGGTTGCGTCCGGATGCAAAAAGCCAGGTCACTTTCCAGTATGACGACGGCAAAATCGTCGGTATCGACGCCGTGGTTCTCTCTACGCAGCACGCAGAAGATATCGACCAAAAATCGCTGCAAGAAGCGGTGATGGAAGAGATCATCAAACCCATTCTGCCGTCTGAATGGTTAAATACGTCCACTAAGTTTTTTATCAACCCAACCGGGCGTTTTGTTATCGGCGGCCCGATGGGCGATTGTGGTCTGACCGGTCGTAAGATCATCGTTGATACATACGGCGGTATGGCGCGTCACGGCGGCGGCGCCTTCTCCGGTAAAGATCCGTCTAAAGTTGACCGTTCTGCAGCTTACGCTGCGCGTTATGTCGCGAAAAACATCGTGGCGGCAGGTCTGGCGGATCGCTGTGAAATCCAGGTCTCCTACGCTATCGGCGTAGCGGAGCCGACGTCCATCATGGTGGAAACGTTCGGTACTGAAAAAGTGCCTGCTGAACAGTTGATTCTGCTGGTACGCGAATTCTTTGACCTGCGCCCGTACGGCTTGATTCAGATGCTGGATCTGCTACACCCGATCTACAAAGAAACTGCGGCTTACGGCCACTTCGGTCGCGAAAACTTCCCATGGGAAAAAACCGACAAAGCGCAACTGCTGCGCGACGCTGCCGGTCTGAAATAATCGCCCGCGCCTGACGCTGTTTTTCAGTCAGGTAAACCATACCGTACTTATCAAGGCCAGCGCCCTGCTGGCCTTTATCATTGCTGATACACACAACGTTATCAGATGTTCCAGCGTGTATTTATACTGACCTTTTTGTGATGCGCAACACAATCCACTCTCCCCTTTCGTTTCTTCGACTACACTTTTTATCATTCAGTTTCAGTCATCATGAAAGCGGTTACATTCATTTTCATTAAGAACTGACCGCATCACTATCGGTATGCTAATTCTGCGATGAAAATATTACATAATTTTTCAACTTTGTCTGAATACCAGGCGATTGATATGGTTATAAGATTATTAAAACTATTATTTTTCAGATAATTAAATAATCACCGAGATAAATAGTAGTGTAAACGATTACACCATTGTGATTAGCCTCACATCTTTTTACGGCGTACTCACCTACTCTTAACATCGATAAAATTGCTAACCCAACCGGAGGGCATAATGCCTGACAATAAAAAACAAGGGCGTTCCAACAAGGCCATGACATTTTTTGTCTGCTTTCTTGCAGCCCTGGCAGGATTACTTTTTGGCCTGGATATCGGCGTTATCGCCGGTGCTTTACCCTTCATTACCGACGAGTTTCAAATTACCGCACACACTCAGGAATGGGTGGTCAGCTCCATGATGTTTGGCGCGGCCGTCGGCGCTGTCGGCAGCGGCTGGCTCTCCTTTAAGCTGGGTCGTAAAAAAAGCCTGATGATCGGCGCTATCCTGTTCGTCGCCGGTTCGCTGTTCTCCGCTGCGGCGCCTAACGTTGAAGTCCTGATTATTTCTCGCGTGCTGCTGGGTCTGGCCGTCGGCGTCGCTTCCTACACCGCACCGTTGTACCTGTCCGAGATCGCGCCGGAAAAAATTCGCGGCAGTATGATCTCAATGTACCAACTCATGATCACCATCGGGATTCTGGGCGCTTATCTGTCCGATACCGCGTTCAGCTACAGCGGCGCATGGCGCTGGATGCTCGGCGTGATCATCATCCCAGCCATTCTGCTGCTGATCGGCGTCTTCTTCCTGCCGGACAGCCCGCGCTGGTTTGCGGCGAAACGCCGCTTCCATGATGCTGAACGCGTCCTGTTGCGCCTGCGTGACACCAGTGCGGAAGCAAAACGTGAGCTTGATGAAATTCGCGAAAGTTTGCAGGTTAAACAGAGCGGTTGGGCGCTGTTCAAAGAGAACAGCAACTTCCGCCGCGCCGTGTTTCTTGGCATTTTGTTGCAGGTCATGCAGCAATTTACCGGGATGAACGTCATCATGTATTACGCGCCGAAAATCTTCGAACTGGCGGGGTACACGAATACCACGGAGCAGATGTGGGGTACCGTTATTGTTGGTCTGACTAACGTGCTGGCAACCTTCATCGCTATCGGCCTGGTTGACCGCTGGGGCCGCAAACCTACCCTGACGCTGGGCTTCCTGGTCATGGCGATTGGTATGGGGATTCTGGGTACGATGATGCACATCGGCATCCATTCGCCGTCTGCGCAATACTTCGCTATCGCTATGCTGCTGATGTTCATCATTGGATTTGCGATGAGCGCTGGTCCGCTGATTTGGGTACTGTGCTCCGAAATCCAACCGCTGAAAGGCCGCGATTTCGGCATTACCTGCTCCACCGCGACCAACTGGATCGCCAATATGATCGTCGGCGCAACGTTCCTGACCATGCTGAACAATCTGGGTAACGCCAACACCTTCTGGGTCTACGCTGGCCTGAACGTACTGTTTATCCTGCTGACCCTGTGGCTGGTGCCGGAAACCAAACACGTTTCGCTGGAACACATTGAACGTAACCTGATGAAAGGTCGTAAACTGCGCGAAATCGGCGCCCACGACTAATCCCTCCACGCTTCCTCCTGCCACAGGAGGAAGCGTTTTTCTTGCAGTCCCTCTTCCGTCGCACTATTCTCTGCCGCTATGAAAACCCCTCGTCTCCCTATCGCTATCCAGCAGGCCGTGATGCGCCGTCTGCGGGAAAATCTCGCCCAGGCGAACCTCAAGCTCGATAGACATTATCCGGAGCCGAAACTGGTGTATACGCAACGCGGCACCTCGGCGGGCACCGCCTGGCTGGAGAGCTACGAAATCCGCCTCAACCCGGTGTTACTGCTGGAAAACATCGACACCTTTATTGCAGAGGTCGTGCCGCATGAACTGGCGCATCTGTTGGTGTGGAAGCACTTCGGACGCAAGGCTCCGCATGGCAAGGAATGGAAGTGGATGATGGAAAGCGTGCTGGGCGTTCCGGCCAGACGTACTCATCAATTTGCGCTGCAATCCGTACGGCGCAATACCTTTCCCTACCATTGCCAATGCCAGCAACATCAACTCACCGTCCGCCGTCATAATCGGGTAGTACGCGGCGAAGCGGTTTATCGTTGCGTTCACTGCGGCGAACCACTGGTCGCCGGGTAGTTTCCCGAAACGTCCGGGAACTTTCCTGAGCGGACTGATTGCATACAGACACAACTTTCGTTACGTTGCGGGCTCGTTTTGCTATGGAGTGTGCAATGTACCGTAATTTTTCTTTTGCCGCTGCGTTGCTGGCCGCAGCGTTTTCAGGCCAGGCATTGGCCGATGGCATTAACAATTTTTCTCAGGCCAAAGCGGCGAGCGTCAAAGTCAATGCTGACGCGCCCGGCAGCTTTTACTGCGGGTGCCAAATCCGCTGGCAGGGTAAAAAAGGCGTCGTAGACCTGGAGTCCTGCGGCTATAAGGTGCGTAAAAACGAGAATCGCGCCAGACGCATTGAGTGGGAGCACGTTGTCCCCGCCTGGCAATTCGGTCATCAGCGCCAGTGCTGGCAGGACGGCGGGCGAAAAAACTGCGCTAAAGATCCGGTCTACCGCAAAATGGAAAGCGATATGCATAACCTGCAGCCCGCCATTGGCGAAGTGAATGGCGATCGCGGCAACTTTATGTATAGCCAGTGGAACGGCGGCGAAGGTCAGTACGGGCAGTGCGCCATGAAAGTGGATTTTAAAGCGAAAATCGCCGAGCCGCCCGCCCGCGCCCGTGGCGCAATCGCCCGCACTTATTTTTATATGCGCGACCAATACCAACTGAAACTTTCCCGCCAACAAACGCAGCTTTTTAACGTCTGGGATAAGCAGTACCCCGTTACCGCCTGGGAGTGCGAGCGCGATGCGCGTATCGCGAAGGTCCAGGGTAATCATAATCCCTATGTGCAACGCGCTTGCCAGGCGCGAAAGAGCTAACCTACACTAGCGGGATTCTTGTTAACCCATGCCCTGGATAGCCAAACGCCGGGGCCATGACGCGGATTTTTTTATTATGCGTATTCCCCGCATTTATCACCCTGAATTGTTGACGTCCGGTACGCAGATTTCGTTATGCGAAGATGCGGCCAACCATATTGGTCGTGTACTGCGCATGGGACCGGGACAAGCGTTACAGCTGTTTGACGGCAGTAATCAGGTATTCGATGCTGAAATCATTAGCGCCAGTAAGAAAAGCGTTGAAGTGCAAGTGATGAAAGGCGAAATCGACGATCGTGAATCGCCGCTGCATATCCATCTGGGCCAGGTGATGTCGCGCGGTGAAAAAATGGAATTTACTATCCAGAAATCGATCGAACTGGGTGTAAGCCTCATTACGCCACTGTTCTCTGAGCGCTGCGGCGTTAAACTGGATAATGAACGTCTGAACAAAAAGCGCCAGCAGTGGCAAAAGATCGCCATCGCCGCCTGCGAACAATGCGGGCGTAACCGGGTGCCGGAAATTCGCCCGCCGATGGCGCTGGAGGCCTGGTGCGCCGAGCAAGATTCCGGGCTGAAGCTCAATCTTCATCCGCGCGCCCATGCCAGCATCAACACTCTGCCGCTGCCGGTTGAACGCGTCCGACTGCTGATCGGCCCGGAAGGCGGGCTGTCGGCGGACGAAATCGCGATGACCGCGCGCTATCAGTTTACTGATATTCTGTTAGGACCTCGCGTTCTGCGTACTGAGACAACCGCGCTCACCGCCATTACTGCGCTACAGGTGCGTTTTGGCGACTTAGGATGAAGCGTTAACGGAGAAAATAATGATCAAGCTCGGCATCGTGATGGACCCCATCGCACACATCAACATCAAGAAAGACACCAGTTTCGCTATGCTGCTGGAAGCCCAACGTCGTGGTTATGAACTTCATTATATGGAGATGGCCGACCTTTATCTGATTAACGGCGAAGCCCGCGCCCGCACGCGAACGTTGAGCGTGGAGCAAAATTACGATAAATGGTACGAGTTCGGCAGCGAGCAGGAGATTAAACTTGCCGACCTCGACGTTATCCTGATGCGTAAAGATCCGCCGTTTGATACCGAGTTTATTTATGCGACCTATATTCTGGAACGCGCTGAAGAGGAAGGGACGCTGATCGTCAACAAACCGCAAAGCCTGCGCGACTGTAATGAAAAACTGTATACTGCCTGGTTTGCCGATCTGACGCCGGAAACGCTGGTAACGCGCAATAAAGCGCAGCTCAAAGCGTTTTGGGAAAAGCACGGCGATATCATTATGAAACCGCTGGACGGTATGGGCGGCGCGTCCATTTTCCGCGTTAAGGAAGGCGATCCTAACATAGGCGTTATTGCCGAAACGCTGACCGAGCTGGGCAACCGCTACTGCATGGCGCAGAACTATTTGCCCGCTATCAAAGATGGCGATAAGCGCGTACTGGTCGTCGACGGCGAGCCGGTGCCTTACTGCCTGGCGCGTATTCCGCAGGGCGGCGAAACCCGCGGCAACCTGGCGGCTGGTGGTCGCGGCGAACCCCGTCCGTTGAGCGAAAGCGACTGGGAAATCGCCCGCCGCGTTGGACCAACGCTTAAAGCCAAAGGGCTTATTTTCGTCGGTCTGGATATTATCGGCGACCGCTTAACGGAAATTAACGTGACCAGCCCAACCTGCGTGCGTGAAATTGAAGCGGAATATCCGATCTCTATCACCGGGATGTTGATGGACGCCATCGAAGCGCGTCTGGCGAAGTAAACGTTTATTGCCCGGTGGCGTGCGCTTACCGGGCCTGAGCAATCACGCCGCCCCGGTCGGATAAGGCGGCGCATCAGCATCGCCATCCGGCAATCAATTGCCCGATAAGGCAGCTGTCCTTTGGCAAAAGACGGCTTATATGAGTGACAACCGTCCGCTTTCCCCACATACTGAACGCTGTCGTTTTTTTGAACCAGGAAACAGAACCTCTGACAATGAATTTACAGCATCACTTTCTTATTGCCATGCCTGCGCTCCAGGACCCGATTTTCCGCCGTTCCGTGGTGTATATTTGCGAGCACAACCAGGACGGCGCTATGGGGATTATTATTAATAAGCCTTTGGAAAATCTGCAAATTGAAGGGATTCTGGAAAAACTAAAAATTACGCCGGAACCGCGCGATTCGGCAATTCGTCTTGATAAAGCCGTGATGCTCGGCGGCCCGCTGGCGGAAGATCGCGGATTTATTCTCCATACTCCGCCGTCACGTTTCGCCTCCAGCATTCGTATCTCAGACAATACCGTGATTACCACCTCCCGCGATGTGCTGGAAACGTTAGGTACCCAACAACAGCCTTCCGATGTGCTGGTCGCGCTGGGCTACGCCTCCTGGGATAAAGGCCAGCTTGAACAAGAGTTGCTTGATAACGCCTGGCTTACCGCGCCCGCCGATCTCAATATTTTGTTCAAAACGCCCATTGCCGAGCGCTGGCGCGAAGCGGCAAAACTTATTGGCATTGATATTCTGACCATGCCTGGCGTTGCGGGGCACGCCTGATGAGCGGTACCTTACTGGCCTTTGACTTCGGCACAAAAAGCATCGGCGTTGCAATAGGACAACGCATTACCGGCACCGCCCGTCCGCTTCCGGCAATCAAAGCACAGGACGGCACGCCCGACTGGACGCTCATTGAACGTTTGCTGAAAGAGTGGCAGCCAGACGAAATTATTGTCGGGCTACCGCTTAATATGGATGGCACTGAACAACCGCTGACGGCGCGCGCACGTAAATTCGCTAACCGTATTCATGGGCGTTTCGGGGTAACTGTCACGCTGCACGATGAACGACTCAGCACCGTTGAAGCACGCTCCGGTCTGTTTGAACGAGGTGGGTATCGCGCGCTGAACAAAGGCAAAGTGGACTCGGCCTCCGCCGTGATTATCCTCGAAAGCTATTTTGAACAGGGGTATTAAAGCCGTTTTTGTCAGCAGGCGGATAACGCGGTCACGGTTGCCAGGCTTACTGGGCAATACGCTGGTTTAATGCCTTCAACGCCTGTAAACGCGCAGCCGCCTCCGCCTCATCAATCCGCCACATTCCCGCAAAGGCCAGCGCTGCGGCGTGCTTGTCTAGCGGTTGCGCCATAGAAACTTCACCATCAGCGTGATGCCACAGCACGTATCCCCGCTGGCGCTGCTGCGCCACATGCGGCGCCAGATTACGCCACTGCTCCGGAGTAAAACGCTGCATTAGCGCCTCATCGCTTTCTGCCGCCAGTAACGCCACTCCTGTTACCGACTGCCAGGCCGGGCACATGCGAAACCCCGCCAACGCCTGACTTCCCTGCGAACCCGGCGTAGAGTGATAAATATAGATAATCTGGTCTTCCCATAGCACGCCTAATGCCACCACGATGTCTTTGGGCGCATGGCGCTCAAGGATAGGCAACGCATGGGAGAACAGCGCTGAACCGCGAATCGCCTGCACCGCCAAAGCATGAATGCCTGGCCCGGGTAAATAGCGTCGGTGCTCATCCTGCATCGTGAGTCCAATAGAGGCCATCGTCATTAACAGGCGATTAACGCGCGTGGTATTAATATCCATCAGCCGGGCAAGCTCGCGACATCCGATAGCACGGTCGCTGGAAACCAGATATTGCAGACAGCGAATGCCATCTATCAGGCTTTGATTCGGTTGTGATGACATCGTTAAATGGCTTCGCTGTGGTTTTAACAAAGCTGCGATTTTAACGCCGGTTCGCCAGGATACAAGCCTGTATACCGTTCAATCCACCGCGCCAGTCAACACTTTCCTCCCCCCCTACGCCGCCATCTTCGCTACAGCCGTCCCTGCGCCTGACGCCATTGCGCGCTCTGGGCGAATGTCATCATCCCCTGCTGCTGCCCGGTTTGTATCACGTGGGCCAACTGATGGAGTTTGCCTTCACGGATCAAATTCCCTGTGGCTGGCGTATTAATCAGTAATTCAAACAACGCCACGCGCCCATCCTGTCTGTCGACCTCCAGTTTTTGTGATAGTACGGCGCGCAGACTACCCGCCAGTTGACTGCGTATCGGTTCTTTTTCCTGCGCCGGAAAACTATCCACTAATCTTTCCACCGCCTGCGCCGCACCGCGAGTATGCAGGGTTGCCAGTACCAGATGCCCCGTTTCCGCCGCCGTCAGCGCCAGGCGAATGGTCTCGCTGTCACGCAGCTCTCCCAGCAAAATGACATCGGGATCTTCACGCAACGCCGCGCGCAGCCCGGCGGCAAAAGTGGCGCAATGCTGGCCGATTTCCCGCTGCTGTATCAGGCAACGCTTGCTGGTGTAACGGTACTCAATAGGATCTTCCAGCGTCAGGATGTGTTTATCGGCATGTTGATTAAGATATCCCACCATCGCCGCCAGCGTGGTGGACTTCCCGCAGCCAGTAGCGCCAGTGACCAGAATCAGTCCGTTCTCGCTGGCAAGCAGTGCGGGTACTATCGGCGGCGTCTGGATTTCCGCCAGATCAGGACAACGCTCGGGCAATAGCCGTAGCGCCAGCGACGTTCCCTGTTGATGTGTGAACGCACTGGCGCGCAGGCGCCGCGTGCCGGCCAGCGAGACGGCGAAATCAAGCTGGCCGTGCGTTCGCCACTGATATTGTTGCGCGTCATTAAGCCAATCAAGCAGAAGCCTGTCGACATCTGGCGCGGTAAAAGGCGCGATCTCCATGCGTCCTTGTTTGCGCCATCGCGCAGGCCAGGCGTTACACAGGTGTAGATCCGAGACGTTATGCTTTACACTAAGCGTCACAATTTCTTCCATATTCATATAAACATCCTCGGAAAATGAACGATATCGCGCATAACCTGGCATACATCCGGGACAAAATCTCCGCCGCGGCGACGCGTTGCGGCCGCTCTTCAGAAGAAGTTACGTTGCTTGCAGTGAGTAAAACCAAACCTGCGAGCGACATCGCAGAAGCCATTGCCGCCGGACAACGGGCATTTGGTGAAAATTATGTACAAGAGGGGGTGGAAAAAATCCGCCACTTTCAGGAAGCGAAAGTGGAAGGCCTGCACTGGCACTTTATAGGCCCTTTACAGTCCAACAAAAGTCGGCTGGTGGCCGAGCATTTTGACTGGTGTCATACCATCGATCGCCTGCGTATCGCCTCGCGGCTGAGCGAACAGCGTCCGGATAATCTGCCGGCACTAAATGTTCTGATCCAAATTAATATCAGCGATGAAAACAGCAAATCAGGCATTCCGCTGGCGGAACTGGATGAGCTGGCCGCTGCGGTGGCTACACTGCCGCGTCTGCGGCTTCGCGGACTGATGGCGATCCCGGCGCCAGAGTCAGATTATGTAAGGCAGTTTGAAGTCGCACGTCAAATGGCTGTAGCATTTGCCGGGCTGAAAGCGCGCTACCCTGACGTTGATACCCTATCTCTGGGTATGAGCGACGATATGGAAGCCGCGATTGCGGCAGGTAGCACAATGGTGCGCATCGGCACCGCTATCTTTGGTGCTCGTGATTACACAAAAAATTAAGGAAAACTGAGGAACGCCATGAATACGTTGACCTTCCTGCTCTCAACGGTAATTGAGCTGTATACCATGGTGCTATTATTGCGCGTGTGGATGCAGTGGGCCCGCTGTGACTTTTACAACCCTTTCTCCCAGTTCGTGGTGAAAATTACGCAGCCCATCATCGGACCGCTGCGTCGTATTATCCCGCCAATGGGGCCGATTGACAGCGCTTCCCTGCTGGTGGCGTTTATTCTTAGCGTTATTAAGGCGATAGTGCTGTTTAAGGTAATTACGTTTCAGGCGATTATCTGGATTGCCGCGGTGCTTATCTTGCTTAAAACAATCGGCCTGCTGATCTTCTGGGTGCTGCTGGTCATGGCTATCATGAGCTGGGTGAGCCAGGGTCGTAGCCCAATTGAATATGTATTGATTCAGCTTGCCGAGCCGCTGCTCAGCCCGATTCGCCGTATACTGCCTGCGATGGGCGGCATCGACTTCTCGCCGATGGTTCTGGTGCTGCTGCTGTATGTCGTTAATATGGGGATCGCTGAAGTCTTACAAGCGACAGGCAACATGTTGCTGCCGGGGCTGTGGATGGCGTTATGAGTGCTGTGACTCGCTGCGAAGACGGTCTGGTGTTACGGCTTTATATTCAGCCGAAAGCCAGCCGCGACAGTATTGTGGGCTTACATGGCGACGAGGTGAAAGTCGCCATTACCGCCCCGCCGGTTGACGGTCAGGCAAACAGCCATCTGACCAAGTTTCTCGGTAAACAGTTTCGCGTGGCGAAAAGTCAGATCGTCATCGAAAAAGGCGAGCTGGGCCGTCACAAACAGGTAAAAATTATTCACCCGCAACAGATCCCGCCGGAAATTGCGGCGTTAACTGAGTAGGTATTCCATGCAAAAAGTTGTTCTCGCAACCGGCAACGCCGGTAAAGTGCGCGAGCTCGCGTCGCTGTTAAGCGATTTTGGGCTTGATGTGGTAGCGCAAACGGAACTGGGCGTCGATTCCGCGGAAGAAACCGGCCTGACGTTTATTGAAAACGCGATTCTCAAAGCGCGCCATGCCGCTAAAATGACCGGTCTGCCCGCCATTGCCGATGACTCCGGTCTGGCCGTTGACGTTTTAGGCGGCGCGCCGGGTATCTATTCCGCGCGCTATTCTGGCGAAAACGCGACAGATCAGCAAAACCTGGAAAAACTGCTGCATACTCTACGGGATGTTCCGGACGACAAACGCCAGGCGCGATTCCATTGTGTACTGGTTTATTTGCGTCATGCCGAAGATCCCACACCGATAGTCTGTCACGGTAGCTGGCCTGGCGTTATTACTCGCCAGGCGGCCGGAAATGGCGGATTTGGCTATGATCCCATTTTCTTCGTACCGTCTGAAGGCAAAACCGCCGCAGAACTGACCCGGGAAGAAAAAAGCGCGATTTCCCACCGTGGACAAGCGCTCAAGCTGCTGCTGGATGCGTTACGCAATGGCTAAACTACCGCCGCTCAGTCTTTATATTCATATTCCCTGGTGTGTACAAAAATGTCCATATTGCGACTTCAATTCCCATGCGTTGAAGGGCGAGGTGCCGCATGACGACTACGTCCAGCATCTGTTAAGCGATCTGGATGCCGACGTCGCCTGGGCGCAAGGGCGTGAAGTAAAGACCATTTTTATTGGCGGCGGTACGCCAAGCCTGCTTTCCGGGCCGGCGATGCAAACGCTGCTGGACGGCGTGCGTGCGCGCCTGAATCTGGCGGCGGATGCGGAAATTACCATGGAAGCGAACCCCGGCACGGTCGAAGCCGACCGCTTCATCGACTATCAGCGCGCCGGCGTAAACCGGATCTCCATTGGCGTGCAGAGCTTTAGTGAGCCTAAGCTGAAACGTCTTGGCCGTATTCACGGTCCACAAGAGGCGATGCGGGCAGCAAGACTGGCAAATGGGCTTGGGCTACGCAGCTTTAACCTCGACTTGATGCATGGATTGCCGGACCAAACGCTGGAAGAGGCGCTGAATGATTTGCGACAGGCGATTGCGCTTAATCCGCCGCATCTCTCATGGTATCAATTGACGATTGAACCCAACACTCTGTTCGGTTCGCGTCCGCCGGTTTTACCGGACGATGACGCTCTGTGGGATATCTTTGAGCAGGGCCACCAGTTATTAACCGCCGCGGGCTATCAGCAATACGAAACGTCGGCCTATGCCAAACCCGGTTATCAGTGCCAGCATAATCTGAACTACTGGCGCTTTGGCGACTATCTGGGTATTGGCTGCGGCGCCCACGGTAAAGTCACCTTCCCGGGCGGCAGGATCCTGCGCACCACCAAAACCCGTCACCCACGCGGTTATATGCAGGGACGTTACCTGGAAAGCCAGCGTGACGTGAGTGATGACGATAAACCCTTTGAGTTCTTTATGAACCGTTTTCGGTTGCTGGAGCGCGCGCCTCGCGCCGAATTTATCGACTATACCGGGCTTACGGAAGCGGTTATTCGTCAGCCAATCGACGAGGCTATTGCCCAGGGCTATCTGACCGAATGCGAGCAATACTGGCAGATTACCCGGCACGGTAAACTGTTTTTAAACTCTCTTCTTGAGTTGTTTCTCGCGGAATAACAAGGATAAGCCTGTCGCGCCAGCGGGTAAAATACCTGATGGCGCGACGCTTACCGACCTGTGGCGGTTAATGCGCCGCCGGCAAGCGCATTATTTAATAACCCCTTTACGACGTAAATCGTCCGTATCTTTTTTCCAGCGCTCGTAACCGTCATTAATATCCATGATTTTCATGCGGATATCACTCTGTTGCATCTGAAGTTTCTGTACCGCTATATTCAGCGGATATTGTCCTTTCTCTAACGTTATCCAGTCATTCTGCGCTTTTCGACGCAGTTCTTCTGATTTCAAAAATACCTGCCGCCGCTGCTCGTGTATGTCTAAATCTCTTTTCTGCTGAATAGCCGCTTCATTGCACGGCTCACTCTGCTTACGGCACGCGTCTAATGCCGGTTGATAGACCTCTTTTTCGTATTTCTCGGCATATACGCTGCTATCGTTGGCTTTTACATAATCATCGCGCTCTTTTAACGTCTTTTTAAACGCCTCGGCGCGGGTCAACGGTTTCCCATCAGCACCTTTTCCCCAATATGCGTCCGCTTCTTTTTTAGCTACCGCTATTTTCTTATCCAGGGCAAAGAGTTGTTCTTCAAGACCGGGGATCGACGCTTTCTGCGCACGCCAGGAAGCTTCAATGTTGCCAAACCGATAGTTAAAGTCATCGCTGTTGACGATCAGGTATTTATCATTCGTTTTAATGTCGTCAATAGCCCGGCCCTGATCGCTGGCTGCCATTTGTAATGAGTAATAGCTCACCGTCCAGCCAGAGGCTGGCGTCCCTTTGCTGGTCAACATGGCAGAAAATTTAACGGGACGATCTTTGGTCCAGGTTTTTTCAACAAAATAATAATCCGCCGCCATACCAACGCCGGTATACATATCTTCACGGGAAGAAATATCCCCTTCGGCAGACCAGGTGGCCTGATTGCCCCTCGAATCAAGATTTTTTAAGGTAATGGAATCCAGTTTAAGTATGCCGTGGTACTGCTTACTAAACTGTTCTTTTAAGATGTTATCGGAGGGTTGAGCAACCTCTGCCCAACTATAGCCTGAAATCAGGGCAAACAGCGCTGCGCCAGCAATCCATTGTCGAACCACTTGTGGACCTCCCGTCCAGAGACATGACGCCCACGATTATCATAACCAGGATGATAATTAGCAAGATAATAGTGTTGATTGTGCGAGAGGTCTTCCAAAGATAGCCCCGGCCTTCCGACCGGGGCATTATCTTTAATACTGATTGAACATCGTCTGGATCTGTTTTGGATCTTTAGTCTGGGTTAACGCCAGTTGCAGTAAAACACGCGCTTTTTGCGGGTTCAGCGTGCCGGAGGCGACAAAGCCGTATTTTGCATCGTCAACTTCCGCATCCTGCGTGGTTGCGCCAGTCGGCACACGTGAAGAACGCACCACTACCGTACCGTTGTGCGCAGCGGTCGCCAGGGTATCAAAGACCGTTTTATACAGGTTGCCGTTACCCACACCTGCGCTCACGATCCCGTCATAACCCGCGTCTACCAGCGCTTTTGCCGGCAGATCGGACGCATTCGCATAGTTATAAACGATACCGACTTTCGGCAACGCGGTCAGCTTCGACACGTCGAACGGGGTGGAGGTGGTATGTTTACGCTCTGGCGTACGCTGGTAGTCAATTTTACCGTTGTGGATATAACCCAGTGGGCCGTAGTTAACCGCTTTAAACGTCGCCACGTCAGTCGTATTGGTCTTAGTGACGTCGCGTCCGTCCATGACGGTATCATTCATTACCACCAGCACGCCGCGGTTGGCAGACTGTTTATCAGCCGCTGTTACTACCGCATTATAGAGGTTGAACGGGCCATCTGCGCTCATTGACGTGGAGGGACGCATCGCGCCGACCAGTACCACCGGTTTATTGCATTTCACGGTCAGATCGAGGAAATAAGCGGTCTCTTCCATCGTATCAGTACCGTGGGTGATCACGAAACCGTCGGTGCTGTCGCACTCGGTGTTGATTTTTTTCGCCAGCGTGAGCCAGACTTCATCGTTCATATCCTGCGAGCCAATGTTAACGACCTGCTCGCCTTTCACTACCGCAATGTCCTTCAATTGAGGAATGGCATCCACCAGATTTTCGACACCGACTTTACCTGCCGTATAATTTGATTTTGTTGCTGAATCACCGCCGCCAGCGATCGTTCCGCCGGTCGCTAAGATGGTGATATTCGGTAAAGCGAACGCTGCGCCGCTGAAACCCATTACCAGAGCAGCTAATGCCGTTTTCCTGAAAAACTCCATGTTATATCTCCAGTTATGTCAACTGGTCGCATTATCCCTATATTGCAGACGAATAATGTGATGTCATACGATTAACCAGCGATATATATCCAACAGAGAGTATTTTTTAGAGATGGATAACAAAATGCAGGAAAAAACAGAATAAAAAGGCGCAGATACGATCTACGCCATTGTTTAAAAAGGAAAGATTACTTCAGGCTACCAACCAGCGTTTTGCGGCTATCTTCTAAGGTTACTACGCGGCTACAGACATCTTTGCCAAACTGCTGGAAATCTTTCTCCTGGTTTTTCCATTCATTCTGGATAGCGGTTTGCAAACCACCGAGACTGCCCATCACGCCCTGTAAAGGATTGCCGCCGCCTTTAAGCACCGCTTTGGCGCCCATTTCGTTAATGCTGTCCTGCAAAATACCGCCCATCGCCTGATTCACCAACTGCTGACCGTCGGCACGCACCTGGTCGATAGCCTTATAGTGGAACGTCAGGCCGTCCGTACGATGTTCGATAATACGGTTCATTTGCGCTTTTAATTGCGCATCAAGCTTCGTCAGACGGCTACGCATGTTGCTGCTTTCGCCCACCTCTTTAGCGATGATTTTATCCAGCGCCACGCGGCCTTTTTCGACGCGCGATCGGGCGCCCTCATCAATCCACGGCAGCGCGCTTCGCAGTTCCGCCTGGTAATCTTTCGCTTGCTCGCGTTGCGCGGCGCTAAGGGTGTACTGCTTACCGTTGTACATCACATTGCCGTCCGGCGTGATCACCAGGTTGCCGTTTTCACCTTTCACCTGCACCGTTTGTGGACTCAGGATCACATCGTCACGCGGCGTGACACTGCATTTGTAATCTGCATGAGCGGCCATCGCCGTCAACGTTAGCACTGCCGCCAGCAGCGTTTTGCGCATCATAACTTTCCCTCAAGACAAAGCGGGCCGGCATTTGCCGACCCTGTACTCATTAGTCCCACCAAACGTCGAAAAGTTCGCTGGTTCGGACTTCTTCAAGGTTGCGCGCTTCCAGCCACTTACGCACAATCGCCTGATGTTCTTCGGTACATTTACCGATTTCCTGCATACAAATCAGCCCTTCCCAGGCCAGGTAGCCGCTGCCGTCAAACGCCAGTTTATTGGGCTCAATAACGTCATTAATAAAGTCATCGACAGTCTTATCGACCTGCTCTTCAGATGTACCTTCCGGAAAACGCCATGCCACCGAAAATCCTAATTCCTGGAATTCGTCAATGTGCATTTTTTTACGCAGACGACGACTACGGTTCTTTGCCATTATTTCACCCTCTCGAACATTAAGTCCCATACGCCATGACCAAGACGATGGCCACGTTGTTCAAATTTCGTTACCGGGCGCGATTCCGGGCGCGGTACATAATCATTGCTCTCTGACAGATTTTTGTACCCGTCGATAGAAGACATGACTTCAAGCATGTGTTCCGCATACGCTTCCCAGTCGGTCGCCATATGGAAAACGCCGCCCAATTTCAGCTTGCTCAATACCAGTTCAGCAAACGGCACCTGAACGATACGGCGTTTATTATGACGCGCTTTATGCCACGGGTCAGGGAAAAAGAGCTGAACCATCGATAAAGAATTGTCAGGAATCATTTTATGCAACACTTCTACCGCGTCGTGGCACATGACGCGCAGGTTTTCAACGCCCTCTTCATGAGCGGACGCCAGGCACGCGCCGACGCCGGGCGAATGCACTTCAATGCCGAGGAAATTCTGCTCCGGGCGAGCTTTCGCCATCGCCACGAGAGACGCCCCCATGCCAAAACCAATCTCCAGCGTCACCGGCGCTTCGCGACCAAACAACGTGGCGAAATCTACCGGCGCTTCGCTGAACTCGACGCCCATCACCGGCCAGTAGTTTTCCAGCGCGTGCTCTTGCCCCTTTGTCAGTCGCCCCTGGCGACGAACAAAACTACGAATACGGCGCAGCGGGCGACCGTTTTCATCAAATTCCGGTGAAATGACGTCGTTTTTCATAAAAGTGTAGTCTGCTGTGTTTGAGTTCTGAAAACGGGCATTATCCAAAGTTAGTTGCCGGATGCAAGCATGAAGCGCACTGCGGAAAGTTCCGGTTTACACCCTGCGGCCTCTGTGCTGCAATCTTGCCCCCGGCAATAATGAATGAGTTTCCATGCAAGCGTCTCAATTTTCAGCCCAGGTTCTGGACTGGTACGACAAATACGGGCGGAAAACGCTGCCCTGGCAAATTAACAAGACGCCTTACAAAGTATGGCTCTCGGAAGTCATGTTGCAACAAACGCAGGTGACGACGGTGATTCCTTACTTTGAGCGATTTATGGCGCGCTTTCCCACGGTGACGGATTTAGCGAATGCGCCGCTGGATGAAGTGCTCCATTTATGGACCGGGCTCGGCTATTACGCCCGCGCGCGTAATTTGCATAAAGCGGCGCAACAGGTAGCGACGCTTCACGGTGGAGAATTCCCGCAAACTTTTGCCGAAATCGCCGCGCTCCCCGGCGTCGGACGTTCAACCGCCGGCGCAATTCTCTCCCTCGCGTTAGGTAAACATTATCCGATTCTTGATGGAAACGTTAAACGTGTGCTGGCTCGCTGTTATGCTGTTAGCGGCTGGCCTGGAAAAAAAGAGGTGGAGAATACGCTGTGGACGTTGAGCGAGCAAGTGACGCCCGCACGCGGCGTGGAGCGTTTTAATCAGGCGATGATGGATCTGGGCGCGATGGTTTGTACGCGTTCAAAGCCAAAGTGCACCCTGTGTCCGCTGCAAAACAGTTGTATCGCCGCTGCGCATGAAAGCTGGTCACGCTATCCGGGCAAGAAACCGAAACAGACGTTACCGGAGCGGACGGGTTACTTTTTATTGTTACAGCATAATCAGGAGATTTTCCTGGCGCAGCGCCCTCCCAGCGGTTTATGGGGCGGACTCTACTGCTTCCCGCAGTTCGCCAGCGAAGATGAATTACGTGAATGGCTGGCGCAACGGCATGTTAACGCTGATAATTTGACCCAGCTTAACGCGTTTCGCCACACATTTAGCCATTTCCACCTGGATATTGTGCCTATGTGGCTTCCCGTGTCGTCACTGGACGCCTGCATGGATGAAGGCAGCGCGCTCTGGTATAACTTAGCGCAACCGCCGTCAGTCGGACTGGCGGCCCCCGTGGAGCGCTTGTTACAGCAGTTACGTACCGGAGCGCCAGTTTAACGCCCCGGTCGATGAAGAGGATCACTTATGAGTAGAACGATTTTTTGTACTTACCTGCAACGCGACGCTGAAGGGCAAGATTTTCAGCTCTACCCTGGCGAACTGGGAAAACGTATCTATAACGAGATCTCTAAGGACGCGTGGGCGCAGTGGCAGCATAAGCAGACCATGTTGATTAACGAGAAAAAGCTCAACATGATGAACGCCGAGCACCGTAAGCTGCTGGAACAGGAGATGGTGAGCTTCCTGTTCGAAGGCAAAGACGTTCATATCGAAGGTTATACGCCGGAAGATAAAAAATAGGCCCGTTGCTGAATGACGCTGCGCTTATTCGGCCTGTGAGTTATGCCGGATAAGCCCTTAGCGCCGCTGCCCGGCAACATGGCATAACGACAACACAACATGCACTCCCGGAATGATGAAAAAATTACTCGCGCTTGCTGTTATTGCGCCGTTGCTCATCTCCTGCTCCAGTTCGACCAAAAAAGGCGAGACGTATAATGAAGCCTGGGTCAAGGATACCAACGGCTTTGATATTTTGATGGGGCAATTTGCCAACAATATTGAAAATCTGTGGGGATATAAGGAAGTCCTGATCGCCGGGCCGAAAGACTACGTCAAATATACCGATCAGTTCCAGACCCGCAGCCACATCAACTTTGATGATGGGACCATTACCGTTGAAACCATCGCCGGGACGGAACCTACCGCACATCTGCGCCGGGCCATTATTAAAACGTTGCTCATGGGTGACGACCCAACCTCCGTCGATCTTTACTCCGATGTCGATGACATAAAAATTTCTAAAGAACCCTTCCTGTATGGTCAGGTCCTCGACAATACCGGCCAGCCTATTCGCTGGGAAGGCCGCGCCACGACATTCGCGGATTACTTGCTGAAAACGCGGCTCAAAAGCCGCAGTAACGGCCTGCGTATTATTTACAGCGTCACCATTAATCTGGTGCCGAACCACCTTGATAAACGCGCGCATAAATATATTGGCATGGTACGCCAGGCCTCCCGTAAATACGGCGTTGACGAGTCGCTGATTCTGGCGATTATGCAAACGGAGTCCTCGTTTAACCCGTATGCGGTCAGCCACGCGGATGCGCTGGGCCTGATGCAGGTGGTGCAACACAGCGCCGGGAAAGATGTTTTCCGTTCTCAGGGTAAGTCCGGCACGCCAAGCCGTAACTTCCTGTTCGACCCCGCCAGCAATATCGATACCGGCACAGCGTATCTGGCAATGTTGAATAATGTCTATCTGAGCGGTATTGAGAATCCGACGTCGCGGCGCTATGCGGTCATTACCGCCTACAATGGCGGCGCAGGCAGCGTATTACGCGTATTCTCGAACGATAAGATTCAGGCCGCGAATATGATTAACCGCATGTCGCCGGGGGATGTGTACCAGATATTAACCACCCGACATCCATCTGCGGAGTCGCGCCGCTATCTGTACAAGGTGAATTCCGCCCAGCGATCGTATCGCCGCCGATAAACCATCGCATCCCGCCTCTGGCCAGCAAATGACAGAGGCGGGAAAGGAAAAAGTGTTAACTCCGTCACCCTTTTGCTTTGCAATCAGAAATTGTTTGCAAATATTTGTCACAGGTAACAAAAAAAGCCCGCCTCTCATTGATAGAATCACACCAAATCACAACGGCAAATGTGCCTTTTAAAACATTCATCCGCTCTCAGGTGTGAGGAAATTAACATGAATCTTAAGCTGCAGCTTAAAATACTCTCTTTTCTGCAGTTCTGTCTGTGGGGAAGCTGGCTCACTACCCTGGGCTCGTATATGTTCGTCACCTTAAAATTTGACGGCGCATCTATTGGCGCAGTTTATAGTTCACTGGGGATTGCCGCCGTCTTTATGCCGACCTTGCTAGGCATTGTGGCTGACAAATGGCTGAGCGCGAAATGGGTCTATGCCCTGTGTCATGTCGTCGGCGCCATCACGCTATTCATGGCCGCGGAAGTCACTACGCCTGGGGCGATGTTCTTTGTGATCCTGCTTAACTCGCTGGCCTATATGCCGACGTTGGGCTTGATCAATACAATATCGTATTACCGCCTGCAGTCTGCCGGCATGGATATTGTGACTGACTTCCCGCCTATCCGTATCTGGGGCACCATTGGCTTTATTCTGGCGATGTGGGGCGTGAGTTTCTCCGGTTTCGAGCTGAGCCATATGCAGCTTTATATCGGCGCGACGCTTTCTGTTCTGCTGGTACTGTTTACCTTTACCCTGCCGCACATTCCGGTGGCGAACCAACAGAAAAACCAGAGCTGGACATCAATGCTGGGCCTTGACGCTTTTGCGCTGTTTAAAAATAAGCGGATGGCGATTTTCTTCATCTTCTCCATGATGCTGGGCGCGGAACTGCAGATCACCAACATGTTTGGCAACACCTTCCTGCATAGCTTTGATAAAGATCCGCTATTCGCCAGTAGCTTTATCGTGCAGCACGCCTCGGTGATGATGTCGATTTCGCAGATTTCTGAAACGTTATTCATCCTGACCATTCCGTTCTTCCTGAGCCGTTATGGTATTAAGAACGTTATGCTTATCAGTATTGTGGCGTGGATGCTGCGTTTCGGCCTGTTCGCTTATGGCGACCCGACGCCGTTCGGTACCGTTCTGCTGGTACTGTCGATGATTGTGTACGGCTGCGCCTTCGATTTCTTCAACATTTCTGGCTCGGTGTTTGTCGAAAAAGAAGTACGCCCGGAAATCCGCGCCAGCGCGCAGGGGATGTTCCTGATGATGACCAACGGCTTCGGCTGTATCCTGGGCGGCATTGTGAGCGGTAAAGTGGTGGAGTATTACACTCAAAACGGCATTACCGACTGGCAGACCGTGTGGCTCATCTTCGCAGGCTACTCGCTGGTGCTGGCCTTTGCGTTCGTAGCCTTGTTCAAATACAAACACGTTCGCGTTCCGGCAAGTTCGCAACCCGTCGCACATTAATTCTTGCCCTGTTTCGCAGGCCGGATAAGGCGTAAATGCCTTATCCGGCCTGCAGGCAACGTTACTTTAAAACATATCCGTACAAGCGTTGAATTCCATCGGCATCGGTCTCGCTATACACTCCCTGCAATTCCGGCGAAAAACCGGGCAACAGATTGATGCCCTCTTCCAGCGCCAAAAAATAACGCTGCGCCGCGCCGCCCCAAATCTCCCCCGGCACCACGCACAGTACGCCCGGCGGGTATGGCAATGCCCCCTCGGCAGCAATACGCCCGTCCGCCTCGCTGATACGCACCAGCTCTACATCGCCGCGAATAAAGGCGCTGTTGGCGTCCTGTGGGTTCATCGCCACATGCGGCAGGCTTTCTTTGCGGAACATCGCTTTTTGCAGATCCTTAACGTCAAAGCTAACGTACAGGTTGTGCATCTCCTGACATAGCTCACGCAGGGTGTAATCGCGGTAGCGAACCGGGTATTTCTGAAAAACCGTCGGCAATACATCCGCAAGCGGCGTATCGTCTTCAATGTGCCGTTCAAATTGCGCCAGCATCGCGACCAGCCGCGCCAGTTTCTCTTCGCTCTCAGCGGGTGTCAGCAAGAACAGAATCGAGTTGAGATCGCACTTCTCAGGCACAATACCGTTCTCACGCAGATAGTGGGCGAGAATGGTCGCCGGGATGCCGAATTCGATGTACTGCCCACTATCGGCATCAATACCTGGCGTGGTCAGTAACAGTTTACAGGGGTCGACAAAATACTGGTCATCCGCATAACCCTCAAAGCCATGCCATTTCGCCCCGGGCTCAAAACTGAAGAAACGACGATTGCTGGCAATGGTCTCCGTCGGATATGCCTGCCACGGCTTGCCGTCAACAACCAGTGGGATAAAGGGCTGAAGCAGTTTGCAACGGGCGAGAATGGCTTTACGCGCATCAATGCCCAGCGCAACGCACTCCGCCCACAGGCGGCGACCGCTCTCCCCTTCGTGGATTTTGGCATTGATATCCAGCGCCGCAAACAGCGGGTAGAACGGACTGGTCGAGGCGTGCAACATGAAGGCGTTGTTCAGGCGTTTGTGCGGGCAAAAACGCGCCTGGCCGCGAATATGGTTATCTTTTTTGTGGATCTGCGAGGTTTGTGAGAACCCCGCCTGTTGCTTATGTACCGATTGGGTCACAAAGATCCCAGGGTCGTTTTCATTAAGCTCCAGCCGCAACGGCGAGGTATCCGCCATCATATTGATAAACTGCTCATAGCCTACCCACGCGGAGTCAAACAGAATGTAATCGCAGAGATGCCCGATTTTATCCACCACCTGACGGGCGTTGTAAATAGTGCCGTCATAGGTACCCAGCTGAATGATCGCCAGGCGGAACGGACGCGATGCATCGGCGCTTTCCGGCATCACGTCACGAATCTGGTCGCGCAGGTACGTTTCATCAAAACAGTGCGCATCAATACCACCGATAAAACCAAACGGGTTACGCGCTGCTTCAAGATAGACTGGCGTCGCCCCGGCCTGAATCAGGGCGCCGTGGTGGTTGGATTTGTGATTATTACGATCAAACAGCACCAGATCGCCGCGCGTCAGCAGGGCGTTAGTGACCACTTTATTCGCCGCCGAAGTCCCATTCAGCACAAAGTAGGTTTTATCCGCATTAAACACTTTTGCCGCAAATTTCTGCGCGTGTTTGGCAGAACCTTCATGTATGAGCAGATCGCCAAGTTTCACATCGGCGTTACACATATCCGCACGAAACAGATTTTCACCAAAAAAGTCATAAAAATGACGGCCTGCGGGATGTTTTCTAAAAAACTCGCCATGCTGGTGCCCCGGGCAAGCAAAGGTACTATTCCCCATGTCGACATACTGGGTCAGGGTGCCATAAAAGGGCGGCAGAAGTTCCGCTTCGTAGCGACAGGCTGCGTTTTCCAGCTCCAGCCATTCCTGCGCGTTCCCACCTATTACCGCCGTAACGCCGGCAGGCGCGCTGACGGGTTCATCCACAAGCATAAACACCGGCAGGTGAAAACCGGTGCGTTTAAGCAACGCCAGAATACCGCTACGGCTGTCGGCAGTGGTAATGACGACTGCGGCCACATCGGTAAAGTCGGTACTGTCCAGCGCCACTACGTTTCGGTGGGTGGAGAGACGGGGGATGAGTTCACCGCTGGCGGCAATATTCATTGATTTCATAAGCGCAAATACCCGTTTCGGGAGTAGAGTAACCCCGGACAAAGCCCGATGCCTTGCCCAACGAGATGCCGGGTCAAACTGGATACCAGCTCCGACCGCCAGACATCAGTAAAAACAGACTGTTTCTGATTTTACTGTTGTCCTGCAGTGAGCGTGCGCTGCCCTCACCGCATAGCGGGGACGACAAAAAAAAGGAAAGAAAGGGGCAAACCTCGCGCAGTCAGGCGACAGTGAAGACAATATAAAGGCGCTATGTTCATCCCGGCGAGCCCCATGCTGGCAGGAGAAATTTCGCGCAATCATGGCACCTTTCACCAGACGGCGCAAGGTAAAATCAGCGCTCTATACGTCACAGATAATCAAGCTATTAACAGCTTAATCGCGTGATAATAAGGCAATTTGAAAGACAAATAACAGGAGTCATTGTGGTAATTGGACCTTTTATTAACGCTGGCGCAATTTTATTCGGCGGCGTTATTGGCGCGCTGTTAAGTCAGCGTCTGCCAGAACGGATTCGCGTCTCAATGACGTCTATTTTTGGTCTGTGCTCTCTGGGTATTGGCATTCTGCTGGTGATGAAGTGCGCTAATCTTCCGGTGATGGTGCTGGCGACGCTGGTCGGCGCGCTTATCGGCGAGTTTTTTTTGCTGGAAAAAGGCATTAATGGCGCAGTCGCGAAAATCCAACAATTATTTATGGCATCGGGTAATAAGCCAACGCACGACTCATTTATTCAAAGTTACGTCGCTATCATTGTACTTTTTTGCGCCAGTGGCACCGGTATTTTCGGCGCGATGCATGAAGGGATGACCGGCGATCCAAACATTTTGATCGCTAAATCTTTTCTGGATTTTTTCACTGCCATTATTTTCGCCTGTTCGCTTGGCATCGCCGTTTCGGCGATTTGCGCACCGATGTTGATTATCCAGTTAACGCTTGCCGCCTGCGCCACTCTCATTCTTCCGCTGACCACGCCGGCAATGATGGGCGACTTTAGCGCTGTGGGCGGACTGCTGCTGGTGGCAACCGGCTTGCGTGTATGTGGAATCAAAATGTTTCCGGTAGTGAATATGCTCCCGGCGCTGTTGCTGGCGATGCCGATCTCCGCCGCATGGGCGATGTTTTTTGCCTGACTCTGCGTGCAATAACAACAAAGTGGTGATAGATTGTGCAGTCTACGTTGATTTGAAGAAATTTCGTTGACGAAGCGAGGCGATTACGGTTTAATGCGCCTCGTTGCCCGGATAGCTCAGTCGGTAGAGCAGGGGATTGAAAATCCCCGTGTCCTTGGTTCGATTCCGAGTCCGGGCACCACCTTTCCTTTTTTATGCTTCCTTATGAATTCCTCGATGTCTTCAAGTCAATAAGTTTGAACATAGACTCTTTCCAGAAATTATTGCCATATGATCTCCATTAGACCAATATAAACGGATGCGTGATCATAATAAAGGCAGCAATAGTAAGTTTTAACATTAAACATACTGCGAAATTTCAATTAAGTTTCCATCAGGGTCCCTGATGTAGATAGACATTATCTCGCCTGTAGCTCCAGTTCTCTCAACCGGGCCTTCAACAATGGGAATGCCTGCCTGTAAGATCTCAGACACAACATCATTTATCGGTGTCGATGTAATAAAACATAAATCGGCAGATCCCGGCGTTGGTCTACTCGCTTTTGGTTCGAACTCCATTTCTTGCTGATGGAGGTTAATTTTTTGCGCTCCAAATATTAACGCTTTTCTGTTTTGTTTAAATGTTACCGCAGAAAAACCAAGTACCTCTTCGTAGAATCTTATTGTGGTTGATATATCAGATACCGTTAATACAAGGTGATCAATTCTGTCAATTATCATTTGAATAGACTCATGATGTTTATATTTTGGGGATGCTACATTAAAAATAGCATTAACCTACTTTTAAATCAGATGCATTTTTTTTGCATCTACTCTAAGTTGCTGCCGAAAATTGGGATGCGCCAATTCAATGATCCTGAGCGCACGCTCGGTTGAAGAGAGCCCCTTCAGGTTTACGGAGCCAAATTCAGTGACTATCCAGTGCGTATCCGTTCGTGGGGTTGTTACAGGCCCCTCAAGGCGGGGAACAATACGAGAAATCGTATCATTCGCGGCCGTTGAGCGGGTCGTAATAATGGAACGACCTCCTTTAGATGCATATGCGCCTCTGACAAAATCCAATTGCCCTCCTGAAGCACTGTACTGGTGTCCAAGCAAATATTCAGAGTTACAGGCACCAGTGAGATCGATTTGTAAGGTAGCGTTAATGGAGACAACATTCTCATTTTGCGCAATGATCCCCGGATCGTTAACATAATCGACAGGCCGACTAAAAAAAGAGGGGTTGTCGTTGAGATAGTCATACATATCCTTTTGTCCCATAGCAAAAGTAAATACAGACATTCCCCGGTCGATATTTTTACGCTGGTTGGTAACGACGCCTTGTTGAATCAAACTTACCAACCCCGGATTCAGCGCCTCTGTATGGACCCCCAGATCATTATGTTCCTTGAGCGCATTACAGATGAGCTCCGGTAATGCGCCGACCCCCATCTGGAGACAAGCGCCATCTGGCACAAGAGAGGCGATAATCTGACTGATAGCAATATCTTCGGCTACGGCAGTACGTATTGGTAGTTCAATTAAAGGGACATGGTTTTCAACAATGGCGTCAATTTCTGAAATATGGATTGCAGCACCTTCTCCATGAACGCGCGGCATATATTTGTTAACTTCGACAATAAGCTTTTTAGCTGTCCTCGCAATCCGGGTGGAATAATCGTTTCCAGTTCCAAAATTAAAATAGCCATACTTATCCATAGGGGACACGGTGTGAATAAAGGTATCAATACCAATATCATCAGCCAGTAATCGCGTCGCCTGATGAAAATTTGAAGGTACATAGTTAACTATTTTTCGCCCGGAACTCTCAATCCCCTGACGTATTAAAGCCCGTTCAATACCGGTAATAAACATACTGTAGAGATGAATATAGTCACTTAGCTCATAACGGAAAATAGTGTTCCCGGCAATGCTGGCTGTTTCATAACAGTAAACCCGCAGATCGTTGATTTCTCCCCTTTTCGCTCGCTTTGCCAGCGCATTCAGCAAAGCTGGAGGCTCTGCTGCAAACATTCCCATAGAGAGGTGACTGCCGGAGGTAATTAAAGTAACCGCCTCGTCAGGCGTCACGCATTTTTCGGCATACACTGCATTAACATTCATCATGACTCTAAACCTCAGGGCGATTTCTCAATAAGCGGCGTCTTCTTCAGGCGAACATCCACAGCAATAAACTAACATTGTTCGTTCGAAGCGCATGACCTCTACACCATTCTGGTTAATACCACATGTCCGAACGGTAACGATGCCTTGTCCCGGGCGACTATTTGACAGGCGTTTGCTGAGTACAGTGCTTTCAGCATAAAGTGTATCCCCTGCGAAAACCGGATGGACGGCTTGTACCTTATCCCAGCCAAGATTGGCCACGACCTTGGCGCTGACAGTACGCACGCTCATACCGGTTAAAAGCGCCAGAGTGAACGTTGAATCAACCAGTAACTTTTTCCATTCCGTTTTGCTGGCGTAAGCCGCATCGAAATGGACCGGCTGCACATTGAGAGTGAGCAGGGTAAACCACACATTATCGGCGTCCAGAACCGTCCGGCCGGGACGATGTTCAAAAACATCACCGGGATGAAAATCCTCCCAGTAAAGACCCGAAATTTCTCGGTAGCGCCCCTCGCTAATGGTTTTATAAGCGGGTAATAACGTGTTCATAATCAATTCCTCTGTTAATAAAATCAGGAAAAGATCCCTGCCCGGGCGAGTAATCTCCGGGCCTGACGGGCAACGGCTGCATCTATCATCATGCCGCTAACGATCCCGACGCCTTTGGCATTCTCTGTCAGTACTGCACGAGCATGATTAATTTCTGCCGTTGTAGGAGTAAATGCGGCGTTGATTACACTAATCTGAGCGGGGTGAATAGCCGATTTTGCAGAAAAACCAAAACTGAGCGCCTGCAGCGTTTCCTCTTTCAGACCTGAAAAATCGCCTATATCAAAGAAGGGAGCATCTATTGCAAGAAGCCCTTTCATAGCGCAGGCAGCCACTATTCTGGCCCGCGCCAGCGCAAGAGGCTCCCAGGCGGGTGTGGCGCCAATGTCAGCCGCCATATCTGCGGCGCCAAACATCAACCCGCAGAGTCTGGGGGTGGCGTCCGCAATAGACTCTACGGCATTAAGCCCAACAACTGACTCAATAATGCCAATAAGGCGAGTATCAGAACCAGCCATCATGATAAGACTATCCACGATTTGCAGGTGCGCGGCTGACTCTGTTTTCGGAAGAATAATGTAATCAGGAAAAAAACGGCATTCCAGTAACATATGCAGGTCTTCAATGCCAGCATGAGTATTCATTCCATTAATTCTTAATGCTATTTTCAGCGATGAGTTTGGTCGGGATGAAAGGAACTGCATCGCAATTTTCCGGGCCTGCGCCTTGTCATTCGGGGTGACGGAATCTTCAAGATCGATAATAGAAATGTCCGCCGCACTTTCAACTGCTTTTATGAAACGTTCTGGTCGAATTGCTGGGGTAAAAAGCCAGCTACGTGTCGGTGTATGAGAAATATCGGGCATATTGCACCTCCTGTTAACCTCACTATGCGCTCGCTGGTTTCATTCTTCCAATATATGATGGTGCCATTCTTAATTGCTTTTGGAGATGAGGATGGAACTGCGCCATATTCGCTATTTTCTCGCCGTCGCTGAAGAGCGGCATTTCACGCGGGCTGCGACAAAATTAGGCATAGGTCAGCCGCCGCTAAGCCAACAGATTAAGGATCTGGAAAGAGAGCTGGGAGCGCAGCTATTCCGGAGAGTGCCTCATGGCGCGGAATTAACCGAGGCTGGAAAAGCATTTTATGATGTTGTTAAAGGGATGCCTGCTACCGCGACAAGAGCCGTGCTGGCAGCGCAGCGTGTTGCCAGGGGGGAATCGGGCGTGTTAAGGGTGGGTTTTACTGCCTCTGCGGCATTTAACAGTGTGGTGCCCGGCGCAATCCGTACTTTCAAGCGGGCTTATCCTGACGTTCGTTTGCAGCTTGAGGAAGGAAATACAACTCAACTGGCTGATGAATTGAATGAAGGATCGCTGGATGTTGCCTTTCTGAGACCCGGTTTTACAGGCAATGAACGGTTCCAGCTCAGGTTACTGTCTGAAGAGCCAATGGTTATTGTGCTGGCAGAAACGCATCCTGCTGCGGCGTGTAAACAGATTGCACTCTCGATTCTCAAAGATGAGTTTTTTTTACTCTTCCCACGTGAAATCGGCCTGTCGCTTTATGACGCAGTGATCGAGGCCTGCGGTAAAGCGGGCTTTGAACCGAAAATTGGTCAACTCGTGCCGCAAATTTCGTCAGTCATTAACCTTGTGTCGGCAGAGATGGGTGTGTCGATGGTTCCAGATTCAATGAGACAGGTTAATGTCAAGGGAGTAGTATACCGCCCCGTTGCAGACCAGATGCCCGTCGCAAAGTTGGCTCTGGCATACCGGCGCGGCGATACATCGCCAACGCTGAGAAACTTCATCCTGAAAGTCACTGGCTGAATGCAGTTACGTGAGCGTTGAATAATCATTTGAAACGTAACCAATAATTATTGGTCCGATTTTGTGTCTAAAGGAATCGCTAACGGAGCAGGAACTGGCTGCAATGTCTGTGGATCGACAGCCAGATAACGCCCGGTTTTACTGTCGATACCCACATAATCGATAAGCTTGCCTTTGGCATAAAGCACCATTGTCTGTTTTGCAAATGCCTCATATGCACTGCTCATTATTTTCACTTTATCCACATAATCTGCTGCGAGATTATGCGTTTCCAGGGGGTCACGTTGCAGGTTGAATAATTCCCATGGCGCATTACCCGCCTGTGGGAATACTGTGACAAGACGACGCAATTTCCATTCCCCATCTATCCAGGCCGCCTGATTATGGAGTTCAACACCATATTGTGTGCGAGGCGCGTGCAGACTTTCACCGGTCAGATAGCGTTTAAAACTCACGCCGATCATTGGCAGTGTCGGTCTTTCAGATAATGATTTACTGACATCAATACCTGCAAATTCATAGAGCGTGGGCGCGACATCATACGCCGCCATTGTGGCGTTATCTATGGCGCCATTATGGATGATACCAGGACCGGAAATCATAAAACTGGTATTAATTCCCCCCTGACCGCTGGTCGTTTTGTGATAGCGACCATAAGGCGCATTGCTGACATCAGCCCAGTGGGGACCATAAGAGATAAATGAATTTTTACGACCAATATTTTCGTAACGATTATCGAATTGCTTCCAAAAATCCGGTTCAGATTCATAGTGAAAGCCCTCTGCCGGATTCACCCCATTATCACTTAAGAAGACCAGAATCGTGTTTTTATCGCGCCCGGTCTTTTTTAACGTCTCAATAACGGTACCAATCTGTGCATCCATATTGGCGATCATAGCAGCGTAAACCTGCATCACCTTCGCCGTATATTTCTGCTGTTCCGGGGTCATCGCCTGCCATTCTTTATCAAGTTCCAGTCCTGGCAGAGGTATGTCATCACGCAGGAAACCCAGTTTCTTCAAACGAGCAATACGCTGACGATAGACGTCTGCATAGCCCTGTTCATACTGATTTTTAAAACGACTAATCCATTCATCCGGCGCCTGCAGAGGATCATGTGGCGCAGTAAAGGCCAACCACGCGAAGATAGGTTGTTCCCGTGGCGTCTCGCTGATCCAGCGATTAATCTGGCTGGCATAGGCTTCGCTGGAGTAAAAACTGGAGGGCAGTGAAATGCGCTGATTGTCACGGGTATAATAGGTATGAAATATCTCCACGGTTCCCAGCGGCACGGCATCATCAAAGTGACTGGCGCCTCCCCCCATCAAGGCGAAAGAATGACGAAAGCCCCGATCTTTTGGCGTCGAGCCTGGCGTAAAACCAAGATGCCATTTACCCGCCATCAGCGTATTGTAACCAGCATCTTTAAAGCGTTCAGCCATGGTCGTCACCCGATCAGTCAGGCGCAATTCATAGCCTTCCTTACCTATGGTATTTTCATACCACCACATACCGCCTATACCCGCTTGCTGACTGGTGTTCCCGGTTAATAGCATCGCACGGGCGGGAGCAGACATGGGAGACGTGTAATATTGACTCATCCGCACGCCGTTCTCAGCCATCGCCTGCAAATTAGGCGTTGGGATTTCCCCACCGAAGGGAGTGATATCAGAATATCCCATATCATCAGCGATAATCACAATAATATCAGGACGTTCGTTTTGCGTACTGTGCGCCGTACCGGAGAAGATAATGCTGAGTGTGGCAAGTGTTACTTGTTTTTTCACGGCTTATTCCCCATTTCAGACTACGGATGTTGTACAAGAGCGGCGAGCAAATGCGGCAAGAGGGACCATCAGCCCGAAAATCTACCCATAACGTCAGCACGCCAGGCTTTCAGTCCATTCAGATTCCGGGGCCAGGCGCGTAGCGGAGCCAGAATCTCCGTGAAAAAAGAGTAATAGCCGCTACAAAGTCGGTTGTAGCCGGCACTGTTGATATGTGCGGGGCAGCCTCCCTGGCAGACTATTTTCACAGAACACCGTTGACACTCCCGGCGCTGGCTTTTCTTAATACCAAAGGGAAGCCGGGTTGCGGAATCTACGGCTGGCGCTAACGTATTATTAGCAAGCTGTCCCAGGTAATGCTGGCTATTAATCAGATGATCGCAGGCATAGAGTTTGCCGTCCGGCTCCATGACCAGATTCGTGCCGCAGCGGGCGGAGTGGACACAGGTGGCGCTGATATGCGTAAAATATTGTGCCCATGCCTGTTCAATGTTGATCACAAAAACCCGTCCCATATCGCCGCGTTTGCGCCATTGACGCCAGATATCAATCATGAAACGTCCCCAGTTATCCGCACTCAATTGGTAACGTTGCTGTAGGGCGTTGCCTTCGTTCATCAGTGGCTGAAATTGCAGATAACGAGCGCCAAGGCTAACAACATGATCGTAGATGGCTGCCGCATGGCGAGCCATGTCATCATGCACGACAATCAGTACGTTAAAATCGACTCGATAGTGTTGTAACAATGTGATTCCCCGCAACACCGCCGGATAACTGGACTCGCCGCGTTTGCCCGGACGATGGTAATTTTGCAAGTCTTCACTGCCCTCAAGACTGATGCCAATAGTAAAATTATTGTCGCGAAACAGACGACACCAGGCATCGTTTAACAACGTCGCGTTCGTTTGCAGACTATTACTGATCGTCACGCCGTCAGGCGCATATCGTTGTTGAAGCGCTATTACCTTTTTATAAAAACCGATTCCGGCTAAAAGCGGTTCACCGCCTTGCCAGACAAAATTAATTTCACGCGCACTGGCAGGTTGCGCCGCAATATAGCGACAAATAAAAACCTCCAGCGTTGATTCATTCATTTTTTCTACGGGCGTTTCGCCCTGTGGGTAATAACAATAGCGGCAGGCCAGATTACACGCAGGGCCTATGGGTTTTGCCAGAATATGGAAGGGTATCTGCGCGCGATATTCAGTCATTACGGGGATTTGTTGTTGCCGTAATGTGTTGAGATTCAACATTATTCTGTCCTGTAATTATCATTTCTGATGCGGAGACATGACTCACATTTCGCAATAGCGTCCGTCTGGTGCTGCGGGCAGAATGCCGAAAGCGGGCTGTATCTATTGATACACCGGTTTTCTGCATAGCGCATGACGCTATTGAAACGTTATTTAGCAAATCCTGTCTGAACCAGAAATTAAGTCTCTGTTAACCTGCGCTATTACAGAAAATCATAGAACAGGCATCTCAAAAGAATATCGTCCTGAAGGACGAGAACCCACGGCATTTTCAGGAGATGAGTCAACCGCGACAGAAAAAAATTATATTAATAATTTTTAATTATTTTTTAGAAAACCAAACAGGATTTAAATTAAAACTGTTTTATTTCAAATAGTTATAAAAAATACCGTAACACGCGTCACATTATTAACATGTGAATGATTGTGTTAACCGAATGTAAATTGTATGTTTCAACATACCACTATTTTACTGCGTCCCGGCACGCTCATCCGGATGGAAGGAGATAACATGTCAGCCTTATCAACTACTGGCCATAATGACGGGATCACTCTCCATTGCTTACAGAGCATTGCGCAACTCATTCCTCTGTCGTCGGCGGTTTTTTATCGTGTTAATGCTTATTTAAAGCCAGAGGCCTATGTTTTACATAACATTTCTAATAGCACACACCAACAATATCTGGAGCATTTTCAACCATTAGACCCGCTATCGCCTTCCCGGTTCGGCCAGCAGGTTATTACCGTAGCGACGATGACGCCCGGTATCTGTGCCCGTCATCGCCATTATTATCATGAATTTATGCTACCTAATCATGTGTGCGACATGATTGAGATCTTTATTCGTCGGGGCCATCGTATTATCGCGGGCATTTCATTAATGCGCGATATACCTTTTTCCAGCGAAGAGCGTTTGCGAGCCCAGGCAGTACAACCATTACTGGGACTGGCAATTCATGATTCTCTTCAGGAAGACAACGATCTGGCGTCAATATTGACCGCCAAAGAGCGTGAAATTGTGGGAATGGTCTGCGAAGGGGCCAGCAACAAATTGATTGCCCGTCAGTTGAATATATCTCTCTCAACAGTGAAAACGCATTTACGTAATATTTTTGCTAAAACAGAAGTGATAAATCGCACGGAACTGGTTTCCCGAACCAGAATGTCCTCGGTACAACATTCACTGAATATGTGAAAGCGTTCTTTTTAACCCGCGTCAATTGCGGGTCTTTTCCCCATATGTCATATATGCCTGAATTAATACCACCCTCTGAGCTGATGCCGCAATAAAATGTCATATTATCTGGCGTCGGTATCCTGTTGCAGCCATTGATTCATGGCCTGATTGATCATATTTATCACACTAAGCAGAAGAACACGCTGGTGCCGCTCAAGCCGCAGATAACGGCGCAGCGGCGGCATTTTACAAACCACTTCGCTCGCAGCCCATAGCTCAATGCTGCAATACCATTCCTTATGATGTAAAACCAGCGTGAACCGACGATAATCCAGTTCACTCAGTGCCTGTTGTAAATTGGGGAAACGATTAAGATAGTTAATCAGCCCGGCGGTACTTTTGCTGCCAGTAAAAATGACGGGATAACGTTTCAGCCATCCGGGCTGATGAACGCGAATTTTGCCCTGCAAAGGATAATTGATTGTGCCTTTCACCCTGAATTCACAACTGTGAATACTGGCCATGAATAATCGTTTTTGCTGAACATGGCAGATAACCTGGGTAAATGCATTCAGATGCAGCACGGCGCTATGTTCGGTCAATTTTTCACAACGCCAGCCGCTCAAATCACGTAACACCATGTTCATTAATGTGCTCTTAAACCAGGGGACGGAGGACATCTGGCGTCATCTCTTCATTGTTTCGCTTTTCATAATTGCCCATCGCCCGTTCCACGACCTCTTCTACCGGAAGTGGGAGGAAAGGATTAACCCGTTGCACACATAATGTCCAGAATAAGGCATAGGCGGCAGTCAATCCAAGCATAATACCGAATGGTATAAGTACATCCCGACTGTTCATTCCTGGAGGCGCGATATTAATAATGGCGATAATAATACCCACGCTCGAAATAATCTGAGGTAAGGGAAACCAGGGGGCCCGGTAAGCGCGTGGCAAATCGGGGCGCCGAATACGTAAGATAACGACCGATAACGTTACCAGCAGATAAGCTACTCCCCAGGCGCAGACCGCAGCGAGGATCAGCGGAACAATGTGGTCGATATCACCATTCAGATACCAGGCATGTAAACAGGGAATCGCAACACCGAATGCGATGGCGATGACCGGTGTTTTAAAGCGGGGGTGCAACCAGGTTAGAAACCGCGGCAAAGCGCCGTCCAGCGCCATGCCGTATATAATACGCGGTACTGCCGCCATCAGCGTATTAATTGTCGCACATCCCGCTAACAACAACCCCACGCCCAGCCAGTATTGCCCGACATGTCCCATGACACGATTGGCAAAGGCGGGAATAGCCATCGGCGTATCCAGTAAAAAGATATGGTTTGCCGCATCGACAACCACATTATTTACCTGCCGGTTAATCGCAGCGCCATAGAGGAACATACAACCTGCCACCGCTAAAAGGCCAAGCGCCATCGCTCTGGGGATCGTACGATGCGCTTTTTTAATTTCCGGCGCCATTGGCGTTACCAGTTCACAACCGACGAACATAAACATCGCCATGCCAATATAACCAAACAGGCCAGAAAGATTACTGACATCAAGCGGTGCGCCAAACCACCCAGAATGATGAGTGACCGGGGATAACAGGATCCCGCATAAACCGAAGATGGTCAGGGTAGTCCACATACCGAAAGTAAGAAATACTTCCACCTTGCCAAATACTTCAACACCAATGGCATTCAGTAACCCGAAAACCACTACCATGCCGACGCCAACCATCCAGGTATTGTGCTGCATGGCCACGTGTTCGCTAACAGACTCAAAGTTCACCAGCGCCATGACGCCAGCGAGAATCGTTTCTGCCGTGCCGGCAAAAATGTGTACGATCAGGTAAGCGCAAAGCGCACCGGTGATAGCGAAAAAACGCCCCATTCCGCAGGAAATATAGTCGTAGACGGAGCCAGTTGTGGGAATAAGCGTTGCCGCTTCGGCAAAGGTGGTAATCTGCGCTTGCATCATAATAAATGCCAGTAATACCGCAAGGGCAAAGGTATCTCCCCCTGAGCCAAAACCACTGGTCACGGTCAGGATCACCGGGCTTGCCATAATCAGCCCGACGGAGCTGGCAAGCGTCGTGGGGAAACCGATAACGCCACGTTCAAGATGGCTGGCAAGTCTGTTTTTAAACATGGTCAACCTCTTCACTATTATTACAACAATAAATTACCGCTCCGGAATAACGCTTATTTATGGCAGGCAGCGCATCTAACAGGTATCGTCCTGAAGAGGGATAACGGTAAATAACGTTGTGACGCCGTCCCCGCATGCGCTAATAGCAAGTGGGGAGCGCGTTATTCTCCCCAGTGATGCCAACGCTACTGACGAACAATTAAAGGATTCAACCCTGTTTATGGCTTTCAACGTTTGCCAGATAATGTTTTACAAAACGGGGCGTTAAAACTTTCCATGCCACTTCGGTTCCCTGTTCAACAAACCAACTATCGCCCGGTGAAAAACGTATCGGTTCCTGACCAGCGACAGTGAGTTCCACTTCCCCTTCCAGCACGGTTGCGTGCTCGGTAAAGGGATAAATCATCGTGAAACCGCCGCGGGTCGATGAAAACAGTCCACAGGTAAATACATCCTCAGGTTTACCATAAATCATCGCGACGGCGACCTGGGGATCGCCTTCTGTTGGCAACGCCCCTAACAGGCTGACACTCCCGACTGGCTGTAATTCAGGAACAGGTTGATTGAGTTTAAAAGCGTGCATTAATGTTCTCCTGGTTAATTCCGGCCTTTCCAGAAACCGGCTGTTTGATGTATCAGTTTTCCCGCACTGACCAGCAATAGACGTAAACTGTCGCGACCATAAATTGTCGCGTGGGGAATGCTACTCATCAGACGATACCGCTCGGAACCGCCATTTATTCCTTCGGCCAGGATTTTGCATACAATATGGGAAGGCGTGACGCCAAATCCGGAATAACCCTGAACATAAAAAACATTATTGTGTTCACGAAGCGTGCCAATCTGCGGAAACAGATTCGCGCTACAGGCCATCGGTCCGCCCCAGGCAAAATCGATTTTAACGTCTTTCAAATAAGGGAAGACCTCCGTCAACAGAGTGCGGTTCCAGGCAGCAAAATCGTGCGGGGTATATTCAAGAAACCTTGTGGCGCTGCCAAACAGCAGACGGTTTTCTTTTGTGAGACGGTAGTAATTTATCACCGGGCGGATATCACTAAAAGCCCCGCGCAAGGGACTGATCCGCTCAACAAGCTCGCTGGAGAGAGGTTCTGTAGAGACCTGATAAGAATAAGTAACCAGCGTTTTCTTATAAATTTCTGGTTCCAGATTATTGAGAAAACTATCACAGGCCCACAGCAATTTGGCTGCTTTTACGCTGCCCATCGCAGTACGTACCCGCACAGTTTTACCGTAACTGACCTCAACCACAGGTGAATATTCGAATATCTTCACCCCCAGCGAATTCGCAGCCTGAGCGGAGCCCAGCAATAAATTCAGCGAGTGGACATGCCCTCCCCCCATATGCTTGAGAACACCGCAGTAGACGTCGGAACCGATAACCTGCTGCACGTCTTTACCGGTATAGAGTTCAATATCGTCTTCCGGCGTGGCGGCTTTGAATTCTTTTTCCCATTGTTGCAGCGTTTTTAACTGCCGCTGGTTGTAGGCCAGATAACCATATCCGGGGACAAAATCAGCATCAATATGGTATTTACGAATTCGCTCCCGAATAATACCTGCGCCGAGGTTCGAGATTTTAAACAGCATCTCCATTCCCGCTGCGCCTACATATTTTTTAACGGCTTCGATGTCGTGACCTATACCGGCCATCACCTGACCGCCGTTTCGTCCGGTGCCGCCATACCCAAGATGACGGGCTTCCAGAACGACAACATTAGTGATCCCCTGCTCCGCCAGTTCCAGCGCGGTATTGATGCCTGAAAAGCCACCGCCAATGATCACCACATCGGCATCAATATCCTCTTGCAGAGCAGGAAAATGCAACGGGTATTTTTTCGTCGCGCCGTAGTAATTCAACGCATCGATTTTTGTATTCATCGCGTTACCTTGTCATCACGCTTGACTAAGACCGCTATCACAGCACGGTAACGTTTTACAAAATATCGTCCGGAAGAATGACGTTCTTTGGAACGATATTCAGCTCCGAAAAAGTATGTTGGGATGGAAAAACGTACATTCCTGACCTACAGGCACTTCTGATGAGCGATGTGACATTACTTGCCGAAGTAACGACTTTTTTACGCCAACGACACGGACAATTTATTGCAGGTGAACGTCAGGCCGGAAACGGCACGAACTTTTCGGTCACTAACCCAGCCACCGGCAAAATCATCGCCGACGTTGTGTCGGCAACCCCTGCGCAGGCAGAAGAGGCCATGCAGAGCGCCAGACGGGCGTTTGATGTCTGGCGTAAAATGCCAACGTTACAACGCGGCGCATTACTGCTGAAACTGGCTGATACTCTTGCCGCTCATCGTGAAGAGTTAGCTCAGCTGGAAAGCGTCTGTTCAGGTAAAACGATTCTGCTGTCGCGCGGTCTTGAACTCGATCAGTCAGTGGCCTTCCTGCGTTACTTTGCCGGTTGGGCAGGAAAAATAACCGGTGAAACGCTGAATGTCTCCCTGCCATCAATGGGAGAAGAGAGATACACAGCGTTTACCCAACGCCAACCCATTGGCGTGGTCGTCGGTATTGTGCCGTGGAATTTCTCAATTATGATTGCTATCTGGAAGCTGGCCGCAGCGCTGGTATGTGGCTGCACCATCGTCATTAAACCAAGTGAATATACCCCGCTGACACTGCTGCGAGTCGCTGAACTGGCTAAAGAGGCAGGTTTCCCTGATGGCGTAATTAACGTGGTAAACGGTGCTGGCGGTGAGATAGCGCAACAGCTGATCGCGCATCCAGATTGCGCCAAAGTGAGTTTCACCGGGTCAGTCGCGACAGGTGAGAAAGTCCGGCGTTCGGCAACATCGTCAGGAAAACGCGTTACCCTCGAACTGGGAGGGAAAAATGCGGCGCTGTTTCTCAATGATCTCTCGGCACAAGCCATGGTCAACGGTATTCTTGAAGCCGGTTATCTGAATCAAGGACAGATTTGTGCTGCCGCAGAGCGTTTTTATCTGCCCCAGGAAAAACTGGATACAGTCATGACGCTCCTCAGGCAACGGTTATCGGAGATCGTGCCCGGGTCGCCTTTAGATGAAAAAACGGTGATGGGCCCGCTGGCGAATCAGGTTCAGCTTGAAAAAGTGCTGCGTCTGATTCAAATCGCACGGGAAGAAGGGGATACCATTGTTTACGGCGGTGAAACTTTACCCGGCGAAGGGTACTTTTTACAGCCGACGGCGGTAAAAGTGCGTAGTAAAAACAGTACGCTGATGCACGAGGAGACCTTTGGCCCTGTCTGTAGCTTTATCGGTTATCAGAATGAAAAAGAGGCGCTTTCGCATATCAACGCTTCGCCATTTGGCCTTGCAGCAAGTGTGTGGTCGGAAAATATGTCTAAGGCATTACGCTACGCTGAAGATATTGATGCTGGCATGGTGTGGGTCAATATGCATACCTTCCTCGATCCTGCGGTACCCTTTGGAGGGATGAAAGGATCGGGCATTGGTCGTGAATTTGGCAGCGCGTTTATTGATGACTATACCGAACTTAAATCTGTCATGGTCCGTTATTAACCATCCTGAAAATGATGCAGGCAGATCAACCATACCGAAAGGTGGACTGCCTGCCTGATTATCAGGTTCGCTCGCTGCGTTTTATTGCTTTTGGGGTAATGTAAAACGCCCGGCCCGGCGTTCTTTTCTGCATTACTAGCGCCATCTACCGTTAGAGTAGGCTATCTCCAGTCTTAACGGTTCAGACTCATCCTGTAACATCGCTTCCAAAGACAACGCCAGCGTCTGATGATGGGCATCTTTTACACTGACTTTCAGCATGTTGATGCTCGGTTCATAACGTAAAATAGCAGCGCGAAGCTCACGGCAAAACCAGTTGAGAACCCGTTTGTCACCCACATTCACCTCGTGCCATTCCGGCATACCCCGAGTGAGCAGCGGCGGTAATGTCTCGCCACCTGCCACAGCGCAAGAGTTGAATAAACACATTAACTTGCGGCGTACCAATTCATGTGGGCTTATCCCCTCAACCAAGAGCCTGTCGAATAGCGCGACCGGAATGGTTGGCGTCATCATCATTTCCCTATCTGGTCCATCGCCAGATCCCATACTGACGTTCTGGACTCCTGTTGAGCGCCGTCTGATTTCTCGGCAGTGATTTGCCATTCGATTTTCGTGAAGTTCAGCGACATCGTTTCCACCGGCTTACCGCCGGCGCCGCCGCTAACACTGAGTTGTGATATCAGCACGTTTGTCAGGGTATAAACGATAAGCGACCGCATTTTGCCGTCGTCATTGCGGCACAACGTCAGCACCGCGGTTCTAATTAGCCTCCCGCTACAGCAGTACTCATTGAGCACAGGCGTGGCGAGGTCGACAAATTTGGTGAGCGACATTTCACCAACATGCGCACGCCCGGAAGTCCGCTCAGTGAGGCTAACATCGTTATTTACCTGCATTGCCACATTGTGGCTATAAGACATGATCTCTATCTGATCTTCAAAGCCTTCAACCTGGCTTTCGCCTTTGATATTGTCGAGCTTTAAAAAAATCGCATCCATGATTTATCTCCTTGTTGATCAGGTGGCAGTTCAGCAGCCAGACGAATACCCGCGGCCAACGCTTGTGACTCTTATTAAAAGCGCAACTACCAAAAAACACAGCGTGAAAAGCGCCAGGTTTGCAGGGATTTTGCCAACGTTTACCCACGTCTGATAAACGTTATTCCGCTGGTTGCAATGCAATAGAGGGTTTTGGCCCGCTGTGGCCAAATACAATTGAGGTTATACTGAACGCTCTCTGCCATATTCAATCCCTTTTATCGCAAAGTATCCCTGGTGCCGGTATCACAGCGTCATTATTCAAAAATTGACATTTCAGAATAATAATCAGCTATATATAAAAAACACATCAAAAAGCAAATATCAACTTAATTTTTACTTATTTAATAAAAAACCCCAAATTGATTTACATCAATTAACACATACAAAAACACTAAAAATCAAAGCGTTAAATAAAAATTAATCACTATGGAAATTTTATTTTTCTTAATACTCACATTATAAATGTTATTTGCTTATTTTCCTGTGAACACTAAAAAATGATTTAAATCAAAAAACAAACTATTTTCGTTGATTAACGTTTTGACCGAAATAAAAAAAGATTTTATATGTCCCAGGATAGTCTCCCTTTCTGATGGACAATATGCATTACCGAGCGGGCAAACAGGTAACTTCTGCCCGGGTAATCCGTTACCCGACTGATATTAACATTGTCATGAGGTGATATCATTTGCCTGGCCAGCCATAATCATCCGGAACCGGCGCTACGCCACGAACATCAGGACGGAGCATTTTTTGTCGATCCTCTTCGTCATCCACCCAGACACTGGCTATCTCTTCACAGGTTGCAAACCATACGCCATCATGCCCTTTAATATGTTCAATCAAGCGTGACAACATCATCATATGATGCCCATGACCGATTATCTGCGGATGAAGGGCCATCGCATATAAACCGTTTTCCTGATGGTTATAAGCATAGGTAAAAATATCCTTCCAGCGTCGCAGAACACCGTCAGTATCGCTCATCCCCTCCTGGTTGCCGGTATACGCCAGTGCGGGAAAATCATCCAGATACCAGCTAACAGGAATTTCCAGAATCGCGCTGGCCGGGCCTGCGATATTTCCCGTCTCCCAATTCACCTGCCAACGTTGAGGATGGTAAGGCACAAGATCTCTCGCCATCAGGCTACTGTCATAGAGAAAACCGGCTTCCTCCAGAAGATCCAGCGTATTCTCGCTATAATCCCAATAGGGAGAACGGTATCCCACAGGACGTATGCCGAAATGTCTTTTATAACAGGCGAACGCCAGATCCATAAGTCGGCGCTCTGTATCACGATTCACCAGCGTCGGATTTTCATGATAGTAGCCATGGTGAGCGATTTCATGCCCGGCATCAAAAATCGCTTTACTGATTTCCGGGAAGGTGTCTACAGTGTGTCCGGGAATAAAAAAGGTGGTTTTGATATTATTTTCTTTGAACAATTTCAGAAGCCTTGGTACGCCAACTTGTGCACCAAACTCTCCTCGTGACATAAAGGATGGCGACGGTCGATTAAATCCGCCCAGCCATAAAGACTGAGCATCTACATCGACACCAAGATTGACCGCAATCCTTTTACCCTCAGGTAATTTTAAATATCCCATAACGACCTCCAGCTAATACATAGAAGGGACACATTCTGTTATTTAATGTGTGATGGCCAGATATTATATATGCCTGCTTTTCTGCGTCTGTCCTTGAACGTTGTTGCTGCCCCACCGAGTCTATTTTCATATAGAACATCGAGGTTAATTTCTCCTGAAATGACATCCTCTTGATTGACGTGCGCCTCTGCGATAATACCTTGTGGATTTTTCCACACGACATCACAGGGGCTTAAAATTGAACTTCGGGCCCAGCAGCCTGGCAGTGGCCCACCCGGGTTTCCGCCCAGGCAACAGTGAACAAGATAAATTTGATTTTCAATACAACGTGCGTGGCAACAATGCCTGACTCGCCAAAATCCCTGTTCAGTAAACGTAGCGGAAGGCGTTAAAATTAACTCCACACCCTGTTCCGCCAGCGTCGCGGCACACTCCGGTATTTCTGCTTCATAACAAATATTAAAACCCACCTTTGCAAATGGCAGTTGAAAAACAGCCATTTTATCGCCTTCCTGAGTATACCAACCCCGTTCAGCCGGGAAGATATGCGTCTTACTGTGGGCATAATGTTCGCCATCGGGTCCCCATATATGCGCAACATTCTCATAGCGATCTACTCCGGTCTGCTCCAGATGAGAGCCAGCAATAATGAACTGTCCTCTTTCTTTCGCTTCCTGTTGAAAAAGCTGCTTATAGGCATCCGTGAACTGATCAATTAAAGTAAGGTGTGAAATGGGTCTTTCTTGCCATTTTTTCAATAGTGTAAATAGCTCAATGGTAAATAGCTCCGGGAAGATAACGACATCAGCTCCCTGACTTTTATTAAGAAGTATCCTTACCTTTGTTATGAAATCTTCAAAAGTGTTTATTTCAGTAACAATATACTGACAGGCTGAAACAGTAAAATTACGTGACATCGTGATATCCCCGGCATGAAATTTAAACTTAAATTAACGTATAGCGCATGGAGAATATTAGGGAGTGGGCATTACGACATCAGGTTATTTTTTGTGAAGCTACGCAAAATATATGGAGAAAAGAGTAGAAGCATTGAAGCTTTATTTACATAAAGGGGACTTTATCGATGATCGCAGCGAGACAGAGAGTCGATAAAAATCCAGGCGAAAAACAATAACCCTTACCACAATATTATTTTCATCATCTAAAAATAATCAGGCAAACTAAATGATAACGCGCTCGTATAAAACGAACGCGTATTTTTACCGACACTAGCTTGCAGAGTTGCATTTTAGTAGCCCGGTTAACATAGTTCTTAACGTCGTCGCAAAACTGACGTGCCGGGCATTCTCAGCAGAGCTGCTATCCGATAAAACACCATACGTGGTAGCTAATAATAGCCTTGCCGCCATTTCTTTATCCACATCGGCGCCAATTTCCCCCTTCGCCTGCGCATCGTTAAAACGTGCAACCAGCGAGGCGATAATAGTGTGGTATTTATTGGTTAGCATTTCCGCGACCTGAGGATTACGCATCCCTTCAGCCATAATCTCTACGACCAACGCCCGCTGCGCGCAGTCTTCACGCGTGACGGCAATAGTTGACTCCACCAGATAATCCACCAGCCCAACGCCCTCCAGCGGCTCACGAAAATGGGTTAGTGCTCTTTCCTGATCTTCTAAAATAATGGCTTCAATCAGGGCCTCTTTAGAGGGGAAGTGATGATAGAGTGTGCCGGGGCTCATGTCGCTGGCCTTACAGATCGTTTTCATTGATGTACTGTGAAAACCGTTTTCAGCAAAACACTGCCTGGCGGCGCGTAAAATTCGCATCCGCGTCGGTAGTGATTCGGTAAGTTTATTCTCCATTACGTTGACCCATTTTTCACTCTGCGTGGTGGCAGTGTACCCGGGCGCACTTCAGGCGCCTACTCTTCATCCTATTTTCTTTGATCCTCATGATATCCCTCCCGCCCCCTCCCCCTCACTTCCTGTATAAAAAACAGTAGAACGAACGTTCGATTGAACATTTTTTGCCATATGTCAACGGATGAAAATGGTTTTATGTGACAAAAGAAACAAAAATCAGGTTGCAATCCTGTTTTTTTTGATCCGCCTTAAGATCCTTCCTTTCTGCATTTTCCCTCTCGATCGCTGCGTGATAACTATTGCCTCAGACAACTGGTTAACTTGTTTTATTGCTGGTTGACCAATGAAAATTCATCAGGATTAAGGAGTGAACAATGTTACGTCCCGTAGAAACCCAGAGCCGCGAAATCAAAAAACTTGATGGACTGTGGTCGTTTTGCACGGATGCAGACGATTGCGGTATCGCGCAACAATGGTGGCGACAACCGCTCCCCCAAAGCCGCGCTATCGCCGTACCGGGTAGTTATAACGATCAGTTTGCCGATGCAGAGATCCGCAACTATGTCGGCAATGTCTGGTATCAGCTCAACGTCCGCATCCCCAAAGGCTGGGAGCATCAACGCATCGTTCTACGTTTTGATGCCGTCACGCATTATGGAAAGGTATGGGTAAATGACCACGCCGTGATGGAACACCAGGGAGGCTATACACCTTTCGAAGCGGATATCAGCCACCTGGCGGCAGCCGGAGAGAGCATACGTATCACAGTATGCGTCAATAACGAGCTGAGCTGGCAGACTATCCCTCCGGGGGTGGTGACCCGTGATGAAACGGGGAAAAGGCAGCAATCATACTTCCATGATTTCTTTAATTACGCCGGTATCCACCGTAGCGTCATGCTCTACACCACACCAAAAACGTTTGTTCAGGATATTACGGTGACGACGGAGGTCGCGAACGATCTCTCCCGGGCCACACTGAGCTGGCGGGTGGAGGCCAACGGTGAAGTACGCGTAGAACTGCGGGATGCCGGGCAGCATATTGTCGCCTACGGCGAAGGGGCAAAGGGCGAATTACAGATAGCAGCGCCACGATTATGGCAACCGGGCGAAGGATATCTGTACGAGCTGCGGGTTATCGCACAGCATCAGGACGAACGTGATGACTATCCGCTTCGGGTAGGAATCCGTAGCGTAGCGGTAAAAGGCGAACAGTTTCTGATAAATCATAAACCTTTTTATTTTACCGGCTTCGGTCGCCATGAAGATGCCGATCTACGAGGGAAAGGATTTGATAACGTGCTGATGGTACACGATCACGCGCTAATGTCGTGGATTGGTGCCAACTCTTATCGCACGTCGCACTATCCTTACGCCGAAGAGATGCTCGACTGGGCGGACGAGCATGGCATTGTCGTCATTGATGAAACAGCAGCTGTTGGTTTCAATCTCTCTTTAGGTATCGGCTTTGATTCCTGCGAAAAACCGAAGGCGCTATACAGCGAGGAAGGCGTCAATGATGAAACACAGCGGGCGCATCTCAAGGCTATTCAGGAATTGATCGCCCGCGATAAAAACCATCCCAGCGTGGTGATGTGGAGTATCGCGAATGAGCCGGATACCCGTCCAGAAGGCGCCAGAGACTATTTTGCGCCACTGGCGCAGGCCACGCGCGAACTGGACCCGACCCGCCCTATAACCTGCGTGAACGTCATGTTTTGCGATGTGGAAACCGACACCATCACCGACCTCTTCGATGTGGTGTGCCTGAACCGCTATTACGGTTGGTATGTACAAAGCGGCGATCTTGCGAAAGCAGAAAAAGTGCTGGAGAAAGAGTTACTGGCCTGGCAGGAGAAACTCCACCGCCCCATCATCATGACGGAATATGGCGTCGATACGCTGGCAGGGCTGCATTCGATGTACAGCGACATGTGGAGCGAAGAGTACCAGTGCGCCTGGCTGGAGATGTATCACCGAGTATTCGATCGCGTTAGCGCCGTTGTCGGCGAGCAGGTCTGGAACTTTGCCGATTTCGCGACTTCACAGGGCATTATGCGCGTCGGCGGTAATCGAAAAGGGATTTTTACCCGCGACAGAAGACCAAAATCGGCGGCCTTTATACTGCAAAAACGCTGGACCGGTATGACCTTCGGCGAAAAGCCACAGCAGGGAGAGAAATTATGAACCAGCCGCTTTCCTGGCGCGTTATCGTAGGCTACAGCCTGGGTGATGTTGCCAATAATTTCGCCTTCGCCATGGGGGCGCTGTTCCTGCTAAGTTATTACACCGACGTCGCAGGCGTCGGTGCCGCCGCTGCCGGTACGATGCTCTTACTGGTACGAATATTTGACGCCTTCGCCGATGTGGTGGCGGGACGCATAGTAGATAGTGTAAATACCCGCTGGGGGAAATTTCGCCCGTTCCTGCTGTTCGGATCGGCGCCGTTAATGCTGTTTAGCGTACTGGTATTCTGCGTCCCGGCAGAGTGGAGTCATAGCAACAAAGTTATTTACGCATATCTCACCTATATGGGACTTGGGTTCTGCTATAGCATGGTCAATATTCCCTATGGATCGCTGGCGACGGCAATGACTCAGGAACCGCGTTCGCGCGCCCGTCTCGGCGCGGCGCGCAGTATTGCGGCCTCGCTAACGTTTGTCTGTCTGGCCTTCCTGATCGGGCCGCGTATTACTCATTCCGGCCCGACAGAAATGGCGTCGGTCTACCTCTTCTGGACCATTATCCTGGCCATTGCCGGTATGGCGCTGTATTTCATCTGTTTTAAATCTACCCGCGAAAACGTGGTGCGTATCGTCGCGCAGCCGTCGTTAAAAATCAGTCTGCAAACGCTTAAACAGAACCGCCCGCTAATGATGCTTTGTACCGGCGCGCTATGCATTCTGATCTCGACCTTCGCCGTCAGCGCATCGTCACTGTTCTATGTACGCTATGTTTTGAATGATACCGCCCTTTTCTCGGTTATCGTGCTGGTACAAATGCTGGTAGGTTCTGTGGCGTCAGCACCTCTGGTTCCCCGTCTGGTGGCGAAGATAGGTAAGAAGAATACCTTCCTGGCGGGCGCCTTAATGGGCACCCTTGGGTATTTGCTTTTCTTTTATATGTCTGACCATTCAGTGCCCGTGGCCTTAACCGCTCTGGCGATTGCCGCTATTGGCCAGGGGATCACCATGACGGTAATGTGGGCGCTGGAGGCGGATACCGTGGAGTACGGCGAATATCTCACGGGCGTGCGCATAGAAGGTCTGACTTACTCGCTATTTTCTTTTACCCGTAAATGCGGCCAGGCTATCGGCGGTTCTATTCCGGCCTTTATTCTTGGGTTAAGTGGCTATATCGCCAATCAGACGCAGACGCCGGAAGTCATTACCGGTATCCGGATGTCTATATCGCTCATACCGTGCGGCTTTATGTTACTGGCTTTTATTATTATTTGGTTTTACCCATTAACGGATAATAAATTTAAGGAGATTGTTCAGGAGATAGATAAACGAAAACAGTCACAGCAACAACTTATTAAAGATTTTAATAAATAGCTTTTCGATAACAATAATATACAACAGGTTAAACAATGAAAAAATTCGTGAAGATAGCGGCTATTCCAATAGCAGTAGTCGCGGCCTGTCCTTCTGCCCTGGCCCTACAAATTTCTGATGATGAGTCCGCCTTACGTTTTAGACTGAAAAATGAGTTACGAAGAGCTGATAAGCCCAGCGCGGGCGCAGGCAGAGATATTTATGCCTGGGTTCAGGGTGGGTTAATTGATTTTAATAGCAGCTATTATTCACAACGGATCGGCGTCGAGGGTAGCGCGTATTATGTTTATAAACTCGGTGCTCGCGATAATATGAGTACGCGCTGGTACTTAGACGGACACGAGAGTTTCGGCTATGTGCTTGGCGCAATAAAAATAAAGCCAACAGAAAATAGCCGCTTAAAAATAGGTCGTTTTGGCACCGATTATAGTTATGGCAGCCTCCCCTGGCGAATTCCACTCATCGCCAGCAGCTCACAACGCACGCTACCGACCGCTTCCGAAGGCGCGCTGGGCTACCTGGCGCTGACGCCAAATGTAGAGTTCTGGGCAATGTGGCGTACCCGCGTTTTTCAGTGGACAGACTCAACGACCGGTATTCGCAATGAAGGCGTCTACAACAGTAAAACGGGTCAATATGATCATCATCGTCCACGCGCATTTTTCGCCGCCAGCTGGCACGACGAGAGCAGCCGCTATTCCATAGGCGGCTCGCAGCAAAACGATGTCTCCCGTCAGGTACAGGGTATCTTTGAAAAACGGATACCACTAGACGATGGGTATGCCCTGAAAGGCGAGCTGCTCGGTTTTTACGCCCGGCTGGAGGGGCTAAGTCGTTCATCCACCCAGCCTAATGAGACCGGGTTGGTTAGCGCTCAGTTTACCTGGAGCGCCCCCTGGGGCAGCCTGTTTGCCAGCGGCGGCTATCTGCAACACGCCATGAACGGCGCAGTGGTCGATACCGATATTGGTTATCCCTTCTCTTTAAGCCTCGATCGCAACCGGGAAGGCATGCAGTCCTGGCAGGCGGGCGTTAATTACCGTGTTACGCCACAGCTCACCATGACATTCGCGCCTGTCGTCACGCGCGGTTATGAGTCCAGCCAGCGCGCTGTTCAAATTAAGGGGTTGGGTCTGCTGGGAGCCATAAATTATCGTATTGAAGAGGGGCCGCTAGAGGGCATGAACATTTTTCTTGCCGCTGACAAAGGGCGCGAAAAACGCGACGGTAGCGCGCTGGGCGATCGCTTGAATTACTGGGATGTGAAGATGAGCATCCAGTATGATTTTATGCTCAGGTAAGATGAAGACGGCCACCCGAAGGTGGCCGTTAGAACCCGGTAGCGCTTCGCTTATCAGGCCTGTGAAACCGAGACAGCTTTAGCGGTGAGACGCCAGCGGCTGTTCCGTCATTGGCGGGTGGTGCTTTTCCGGATCTTTAATCAGTACCCACAGGATGATGGCGCCGATAATATCGAACAGACTGAGTGCAATGAAGAACGGGCCGTAACCGATAATAGCGACCAACGCCCCCATAAACAGGTTGAAGCTTAACTGTCCCATCCACGCCGCAGATCCTGCCAGACCGGCAACCGTCGCGACCTCATTTTTCTTGAACAGGTCAGCGCTCATGGTAATCACGACGGTAGACAGCGTCTGGTGCGCAAAACCGCCAATACTCATCAATGCAATGGCGACATACGGGTTAGTCGTAATGCTGACAAAACCGATCGAAATCATCAAAACAGCGCCGATGGTAAAGCTACAACGACGCGCATTGATCGTGGTCATGTGCATCTTTTCCATGAAGAACTTCGCCAGGAAACCGCCTGCAACGCAGCCAAAGTCCGCCGCCAGGAACGGCAACCAGGCAAACATGGCGATCTCTTTTAACGGCAGATGCATCACGTTAATCAGATACAGCGGCATCCAGAAACTCAGCGTTCCCCATGCCGGGTCAGCCAGAAAACGGGTAATCGCCAACGCCCAGAAGTTACGCTTTTTAACGATCTCTTTAACGGCCGGTTTTTTGTTATCGTCCTGGAGATAGCTTTCCTGGCCGTCTTCGATATAACGCAGCTCTTTGTGGGTGATCCACGGGTGTTTATTTGGCGAGTTATAAATCAGGAACCAGGTGATGGCGAACAGCACGCCGATCCCACCGGTAATCACAAACGCCATTTCAGTACCGATGCCGCTATCAGCAAAGGTCAGCATCGCCCAGACCACCAGCGGCGGCGCCAGCATCGCGCCAATCGAAGTACCGATATTAAACAGCCCCCCCGCAATACCGCGTTCTTTCGTCGGGAACCATTCGGCGCTGGCTTTAATCCCGGCCGGAATCGCCGACGCTTCGGTTAGCCCCATCAGACCACGCAGAAATGCCAGGCTTATCCAGCCGCCGGCCAGCGCGTGCGCCATGTTGATCAGCGACCACAACAAGGCAAAGATAAAGAAGCCGATTTTCAGTCCGATGACATCCATCAAATAGCCGGTGATCGGCTGCGCAATGGTGTAACAAAGCTGGAAGGCGCTCACCACCCAGGAATATTGTTGCTCATCAAAATGGAGTTCTTTCATCATCGCTGGCGCCGCAACGCTAAGCGAGCTACGGGACAGGTAGTTTACGATGGTCCCTACGCAGACCAGGCCGATAATCCACCATCTTAATTTTGTCATCTTCATGATAAAGCCTCGTTAAAAAACATTAGCTCCGCGCCGTCTGACCTGTAGCGGGAAAACTGAAATCACAAAAATTGGTTGACCAATCAATATTTTCTCATCCGGACCGGTCAAAATCTGGCGGCAACTCCCGCACTTAGTATTCTTGAAATAAATACATCAACTCATTTCAAGTTGAATGGTGAATGCTTTTCACCCAGCAAAAATTGACACAGATCAAATAAATAAAATTGGCAGACCGTGAATGATGATATTTGTGATTTGGTTAGCCAATTTAGACAATAAGGTTGACATGAGAAAATTTTTGGTTGAATTTAGGAGCCAGAACGGGTTTACAAAGCACGTTTCGATGTTGGCTGGCAATGGGTCAACCACGAAGACGTTATCGCAAGAAGAGGAAACGAGATATGAAACAAACCTGGCGCTGGTACGGACCTAACGACCCGGTAACGCTGTCAGATGTACGCCAGGCTGGCGCAACCGGCGTGGTAACGGCGTTACACCATATCCCGAATGGAGAAATTTGGTCGGTAGACGAGATCCAGAAACGTAAAGCAATCGTTGAAGAGGCGGGTCTGGAGTGGTCTGTGGTAGAGAGCGTACCTATCCACGAAGACATCAAAACCCACACCGGTCAGTACGATTTATGGATCAAAAACTACCAGCAAACGCTACGTAACCTGGCGCAATGCGGTATCTATACGGTTTGTTATAACTTTATGCCGGTGCTGGACTGGACACGTACGGATCTGGAATACGTATTACCGGATGGTTCCAAAGCGTTGCGTTTTGACCAGATTGAATTCGCCGCGTTCGAACTGCACATCCTGAAGCGTCCGGGAGCAGAAGCCGACTATACGGCAGAAGAGATTGCTCAGGCAGAGCGGCGTTTCGCCACCATGAGCGAGGAAGACAAAGCACGTCTGACCCGCAACATTATTGCCGGTTTACCTGGCGCGGAAGAAGGCTATACGCTGGAGCAGTTCCGTCAACACCTGGCGACGTATAAAGATATTGATAAAGCAAAACTGCGTGAACATTTTGCCTATTTCCTGAAAGCCATTATTCCGGTTGCCGACGAGGTTGGCGTGCGTATGGCCGTTCACCCTGACGATCCGCCGCGCCCTATTCTCGGCCTGCCGCGCATTGTCTCTACCATTGAAGATATGCAATGGATGGTGGAAACCGTTAATAGCATGGCGAACGGCTTCACCATGTGTACCGGATCTTACGGCGTGCGCGCCGACAACGATCTGGTTGATATGATCAAGCAATTTGGTCCGCGCATCTACTTTACGCATCTGCGTTCTACGCTGCGCGAAGAGAATCCGAAGACCTTCCACGAGGCCGCCCATTTGCACGGCGATGTGGATATGTATGAAGTCGTTAAAGCGATTGTGGAAGAAGAGCACCGTCGTAAAGCCGAAGGTAGCGACGATCTGATCCCGATGCGCCCGGACCACGGTCATCAGATGCTGGACGATCTGAAGAAGAAAACGAATCCGGGTTATTCCGCCATTGGCCGTCTGAAAGGGCTTGCGGAAGTCCGCGGCGTCGAACTGGCTATCCAGCGCGCTTTCTTTAGCAAATAACCTTCTTTCGCATGGCGCGACGCGTCATGCGATTTCCCCTACTCAATGCAATAGCAACATGCCTCGCCCCGGAGATCGCGGGCGAAGACGTCGAATGACAGGAGTTTGCAATGGAACAGAATATCGCCACCGCCCAGGTTTCCGTCGCCCGCCCAAACTGGGACAAATCACGTCTGGTATCCCGTATTGTGCATCTGGGCTGCGGGGCGTTTCACCGCGCGCACCAGGCGCTCTTTACTCATCATCTACTGGAAAAGAGCGACAGCGACTGGGGCATTTGTGAAGTGAACCTGATGCCGGGTAACGACGCGCGGCTGATCGCGAACCTGAAAGCGCAAAATCTGCTGTACACCGTTGCAGAACGCGGCGCAGAAAGCACCGAACTGAAAATTATCGGTTCAATGAAAGAAGCGCTACACCCTGAATTCGACGGTCATGCAGGGATTCTGGCGGCAATGGCGCGCCCGGAAACCGCCATCGTCTCCTTAACCGTGACCGAAAAAGGCTACTGCACCGACCCCGCCAGCGGCGAGCTTGATGTTAATAACCCGCTGATCCAAAACGATCTTGCCCATCCACAGCAGCCTAAATCCGCCATTGGCTATATTGTCGAAGCGCTAAACATGCGCCGGGAGCAAGGACTGAAAGCTTTTACTGTGCTGTCGTGTGATAACGTGCGCGAGAATGGTCACGTCGCGAAGGCTGCCGTCCTCGGTCTGGCAAAAGCTCGCGATGCCGCCCTCGCCGCATGGATTGCCGACAATGTGACCTTCCCCTGCACCATGGTTGACCGCATTGTTCCGGCAGCGACCGAAGAGACGCTACAACTGGTTGCCGACCAGTTAGGGGTTTATGATCCCTGCGCTATCGCCTGCGAACCCTTCCGCCAGTGGGTCATCGAAGATAACTTTGTGAATGGTCGCCCGGACTGGGACACCGTCGGCGCGCAATTCGTTGCAGACGTCGTACCGTTTGAAATGATGAAGCTGCGTATGCTTAACGGCAGTCACTCTTTCCTCGCCTATCTGGGTTATCTCGGCGGGTATGACACTATCGCCGATACCATGACCAACCCGGCTTACCGTCGCGCGGCGCTAGCGCTGATGCTTGATGAACAAGCGCCGACGTTGTCAATGCCGGAAGGCACCGATCTGGAAGGGTATGCGAATTTGTTGATCGCGCGTTTCACTAACCCCTCGTTGAAACACCGCACCTGGCAGATCGCGATGGATGGCAGTCAGAAACTGCCGCAGCGTTTGTTGGACCCGGTACGTCTGCACTTGCAACAGGGCGATGACTATCGCCGCCTGACGCTGGGCGTCGCCGGATGGATGCGTTACGTCGGCGGTGTCGATGAACAAGGTAAAACCATTGATGTCGTCGATCCGCTGCTTGCACAGTATCAGGCGATTCATCAGCAATATCAGACGCCGGAAGAACGCGTTCGCGGGCTACTGGCCATCGAGTCTATCTTTGGCAACGACCTGCCGAAGAACCACGAATTTGTGCAAGCCGTTACCGACGCTTACCAACAGCTATTGCAGAACGGCGCGAAAGCCACGGTAGAAGCGCTGGCTAAGTAAGGAGATAAATCATGGCTACGTTTATGACTGAAGATTTTCTACTTAAAAACGACATTGCCCGCACGCTGTACCATAAATACGCCGCGCCCATGCCGATTTATGACTTCCACTGCCATTTAAGTCCGCAGGAAATCGCCGACGATCGCCGTTTCGATAACCTCGGTCAGATCTGGCTGGAAGGCGACCACTATAAATGGCGAGCGCTACGAAGCGCAGGCGTGGATGAGTCGCTGATCACCGGCAAAGAGACCAGCGATTATGAAAAATATATGGCCTGGGCCAATACCGTACCAAAAACGCTGGGCAATCCGCTGTATCACTGGACGCACCTTGAACTACGCCGTCCATTTGGCATTACAGGTACGCTGTTCGGACCGGATACCGCGGAAAGTATCTGGACGCAGTGTAATGAGAAACTGGCGACGCCGGCCTTTTCCGCGCGCGGTATTATGCAGCAGATGAATGTGCGGATGGTCGGAACCACCGACGACCCGATAGATTCTCTGGAATATCACCGCCAGATAGCCGCCGACGACAGCATTGATATTGAAGTCGCGCCAAGCTGGCGCCCCGACAAAGTTTTCAAAATTGAACTGGACGGCTTTGTCGATTACCTGAGGAAACTGGAAGCGGCGGCAGATGTCAGCATTACCCGTTTCGACGATTTACGTCAGGCGCTCACTCGCCGTCTCGACCATTTCGCCGCCTGCGGCTGCCGCGCGTCCGATCATGGCATTGAAACGCTGCGATTTGCGCCGGTGCCCGACGACGTGCAGCTTGACGCCATTCTGGGCAAACGTCTGGCTGGCGAAACGCTGAGCGAACTTGAGATCGCCCAGTTTACCACGGCGGTGCTGGTCTGGCTGGGCCGTCAGTACGCTGCGCGCGGCTGGGTGATGCAGCTACATATTGGCGCGATCCGTAACAATAATACCCGTATGTTCCGCCTGCTGGGGCCGGATACCGGCTTTGACTCCATTGGCGATAATAACATTAGCTGGGCGCTCTCCCGTTTGCTCGACAGTATGGATGTGACCAATGAACTGCCCAAGACTATCCTCTATTGCCTGAACCCACGTGATAACGAAGTCCTGGCGACCATGATCGGTAACTTCCAGGGGCCGGGAATTGCCGGAAAAGTGCAGTTTGGTTCCGGCTGGTGGTTTAACGATCAGAAAGACGGGATGCTGCGCCAACTGGAGCAACTGTCGCAAATGGGACTGTTAAGTCAGTTTGTCGGGATGCTGACCGACTCCCGCAGTTTCCTTTCTTATACGCGACATGAATATTTCCGTCGTATTCTCTGTAACCTGCTGGGACAGTGGGCGCAGGACGGAGAGATTCCTGATGATGAAGCGATGCTAAGCCGTATGGTTCAGGATATCTGCTTCAATAATGCCCAACGTTATTTCACGATTAAATAATCGCTATTAATCTGTGAGCACAGGTTTCAGGTATTCCGAGGGGCAGGAAGGCGGTAAGAGAGTGAGAAATTTAGCAGTAACGCACTTTTCCAGCCAAAGTCTGGCCGCCGATAAAAAGCAAAGAGGTTGCTGATTAATCCCGAATCACTTACTAAGGTAAGTGATTCGGGTGAACAAACACAGCCATCTTCTGCGTCATGCTTTTTTTTCTCTGTCCGGAATAACTCCAGTGCAGAAAGTGTGATACATCAGTCCTGTTGATGATGGCTCCAGTTGGTTATACGGTAATAACTCATGACTTCACAGTGTGGTTTCTTTTAACAAATCGACAGCCAGCATTTCCAGCTGGTTAACCACCTCATTACTGGATCGCTCCATTCTGTCAAGTTCTTGCGACATCGCATTCATATCGCCTGCGGCAAAATAGTTCAGCGCAGAGTGACCAGCGGTATGCACCTCTTTATGCGGCGCTTCCAGACTACGGAAACTGTAGTAATTGCTAAACTGCTGCCCTTCGAAACCATAGTACCATTTCCCCAGCCGACACTGATCGTGCATCGTTATTTTACTGTTTATGTCTTTATTTAAGAGTAATTTGTAGACTTCCATTTTCCAGATAACATGGTCAACTTTGACAATATTCAAAAACTGCACCGTAGAGATGTACTGCATGACCGATTTCATGCTCAGCGATTTATCGATGACGATGCCAATAGACTCCACAATTTGATTTATGTTAGTCGTAATATTATCAATAACCGGCTGTTGGTTATCCAGCACCTCACTCACTCTGGCCGTATTATCTTTGATTACAGAGGTTAACGTACTGACGCTTTTCGAACTGTGTTTAACATCTTCGGACAGGTTTTTCACCTCTTTCGAAATAACGCTAAAACCACGCCCGGCATCCCCTACGCGCGCGGCCTCGATCGCGGAGTTAATCGCTATCAAATTGGTCTGGTTAGCGATCTTCTGTATCTCTTTAATACACGCATTAATTTGCGTTAAGGAGGTATTTAAGTCGCCCATACGACAGCCAATATCCGATGAAGTCGTGCCAATTTCGGTGATAAATTCCACGAGCGATTTTAATGAACTTCTGGCTTTATCATTCTGTTCGTTAAGTTCATTAATGCGTTCTTTTTCAATGTTGAGCTGCTCACAGGACTTAATGATGGCATTACGAATGATATCGATCGTCGAGATCCCCATCAGAATTTTTTGACACAATATCCGCTCATAAGGCTCAGGAGTATCCACCACCACGTCAGACGCATTAGCGCCGGATTCTGCTGGCGGCGGTATTTTTACAACATTATTATTCCAGTGGCGCAAGCCTAATACTTTTTTAAACATATACCATTCTCCTTATTATATGTGGACATCCTGATCTATGCCTGGATAAAGTATTATCAACTCATGCTAACATAATGAAAAATCGGCTGTCATCTGCCATAACCATCCACTCACCAGAATAAGACAAAACGTCCACTAAACTTAAATAATTACAGAGTAAACTATTCAACAATACTATTAATAGTCATAATGGAAGTCGCTTCACTTTATACGGAAATATTATTTACAAGGCTGACAATAATAGTTGAATAATAATTAACTGCATTTACTTAGGTGTATCTATATCTCAGCCCGAAGATTGCAGACAGGGTTTAAACGCAAACTTTTGCAATAGAAAAATAACCTAACGTAAACTTTTTATATGACCAATAATATCATTTGGACTCATCAATATATTATGCTGTCCGTTTACCAACCAAACAGGCATGACCTAAATCCAAAGGGATAGGGGCGGCGTAACCAGCCGCAAAAAGTATCGAGTAGTCGAAAATCAGGAAACGGATGCGCCAACGCGGCGAGCGTCACCGCCTGCGTCAGAAAAGTTAAGAATAATTTGTGATATTATTTCTCATATGTTACCAGTAAATGTCAGGCTGACAGCCGTTCGCTGGTAAACACAACAGGCGGGATATCGGCACCAACGCCGATATCCCGACGAGAATGACCCCGTTACGCTTTGATGACGATTAACGGTTCAATATCGCTCTCTTTTTTAATGACTAATGAATCATCGCCGCGCAGGCACGTACCGCCGTAGTTACCGCCCACGGTAAACGTACAGACCTGAATATACTTCCCGGCGACCTTCGGCAGGCACCACAACTGCTGATAGATATTTTTCTGCGTGGCGAACTTGCCACTGGTTTTATCCAGGAGTTCTTCCTGATGACTCACCAAATCAATATTACTACCGCAACGTCCGGCAATCGGTTTTACCGCATAGCCGGTCTGCACCAGCTCATCGTTAACGGTAAAATCCGTGTCGAGCAAATAGCGATGATGTGGGAAGAGCGACCACAGGATGGGCAGGATCGCTTTGTTACCCGGGATCACCGTCCACAGCGGTTCAAACACCAACACTTCCGGGCGCAGTAATACATCAATCAGCCGGACTTCATTTTCCGGGTGCCCGGTACGAATAGGCACTGCGGCGTACTCCGTCTCGCTGACTTCGCGTATCTGCTCCATCGCCGTTTCCCACGCCCAGGTTTTCCAGACACAATTCACCAGCCGTCCGTCGCCATCGATCAACTGCCCGGCGTCATCCCAGCGCAACTCGCCCAGCCCGCGGAGAATTTTGCTCGCGAAGCCGGCCTGATGCAGCGCCTGCTGCATAAACTGCGCGTGATAGTCCTCCTCGATATCATCATCCTGCATGATATGGACGAAAGGACGCGCTTTACTGTGTTTCCAGGCGCCTGCCAGCTCGTTAATTAAGCCCTCTGCCGGGTTATGCCCTTTACCGGTATAGCCCTGCTCAGCCCATTTTTCGAGAATTAATCCCGCTTCGGTATGGCATGATGCGGAATCGGCATTGTATTCATAGACTTTCAGCCCGCGTTCATCCATGCAGAAATCCATACGACCGGTGATCATATGGTGACGACGGCGCTGCCAGGAGAGGCGCAGACGCGGCCAAAGAATTTTGGGGATATCGAATAGCGCCAGCAGATTATCGTCTTTTAAAACTTTGTCCGTAGCGTGCAGGTACATCAAATGCAACTCATTGGTCGCTTTGATAAGCTCCTGTTCAGCGCTCTCGGTGATGGTATAATACTGGTACGGGTCCTGATTGATAACGTGTCCGTTCGCCTGTACATAGGCTTTTTGTAACGGATCGCGCTCATCCAGCCACTGACCGTCAAACTGACCTTTCTCTGGCAGTCTTGCGCCGCGAATCGCCAGCGACTGATTCGCGATGTCAGGCTGTGACAAACTGTATTGCGTGTCGTCGGTCTGGATCATCCAGCCTAAAATCGTCGTGTCATCAAAGGTGTCGCGCAGGGTGTAACACCCGTTTTCTACGACCATTTCCAGTTCGCGAGTCCACTGCTGCCCTGGCGGCAATGGCGTGTGGATAACGTTTTGCTCAGCAATACGAATTTTGTTATCCAGGAGTTGGGTGATAATCGCGACGTGCCCGGTTTCGTTAAACTCGCCGCCCTTTTGCCAGATGAGCAGCGCCCCGGCCTCCGGCGCGCGCGGCGAACCGTTCGGGAAGGCCTGCAAAGGCAAAATATTGTCATTCACGACCTCGCGCAGAAAACGCAGCGAGAAGATTTCCCAGGCCATGCCGACGTCAGTAAAAACAACGCCATAATTCAGAAAGAGAAAACGGCGGGCAAATTCCACGCACTGCCATTTATGCCCCATGTATTCATCGTCGATGTAGCTACGAAAAGCTGCGTCGTCGTCGTCCCACGGATCGAGGGAATTGTAATCTGAAGAGTAGATCGCTACGCCGCCGGGGGCGTAACCCAATAATGTCCCGAAGGGGGCATCCTGACTGGTGGTTCCTTTGCTCATGCACTTACCTCAAAACAAGACCGCCTGAGCAGCCTGGCGTAATTTCGCTCTGATTGTCTGCTCTGTGACACTAACCGGACAGAGGTCGACATAATCATACACCTCAATAAGGCACACTGAGGCCAGAAGGTTAAAATTTCACTCGCCGGAATGTCCCAATCGGTTAAATGTCCGGTTAGCAAGCTGCTACACTGCTTCAACACCACCACTGTGAAGGCAGGTCAATATGGCAGATAATACTTATCAACCCGCAAAAGTCTGGACGTGGGATAAATCCGGCGGCGGCGCGTTCGCTAACATTAATCGCCCGGTTTCCGGCCCGACGCACGACAAAACGCTGCCCGTCGGCAAACATCCGTTACAGCTTTATTCGCTGGGGACGCCTAACGGCCAGAAAGTGACCATTATGCTGGAAGAGCTCCTGGCGCTGGGCGTGACCGGCGCCGAATATGACGCCTGGTTGATTCGCATCGGCGAGGGCGATCAGTTCTCCAGCGGCTTTGTTGACATCAATCCGAACTCAAAAATCCCGGCGCTGCGCGATAACTCACACAACCCGCCGATTCGAGTTTTTGAGTCGGGCGCAATTCTTGTTTATCTGGCGGATAAGTTTGGCCATTTCCTGCCGCAGGATCTGGCTAAGCGCACAGAAACCCTTAACTGGTTGTTCTGGCTACAGGGCGCGGCGCCGTTCCTCGGTGGCGGTTTCGGTCATTTCTATCATTATGCGCCGGTAAAAATTGAGTACGCCATTAATCGCTTCACCATGGAAGCCAAGCGTCTGCTGGACGTGCTGGATAAGCAGTTAGCTCATCACCCGTATGTCGCGGGAGAAGAGTACACTATTGCCGATATGGCCATCTGGCCGTGGTTCGGCAACGTGGTGCTGGGGAATGTCTATGATGCAGCGGAGTTTCTGGATGCCGGAAGTTATCAAAACGTACAACGCTGGGCGAAACAGGTAGCCGAACGTCCGGCGGTAAAGCGGGGGCGCATTGTCAACCGGACCAACGGCCCATTGAACGAACAGCTTCACGAACGCCATGACGCCAGCGACTTCGAAAACCATACCGAAGATAAACGTCAAAGTTAAACCATAATGCCGGATGAGGTAGTAATGTCGTCATCCGGCATGGTATTCCCTGCTGACGCTTCGCTTATCAGTTCTGCGAGTGTGTCATATGCGGCGCTTCACTAAACCCATGTTGCATGAGAATCAACCTCGCCCGTGCTGATAGTAAAAAGTCGGCAAGCGTTTTTCCCTGCTCGCTCAGGCAGGCAAAGCCATATTCAGCCACGGGATTATAAGGTTCCGGGATATCAACCACTCGCAGCGAATTAACCAACCGTAGCCTTGGAGCATAGCTGGCATAGCCAATAAAGATATCGGTGTAATCATGATTGATGAGCCATTCCGCCGCCAGCCGACCCGCCGGTAACGGCAAAGTCTGCCTGCCGCCAACCAGCGCTACCGCGCGTTTTCGGACCGCTTCGCCCTCCTTGCCCATCCGCGAAAAAAGCTGCTGCGTATAATCGCCGGAAGGATCGCAACCTGCTGTTGAGGTGCCGATCCGCAGATCCCGCCGGGTTAACAGCGACAGCCAGTCCTCGCCTTCACGCATCGCCTGTGCCCGCACGCTCAGACACAAACGGTTCGTCGTAAAAGGCGCGACCCGCAGCGCCCGCCCGCTTTCCAGCAGCGCCTGCGGATGCGCCAGGTTCGCCGAAGCAAAAAAGTCGCACGCTTCGCCCGCTTCGATGCGTTCACGTAACAACCCCGCCGGACCGAAATCACATACCGCATCCGCCTGAAACGCCGCCATTAGCTGCGGCCAAACGACACGCAAGCTCCCCGCAGCCAGTATTCGCATCACTGTACGCCCTGATAGTCAGTACGGTAAAAACGTTGATACCAGTCGTTAGCGGCCTTTTGCATGTCAATATCGTGGAATTTTTCCGGATAGAGTTTTTTCGCCATCCACAGTTCGCCGATTCCCACCGCCTCCGGCATCGGATATCCCCAGGCTTTGGCATAATCCGGCATCAGGTAAACCCGATGATGCTTCACCGCGTCAATGACCTGCCACTGGGGATTGTGCAGGATCTCATTGACGACCTTCGGATAGCGATTCTGGACAAAGATCACCTGTGGATCCCAGGCGATCACCTGCTCCATTGTCACCTGCTTAAAGCCTTTCACCGAGGATGCCGCTACATTCAGCGCCCCCGCATGGGCCATCATCAGACCGGTATATTTACCGGAACCGTAGGTGGTCAGCTCCGGATTCGCCATATAGGCGCGAACCCGCTCATTTTCAGGAACCGACTGCAAACGGTCGCTGACCATTTTGCGACCTTTATCCATCGCCTCAATCAGCGCTTTCGCCTCCTGCGGTTTATTGACGATATCGCCAATCAGCGTTATTCCTTCACGCAGCCCGCGGTTGTAAGCCTGCTCTTCATCGGCCAGGGTCGGGTTCATTTTAGCCTGCTCGCCAGCAACATCATGGCGCAGCGAAATCGCCACCACCGGAATGCCAAGACGGCTGATCTTGTCGATCATCTCCTGTGGAGCGTAATTCGTGACAAACACCACCTGCGGGCGCAGCGCCACCAGTTTTTCAGGATCAACGTGCGTTAGATCGCCCAGCGAGGCTTTTTGCGCCAGTTCCGGTGCCAGACGCGCATAGCCGTCGCCTAATTGCTGTTTCCAGTTCGCCATGACCCCAACGATTTTGTCAGTGGCATTCATCTGTACAAGGAGATTGAGCGTTTGATGCTGGAGCACCACCACTCTGTCGACGGTGTCGGGAACCGTGACCTGGCGGCCAAGTTGATCGGTAAAAGTACGTGCCGCCTGTGACATTAACGGCCAGCAAAAAAGCAACGCCAGCAGAGAGAGCTGGCGCAAAAATTTATTCATAGGTTTCGCCCCATAATCGATATATAAATAATTATACAACGATTATAGAGCGATATAACAGAGGTGATTAAGGGATCACGCGCTGGTGATGTCGTACTCCATGCGGCGCAGCGCATCTAACGTGGCTTTCGCTTCGTCTTCGTCAATGATGCTCATCGCAAAGCCAACGTGTACCAATACCCATTGCCCTATTAGCTCGGCTGGCTTACCTTCACAAATCAGAGCAATATTGACATCACGTTTGATGCCACACACTTCCACCTGCGCAAGCTGGTGAATATCATCTCCGACGGCCAGCACCTGACCGGGGACGCCAATACACATAATTAACCACCTGAAATAAAATGCGGGTTATTCGACCTCAATACTTTTTACTTTCAACGAATCGCCGGTATCCACCCGCAGGCGATCGCCATGACAATGCGGACATTGCGCGTCATGCCTGAGAATTTCCACCACCTGACTGCAATCCCAGCACCAGGCCTGGGCCGGTCTGTAGTCGATGTGCAATTCGCACCCTTGCGCTAAAGTCCCCTGGCAGGCGATGTCAAAGCTGAAACGAACCGCGCGCTCTTCAACGCACGAAAGCGCGCCTATCTCCAGCCATACGCCGGTGACGCGCGCCACGCCGTGCTGTTCTGCCTGCTGCTGAATAATTTCAACGGCGCTTTGGCAAAGAGACAGCTCATGCATTCTCACAGCTCCGAACGGCCAAACAGCAACGCGCGCCGGCTTGTCTGCGGCGCATCAGGATTGCTTACCGGCAGGGATAACAGCATCCGCGCGCAGTCATCCGCCAGCCGGACGCCCTCTTCCGGCGACAGGCTACGGGAAAGCGGTGACATCAACGAGCAGGCAAGATATTGCGAAACGCCTTCCAGTTCGCCAACGGTAAAGGTCATCGTGCCATAAGGCAGTTGCAGACCGAGTTTTTCACCGACGGTACGCCCGGGCCAGATCTGGTCCGGGCCAGGGAAGATTAATGCGCTTAACATCCACGGCGTAATTACCGTGCCCGTCCATTGTCCTTCAAACAACGTAAAATCAGAGACATGCACAGGCATAGTCGGATGCAGAAACGAAAGATCGTGCATCGAACGATGGGCTATCTCTTCAAACGCCGCCTGAACCCGGGCGACGGGCGCCGTGTCGAATCCGGAAAACGTTTCAGACATGCGCCGTCTCCTTAGGAATTGCTTCGACGCCGGATTCACGCAGCGCAGCAAGAACCTGCTCAAGCGCAGGTTCAATCATCGCCTCGACGGTTGGCGTTAAGCCGATGTGCGGTTCCAGCGACTGTGGAATAACGCCGACCAGGGTCAGTTTCTTCGGAAACTCGCCGGTAAAGCGGAGGGCCGACAATACGTCGGCCAGTCCAAGCTGATGGGGGGAGATTTTGTTGGTGAACAGCGCCGGAACTTCATCGTCGCGCAGTACCATAATGGTTCCCGGCGCGTTCTTTTTCGACACGATGGCGTCGGCAATGATCAAATGATCCCGACTCGCCATATCGCCAAGAAGTTCCATTCCCGCCGTACCGCCATCCAGAATCTCAACGAAATCCGGCAGGGTGTATCGTTGCTCTAACGCTTCAACAATACGCACCCCGATGGCTTCATCGGTCAGCAAAATATTGCCGACCCCTAAGACTAATATCCGCATTACAAAACCTTCACCGAGACCACTTCATTGCCATCGGCGTCCACCACGTGTACCGCGCACGCCATGCAAGGGTCGAAGGAGTGGATGGTACGTACCACTTCCAGCGGCTTCGCCGGATCGGCGATCGGCGTACCGACCAGCGACTGTTCGTACGGCCCCACGTCATCGTTGAAGTTACGCGGACCTGAGTTCCAGGTCGATGGCACCACCGCCTGATAGTTACTGATAATGCCGTCTTTAATCACCATCCAGTGAGACAGCATACCGCGCGGCGCCTCCAGGAAGCCCACGCCTTTGAACTCGCCCGTCGCCGGAATGTTCGGCTTCACAAACGTGGTGTAATCGCCTTTGCCGATATTTACAATCAGCGCGTTGTATTGATCCTGCAATACGTTTTGCAGTTCACAACAGTGAACGGTACGCCCGATGATACGACCCAGCGTAGAGTGAAGTTGCGCCATTTCCAGCGTTTTGCCGGTCAGCTTCTGATAAAGCGCAATGATTTCATTGAGCTTGGTCTGCGTGGATTCACGGCCTGCAGCCAGTTTACACAGCATGTTCGCCAGCGGCCCGACTTCAACGGTTTTGCCGTAGAATGTCGGCGACTTGACCCACGAGTATTTACCGTCATCCGACCAACCGTCGTAAGCCGGGATCGTGGTGCCTTCCCACGGCGCCTGCGGCGCTTCATCTTTGTACCAGGCGTGCTTCGCGCTCTCCTGAATACCTTTAATCAGGAACTCGTCGGAGTGAGAGGTGATCGGACGGTATGTCGACAGATCGGCATTGGTAATGTAACCGCCCGGGAACAGGAAACTGCCGTTTTTACCGTCGGTCGGGAATTCCGGCGCGCTCAGGTAGTTCACCGCGCCTTTGCCGCGCTCCAGCCATTCCGGATAGTAGGCCGCGATGACTGCGGTATCCACTTTATACACCTGCTCGACAAAATCGCTCAGCTTATCGATAAACGATTTGATGTACATCAGGCGTTCAAGGTTCAACGTACCGATGCTGTCGAGATTGATCGGGTTCGCCACCCCACCGACCGCCAGGTTCTGGATATGCGGCGATTTACCGCCCAGCAACGCCACCACGCGGTTAGCGTCACGCTGACATTCCAGCGCCTGCAGATAGTGGGCGACCGCAATCAGGTTGACCTCCGGCGGTAACTGCATTGCCGGGTGCCCCCAGTAGCCATTGGCGAAAATACCTAATTGACCGCTGGCGACAAGATCCTTGATCTTGTTCTGAACTTTCGTGAACTCTTGCGCGCTGTTCAGGTGCCAGCTCGACACGCCATCCAGCATCGCAGAAGCTTTTTCCGGATCGGCTTTCAGCGCAGAGGTAATGTCCACCCAGTCCAGCGCAGAGAGCTGGTAGAAATGGACAATGTGGTCATGGGTGGTATGCGCCGCCAGAATAATATTACGGATATACTGCGCGTTGACGGGAACATCAATATTCAGCGCGCTTTCTGCCGCACGAACGGAGGAGATCGCGTGAGTTGTCGTACAAACGCCGCAAATACGCTGCACAATCATCCACGCATCGCGCGGATCGCGGTTCTTCACGATCTCTTCCATACCGCGCCACATGGTGCCGGACGCCCATGCTTTGGATACGACGCCGTTCTCAATTTCGCAGTCAATGCGTAAATGACCCTCAATACGGGTTACCGGATCAATAGTAATTCTCTGGCTCATGCTTTGCTCGCCTCATGACGATTATGATCGTTTTGTTTTAAAGGAGGAAGTATCGGCAGTAGACGAATGAGTACGATGTATGCACAAATCTCAATAGCCACAAAACCAATAGAAATCAACAATTCTTCCCAGGTTGGGAAGTAGTGGTAGCCGCCACCCGGGTTGAATGCCACCAGCGAATAGGTCAGACGCCACGTCGCGCAGCCCAACAGCGCGCTCAGCGCCGACAGGTACAGCATACGAGAGTCATTACGCAGTTTCGCCACACGCAGCACCACTAACGGGAAGACCATCAGGACGACTTCAATCCAGAACATGACGGAGTAAAAATCGCCGGCAAACGCATAGGACAGCTTGTCGCGATAAATCAGTTCGCCAAAGCGCAGGACGACGAAAATCGCCAGCAGCACGCTGATGGTATTCGTCAGCTTAACAAACAAATTTTTCTCATCCGGACCGTTTCCTTTCAGGCCTGCCTGAACCAGCGAACCCTCAAATATGACAATAGAGAAGCCCATGATAAACGCGGTCAGAACCGAGAACAGCGGCAGCATTTCATAGCTTTGCCATAGCGGATGCACTTTATAGCCCGCCGAGATCATCAATGACCCCATTGAGGACTGGTGCATCGTCGGCAGCAGCGCGCCCAGCGCGATAATAAAGAACATCACCTTATTCAGACGCTTGAGCGACACTTTCCAGCCCAGACGTTCAAACAGGGCAGGCGCAAACTCCAGCGCCATCACGCCGATGTAGATGGTCATACAGACCGCCGTCTCAAACAGTACCGAGTTCACGTTGAAGTGACCTGGAATGTAGAAGTACGGCAGGTTCCAGTAACGACCGACGTCGATAGTGATCGACAGGCCGCCCAGCGAGTAACCAAACAAGCTTGCCAGCAACGCCGGGCGCACCAACGGATGGTATTGCCCACGGTTAAAGACATACACCGCCCATGCCAACGCCCAACCACCGCAGGCAAAGCCGGTGCCGATCAACAGGTCAAAGGCAATCCAGACGCCCCACGGGAAACCGCCGTTCAGGTCGGAAACGGAGCCCAACCCGAAGACCAGACGCTTCACGATAAGGAGCATACACAGGACGATTAACGGTCCAAAAATAATGACCGGTTTACTGATGATTTTTCCGCCCAGCGGTTTTGGATCATGACTCATGATCGTCTCCTCCATCGTGATGGTCGTTTTTGCTATTACGACGAACCAGCACGGTTAAGCCCGCCAGCGCAGCCAGGGGTAGTATCATGCCTTTATAAAGCGTGTGTTGAACATGCTCGGAGCGCGCTCCGGTTGAAAGGTCATCCAGCTTCGGCAGATCCAGATCTTCATAAGGAACGCCTGTCAGCACCAGCACCTGAGTACCACCGCCCTCTTTTTCACCGTAGAGGTGTGGGTAGTATTTAGGCACCGTATGCAGATAGGTGTCGTCCGTTTTCAACGTCTGGCGCGGATAGTTATATTCACTGCCTGGTTTGAGGGCCAGACGTTTTTTCGCTTCCGCCATCAGCTCTTCACGAGTACCGAAAATGACGGCCCCTGCCGGACAAACTTCCACACACCCAGGCAAACCGCCTTTATCCAGACGCTCAACGCCTTTCTGGTTACACAACTCACACTTGTGAAGCGCGCCAAACGGGTTGTTGTAGTCGTACTTAGGTACGTTGTACGGGCAGGCAACCATACAGTAACGGCAGCCGGTGCAGACATCTTTGTCATAGTGGACGATGCCGGTTTTCGGATCTTTTTTCAGCGCCGACACCGGGCAAACGGAAACGCAGTTAGGATCAACGCAGTGCATACACTGTTTCTTGATGTAGGCATAGCCGTTCTCTTCCTGATCTTTGTTCACGCCCGTGCCGCTACGCCATACCTGGATAATGTTATTGGTATACGGCGACAGCTTGTCGTTGTTCGACCAGGTCTGCTCCCCTTCCGGGTTACGCGCCGGGAAGTTGATATCCTGACACTTTGTGACGCAGGCCTGACAGCCCACGCACAGAGTGGAGTCATACAGCATGCCCAGCGAACCTGGAATCGGCGGACGGTTTTCTGCAGCCGCATGGCTGACAGACGGCGCGGCGCCCAACAGCAATGCTCCACCGGAGGCTGCTTTAATAAAGTCACGTCTGTTCACGGTTATTCTCCCCGTGAGTCAGCGTTATCTTTCTTTTGCTGACGCCCCAGTTCACGTACCGCCATCACGCTGACGCCGGCAACCAGACCGACTACGCCGCCAAGCAGACCGACAGCGCCCGCAGAGATATTGCCGCCTTCTTTCATATTGACGTCAGGTTTCTCTGAACGCGGAGTTTGGTTTTCGACATGAGCAAGCTGGTGAATGCCCTTATGGAAGCCGATACCTTCTTCGTTACAGCCATAGCAAGGATGACCGATCGCCACTGGCCAGACGCCGCCAACGTCACAGAACTGTAACGTAGAACAGTTGCCCCAGGTTTCCGGCCCTTTACAGCCAAGATGGTAGAGACACCAGCCCTGACGGTGGCCTTCGTCGCCAAATTCTTTGGCAAAACGGCCTGCGTCGAAGTGTGGACGACGTTCGCAATGCTCATGAATCAGACGGCCATAGGCAAAGGTTGGACGATTTTTCGCATCCAGCTTCGGCGGCGTGCCGTAAGTGATGATATGCGCGACGGTCGCCAGGAAGTTATGCGGGTTTGGCGGACAACCTGGAATATTGATAACCGTTTTGCCCGGTAAGACTTCCTGCAGACTGACAGCGCCGGTTGGGTTTACGCCAGCCGCAGCAACGCCGCCCCATGCCGAGCAGGAACCGATAGCGATAATCGCAGCTGCGCCGTCGGCGGCTTTGCGGATGTGATCCACGATCGGCTCGCCGGCAACCATGCAGTAGATACCGTTATCTTTTAGTGGGATAGAACCATCCACCACCAGAACATATTGCCCTTTATACTTCTCCAGAGCGTTATGTTTGTTTTCTTCGACCTGGTGACCGAATGCGGCGGAAAGTACCTCGTGGTATTCCAGAGAGATGGTCTCCAGAACGAGGTTTTCAACGGTTGGGTGTGTAGCACGAAGCAGTGATTCGGTACAACCGGTACACTCCTGAGCGCCAATCCAGATAACGGGCGGACGCTGTGGATTGGATACCGATTCTGCCATTTCTGCGGCGGCTTTGCTACTGAGCCCCATAGTAGCGGCCAGTGCTGCACAAAGCTTCATGAAATCACGACGGTTAATGCCGTGAGAAGTGATGAGAGTATTATCTCCAGTCATTTTATAGTTATTCCGTTACGAAGACCTGGCTTTTATTTTGCACTGTTCGCGAAGAAGTTATTGCGATCGGTACGCCATTTACCACACTTTTTTTATGGTTATGTGCGCCATAATACTTCGACGGAACAGTAAAACGAAGGGAAGAGGCGATAGTGTAATTAATTAAAGCAAGATAATACCCCTGTTGGATCAACCTTCGAGTCGATAACCGGCCATAAAGAAGCGAACCGCCATCCCGGAATGATTCTCTTTAAAGAAATCCATCACCATTTCTTTATCCAGACCATAGCGACGCGTCAGAATTCCGGCCTCCCACGCGCTAAGTTGACGATCGCCGGTCTTTTCGAACATACGGTGTGTAAAACCCAATACAAAGCCACGTTTATACTCAGAACAGAAATTCACCGCATGATGCGCGCTATATGCATATGGCGCGTGCAACCCGGCCATTAACCCTTTCCCAAAATGATTATTCATCTGACCTCCTTAGTCGCTATATAATAAATTATATAGCGACTGATTAAATGAAGGCCAGCGCATTACGCGCTTTTTTGCTTCACATCAGAAGGAAACCCATTCATCAGTAGACTGTGCGGGAGCCGACGCCATTCTCTGAACGCCAGGCGCCGCTTTCGCCGTTACGCATTGTTGCGGCTCACTAGCGGAAAGCCGGAACTGCTGTACGGAGCGTTGCAAATCCTCCGTCTGCCGTTCCAGCGCCGCCGCCGCCGCGGAAACCTGCTCAACCAGCGCGGCGTTTTGTTGCGTAACGCTATCCATTTGCGTGATCGCCACGCCAACCTGAGAGATACCTTTACTCTGCTCTTCGGAGGCGGACGCGATCTGTTTCATAATCGTCGTCACTTCCGTGACGCCGCGCAGGATGGCGTCCATCGTCGCGCCGGTCTCCTGGACCAACTGCGCGCCCTGCGCTACGCGACGTACCGATTCGCCAATTAAGGCTTCAATTTCTTTCGCCGCCCCCGCGCTGCGGCTGGCCAGGTTACGTACCTCACCGGCGACCACCGCGAAGCCGCGTCCCTGCTCGCCCGCTCTGGCCGCTTCTACCGCTGCGTTCAAGGCCAGAATATTGGTCTGGAAAGCAATACTATTAATCACGGTAGTAATTTCGGCGATCTGCTGCGAACTGGCGGAAATGCCGTCCATTGTTTCTACCACATCGGAAACCAGTTCACCGCCTTTTCCTGCCGTTAGCGAGGCGGCATCCGCAAGCTGACTCGCCTGGCGGGCGTGTTCGGCGTTCATTTTCACCGTTGCGGTAAGCTGTTCCATGCTGGCGGCAGTTTCTTCCAGCGCGGCGGCCTGTTCTTCCGTTCGGGAAGAGAGATCGTTATTACCGGTAGAAATTTCCGTCGCGCCGCGCCAGATATTGTCACTTCCGGCGCGGATCGTACTCACGGCTTCGCGTAAACTGTCCTGCATCGCGCGCAGTAGCGGCACCAACCGGCCTACGCAGTTACGCCCCAACGCTTCAATCGGCTGGCTAAGATCGCCTTGCGCGATGCGCTGAAATTGCTGGCGGATGCGCTCCAGCGGTTTCACCATCATTGCAACCAGATAGCGATCGGTAAAAATCAGGATGGCAATGCCCAGAATCACCGCCGTGATAAGCAGGATGCGGATGGTATAGGTTTTACCATCGACCATTACGCGGGTGTTATCCAGCATGGCGCCAGCTTCATGACTAAACCGTTCCGCGCTGGCGCCGAACGCGCGACTGAGTGCGGGCGTGACCGTACTGGCATGTTCGCTCCAGGCGGCCAGCGATCCTTGCTGCGCCAGTTGCATTTGAGGAACGACGCCTTTCTCCAGCAAGGCCTGCCAGTTGGACAAGACCTCCCTTGAGATATCAGGGTTCATCGGCCCTGGCGATAGCGCTTTCATCTCCTCCAGCTTCTGACGCATATTCTCGAGCGACTGCCGGGCGGGCGCAAAATCGGGCGTGCCGCCGCCGATTTTTACATCCATCGCGCGGCTAAGGCGGGTAACAAAGCGGAAATATTGATCGTTACCCTGGCTTAGCACCGTCATTTGCCGCACAAGATGCCGGTCAATATCATTTCCTTCCGAAACTTCGGATAAAGCATGGACGCTGTATAACCCCACCCCCGACCAGAGTAGACAAAAAAGTCCCAGTATCGTCAGCATGACCATACGAATAGTAAAGTTTTGCAGCAAACGCATATGAATTTCCTTGCTGAATATAAGAGATTAGTCATCAGACGATGACGCACTCTCGTTATCGGCAAGGCGCGGAGAATATATAATGCATTCTCCATTTTTTTACAGTTATCGCCGTTCACGTACCCGCAGATGTTATATATCTGTGAACGCAGAGAAAATCTTTTAGTCTTATTACTGGGTAAATGAATAGATGTAGTAAAAATATTGCGTAAGGCTGCAGGGAGGCGGTTATCCGCCGTTAAAGAAGTGCTGTTTTACAGCCGGGCTCAGTGTCCTTTGCCCGACTGCCCCGCCGTTGACGGCGGCTCAATGGTTATGCCGCGTCAATCTGTCCAGATAGCCCATCACGAACGCCGACAGGACAAAGGTCAGATGGATGATGACATACCACATTAATTTGTTATCCGGGACGTTTTTCGCGTCCATAAACACGCGTAACAGGTGAATGGAAGAGATAGCGACTATCGATGCCGCCACCTTATTTTTTAGCGAAGTCGCATCCATTTTCCCCAGCCAGTTCAGCTTCTCCTTGCCCGCAGAGATATCCAGCTGAGAGACAAAGTTTTCATACCCGGAGAACATGACCATTACCAGCAATCCGCCAACCAGAGTCATATCAACCAGCGATAACAGCACCAGGATCAGATCGGCCTCCGCCAGGGCAAAAACGTTCGGCAGAACGTGTAGAATTTCCTGGAAAAATTTTAGCGCTAAAGCGATCAGCGCCAAAGAGAGGCCAAAATACACTGGCGCGAGCAGCCAGCGAGACGCATACATTACATTTTCAAGAAAGCGTTCCATAGGGACCTGTCAGGTAACTAAAATCAGCAACAGTATATCTCAACCATGCAACATCAGATCAACATGCAGTTAAGAGCCTATCCCACCAGGCGTTATTGGCGCAGCCAGTTTGGACACGGACAGCGCGCAAAAACCGGAGCGTACACGTAGTACGTGAGGATTTTGAGCACTGCCCAGGTCCAAAATGGCAAGTAAAATAGCCCTAATGGGATAGGCTCTAAATCTCATCCGCTTTAACCTGTGGACGCTGATATTCCGGCCATACCAGCGCGACCAACGCCGGGTAGGCTTCAAGACTGAACTCACGAAAACACTGGCGTAAATTAAGGACGTCCAAATCCGAATACGGCACCTTTTCTCCGTTCAGACAACGCTTCTTAATATTGTCGTAATACTTATAAACGGCAGAGTTAAGGTCGCTGCAACGACGCTGTGCGTCAAATAATCCAGGCGTTTCATTCAACTCAGTCATTGTCATTCGTTTTATCGTTGCATGAAGGAAATCGATATATTCATGGTTAACGCGCCAGTACCATACCGGCGTTATCGAATTCATTAATACTGAGAAATGATCTTCGCCCTCTTCCTTTGTCATGGGTTCAGTTTGATTTAAATTTACGATTTTTCCACCAGGACGTTTTTTATTAACCTCCCACATCAGGAAGAGTATCGCGCCGGTCAGTAATAGCAATATAATAACAGAATAAAAAATACTGTTCATAGCAGGCTCCATTTTTTTTGATTTTAAAATTACACCATGTTATTGTCAACGAAACCTACACTATTAAAAATAGTATACCACTGATCGTAAAGGATATTTAGTCATGCTTCCTGAGCATCTGGTTTCCTCTCATTTTCGCCTGTCATCGCCGCCCCCTGAAGCCACAGAAAACAGTAAAAATTTGCCTAAGGGAAAGACAAAACTCAGCGATTACGAGCCCGATATTTTAATTAGCGCTAACGCTGCCGGGCAACACAGAAACGTATTATTTGAAGAACGCGACCGTCATATTAAAGAACGTCTGTATTGTGTGGCTAAAATTGAAACATTTGCCCGCCTGATAAACGCACTACAGGCAGAAGGCGATATTGATGCCCAAACGCTAAGTAAAATACTGGCGGATAAAACCGCAATGATAAATGAAAAAGGCAATGCCATTTGGCTTAATTTAATCACTCGCGAAACCAATATGCCGCTATTTTATTCACTGGAAGATAAAGATGAAAGAAGTTGAAGACAATAACGTTTATTTGGCTTTAGACAACCATAAAAGTGATGAATTTATCTTAAAGCAAAATCTTGCAGCGCTAATCGCCAGTAAAAATGCCACCCTGGAAAAGGTAACGCAGGAGGTGGTATCCATACCGGCGGCGTTAGTACGCCTGAAGTGGCAAAACCGACGGGAGATGTATGCGTTACAGGTCAAAGAGGAGATTTATGGCGCGACCATCAATGCCATTATCGAGCAGCATCCTGAATTACGAGACAAAATTATGTCTCGTCTTGAAAGTGACTGGCAGCATCTGCTGGCTCGCGAGACGGCAACCCTACGTCTGACGCGTAAGCTTTCCGATGGCGACTACCGGACGCGCAACGTCACCACCGTCGCACGGCAAGAAAAATAACCTTCATGGCTAGTTAACTCTGTTGTGAATACGGGCGAAGCATAAGGATCGTTCTGATTCTCCCTCTTACGGTAGTAAAAGTGTCTACGCTTAAAGGGTGTTCAACCTGAAGGGAGAAGCTCAATGTCTCATCTATACGACCCTACCACGCAGTATTACACCGGCGAATATCCTAAGCAAAAACAGCCGGCGCCCGGCGTCCAGGCGAAAATGACGCCTGTTCCTGACTGTGGCGAAAAAAGTTATGTCGGCAGTGGTCGGCTTACAGATCGTAAGGCGCTGGTGACAGGGGGCGACTCCGGGATTGGGCGCGCTGCAGCTATCGCTTACGCGCGTGAAGGCGCGGATGTCGCGATCAACTATCTGCCAGCGGAAGAAGAGGACGCCCAGCAGGTTAAAGCGCTGATTGAGGAGTGCGGCCGTAAAGCGGTGTTATTGCCAGGCGATCTTAGCGACGAATCTTTCGCCCGTTCGCTGGTCCATAAGGCGCGTGAAGCGCTGGGCGGGCTGGACATTCTGGCGCTGGTGGCCGGTAAACAGACGGCAATCCCGGAGATAAAAGATCTGACCAGCGAGCAATTTCAGCAAACCTTCGCCGTTAACGTTTTTGCCCTGTTCTGGATAACCCAGGAAGCAATTCCGCTGCTGCCAAAAGGCGCCAGTATTATCACAACGTCGTCTATCCAGGCGTATCAGCCCAGTCCGCACCTGCTGGATTATGCGGCAACCAAGGCGGCAATCCTCAATTACAGCCGTGGCCTGGCGAAACAGGTGGCGGAAAAAGGAATCCGTGTGAATATTGTCGCGCCTGGTCCTATCTGGACAGCGCTGCAAATTTCCGGCGGTCAAACACAGGATAAAATTCCGCAGTTTGGTCAGCAGACGCCAATGAAGCGGGCCGGCCAACCGGCAGAGCTGGCGCCGGTGTATGTCTATCTGGCAAGCCAGGAATCCAGTTACGTTACCGCAGAAGTGCACGGCGTGTGCGGCGGGGAACATTTAGGCTAACGCATGAAGTCGATTAAGATGGCGCACTTCTGTTAAGCAAGGCGCCATCTTAGGCAATAAAAAAGCCGGGTGGCGACTTCGCCTTACCCGGCCTACAGCGTCAGCAGAATTCTTATTTCGCTTTCGCGGTCTCTTCGCCGACCAGACCAATCTTGAGATAGCCCGCCTGATGCAGCATATCCATCACTTTCATCAGGGTTTCATACTCTACGGTTTTATCCGCACGGAAGAAAATCGTAGTATCCTTTTTCCCTTCCGTCAGGGCCGTTAGCTCGGCAATCATCGTATCATCCGTCACCGGCTCGTTACCGATAAACATGGTGTTATCCGCTTTCACCGACAGATAAACCGGTTTTTCCGGGCGCGGCTGTGGCGTACTGGTAGAAGCGGGCAGATTCACCTTGACGTCCACCGTCGCCAGCGGCGCAGCCACCATAAAGATAATCAGCAGAACCAACATGACATCGATAAACGGCGTCACGTTGATTTCATGCATTTCGCCGTTGTCATCCAGGTTCTCGTTAAGACGCATTGCCATGACGCATTACCCTACCCGTAATTTCTGCGCGGCGCGTACCGGCTGCGCACTGGCGCTCGCATTCAGATCGAGATCGCGGCTTTGCAGCAGCAATACCTGCGCCGCCACGTCGCCCAGCGTTGCTTTGTAACTGCCTATCTGACGTGCGAAGATGTTGTAAATGACGACCGCCGGGATCGCGGCTACCAGCCCAATCGCCGTCGCCAGCAGCGCTTCCGCAATACCAGGAGCAACCACCGCCAGGTTGGTGGTCTGCGTTTGCGCAATACCGATGAAGCTATTCATAATGCCCCATACGGTGCCAAACAACCCGACGAAGGGGGAAATGGCGCCGATCGTCGCCAGATAACCGTTGCCTCGTCCCATGTAGCGGCCAACCGCAGCGACGCGACGTTCCAGACGGAAGCCGGTACGTTCTTTAATCCCTTCGTTATCTTCGCTGCCCTGAGAGAGTTCCAGTTCATTCTGCGCTTCATTGATGAGCTGTGCGCTGAGGCTTTTTGCGCTGAAACCTGCCGCAATGTCAGAAGCCTGATCTAAAGAGCGCGCATCGGCTAATTGCAGTTGTTCGCGCTTTAAGCGGCGCTTTTGAGTGAAAAATTCAACACTTTTACTGAAGAAGATAGCCCAGGTGACGACTGACGCCAGAATCAGACCAATCATCACGCACTTCACGACAATATCGGCGTGCTGATACATACCCCAGACGGAGAGATCCGTCTGCATCAAATTATTACCCACTCTGTATCTCCAGGACGCAAATCACAAAATCTGAGCATAATAATATCAAAACGACGTCGAATTGATAGTCGTTCTCATTACTATTTACATACTGCCGCACCTTTACTGCTTTTTCTTTGCGCTTACGCATTAAAAAAGCCACCTGTTTTTATTTTGGCAAAATTTTCATCTGTATCACACGTCGCCAGGGTGCAGATGGTTATATTCATGCTAGTTTAGACATCCAGACGGTTAAAATCAGGAAACGCAACATGACGGATAAACAGTTGGATACCAAACTGGTAAATGCAGGACGCAGCAGAAAATACACGCTTGGCTCAGTGAATAGTGTGATTCAACGCGCTTCTTCACTGGTGTTTGACACCGTCGAGGCCAAAAAACACGCTACCCGCAATCGCGCCAACGGCGAATTATTTTACGGACGCCGGGGAACGCTGACCCACTTTTCGCTCCAGGAAGCCATGTGTGAACTGGAAGGCGGCGCCGGATGCGCGCTCTTCCCGTGCGGCGCGGCGGCGGTCGCCAACACCATTCTGGCGTTCGTTGAGCAGGGCGACCACATCCTGATGACCAACACAGCCTATGAACCCAGCCAGGATTTCTGCAGCAAAATTCTCGGCAAACTGGGCGTGACGACAAGCTGGTTCGACCCGCTCATCGGCGCTGATATCACGCAACATATTCAGCCGAACACGAAAGTCGTATTTCTGGAATCCCCCGGTTCTATTACCATGGAGGTACATGATATTCCGACCATTGTCAGTGCGGTCAGACGCGTCGCGCCAGAAGCCGTCATCATGATTGATAATACCTGGGCGGCTGGCGTTCTGTTCAAAGCTCTGGAATTCGATATTGATATCTCTATCCAGGCGGGCACTAAATATCTGATTGGTCATTCTGATGCGATGGTCGGGACTGCCGTTGCAAATGCGCGCTGCTGGGAACAATTGCGGGAAAACGCCTATCTGATGGGGCAAATGCTCGACGCCGACACGGCTTATATGACCAGCCGCGGTCTGCGCACGCTCGGTGTCCGACTGCGCCAGCATCAAGAAAGCAGCCTCAAAATCGCCGCATGGCTGGCGAACCATCCTCAGGTCGCGCGCGTTAATCATCCGGCCCTGCCGGGTAGCAAAGGTCATGCCTTCTGGAAACGAGACTTTACAGGCAGCAGCGGCCTGTTCTCCTTTGTGCTCAATAAAAAGCTGACCGAGGCTGAATTATCAGCCTATCTGGATAACTTTTCGCTGTTCAGTATGGCCTACTCCTGGGGAGGCTACGAATCGCTGATTATTGCTAATCAGCCGGAACAGATCGCCGCGATTCGTCCCGCAGGCGGCGTAGATTTTACCGGTACGCTGGTTCGGGTGCATATTGGTTTAGAGAGTGTTGATGATTTGATCGCTGATTTAGCCGCCGGCTTCGCCAGAATTGTGTAAAGTTGCCGGGGATGGACATATATGCAGACAATTTCCGTGGAAAAGTCTGCGTTTGTTGCGTCCGGGATCAAGGCATCCCGGACGATTCAGGAGTACAATAGGCAGATAAAAGCGTAAATGCTGTTCCACAGGAAAGTTCATGGCTGTCATTCAAGATATTATCGCTGCGCTCTGGCAACATGATTTTGCCGCGCTGGCGAATCCACACGTTGTTAGCGTCGTCTACTTTGTCATGTTCGCCACGCTATTTTTAGAAAACGGTCTGCTGCCAGCGTCATTCTTACCCGGCGATAGTCTGCTACTACTGGCAGGCGCGTTGATCGCCCAGGATGTGATGCATTTTTTGCCGACGATTGGCATTCTCACCGCCGCGGCCAGTCTCGGCTGCTGGCTAAGTTATATCCAGGGACGCTGGCTCGGTAATACGCGTACCGTCAAAGGCTGGCTGGCGCAGCTTCCGGCAAAATATCATCAGCGCGCCACCTGCATGTTTGACCGTCACGGTTTGTTAGCGTTGCTTGCCGGGCGCTTTCTGGCGTTTGTCCGCACTCTGCTGCCAACAATGGCGGGTATTTCCGGCCTGTCCAACCGCCGGTTTCAGTTTTTTAACTGGTTAAGCGGCCTGCTGTGGGTGACTGTCGTGACCAGCTTCGGCTACGCGCTCAGTATGATCCCGTTTGTTAAGCGCCATGAAGACCAGGTAATGACATTTTTAATGATCCTTCCCGTCGCGCTACTGGTCGCCGGGCTGTTAGGTACGCTGGTCGTGGTGATTAAAAAGAAATACTGTAACGCCTGACGTATCCATAATCGGCCAGGATGGCCCGGTTACGCTTCGTTGCCCCGTGGCGGGATGCCCCACTTAGCTCCCTTGCATTGTCCGCATTCTTGCCGCATCTTCGCCCGGCGTAACGCCAAAATAACGTTTAAACTCCCGGCTAAACTGCGATGCGCTCTCATAGCCGACCCGCATCGCCGCGGCGCTGGCCTTCATACCGTCGTGAATCATCATCATCCGCGCTTTATGCAGTCGGTAGCTTTTTAAATACTGCAACGGCGAGGTGCTGGTGACCGCCTTAAAATTATGGTGAAACGCCGACACGCTCATGTTCGCTTCTGCCGCCAGTTGCTCAACATTCAGGTTCTCGGTGTATTTCATTTCGATCTGTTTAAGTACGCGACTGATCAGGCTAAAGTGCGTCTGGCGACTAACCAGTGCAAGCAGCGCCCCGCCGCGCGGCCCCATCAGCACATGATAAAGAATTTCGCGAATAATTTGTTTTCCCAGAATCCGCGCATCCAGCGGGCGCTCCATCACATCCAGCAATCTTTCCACCGCGCATAAAATCTCGTCCGACAGCGTGGCGGAGTTAATCCCACTGGCCGCCATCGGCAACTGGAAACGCTCATCTTCGCCAATGTCCATGAGCAACTCTTGCAGTTGCAGCACATCAATGTCGAGCCGAATACCGGCCAGCGGTACCTCCGGCGTCGCCCAGGTCTCGCATTCAAAAGGGAGCGGCACGGTCAGTAAGAGATATTCATTAGCGTCATAACGAAACTTGCGCTTGTTAATATAGCCAATTTTATGGCCGGAAAAGAGAAATATGATGCCAGGCTGATACATGACCGGCGTGCGCGGCCCCGGTTCAACACCATACAACAGACGAATGCCCGCCAGCCGCTCGCTGATTATTTTATCATTATTTTTTAAATGATTAATTTTATCCGCCAACTGTAAGCAAATTGCTTCACGATTCATAACGCGCCATTTTTTCATCAAATCCACTCCGCTGGATTGTGCGCATTTTTAGCGATTTTCTCCAGCATTCTGGAGAAATAGGCAAAACATTGGCAGAAATGTGCATTGAGAGACATCCCTCACAAGACCACAATGATGACCATCAGGCAGACAGCCGCCTGCCCTCTTTTTACCCACATAAGGGAATGAGCAATGAACAATTTCACATTACATACCCCTACCCGCATTCTGTTTGGTAAAGGCGCTATCGTCGATCTTCGCGATCAGATCCCGCAGGACGCCCGCGTGCTGATTACCTATGGCGGCGGTAGCGTGAAAAAGACCGGCGTACTAGCGCAAGTTCAGGACGCGTTAAAAGGACTGGATGTTCGGGAGTTTGGCGGTATTGAACCGAACCCGTCCTATGAAACGCTGATGAAAGCCGTGCAGCTTGTGCGCGACGAAAATATTACCTTCCTGCTGGCCGTTGGCGGTGGTTCCGTACTGGACGGCACCAAATTTATCGCCGCAGCGGCGCAGTATACGGACGGCGTCGATCCGTGGCACATTCTGGAAACTGGCGGTACTGAGATTCGTAGCGCAATCCCGATGGGGTCTGTGCTGACCCTACCGGCAACCGGCTCAGAATCGAACGCCGGCGCAGTCATTTCCCGTAAAACCACTGGCGACAAACAGGCCTTCCACTCCTCGTTCGTGCAACCGGTGTTTGCCGTACTGGATCCGGTCTACACCTATACATTGCCGCCGCGCCAGGTTGCGAACGGCGTCGTGGATGCTTTCGTCCATACCGTTGAGCAGTACGTCACTTACCCGGTTAACGGCAAAATTCAGGATCGTTTCGCCGAAGGCATTTTACTCACACTGATCGAAGAAGGTCCCAAAGCGCTGCAAGAGCCTGAAAACTATGACGTCCGCGCTAACGTGATGTGGGCCGCTACTCAGGCGTTGAATGGCCTGATTGGCGCTGGTGTTCCGCAGGACTGGGCGACGCATATGCTGGGCCATGAGCTTACCGCGATGCACGGTCTCGATCATGCCCAGACGCTGGCTATCATTCTGCCTGCGCTATGGAACGAAAAACGAGACGTTAAACGTGCAAAACTCCTGCAATATGCTGAACGTGTATGGAATATCACCGACGGTTCCGACGACGAGCGTATTGATGCCGCCATTGCCGCCACCCGCCGTTTCTTTGAACAGATGGGCGTGCCTACCCACTTGTCCGATTACGGTCTGGATGGCAGCACTATTCCGGCGCTACTGGCTAAACTTGAGGCGCATGGATGCACAAATTTAGGTGAAAATCAGGATATTACGCTGGATGTCAGCCGTCGGATTTATGAAGCGGCGCGCTAAGGTTTTTTCGCCTCTGACTTTCGTTTTTGGCCATTTCGTCCAGACTTAAGTCACTTAGTCTCGCCGGACCCGACTCCGGCGAGCCAATTAAAAGAGGAACACATCATGGCTAATCCAACCATTATCAGGCTACAGGATGGCAACGTAATGCCACAACTTGGGCTGGGAGTCTGGAAAGCAAGCAATGAAGAGGTGATCGCGGCGATTCATAAAGCGCTGGAGGTGGGCTATCGATCGATTGATACCGCCACAGCATATCAGAATGAAGAAGGCGTCGGCAAAGCGCTAAAAGCAGCGAGCGTGGCGCGGGAAGAGCTGTTTATCACCACCAAGTTGTGGAATGACGATCAAAAACGTCCCCGCGAAGCCCTGCAGGAGAGTCTGAAAAAACTGCAGCTTGATTATCTCGATCTCTATCTGATGCACTGGCCCGTACCGGCTATCGATCACTATGTCGACGCCTGGAAAGGCATGATCGCGCTGCAAAAAGAGGGGCTGGTAAAGAGTATCGGGGTTTGTAACTTTCAGATCCATCACCTCCAGCGTCTGATCGATGAAACCGGCGTTACCCCTGTGATCAACCAGATCGAGCTTCACCCCTTGATGCAACAGCGCCAGCTACATGCGTGGAATGCGACGCATAAAATCCAGACCGAGTCCTGGAGCCCGCTGGCGCAGGGCGGCGAAGGCGTATTCGATCAGAAAGTGATTCGCGAACTGGCGGATAAATACGGCAAAACGCCCGCCCAGATTGTTATTCGCTGGCATCTGGACTGCGGGCTGGTCGTCATTCCGAAATCCGTCACCCCTTCCCGTATCGCGGAAAACTTTGCTGTCTGGGATTTCCGTCTCGATAAAGATGAATTAGGCGAGATCGCAAAACTGGATCAAGGAAAACGCCTCGGCCCCGATCCGGATCAGTTCGGCGGTTAAGCCGGATTTATCGCACGCCATGCCCGACGATGTCGTCGGGCTTTTTTGCATTCCGAAACATTAAGAAACAATTACGCGCATTCAACAGTATATTTCCCCCACACATAAGCGCAGAATTATTCTGATTTTGTGAATATTTATTCATATTTATTATGAATTTACTTAATACATATAAAATATTTATGGATGTGTGATTGTGGCGGAAAAAAAATCTCAGGGCGTCAAATGGCTCCCATTCATTCTTATTCTGGTTATCGCCGCCGGACTGTGGCAGCTAACGCCCCCTTCCGGGTTAAGCGCGCCGGCCTGGCATTCCGCGATTATTTTTGTCGCGACGATCGCCTCTATCGTGGCGAAAGTGCTGCCTATTGGCGCGGTCGGTATTATTGGTATCACCGTCTTTGCGCTCGCCTATGCTGCCGGCGACAAAACGGCCAGCGGCGCGATTACCACGGCGTTGAGCGAGCTGAACAGTTCGCTGATCTGGCTTATCGTCGTCGCCTTTATGATTGCCCGTGGGTTTATCAAAACCGGGCTGGGTCGGCGTATCGCCCTACAAATGATCCGTCTGTTAGGTAAACGAACACTGGGTCTGGCTTATGGCCTGGCGTTTGCCGATCTGATCCTCTCCCCCGCGATGCCCAGTAACACCGCGCGCTGCGGCGGCGTGATTTACCCGATCGCCGACTCGCTGGCGCGCAGCTTTGATTCACATCCGGAAGATGAGTCTCGCAGCAAAATCGGCACCTTTCTGATCACCTGTATTGGCAATGTTAACGACGTCACCGCCGCACTGTTTATGACCGGTTATACGGGTAACCTGCTGGCGGTAAAACTGGCGGCGAATGCCGGCGTTACGTTGAGCTGGGGAAGCTGGTTTATCGCCGCGCTCCTGCCTTGCCTGGTCTCATTTCTTATCGTCCCGCTGCTGGTCTACTGGCTGACCCGTCCGGAAATTAAACATACGCCGGATGCGCCGGATCTGGCGCGCAAAGAGCTGGCGCAAATGGGCAGTATGGCGCGCGGCGAGTGGCTCATGCTGGCGACCGTCGGCGTGTTGCTGGTGCTATGGATTTTTGGCAGCTCGCTCGGCGTGGATGCCACGACGGCCTCTTTTGTCGGTCTCTCGATTTTATTACTGAGCGGCGTGCTCACCTGGGAAGACGTTAAAAGCGAAAAAGGCGCCTGGGATACGTTGATTTGGTTTGCCGCGCTGCTGATGATGGCTAACCAGTTGAAGAAACTAGGATTCACCAGTTGGTTTGGCAACCTGATTGGCGACAGCATCGGCAGTACGATGCATGGAACCAGTTGGATAATCATCCTGCTGCTGCTTAACGCAGCCTATTTTTATACCCACTATTTTTTCGCCAGCGGCAACGCGCAAATCGCCGCGCTGTATGCGGTGTTTCTGGGTGTCGGTCTGCATCTGAATATACCGGCGGCGCCGATGGCGCTTATGCTGGCGTTTACCAGCAGCCTGTACTGCTCTCTTACACAGTATACCCACGCACGCGGCCCCATTCTTTTTGGCGCCGGCTATGTACCGACGGGCGTCTGGTGGCGAACGGGATTTATTATCAGCCTCTTTAATCAGGCGGTCTTTTTGACAGTCGGCCTCGCATGGTGGAAAGTGTTAGGGTTGTATTAAACGCTTAACGCATCGATAAGCCCCTCGGTTAACGGAGAAATGGAATGACCTGCATTTTCTGTCAAATAGTTGAAGGTAAAGCACCTTGTCATAAAGTTTGGGAAGATGAGCATCACCTGGCTTTTTTGTCGATTTTTCCGAATACCGATGGGTTTACCGTAGTGATCCCGAAAAAACATTACCCCAGCTACGCGTTCGATCTACCGCCGCAGGCGTTAGCGGACCTGATGCTGGCGACCCAAAAAGTGGCTAAGAAACTGGATAAGGCTTTCCCGGATGTCAGTCGTACGGGAATGTTCTTCGAAGGTTTCGGTGTAGACCATGTGCACAGTAAATTAAGCCCCATGCACGGTACTGGCGATTTAACCCACTGGAAACCGATTGAATCGCGGCAGAATAAATTTTTCGAACAGTATGAAGGATATCTGTCGTCACACGATCATGAACGGGCGGATGATGAAAAACTGGCCGCGCTGGCGGCCAGAATTCGTGAGGCATAAATACGGCGCACTTCTGCCGGATGGTGTTCGGCCTGGGTCGATCTGTGGGCCTGATAAACACAGCGCCATCAGGCAAAATAATCGCTGGATCGCGGCTTCGCCTTATCCAGCCTGACAGGATACCTGTAAAACCGTTTAACGCCCCGCGCCTTTCCCGCGCTTCTTATTCGCAGCAAGCCCCTGCCGCTGATGTTCCACTGGCGTATGCTTGGTCAGCGCCGGGCGGGTATTGCGGTTCTGGCGACGCGCTTCGCGCATCTCTTCAATGGTCGGCGCAGGCACCAGACACTCACGGCGACCGCCAATCAAATGCTTTTTCCCCATAGCTTCCAGCGCCTGGCGAATCAGCGGCCAGTTCGCCGGATCGTGATAACGCAGCAGCGCCTTATGCAGGCGACGTTGCCTGTCTCCCTTCGGCACCACCACATCTTCACTCTTATAACCAATTTTACCCAGCGGGTTTTTACCGGTGTAATACATGGTGGTCGAATTCGCCAACGGCGACGGGTAGAAGTTCTGCACCTGATCCAAACGGAAGCGGTGGCGCTTGAGCCACAGCGCCAGATTCACCATATCCTCGTCCCGCGTGCCCGGATGTGCGGAGATAAAATACGGGATCAGATACTGCTCTTTTCCGGCCTGTTTAGAGTAAAGGTCAAATAACTCTTTAAAGCGATCGTAGCTGCCCATACCCGGCTTCATCATTTTCGACAACGGACCTTCTTCAGTATGCTCCGGCGCAATCTTCAGATAGCCGCCCACATGATGGCTTGCCAGCTCTTTAATGTAGCGAGGATCTTCTACAGCGATATCGTAGCGCACGCCGGAGGCAATTAAGATTTTCTTAATGCCTTTCAGCTCACGGGCGCGGCGATAAAGATTGATCGTCGGCGTATGGTCAGTATCCATATGCGGACAGATATCCGGATAGACGCATGACAGGCGACGACAGGTCTGCTCCGCACGCGGCGACTTACAGCGCAGCATATACATGTTCGCGGTAGGACCGCCCAGATCGGAGATCACGCCGGTAAACCCCGGCACCGTGTCGCGGATCGCTTCGATCTCGTTGATAATAGAGTCTTCCGAGCGGCTCTGAATGATGCGCCCTTCATGTTCAGTGATCGAGCAGAAAGAGCAGCCGCCAAAGCAGCCGCGCATGATATTGATCGAAAAGCGGATCATCTCATAGGCCGGAATACGGGCATTGCCGTAAGCCGGGTGCGGCACACGCTGATACGGCAGCGCAAACACGCTATCCATCTCTTCAGTGGAGAGCGGTATGGCGGGTGGGTTGATCCAGACATAGCGGTCGCCGTGTTTTTGCATCAGCGCCCGCGCGCAGCCAGGGTTAGTTTCGTGATGCAGAATACGCGACGCATGGGCGTACAGCACCTTGTCGCCTTTCACCTTTTCAAAGGATGGCAGCAGGATATAGGTTTTTTCCCACGGCTTCGGACGCGGCGGCTGCACGGTAATCGCTTTAGCTTCCTGCTTTTTCGGCGCGACCGGCTTGTTATCCGCGCACGGCAGATCCTCGCCATAGGGATGGGGAATTGGATCGATTTTACCCGGCGTGTCCAGACGAGTGGAGTCGACGCCGCTCCAGCCAGGCAGAGCTTCTTTAACCATAATCGCAGTGTTACGCACGTCGCGAATCTGATCGATGGTTTCGCCCATTGCCAAACGGTGCGCCACTTCCACCAGCGGACGCTCGCCGTTGCCAAACATCAGCATGTCGGCTTTGGAATCGACTAACACTGAACGACGCACAGTATCAGACCAGTAGTCGTAATGCGCGGTACGACGCAGACTGGCCTCAATGCCGCCGAGGATCACCGGGACGTCTTTCCATGCTTCTTTGCAACGCTGGGTATAGACCAGCGTGGCGCGGTCCGGGCGTTTGCCCGCGACGTTATCCGGGGTGTAGGCGTCATCGTGGCGCAGCTTACGGTCAGCGGTGTAACGGTTGATCATCGAATCCATATTGCCAGCGGTCACGCCGAAGAACAGGTTCGGTTTACCCAGACGCATAAAGTCGTCTTTACTGTTCCAGTCCGGCTGGGCGATGATCCCCACGCGGAAGCCCTGCGCTTCCAGCATACGACCGCAAATCGCCATGCCGAAGCTCGGATGGTCGACGTAGGCGTCTCCGGTTACCAGAATAATGTCGCAGCTATCCCAGCCAAGTTGATCCATCTCTTCACGTGACATCGGCAAAAACGGCGCCGGCCCAAAGCAGGCGGCCCAGTACTGCGGCCAGGAGAAAAGGTCGCGATCCGGTTGGATCAGGGAGATAGCGCTCATATTGCTTCCAAAACGATTGGCAAAAAAATAATCAAAGGTCGGGGATTATAAGCCGGAATGGAAGATAAATCGAATTGATTGGTGAGGCTGCACTCTGTAGCGGGGCCGATTGCCTGCCCCGCCGGTTATCGTACTTATGGACGAGCAGGCATATCTGCTACTTTGATAATAGGATTTTGTTCTTCGAGCAAATTCAACAGTACCGGCGTGACATGATACATGGATTCTGCAATCATGACTTTCCCTCGCAGGGTGATTCTCTTCCCTATAAACCGTTGATAATAATTGTATTTTTCAGGAGGAAGAATGAGCTGGACATAGCGATCCCAGTCAGGTTGGTCCATCATGGCCCCTGCCACACACTGAAGGTTTATTGTTTTTAATTCGAGATCTTTATCCGAGTGTTGGCCTTGGTTATCTTCAATGACGTGCTCGCGTTTGACCATCATACCTTCCAGTTCAATCGTGTCACCCTCTTTGTTGCAGGAAGAATCAAAGTTCACATAAGTGAGAACATATTTCCCTTTCTTTTCATCAAACTCAAAAGTGGAATTGTAATAAATACCTAAAGGTTCGCTGTATAAAAAGGAGTAGCGCTTATAGCTCTCGATATCGCGTTGACAGTTTCCGCCGCCATTGATCATTAAGTCTCTGTATTTTTGCCATACTTTTTCTAAATTGATTGGCTGATCTGCGCCAGTCGTAAGGTATTCTGCCGTATTGTCCATGACATATTTGATATTATTCGCTTTCAGCGCCTCACAAAAATCGGTTGTGTTCTGAATATACAGCGCCTTTTTACGCTGTGACTCAGGAGAAAGCAGCTCTTTGAGGAGTTTGATATTACGATGTTCTGTCTTGGTAATGAGGTAATCAACGTTCGCATAGCGTGGGCGATACCACGGCTGCTGTCGGAAGTACCGATCCATCTCACCGCCCGGTCTGAAAATATAACCGTGGCGAGCATAAATCTCATTAAGCATAATTTTAAGATCGGCTATCGAGGTTGCGCTGGTTTGCACGCTTCTTACAGGAAGCCAGGTCCGCGAGGCTTCAGGAAATCGGCCTTCCAGCGTGATGTGCTCTATCTGCGGTGCGAAAGCAAGATAGCTGCCGTAATCCATCAGCGTTCCCTTTGTCCCCATAGGAATGAGCCCTTTTCTTTTAGGCGTCACGAGAAAATCGATACAGCGCATATGTTCACTTCCAGTAATCACCGAATGATCATTCTCTTGTTCAAAAAACTGGATGTCACACCACGGCGCGCCATACATCGTAGAAAAATCGTCAGGAACCACGCGCTGCCATTTTCGAACGTCGGGCAACTCAGCGTAAAATCCGAGCCACTCATCTGCAGTGGCGGTATAATCATCGTTTTCGCTGCCATAAAAGGGTTCGCGACTGTCACCGAAAAAGGTAAAGTCATTTAGTGTGTAGTCTGTGACCTTGCCCTGAAAATAGATTTTTTTATTTTCGAACTCAGGGCAGCATTTTAGTTCCGCATTAGCTGAGAAGATAAACAGGCACACAAATATAAATAAAAAACATTTTTTCATTATTTACCACTCCCTGTATTTCTATTAACAATCAATGTAATTTCAATTATCAGAGCACGGCATATCAGTCTAAATCGGCGCACTGCTGTGCTAATTTTATACGCGCATTGGTACGCCGCGTATCTTCTGGTGGATACACCTTATCGATCATTGCGTTAAGCTTGTTACAGTCCAACCAAGCCATCCGGTAGGCAGTCATCAGGCTATGTATTTCATCCTGGTAATCAAGGCTGGCTACAATAAGGGCTTCCGGCAACGCCGTATGTTGCTGTTGCATACTTTGCAGTATCCCCGCCAGAATATCCGGCGGCAGCGCGTCCTCTTTCGAGGCGGTATGCAATGTGCGTGAAATCAGGAAATTCCAGCCGTCCGTCAACTTATCCTGAGGGATGTGCTGCCAGTTCAGCATCTGCCCTTTCACCAACGCACGCAGCGTCTCGCCATCCGCATCACTAAACAGCGACGCCAGCAGATTTTTATTCGGATAAACTGATTGTCCCAGCACCTGCGGCGTCAGTTTTATCTGGGCAAGCAGCGCTTTAGTTTGCCCCTGCAACAAGAAATAATATGCGCGATACAGCGGATTTTGCGCTTCACGCCGCTGCCAGAAAAAGGCCAGAGTCTCTTTATCCTGAAGCTGTATCGCCCCCGAATAGGCTTCATCGGTGAGGAGATCGGGCATGACCCGTAGTAGAACGTCGGCCATCTCAAAAAAAGTCTGGCGAAATCCCTCAGGCTTAAAATGGGGCGTGGGGAGATATTCCAACGGATTTTGCTGCCGTACGATGGTGCGATTTGCCTGCGCCTGCTGAGAGTCGCCCGTGAGCTGCTCGCTAAAAATACGCACCGCAGTGATATTGCCACTCTCAAAAGCTGCAAAAAATGGCGCATTGACAAAATAGCCATCTTCCCGCGAAACACTAAAAGGCGATGCCACACGTGCAGTCAGAGCGCGCAAGTTTTTTTCTGATATGCCTGGCGCTTTTACCGCCTGAACCAGTGTCTGTTCCAACATACTGTTATCATGAATGCTCTCTAACTGGTCCAAGTCGCCTGCCTGAACCTGCCTGAGCAACTGCGCAATATTTTGCTGTTGCCATTGATGGCTAATAGCACGCCACAGCTCCGGCATCACCGGGCACAGCACCCCAATGAACACAATATGGCACAGTAGCCATGCGGGCCACGGCTTGCGCAGCCAGGTTCCCAGCAGCAGCGCGGGCAGCAAGCCCGCCCAACTCAGAATCGGCAACAGGAGCATCAACATCCATACCGTGCCTGTTTGGCTCAACAACTGGGTGTACTGCAACGTGAGTAACAGCAATACCACGACTGCCCACTGTGGTAGTAATACCCACAGCAAAATCTGTCGGCTGCGTTTTTTGGAAAACATCAGGATCAGCAGTGATGCCACCGCAGCGGCATACCCCCACGGTAGAATACAAAACATCAGCAGTTCAGAGCCAAGCCATCGATTAATATAATCCATTTACTATTCCTTTAGTCACTTCGCGACTGGACATAGCGCATTCAGCCGTTGCCGCGTATCGTTTCGTGCTTGTTCGCCCCCCGCCACTGAAGCATTCAACACCTCACGCAATTGCTCACAGGAAAGCCCAGCCTGTAAAAAAGCGGCAGGAAACGTCGGTGTCCAGGGAAGATAGTGGGCGATTTGCTCGTTGGATAACGCTTTCTGCGCTTGCATCGCCTTAATGATCTGTATCAGCAATGCGTTCTCTAACGCTCCACCACGCAGTCGCAATATGGCCTGATGCAGAGGCTCATTATTTCCGTCTTCCATTGCTCGTTTCCAGTCCACTACGTTTGCATCAATAAGCGACTGAATCATTACCAGATTGCCATTGCTCAGTATGAAAGTGAGCAGGTTTTCACGATCCCACCTCTCAATCGGCGGTGTGATCAATATTTCTGGATTATGGGTTACCTCGCTCATTAGCGGTTCCGTTTTGGCTAACAACACCATCGCTTCGAGCCTGCGTAGAGGAATAGTGGGCGGATGTTTCTGCCAAAAATAAGCAACCAACTCGGTGTTACGTTGGATAATGGGATAAATATAGACAGCATCATTCAACAGTTCTGGCATAATATTCAGCAATAAATGACTAATTTCTAGCCTGTACTGCTCGCGATACTGTGATATATAGTTAGATTTATAAAGCGTCAGCAGTGGATTTTCTTTACGAGCGACAATGTTGCGATTCTCTCTGGCGGAAGATGTCTCGCCCACCAGTTGCTGGCTAAAAAAGCGTACTATCGGTACGTTATGTTGGCGAAGAGCGGTAACAAATGGCGTATAAAGAAATTCGGCATTCGGGATCGCCGCTTCAGGGCAAGATTCTGCCGCTGTCAAAAATGGCGAAATACCTCGTATTTTAGCCAGATAACGCAATAAATTTTCCGGTGTATCGCGGTGTTCTGCAGCCAGCGTCAAAACACTTGCCAATTGATAACAAGAGGCATCCTGCAAAACCTGAACATCCCCCTTCGCGCGCTCAAACAGTCGGGTAATTTTATAGTTATCCCAGTCTTCACCAATGTGGTGCCATAATCGCGGGCCGTCCATCACATAAACGAAAACGAACAAAAAAAATAGTATGGGACACGATAGTTCCCAGAATAAAAAATGGAGACTCTCGACTAGAAAAAATAGCAATTATTATCGAGGGCATCAATCCTAATATCAATAAATATACGATATAAATATTTTTTGAATCGATCCAGAATAATCCTCCCCACAATATACAAACAACGCTCACCTGCGGAAGAACAACACGCAAAAAAACCCGCCGATAGCGCAAAGAATCAAATGCGCCGACAATTAACCTCAATAATACGACGCCATAAATCCCCCACGCGCTCATCAATATTACTGAATCCCACATCATCCACGCAAATGATTCAACCATAAAGCATCCTTACTTTCCATGCTCACTACCGAATTCAAATCTCTCGTTTCTATTTTCTGATAACACAGCGAGCTAAACGCACTAATAACTATAGCCAATACGATGATTGTATATATTGCCCAGCACGGTGGATATTATCATCAACAACAAACTCCATCCGTTTCCAAAATTCATTATTGCCCGTTATTTTTTCTGATGATAAAATACATCGAATTCAAACTGCCATGAGAAAGGTTTCGGTTTGTTGCTATTATCAAAGGCAACGGCTTGCGCATACAGTTCGTCCGTCAATAATTCCGGCACGACGCTAATCAAACTGGTACAAATATCTCGCGCCAAAAGTTGTTGTTGCAGAAAAATTTGTTCGTCAGCCATACTATCATTAAAAATACGATTCAGTAGGTCCAATAATGGATTGTTTTGTAAGAGCTGATGCCGATATTGCTTTGCCTGTACAGAATCGCCAATAAACCAGGAGGCAAACGCCCCAACGGCAGGGCGATTAAGCCGGTCGATGGCCAAAACCAACCAAATTTTTTCAGTTCCGTCCGCAATATCAAAAGGGGAAATGCGTTTTGCGACTGCATTGCTTGTGACATCAAATGATTTAAAAAAGCGCGGTCATCGGTCGTATCGATTTTTTGTAACAGCGTTTCTTCCGCCGCCTGCTGTGCCTGATAGGCATCGCGCCGATGATGCCTCTCGAGAATATCCCCTATGTGCGCTAACAACAGCAGCAATACGACCGCATGGCACCCGGCCCAAAGGTGGTGTGGTTGGCCTAATCGATGGCTAAACAGTAGCGCCAGCAATAAACTAAGCCCCAGTATCCACCCTGCGCCAATCGGGAAGAAAAGCGTTTCATCACCCGCAGCAAACCATAGCAAAAGAACCAGCGTAATCTGTGGCAAAGCAATCCACAGCAACACGCGACGAGGCGTTTGGAACAAACAAGCCAGGCAAATAACAATGAAGAACAGAATAAGATAGCCGCCTGCAGTAAACATCCAGAACGTCAGCAGCCGCCATCCCTCCTCACTGATTCTCATCGAATATCACTGGTCCGCCTTTACGACGCTGGATTCACCAGCATTTGCCCAATCGAGCCGCGGTCGGCCATTTCCAGCGTCTGGCTATTGAAATAGAACGGGAAGTGCGGCCAGGACGGCTGACCGTAGTAGACCAGCAGTTCGACTTGCCCATCCACCCAGACGGTATCTTTCCAGCCTCTATCTTCCGGGAACGGCATAGCGCCGTTGACGTTACGAATCAGGAAAGAGACGCCCTCAATATGGAACGACTGCGGCATATCGGCGCGTACCGTCCAGCGCTCCCAGGTGCCTTGTTGGGCCGTAATATCAATGCGATTCACATCCCATAGTTGGCCGTTAATCCCCGGATCGTCACCAAGACTGATGTCCCGGCTGCGGATAGGCGCCCCGCTCATGATCTCCGTCGGCAACAGACGCATCGGCAGATTATCGGTCACCAGCGGCAGCAATCCGGTTGGTCGTAACGTCAGCACCAGGGTAGAAACCAGAATACTGGAAGGCTCAAAGAAACCGCGAATCCGATCGACTATGCTGGCCGCCTCCCCGCAGGTGATCGAGACTTCGTCGCCGTTGGTCATATCAACCAGGATTTCACGTCGCTCGCCGGGCGCCAGTGACAACTGTTTGACGGAAACCGGCGCAGGTAAAAAGCCCTGATCGCCTGAAATCACATGCAGCGCCCGGCCATCGCTCATCTGAAGCTGATAGCGCCGCGAGTTCGAGGCGTTCAACAACCGTAACCGCACCCAGCCGCGGGACACTTCGACATAGGGACTTTGCGCGCCGTTCACCAGCAGCGTATCGCCGACAAAACCACCGCTTCCCGGTTCGCTGTACTCCGGCGTCCCAAAGTTATCCAGCCGTTTATCCTGGATAATGACGGGAAAATCATCCACGCCGTAATGGTTCGGAATGGGCAGCGTTTTACTGATGTCGTCTTCGACCAGCCACATTCCGGCCAGGCCGTTATACACCTGCTGCGCGGTACGGTTAGGCGTGTTAGCGTGATACCACAGCGTCGCGGCGCTCTGACGAATCGGCAACACCGGCGCCCAGTCCGCGTTCGGCGACATCATACGCGCCGGGCCACCCATCAGCGGCCCCGGCACCAGTAAACCAGCAACCGTCATGGAGACATTTTCCGCCAGGCGGTTGCTATAGATGAGTTTAACGTCATCGCCTTTCCAGACGCGGATTGTCGGCCCCAGATAACGACCGTTCACTCCCCAGACCGGTGCGCGCGTGCCTTGCGTAAAGGACCAGTGCGCTCGCTGTAGCGTCATAAACAACGGCTGCCCGCGACGGGACTCCAGCAACGGCGGAACAGGCAACGGCTGTTGCTGACCGGCAGCATTCGCCCTGAGGGGAATCGCGCCTGCACATAGTGCGATTCCCGATGCCTGAAGAAACTGACGCCGACTGAATGACATATAAGCTCCATGTAAAACAGGCTAAAGAGTTGTGCCTGAAAAAATGATTTCTACAATAACAGAGTAAGGCTGCTTAAACCTTACCGGTCGCTTCACGTTCCGCAACCTCTTTATCAAGTTCCGCGATTTTTTGCTCCATTAACGCACGGCAGTGGGCCGCCAGCTCGCGAACCTGATCTTTACCATATTCGCTGACGTCGACTGGCGGCAGCATTTCCACAATAACCAGTCCGTTGTTCAGGCGGTTTAGATTGACTTTGTTAGAGGTGTTGGAAACGCAGACAGGAATGATCGGCACACCAGCCGCGATAGCCGCATGAAACGCGCCGGTTTTAAACGGCAGCAGACCGCGTCCCCGGCTACGCGTACCTTCAGGGAACATCCAGATAGAAATACGGCGCTTTTTAAAATGGTTAACCACTGCCGCAATGGTGCTATGCGCTTTGGCGCGGTTATTACGGTCAATCAACAGATTACCGGTCAGCCAGTACAGTTGCCCAAAAAACGGGATCCAAAGCAGGCTTTTTTTCCCCACCGTCACCGTTGGCGGCTGCACAATATTCGACGCCGTGACCATATCATAATTATTCTGGTGGTTAGCGATATAGATAGCATTGCCATAGCTTTCCGCGTCGGCGGGTTTGCGGCACTCCACTTTCAGGCCAAACAGCGGGGCCAGACGACCGAACATATGTCCAAACGTCGCCACGTGTTTTGGGTTACGTGGGCTGAAAAGGCAGTAAATAGAACCGAAAACACAGACCAGAATGGAGTAAATAACGGTAACAATAAGACGAAAAATATATAGCATAACAACCTCTGAAGGCCTAAGAGCCCGGCATTCTACGTCACCTGAAATTCAGGTTAGGATTTTGGTAAGTGTGGCTCTCTGGAAAAACGTATTGTTAATCGCAATGCACGAATAAACAACGGTTTTACGGGAAATTTTAATGTTAATCCGATCTGAAACCGTAGGCCGGATAAGACGCTACTGCGTCGTCATCCGGCAACGGCAGAGCGCCGGATGGCGGCTTAAATGCCTTGTCCGGCCTACGGGTGCCCCTGTCTTACTCTTCGCTGTCGCCATGACTTACGCGATGCGGTGAATCAATCTCAATGCGATCGATACGCTGCAGGCCGCGCATTAATGTGCCACGGCGTCCGCGTTCGCCGACCACTTTCTGTAACTCTTCAGGGCGCAGTTTGATTTTGCGCCTCCCGACATGGATAGTCAGAGTGCTTTGTGGCGGCAGCACGTACAGGTGCGCCAGTCCATCATCGCCTTTCGCCGCTTCCGCAGAGGGGATATTAATGATCTTATTCCCTTTGCCTTTCGACAGCTGCGGCAGAGAGTCAACCGGGAACATCAACATCCGTCCGGCCTGGGTAATCGCCAGCAGCATATCGTGCTCGTCTTCAATCACCAGCGGCGGCATGACGTGCGCATTTTCCGGCAGTGTAATCAACGCTTTACCGGCACGGTTACGGGCAACCAGATCGTTAAACGTACAAACGAAGCCATAGCCCGCATCCGACGCCATCAGCAGTTTCTGGTCATCGCCTTCCATCAGCATATGCTCTACGGTCGCCCCCGGCGGCAACGTGAGTTTGCCGGTCAGCGGTTCGCCCTGCCCGCGCGCCGACGGAAGCGTAATGGGATCAATAGCATAGCTGCGCCCGGTGGTATCAATAAACACCACCGGTTGATTGCTCTTACCTTTCACCGCGGCTTTAAAGCTGTCGCCCGCTTTATAGTTAAGCCCCGGCGCATCAATATCATGACCTTTGGCGCTGCGCACCCAGCCCATCTGCGACAGCACGATAGTCACCGGTTCGGACGGCAGCATATCGTGTTCGCTCATCGCTTTAGCTTCTTCGCGCTCACGCAGCGGAGAACGGCGATCGTCGCCATAGGCATCGGAATCTGCCTGTAGCTCTTTTTTCAGCAAGGTATTCATTTTGCGTTCGGACGCGAGAATGCCCTGCAACTGGTCCCGCTCTTTTTCCAGCTCGTCCTGCTCACCGCGAATTTTCATCTCTTCCAGTTTGGCGAGATGACGCAGTTTCAGTTCGAGAATCGCTTCCGCCTGGGTTTCGCTGATGCCGAAACGCGACATCAGCGCGGGTTTCGGCTCATCCTCGTTACGGATAATCTCAATCACTTCGTCGATGTTGAGAAACGCCACCAGCAAACCTTCGAGGATATGCAGGCGCTTAAGCACTTTCTCCAGACGATAGTTCAGACGACGACGCACCGTGTCGCGGCGGAACGCCAGCCACTCGGTGAGGATCTCCAGCAGGTTTTTCACCGCCGGACGACCATCCAGACCGATCATATTCAGGTTAATACGGTAGCTTTTTTCCAGATCGGTGGTGGCGAACAGATGGTTCATCACCTGTTCCATATCCACACGGTTGGAGCGCGGGACAATCACTAAACGCGTCGGGTTTTCGTGATCCGATTCATCACGCAGATCGTCTACCATCGGCAGTTTTTTATTACGCATCTGCGCAGCAATCTGTTCCAGCACTTTCGCGCCAGACACCTGATGCGGCAGCGCGGAAATTACCACGGCGCCGTCTTCTTTGGTCCATACCGCGCGCATACGCACGGAGCCACGCCCGTTTTCGTAAATTTTACGAATTTCCGCACGTGGGGTAATGATCTCCGCTTCGGTCGGGTAATCCGGCCCCTGGACGATATCCAGCAACTGATCCAGCGTCGTTTTCGGCTGCTCAATCAGCGTAATCGCCGCTTTCGCCACTTCGCGCAGGTTGTGCGGCGGGATATCTGTTGCCATGCCCACCGCAATACCGGTGGTGCCGTTCAGCAGGATGTTCGGCAGACGCGCCGGTAACATTTTCGGTTCCTGCATCGTGCCGTCGAAGTTTGGCACCCAGTCCGCCGTCCCCTGCCCCAGCTCGCTTAACAGCAGCTCGGCGTATTTGGACAGGCGAGATTCGGTATAACGCATTGCCGCGAATGACTTCGGATCATCCGGCGCGCCCCAGTTCCCCTGGCCATCGACCAGCGGGTAACGGTAAGAGAACGGCTGCGCCATCAGCACCATGGCTTCATAGCAGGCGCTGTCGCCATGCGGGTGATACTTACCCAGTACGTCACCAACGGTACGGGCGGATTTTTTAAATTTAGCGCTGGCGTTCAGCCCCAGCTCTGACATCGCATAGACGATGCGGCGCTGTACTGGCTTCAGGCCGTCGCCAATAAACGGCAACGCACGATCCATGATCACGTACATGGAGTAGTTTAAGTAGGCGTTTTCCGTAAATTCATGTAGCGCAAGGCGCTCTGCCATATCGCTCATTGATTGTGATTCCTCAACTGTTAGCCCGAATAATACCCGGTATCTCTCAGGCAATATTGCCGCAGATACTACCCTATCTGGCGCGTTGAGTCACAAAGAAAAGGGCCGCGAGCGCGGCCCTGATGGAGTTTATTTGGCAACTTTAGAGATCTGTTTTACGTCGATTTCGACAGAGTTCCAGTCTTTATCCACTTCGCCCTGAATTTCAACGGTATCCTGCGGGGTTACGGTCAGGCCGTTCCAGCGCTTGTGGTCAATATCCACATTGATAGTACCGGTCGCATCTTTAAACACATACAGGTCGTCGGAAATGCGCTCGACGATATTCCCGCGCAGCGTTACCCACGCATCGTCACGCAGCGATTTAGCGCTCTCTACCGTCGTGCTGCTGCCGTTCGGGCCGACAAATCCGCCGCCTTGCGTTTGCGTCGCCGACGGGCCGGAGAAACCACCCTGCTGAGCCGCCAGAACCGGGGTAGAACACAGTGCCATAACGGCAACGATTGCAGCTAATTTTTTCATGATTACTTTTCCCTTTCATGTCGTTTCAGATCCATTTAATAAGGTAATCCTTAACAACTTCTTAAGGCAAAAAAAGAATCTTTTTTTCTGTACATCGCCTGCGGCGACAAGGTTAACTGACGGCAACGCGAGTTACCGCAAGGAAGAACAGATGCGAATTTTACTGGTAGAAGATGACACACTTATTGGCGATGGCATAAAAGCGGGCCTGAGTAAAATGGGTTTCAGCGTCGACTGGTTTACCGAGGGACGTCCGGGAAAAGAGGCGCTTTACAGCGCGCCTTATGATGCGGTTATTTTAGATTTGACGCTGCCAGGCATGGACGGGCGGGATATTTTGCGCGAATGGCGCGAAAAGGGTAAACAGGAACCGGTCCTGATCCTGACGGCGCGCGACGCGTTAGCAGAGCGCGTCGAGGGGCTACGTCTGGGCGCTGATGACTATTTATGTAAACCTTTCGCGCTCATTGAGGTCGCCGCCCGTCTGGAGGCGCTGGTACGCCGCGCCAGCGGTCAGGCCAGTAGCGAATTGCGCCACGGCCAGGTGACGCTCAATCCAGGCAATCTCGTCGCAACGCTTGCCGGCGAACCGCTGGCCTTAAAACCAAAAGAGTTCGCGTTGCTGGAACTCTTACTGCGCAACAAAGGTCGCGTGCTGCCGCGCAAGCTTATTGAAGAGAAGCTGTATAACTGGGATGACGACGTGTCCAGCAATGCAGTGGAAGTCCATGTTCATCATTTACGCCGCAAGCTCGGCAGCGAATTTATTCGCACCGTACACGGCATCGGCTACACCCTGGGTGACGCATGAAATTGACGCAACGTCTCAGCCTGCGCGTCAGGCTGACGCTTATTTTCCTGATTCTGGTCTCCATCACCTGGGCAATCTCCAGTTTTGTGGCCTGGAGAAAGACGACGGATAATGTCGACGAGCTGTTTGACACACAGTTGATGTTGTTCGCCAGACGGCTTAGCACCCTCGATCTTAACGAGATCAACGCCCCGCAGCGCATGGCGCATACGCCAAAGAAATTAAAACATGGGCATATCGATGACGATGCGCTGGCGTTCGCCATCTTTTCCGCTGACGGCAAAATGTTGCTGCATGATGGCGACAACGGCCAGGATATTCCGTATCGCTATCGCCGGGAAGGTTTCGACAATGGCTATCTGAAGGATGACAACGACCTCTGGCGTTTTTTGTGGTTGAACTCGGCGGACGGCAAGTATCGTATCGTCGTCGGTCAGGAGTGGGATTACCGCGAAGATATGGCGCTGGCGATCGTGGCGGCGCAATTAACGCCGTGGCTGCTCGCCCTTCCCTTCATGCTACTGATTTTATTACTCCTGCTTCACCGCGAGCTCAGACCGTTGAAAAAACTGGCGCAGGCGCTGCGCTTCCGGTCGCCGGAATCGGAAACGCCGCTCGACGCCAAAGGCGTACCGAGCGAGGTTCGCCCACTGGTCGAAGCGCTTAATCAGCTTTTTAGCCGCATCCACTCCATGATGGTGCGCGAACGGCGATTTACCTCCGACGCTGCCCATGAATTGCGCAGCCCGCTGGCCGCGCTGAAAGTACAAACCGAGGTGGCGCAGCTCTCGGGCGACGATCCGCTCTCACGCGATAAAGCGCTGACCCAGCTCCATGCGGGGATCGATCGCGCCACGCGGCTGGTCGATCAGCTACTGACGTTATCGCGCCTCGACTCGCTCAATAATTTGCAGGATGTGGCGGAGATTTCGCTGGAAGAGCTGCTGCAGTCCGCGGTAATGGATATTTATCATCCGGCGCAGCAGGCGAATATCGACGTGCGTTTACAGCTTAACGCCCATGACGTCATACGTACCGGTCAGCCGCTACTCTTAAGCCTGTTAGTGCGTAACCTGCTGGATAATGCGATTCGCTACAGTCCGCAGGGCAGCGTCGTCGACGTTACCTTACATGCCCGCAGCTTCACCGTCAGAGATAATGGCCCTGGCGTAGCGCCAGAGATTCTGACGCATATCGGCGAGCGTTTTTACCGCCCGCCAGGCCAAAGTGTGACCGGCAGCGGTCTGGGATTATCAATCGTCCGCCGCATCGCTACGCTGCACGGCATGACGGTGTCGTTTGGCAACGCCGCGGAAGGTGGATTTGAGGCCGTAGTAAGTTGGTAACAGAGACTTTTGCCAAAAACGCAAAAGACTTTGCACATTTTGCTAATTTCACCGCACCGCCCGTCAGCGTAGAATCAGCAGCAAACGCATTTCTTGAGGACACAAAATGAGTAACATCCTGATTATCAACGGGGCGAAAAAATTCGCGCACTCCAACGGCCAGTTGAATGACACCCTGACCGAAGTTGCCGATGGGCTGCTGCGCGATCTGGGTCATCAGGTTAAGATCGTCCGCGCCGACAGCGACTATGACATTAAAGAAGAGGTGCAGAATTTCGTCTGGGCTGACGTGGTGATTTGGCAGATGCCAGGCTGGTGGATGGGCGCACCATGGACAGTAAAAAAATATATGGATGATGTCTTTACCGAAGGTCACGGCACGCTCTATGCCAGCGATGGCCGCACGCGTTCCGATGCCGCTAAAAAGTACGGTTCCGGCGGTCTGGTGCAGGGGAAAAAATATATGCTGTCACTGACGTGGAACGCGCCGATGGAAGCATTTACCGAAAAAGATCAGTTTTTCCACGGCGTAGGCGTAGATGGCGTCTATCTGCCATTCCATAAAGCCAACCAGTTCCTGGGCATGGACGCGCTACCAACGTTTATTGCCAACGACGTGATTAAAATGCCGGATGTTCCGCGCTATACCGCAGAATATCGCAAGCATCTGAGCGAAATTTTTGCTTAACTGGTCATCCTGGAATTAGAAGGAGTTAACCATGCTTACCGTCATTGCCGAAATTCGCACGCGTCCGGGCCAACATCACCGTCAGGCCGTCCTCGACCAGTTTGCGAAAATTATTCCAACTGTTCTTAAAGAAGAGGGGTGCCACGGTTACGCGCCGATGGTGGATCATGCCGCGGGCGTGAGTTTTCAGACTCTGGCGCCTGACTCGATCGTGATGATTGAACAGTGGGAAAGCGTTGCGCACCTTGAGGCGCATCTGCAAACCCCGCATATGAAAGCCTACAGCGACGCGGTAAAAGACGATGTGCTGGAAATGAATATTCGTATTCTGGAATCCGGCGTTTAAGTTATTACCCTCGTCTGACGTCTCCCTGATGCGATGCGCAAGTGTCGCCATCAGGCTGCGGCGTCATGTCGGATTCGCTTATCCGGCCTGCGGCGCGCAGACCGGATAAAGCGTGCAACAACCGTTACACGTCGAGATCCGCGAGATCGCCTTTTTCCTGTAGCCAGTTGCGTCGATCTTCAGAACGTTTCTTCGCCAGCAGCATATCCATCATCGCGTTAGTACGCTGATCGTCTTCATCGCTAATGGTGAGCTGCACCAGGCGGCGAGTATTTGGATCAAGCGTGGTTTCGCGTAACTGCATCGGGTTCATTTCACCCAGGCCTTTGAAACGCTGTACGTTCGGCTTACCTTTCTTACGCTTCAGTTGTTCCAGTACGCCCGCCTTCTCTTCTTCCGTCAGCGCGTAATAGACCTCTTTACCCAAATCGATACGGTATAGCGGCGGCAGCGCGACGTAGACATGACCATTCTTCACCAGCGCGCGGAAATGTCTGACAAACAGCGCGCAAAGCAGAGTAGCGATATGCAAACCATCGGAGTCCGCATCCGCCAGGATACAGATCTTGCCGTAGCGCAGCTGACTCAGATCGTCGCTGTCCGGATCGATACCGATCGCCACGGAAATATCATGCACCTCTTGCGAGGCAAGCACTTCATCGGAAGAGACTTCCCAGGTGTTAAGGATCTTACCTTTGAGCGGCATGATCGCCTGATATTCGCGATCGCGCGCCTGCTTGGCGGAACCGCCCGCCGAATCCCCTTCCACAAGGAACAGCTCGGTCCGATTAAGATCCTGCGCGGTACAGTCCGCCAGTTTCCCCGGCAACGCCGGACCGCTGGTGAGCTTTTTGCGTACCACTTTTTTTGCGGCGCGCAGTCGCCGCTGCGCGCTGGCAATCGCCATCTCTGCCAGTTGTTCCGCCGCCTGCACGTTCTGGTTCAGCCACAGGCTGAAGGCATCTTTCACCACGCCGGAAACAAATGCCGCACATTGACGCGACGACAGACGCTCTTTGGTCTGCCCGGCAAATTGCGGGTCCTGCATTTTCACGGAGAGCACATAAGCGCAGCGATCCCAGATATCTTCCGCCGACAGTTTGACGCCGCGCGGCAGAATATTGCGGTATTCGCAAAATTCGCGCATCGCGTCGAGCAGGCCCTGGCGCAGACCGTTGACGTGCGTCCCCCCCTGCATGGTCGGGATCAGGTTGACGTAGCTTTCCGTCAGTAATTCGCCGCCTTCCGGCAGCCACAATAGCGCCCAGTCAACAGCTTCCGTTTCACCGTTAAAATTACCGATAAACGGCTTTTCCGGCAGCGTCAGCAGGCCGTTTACCGCTTCGCCCAGATAGTCGTTCAGGCCATCCTGGTAGCACCAGCGCTGCTCGCTGTTATTCACTTCATCTTTAAAAGTGATTTCCACGCCGGGACACAGCACCGCTTTTGCTTTCAGAACGTGCATTAAGCGAGAGACAGAAAAACGCGGGCTGTCGAAGAAACTTTCGTCGGGCCAGAAATGGACGCTGGTGCCAGTATTACGTTTACCGCAGGTGCCGACAACCTGCAAATCCTGCACTTTTTCGCCGTTTTCAAACGCGATGTTATAGACCTGACCGTCGCGGCGCACGGTCACTTCCACGCGCTTTGACAGGGCATTCACTACCGAAATCCCCACCCCATGCAGACCACCAGAGAACTGATAGTTCTTATTGGAGAATTTACCGCCGGCATGAAGTCGACAGAGGATCAGTTCTACCGCCGGAACCCCCTCTTCCGGATGGATATCCACCGGCATCCCGCGTCCGTCGTCAATCACTTCCAGCGATTGATCGGCATGTAAAATGACATCCACGCGTTTGGCGTGACCTGCCAGTGCTTCATCCACACTATTATCAATCACTTCCTGACCCAAATGGTTGGGGCGGGTCGTATCGGTGTACATCCCCGGGCGGCGGCGTACCGGCTCAAGCCCAGTGAGTACCTCAATGGCATCAGCGTTATAAGTTTGCGTCATGGTTTAATTAGCAATTCGAATTGATTGTCAGCAACTGTGCAGTCCAAGAAAATCGACAATCTGGTTGAAATAATCTTCGAAGCCCGTGAATGCGTGATTACCACCCTCGGTCACTGTCTGACGGCAGGAGGCGTAATATGCCACCGCCTGGCGGTAATCCAGCACTTCATCGCCCGTCTGTTGCAGTAGCCAGATCAGGTCCGGCGCTTCCAGCGGGTCAATCTGCATGACTTTAAGATCATAAATATGGCGAGACTCTAGCACATATTGCTGCCCGGTGTAGGGGTTCTCGTTCTGACCGAGATAGTCGGTCAGTAATTCAAAGGGCCGCACGGCGGGATTCACCACCACAGCCGGCAGCATAAAACATTGCGACAGCCAGGTGGCGTAATAACCACCCAGCGACGATCCTACCAGCCCTAATGGCGCACCGCCATGCTCAAGCACGAGAGATTCCAGCAACTCCGCCGCATCGGCAGGATACGGCGGCAGCTGAGGGACGATCATCTCGACATGCGGATGACGCTCCGCCAGCCAGTTTTTTAGCTGGCACGCTTTTGCCGAGCGAGGGGAACTGTTGAATCCGTGCAAATAGAGAAGCGTAGACATCAGTATCCTTCCGAAGCGGTATCGGGTCGGAACCGGGTATCCTGCAGGCGATGCACTTCCGTCTCCAGGACGCCGTTCGCCCGGAGCTCCAGCGTACGCCAGCCCGGCGCGATAGTATCCAGCGTAAAGTTCGCGCAGTGTGGTTTGAACTGTACGCAGGTTGACGGCGACGCCAGCAGACGGCGACCGTTCCAGTCAAGATCCAGCTCCTGGTGAATATGTCCGCATAACAGATATTTTACACGCGGGAAATTCGCCAGCACGCTATCCAGCTCACCGGCATTACGCAAGCTGTGCTGATCCAACCAACTGCACCCTGCCGGCAACGGATGGTGGTGCAAAAGGAGCAATGTCTGTCTCTCTGGCGCATCGGCGAGCTTACGCTCAAGCCATTCCAGTTGGAACTCGCTCAGTTCGCCATGCGGAACGCCAAACACCTGGCTATCCAGCAACAAAATCTGCCATTGTTCACCGATTAACACGCGTTTAGCCGGGGAAATCCCCGCCTCTTGCAGCGCGCTGTACATTGCCGGCTGAAAATCATGATTGCCCGGTAGCCAAACGCAAGGCGCGCGAAAGCTTGCGATACCCTCAGCAAAATGCTGATAAGCCGCAGCGGATTGATCCTGCGCCAGATCGCCGGTGGCCACGATCAGATCATATTCATACTGTTGCGCCCGAATAGCCTCCAGCACAGCCTGGTAACTTTCCCAGGTATTGACGCCTAACAGCGTTTCATGCTTTTCGGCAAACAGGTGAGTATCTGTAATTTGTAAAATCCTGACTCGGGCCTCACCAGCCAGAGGTAGGGTTAACAGGCTTTCCAAATGGTGTCCTTAGGTTTCACGACGCTAATAAACCGGAATCGCCATCGCTCCATGTGCTAAACAGAATCGTAGCCAGTCGGCCAGAAACTGATTAATTTGATGCTTTTCGTCGCGTTGATGCAACTTTTTATTTGGATAATCATACCGCGCTTTGAAGCGAAAGATCTGCTGGCTTGAACACACTTCAGCCACCATCGCATCATGGTAGAGGCGCACCGTCAGCGACGGCAGGCTCCAGTAGGTGATGGCTGGCGCCGTTTGCTCGATCGTTACAAGCGTAGTGTATCGGGTCGATTCCACAATCGTTAACCGATATTGTACGTTGCCCACCTGATAGCTCACCGTTTCACCGGGGGCGTCATTGCGCGGCAGCAGGCGGCGCAATTGCGAAAAATTGGTTTCGCACAAACGCATCATTTCTGGGAAGTCAGGTGTATAACGCTTCATTTTTTCCACTCGTTTTTTAACTCTTGATGATGCAACTGAAGCCATTGCAAAGCGATGACTGCGGCTGCGTTGTCGATTTTCCCCTCTTCTACCCACTGGTATGCCTGTTCCCGGCTTACCACATGAACCCGAATATCTTCGTTTTCATCCGCCAGACCATGAATACCTGCCGCGGTCGTGGCGTCCACTTCACCCACCAGAATAGATGAGCGCTCGCTGGTTCCTCCTGGACTCGCCAGGTAACTGATGACCGGTCGGGTGCGGCCCACGGTCAGCCCCGCTTCTTCCATCGCCTCCCGCCGGGCGACCGCCTCAATGGTTTCGCCTTCTTCTATCATGCCAGCGACCATCTCCAGCAGCCACGGCGTAACGCTTGTGTCATACGCGGCAATACGAATCTGTTCGACCAGCACCACCTCGTCGCGTTCAGGGTCAAAGGGTAGCAAGACGGCGGCGTGCCCGCGCTCAAAAATTTCGCGCTTTACCTCGCCACTCATTTCTCCGTTGAATAAACGATGGCGGAATCGATACACATCCAATGAAAAAAAACCGCGATAGCGCGTTTCCCGTGCAATAATTTCTACATCGCTTTTGGTGAAAGTAACTGGCAAGTTGTCTGATTTACGCATTGTGCTGCCCTGCTAGCAATAATGATTAAATGATGAATTTCAAGGGTGGTTGACTGCTGTTTTATCACCCTTGTGGTAAATTGGTGCCAATTAAGGCTCGTATGGCACGTAACGCCAACTTTTTGCAGTGGCGGATTCTGCTAGAATCAGCAATTATTTTTACAAATTGATCAGCGCTAAATACTGCTTCACAACAAGGAATGCAAATGAAGAAATTGCTCCCCATCCTTATCGGCCTGAGCCTGTCGGGGTTCAGCACACTAAGCCAGGCAGAGAACCTGATGCAAGTTTATCAGCAAGCACGCCTGAGCAACCCGGAATTGCGTAAATCCGCTGCCGATCGCGATGCTGCATTCGAAAAAATTAACGAAGCGCGTAGTCCTTTACTGCCGCAACTGGGTTTAGGTGCCGACTACACCTACAGCAACGGTTATCGCGATGCGAACGGTATCAACTCCAATGAAACCAGCGCTTCCCTGCAATTAACGCAGACGTTATTTGACATGTCGAAATGGCGTGGGCTCACCCTGCAAGAAAAAGCAGCAGGCATTCAGGATGTCACCTATCAGACCGATCAGCAGACGCTGATCCTCAATACCGCGAACGCGTATTTTAAGGTATTGAACGCTATTGATGTGCTTTCCTATACCCAGGCACAAAAAGAGGCTATCTACCGTCAGTTAGATCAAACGACGCAACGTTTTAACGTGGGTCTGGTCGCCATTACCGACGTGCAAAACGCCCGTGCGCAATATGATACCGTACTGGCGAATGAAGTGACCGCCCGCAACAACCTGGATAACGCGGTAGAAGAGCTGCGCCAGGTAACCGGCAATTATTACCCGGAGCTGGCGTCGCTTAACGTCGAGCATTTTAAAACCGACAAACCCAAAGCTGTTAATGCGCTGCTGAAGGAAGCGGAAAACCGTAACCTGTCGCTGTTGCAGGCGCGTTTAAGTCAGGATCTGGCGCGCGAACAAATCCGTCAGGCGCAGGATGGCCATCTGCCGACGCTGAATTTAACGGCCTCAACCGGCATTTCTGATACCTCTTATAGCGGTTCTAAAACCAACTCCGCCCAGTACGACGATAGCAACATGGGGCAGAATAAAATCGGCCTGAACTTCTCCCTGCCGTTGTATCAAGGCGGGATGGTTAACTCGCAGGTAAAACAGGCGCAGTATAACTTCGTCGGCGCAAGCGAACAGCTGGAAAGCGCGCACCGTAGCGTGGTGCAGACCGTACGTTCTTCCTTTAACAATATTAACGCCTCCATCAGCAGCATCAACGCGTATAAACAGGCAGTCGTTTCCGCGCAAAGTTCTTTGGATGCAATGGAAGCCGGTTACTCGGTCGGTACACGTACCATTGTTGACGTACTGGATGCCACCACCACTCTGTATGATGCCAAGCAGCAACTGGCCAACGCGCGTTATACCTATTTGATTAATCAGTTAAATATCAAATATGCGCTCGGTACGCTGAACGAGCAGGATCTGCTCGCGCTTAACAGTACGTTGGGTAAACCTATCCCGACGTCGCCGGAAAGCGTAGCGCCGGAAACGCCAGATCAGGATGCTGCCGCAGACGGTTATAATGCCCATAGCGCCGCGCCGGCAGTACAGCCGACCGCCGCTCGCGCCAACAGCAATAACGGCAATCCATTCCGGCATTGATAAGTTATTCGCTGGCGCTGCGCTTATCAGACCTGTGCCCTTGTAGGTCTGGTAAGCGCGGCGCTACCTGTCATAAAGCCGCGCCTGAACGTAAGACAACGTAAAGATCCTGCTATTCCGCCGCATTCTCGCCTTTTCTCGCTTCAATTTCGACCAGTCATCCTCTATTCTGAACGCATGTTGTATTTACCACTGGGTCCTGGAAGACAAATATGAAACGGACAAAATCCATCCATCACGCATCATTTCGCAAAAGCTGGAGCGCGCGGCATTTAACGCCGGTCGCCTTGGCGGTTACGGCTGTTTTTATGCTGGCTGGCTGTGAAAAAAGCGATGAAACCGTATCGCTGTATCAAAACGCTGATGACTGTTCAGCGGCGAATCCGGGCAAAAGCGCGGAGTGTACAACCGCGTATAACAATGCGCTGAAAGAGGCCGAACGTACTGCGCCTAAGTACGCTACACGCGAAGATTGCGTCGCTGAGTTTGGCGAAGGTCAGTGCCAGCAAGCGCCCGCACAGGCTGGCATGGCACCGGAAAATCAGGCGCAGGCCCAACAATCCAGCGGCAGTTTCTGGATGCCGCTTATGGCAGGTTACATGATGGGGCGTCTGATGGGCGGCGGCGCAGGCTTTGCGCAACAGCCGCTGTTTAGCTCGAAAAACCCGGCCAGCCCTGCATACGGCAAATATACCGATGCGGCAGGTAAAAACTACGGCGCGGCGCAACCGGGCCGGACAATGACCGTACCGAAAACCGCGATGGCGCCGAAACCTGCCACCACAACAACCGTTACCCGCGGCGGTTTTGGCGAATCCGTCGCCAAACAGAGCACCATGCAGCGTAGCGCTGCCGGTACTTCAACACGTTCGATGGGCGGCTGATACGCATGGAAAGAGTCAGTATTACCGAGCGCCCGGACTGGCGCGATAAAGCGACTGAATACGGGTTTAATTTTCACACTATGTATGGTGAACCGTACTGGTGTGAAGACGCTTATTACAAGTTAACGCTCGCCCAGGTGGAAAAACTGGAAGACGTTACCGCCGAGCTGCACCAGATGTGCCTCAAGGTAGTAGAACGCGTCATCGCCAGCGATGAGCTGATGACGAAGTTTCGTATTCCAAAACATACCTGGGGTTTTGTTCGCCAGTCCTGGCAAACGCAACAACCGTCGCTCTATTCCCGCCTCGATCTGGCCTGGGACGGCATCGGCGAGCCTAAGCTGCTCGAAAATAATGCCGACACGCCAACGTCGCTGTATGAAGCGGCGTTTTTTCAGTGGATTTGGCTGGAAGATCAGATCAACGCGGGCAATCTGCCGGAAGGCAGCGATCAGTTTAATAGCCTGCAGGAAAAGCTGATTGAACGCTTTGCTGAACTTCGCGAGCAGTACGGTTTTCAGTTGCTGCATCTCACCTGCTGTCGCGATACGGTTGAGGATCGCGGCACCATTCAGTATTTACAGGATTGCGCGGCCGAAGCGGAAATCGCCACCGAATTTCTCTATATCGACGATATTGGTCTGGGGGAAAAAGGCCAATTTACGGATCTGCAGGATCAGGTCATTGCGAACCTGTTCAAGCTCTATCCGTGGGAATTTATGCTGCGCGAGATGTTTTCCACCAAGCTGGAAGATGCCGGCGTGCGCTGGCTGGAACCGGCCTGGAAAAGCATTATCTCCAATAAAGCGTTGTTGCCGCTGTTGTGGGAGATGTTCCCGGACCATCCGAATCTGTTGCCTGCGTATTTCGCCGAAGACGAACATCCGTCAATGGATAAATATGTCGTGAAACCGATCTTCTCCCGCGAAGGGGCGAACGTATCGATTATTGAGAACGGTAAAACGATCGAATCCGTGGAAGGCCCGTATGGCGAAGAGGGTATGATCGTGCAACAGTTCTATCCGCTGCCAAAATTCGGCGACAGTTACACCCTGATTGGTAGCTGGCTGATTAACGATCAGCCCGCCGGCATTGGTATCCGTGAAGATCGGGCGCTGATCACCCAGGATCTCTCCCGCTTCTATCCGCATATTTTTGTCGAAGGATAGATTTTCCTGTAAGCCCGATGCGCGTAGCGCCATCGGGCAATCATTCCGCGCCTTACCCGGCCTACCCCACCTGCACCGACAACATACTTATACTGCCCATCTCAATACCGTCGACCGGGATGGTGATAGGTTCCTTGCCGTCCCAGGCGCCAAGTACATACAGCAAAGGCAAAAAGTGCTCCGGCGTCGGGTTCGATAAGGCCCCCCCTTCATGTTGCAGATAATTCACCAGCGGGTGCTGTTCTACCGGCCCCTGCCACGTCAGATTGGCTTTAACAAAGTCATTAAATGACGCCGCCCAGGGATACGGTATATTGTCACCGTGCCAACGCACAGTCCGCAGGTTATGAACCACATTCCCGCTGGCCACCAGCATCACGCCTTCGTCACGCAGCGTCGCCAGCTTACGACCCACCTCAAAATGCCATGCCGCCGGTTTGGTACTATCAACACTAAGCTGCACCATCGGGATATCCGCATTCGGGTACATCTTGATCAATACGCCCCAGGAGCCGTGATCAAATCCCCACGCTTCTTTATCGAGCGCGACGGGAACGGGAGCCAACAGTTCAACCAGACGCTGCGCCAGCGCAGGCGATCCAGGGGCCGGATAATGCGTGTCATACAACGCCTGCGGAAAACCGCCAAAATCATGGAGAGTTTGCGGCCTTTCCATCGCTGTGACGCCCATCCCGCGGGTATACCAGTGCGCCGACACCACCACTATCGCCTGCGGTCGCGGTAGGGCTTCCCCCAATCGCCGCCAGGCGCGGGTATAATCGTTATCGTCCAGCACGTTCATCGGGCTGCCATGCCCCAAAAACAATGCTGGCATACACGTTAAAGACATGATGTTATCCTTACAGGAAAGACATTTTGTTAACATCACCATACGCTTTCTTCACAGAGGAAGAACTCAGATAACTATGATGAAGATCATCAGTTATTTTGAAGGTCAGGTTCGGACGGCAAATTGATAAGGAGTAATGGATGTCAGTACCACTTATTCTGACCTTACTGGCGGGCGCCGCCACCTTTATTGGCGCGTTTCTTGGCGTTCTCGGCCAAAAACCGTCTAATCGCGTGCTGGCTTTTTCGCTGGGCTTCGCCGCAGGGATCATGCTGCTCATCTCGCTGATGGAGATGCTGCCCGCCGCGCTTGATACCGAGGGAATGTCGCCTGTACTGGGCTACGGGATGTTTATTATCGGCCTGTTGGGCTACTTCGGGCTGGATCGCCTGCTTCCTCACGCTCATCCGCAGGATCTGGTGCAAAAAAGGCAGCAGCCGCTTCCCGGCTCGATAAAACGCACTGCGATTTTATTGACGCTCGGCATTAGCCTGCACAACTTTCCGGAAGGGATCGCCACCTTTGTCACTGCCAGCAGCAATCTTGAACTGGGTTTCGGCATCGCACTGGCGGTGGCGTTGCACAATATTCCTGAAGGTCTGGCGGTTGCCGGTCCGGTTTATGCCGCGACGGGATCAAAACGTACCGCGATTTTTTGGGCCGGTATCTCCGGCATGGCGGAAATTCTTGGCGGCGTGCTGGCGTGGCTGATTTTGGGTAGTCTGGTTTCGCCAATCGTTATGGCGGCTATCATGGCGGCAGTCGCCGGTATTATGGTGGCGCTCTCCGTCGATGAACTGATGCCGCTGGCAAAAGAGATCGATCCTAACAATAACCCCAGCTATGGCGTGCTTTGCGGTATGTCCATCATGGGGCTCAGTCTCGTCATTTTGCAGACGATAGGTATCGGTTAAGAGAAACCTCGCGCCGGATGCAGGCCTTTAGCCAGGCAACATCCGGCTGCCCGTCAAGGATATGCGCTATTTCTGCTCATTCATCACGCTGTCGCCTTCGTTCGTCTGGCGAAAACGTTTCGTTCGCGCTTCAAGTAATGCATCTCTGTCTTGCCGAAACGCTCTGCAATAACGCTTCATATGGCAAATATACCCTACTACCACCAGAACGATTAATATTATCCAATACCAGGCAATAAACATCCTTTTTACCCTTAAAATTTAACATCACTAAACATTTAACGTTAAAATTTTACATACCCTTATTTTGACGTATTCATATACTGGCATATTTGTGGAACAAATAAATGATTTTGATCATATAAATCAGTGGTGAAACACAATAATGAAAGAGGTATTAAGCAGAAAACAATGTCGATAAGATCACACTTCGTACTAATTTATATTGTTCTTAAAATATCACACTCCTACTATCGACTCACTCAGGCAATTAAAAAATATTGATACAAAATATACTTTAAAATAAGTAATAGCATCATGACTTATATTTAAAGACCAATCATTTACCTCATTTATCATTAATAAAAACATAGTATATACAGAAGTATTATATTTAGAAGTTGTATATAAGGAGATATATCCATGTTTGACCAATACCGGAAAACAATACTTGCCGGTGCCGTCGCACTGACATGCGGACTCACCGCAGCCAGTACGTTTGCCGCAGGTTTTCAACCGGCGCAGCCCGCAGGAAAATTAGGCGCAGTCGTTGTCGATCCTTACGGTAATGCCCCTCTCACCGCACTGGTGGAATTAGATAGCCATGTTATTTCAGACGTTAAAGTTACTGTACATGGCAAAGGGGAAAAAGGCGTTCCCGTTACTTATACTGTTGGGAAAGAGTCTTTAGAAACCTATGACGGTATTCCTATTTTTGGCCTTTATCAGAAATTTGCCAACAACGTCACGGTAGAATATAAAGAAAACGGCAAAGCCATGAAGGATGACTATGTGGTGCAGACGTCCGCCATCGTCAACCATTATATGGATAACCGTTCTATTTCAGATCTCCAGCAAACGAAAGTTATTAAAGTCGCGCCAGGATTTGAAGATCGTCTTTATCTGGTAAATACCCATACCTTTACGCCGCAGGGCGCTGAATTTCACTGGCACGGCGAAAAAGATAAAAATGCGGGCATTCTTGATGCCGGTCCGGCGGGCGGGGCTTTGCCTTTCGATATCGCCCCTTATACGTTTGTGGTCGACACCCAGGGTGAATATCGCTGGTGGCTGGATCAAGATACCTTCTACGACGGCCACGATATGAATATCAACAAACGCGGCTACCTGATGGGTATTCGTGAAACGCCTCGCGGCACCTTTACCGCGGTGCAGGGCCAACACTGGTACGAGTTTGACATGATGGGGCAAATTCTTGCCGATCATAAACTGCCGCGCGGGTTCCTGGATGCGTCTCATGGATCCATCGAAACCGTGAACGGCACCGTACTGCTGCGCGTCGGCAAACGCGATTACCGCAAAGAAGACGGCATACATGTTCATACGATTCGTGACCAAATCATTGAGGTCGATAAGTCTGGCCGCGTAGTAGACGTTTGGGATTTAACCAAAATCCTCGACCCTATGCGTGATGCGCTGCTAGGCGCGCTGGATGCGGGCGCAGTATGCGTGAACGTCGATCTGGCCCATGCCGGACAGCAGGCGAAACTCGAACCGGATACGCCGTATGGCGATGCACTTGGCGTTGGTGCCGGTCGTAACTGGGCGCACGTCAACTCTATCGCTTATGACGCGAAAGACGACTCCATCATCCTTTCTTCCCGCCATCAGGGTATTGTAAAAATTGGTCGCGATAAGCAGGTGAAATGGATACTGGCACCGTCTAAAGGCTGGAATAAGCAGCTAGCCAGTAAATTGCTGAAGCCGGTAGACGATCATGGTAAGCCGTTGACCTGTGACGAAAACGGCAAGTGTAAGGACACCGATTTCGATTTCACCTATACCCAACATACGGCATGGCTTTCCAGCAAAGGCACGTTAACGGTCTTTGATAACGGCGATGGTCGCGGCCTGGAGCAACCGGCTCTACCGACCATGAAATATTCCCGTTTTGTCGAATATAAGATCGATGAGAAGAAAGGCACCGTACAACAAGTTTGGGAATACGGTAAAGAACGTGGGTATGATTTCTATAGTCCTATTACCTCGGTTGTTGAATATCAAAAAGACCGCGACACCATGTTCGGCTTTGGCGGTTCTATTAACCTGTTCGACGTTGGTAAACCCACAGTCGGCAAACTGAATGAGATTGACTATAAAACGAAAGAAGTGAAAGTTGAAATTGATGTGCTGTCGGATAAACCCAACCAGACTCACTATCGTGCATTACTGGTTCATCCAACGCAAATGTTTAAATAAATCACGGGAAGGAATTAATATGTCATCTAAATGGATTACCTCTTTATTTAAAAGCGTAGTATTAACCGCGGCATTGGTCACTCCTTTTGCGGCATCGGCTTTTACCGAGGGCACAGATTATATGGTTCTGGAGAAACCGATTCCTAATGCGGATAAAACGCTGATTAAGGTATTTAGCTACGCCTGCCCTTTCTGCTACAAATATGACAAAGCCGTAACAGGTCCGGTTTCTGATAAAGTAGCCGATCTTGTTACGTTCACCCCGTTCCACCTGGAAACAAAAGGCGAATATGGCAAACAGGCCAGCGAAGTATTTGCAGTCCTGATCGCCAAAGATAAAGCTGCCGGGATTTCGTTATTTGATGCTAAATCACAATTCAAAAAAGCGAAGTTCGCCTGGTACGCGGCTTACCATGATAAGAAAGAGCGCTGGTCAGATGGGAAAGATCCGGCAGCATTTATTAAAACCGGGCTGGACGCCGCAGGCATGAGCCAGGCTGATTTTGAAGCGGCGCTGAAAGATCCTGCCGTTCAGGAGACTCTGGAAAAATGGAAAGCCGCCTATGACGTTGCCAAAATTCAGGGTGTTCCGGCTTACGTCGTCAACGGCAAGTACCTTATCTATACCAAAAACATCAAATCCATCGATTCTATGGCTGAACTCGTCCGGGAACTGGCCACTAAAAAATAAGCAGGGAAACGATTATGGATTTTATTAAGGGATTATGGCGAGACCTACGCGCAAGACCAGTAGATACGCTGGTGAGATGGCAGGAACAGCGCTTTCTGTGGCTGTTAATGGCCATCGCGATGGGAGGGTTAATTATCCTGGCGCACTCGTTCTTCCAAATCTATCTCTACATGGCGCCGTGCGAACAGTGTGTTTACATTCGTTACGCGATGTTTGTGATGGTAATTGGCGGGGTGATTGCGGCGATAAATCCCAAAAATATCGTGCTGAAGCTGATTGGCTGCATCGCGGCGTTTTATGGCAGCATTATGGGCATTAAGTTTTCTATTAAGCTTAATGGTATCCATCATGCGGTACATAATGCGGACCCCGATTCACTTTTTGGCGTGCAAGGATGTTCGACTGACCCGACCTTTCCTTTCAACTTACCGTTGGCGGAATGGGCACCGGAGTGGTTTAAACCTACCGGAGACTGCGGTTATGACGCGCCTATCGTCCCTGATGGCGTAACGCTCAGTAGCGTACAGCAGTGGTTTGTCGATCTCTACCAGCAGTCTGAAGGCTGGTATCTGCTTCCGCCCTGGCACTTTATGAACATGGCGCAGGCATGTATGTTGGCCTTTGGGTTGTGCCTGATTCTGCTGCTGGTGATGAGCGGCGCCTGGGCATTGAAACTGGCCAGAGGCAAATAACCTGAATAGATAAACCAAAGCAGAGGTCTGCATTCAGGCCTCTGCTTTTCTCACAATAATTTTACCATTCAGCTTATTCGTCGTTCTTTGAAACTGAACAGTATGGCACCGAAGGAATACAAAAAAGCCGATGACATCTCATCGGCTTTTTTCAACCATGATCCGTTCGATCAGCTGGCTTTGCGCTCATGCGCCTGGCGGTAAGCCACCAGATCTTCAATCGTGACCACCGCCATATTATGCTGGCCTGCAAACGCGATACACTCCGGCGCGCGCGCCATCGTCCCATCGTCGTTAGTCAACTCGCACAGTACACCTGCAGGTTTAAAACCGGCCAGCGTCATCAGATCGATGGTCGCCTCCGTATGGCCGCCGCGCGTCAGCACGCCGCCCGCCTGAGCGCGCAGTGGGAAAACGTGCCCCGGACGGTTAAGATCGGACGGTTTTGCGCCATCCTTAATTGCCGCACGCACCGTAGTGACACGGTCAGCGGCGGAAACGCCGGTGGTCACGCCTTCTGCGGCTTCAATGGTCACGGTAAAACCGGTGCCGTAGGCACTGGTGTTGTTTTCCACCATCATTGGCAAGTCGAGCTGCTTACGACGGTCTTCAGTAATGCACAGGCAAACAATACCGCTACCGTGACGAATGGTTAACGCCATCTGTTCTACGGTCATCGTCTCTGCGGGGAAAATCATATCGCCTTCGTTTTCACGATCTTCATCATCAAGCACCATCACACCGCGTCCTTCACGCAGCGCATCCAGTGCAAGTTCAACACGTTCAAAAGGCGTACCAAAAGAGGAAAGTAGCGTCTGATTCATGGTAAAAAAACCTCATTAACATTATGGTTACCAGAATCAGGGCAGTCTTAGGAGTGCCGACAAGCGGCAAAAAAATAACGTGAGCGGGTCCATGCCCGACTGGATCGTTACCCTCTCCCATCCGGACTTTAACCGTCGGCCCCGGAATTACACCGGATCTGCTGACCTTTTCGCTATGGCAAAAAGCGCTCGCGGGCTTTCAACCTGCTCTCCGCGTTCCGTCACGGCGCGCCGTGATGAGAAATGCGTTAAACATCGCTGATTTACCGCCGGTGGGGAATTTCGCCCCGCCCTGAGAATAAGCGGGTTAACTATAACGCTATTGATTACCTTCATCAACGCCTTTACTCCGTATGACGTCACACAATTCTGGTTTATGGCGTCCACATATCGCACTACAATAAGAGCTAACACTTACCAGTTCAGGGAAACCACAATGATTGACCCGAAAAAAATTGAGCAAATCGCACGCCAGGTTCATGAGTCAATGCCGAAAGGTATTCGCGAGTTCGGGGAAGATATCGAGAAAAAAATCCGTCAAACGCTGCAATCTCAGCTGACGCGTCTCGATCTGGTGAGCCGCGAAGAGTTTGATGTCCAGACTCAGGTCTTGCTGCGCACCCGGGAAAAACTGGCGCTGCTGGAGCAACGCCTCAGCGAACTGGAAGCTCGCGACAAGCCTGAAGAAGTAAAACCTGCGCCCGCCATCCCGCCAGTCGATCCACAAGAGTAAAAACGTGAACGGGCCTGACGGCCCGCTCATATAAGCTCTGAATAATGCCCTGCACCTGTAAAGGGAGCGAGGATTAGTGTTCTAATTCTAACCTTTTCGCCTGAGTCGCCTGCTGGCAGTAAAGCGCGTAACGCTTGCAAAACCAGTCGCGGTGCTCCTCGTCCATATTGCCGGTTACCGCCTGGATATCAACAGGACGCCCCTCCGCCTGCATTCTGGCAAAACTGCGCGCCAGAAAATCGAAATTATTCAATGAATAGACGTTATTGTTGTTCATCAGCATACCCTCCAGTTATTGAATTCTGTTAAGGCTATATGCTTTTTCTAATTTCAGTATTTCCCTATATGTACGGCGGTTTTATACATAACGTGCGCAAATTTAATGCGCAAAATCACAATATTCACCAAAGATAACGACGGATAAATCGCTTTTCGGACTTAAGGAGATATGGGTCACATGATATTGTAACGCAATGAAATAACAAGCATGAAAATTATCACGCGAACACCCTTCTGAAGGCGGCGACAAGGATAGAAAATATGACCTTATTTGCGGAGTATAACAGCCCCTATCTGTTTGCCATCGCGTTCGTTTTCTTTATCGGCGTGCTGGAGATGATTTCTCTGATTTTTGGCCACTTTCTTTCAGGCGCGCTCGACGCCCATCTCGATCATTATGACGCCCTGTCATCTGGCCCTACGGGCCAGGCGCTTCATTATCTGAATATTGGACGCGTTCCCGCCCTGGTCGTCCTCTGTCTATTGGCCGGTTATTTCGGCCTCTTCGGTATCCTCATCCAGCATGGCGGGATCATGCTCTGGCAAGCGCCGCTCAGCAATCTGCTGCTGGTCCCGTTGAGCATTGTCCTGTCGGTCTTTGCCGTGCATTACAGCGGAAAAATCCTCGCGCCCTGGCTACCCAGAGATGAAAGCTCCGCCCTCAGGGAAGAGGAATTTATCGGCGGCATGGCGATTATTACCGGCCACGCCGCCGTCGCCGGTACACCTTGCGAAGGAAAATTTACCGATAAGTTCGGCCAGATTCACTATTTACTGCTGGAACCCGAAAAGGGAAAAGAATTTAAAAAAGGAGACAAGGTGCTGATTGTCTGCCGACTTTCCGCAACGCGTTATTTGGCTGAGCGTACCTTCTATGTTTAATTGAGAGGAACTTACATAATGGATGATGTTTTTGGCATATTGCCATCATGGATGTTTACCGCCATCGTTGCGGTTATCGTCTTACTAATTATCGGGATCATTTTTGCTCGCCTTTATCGCCGCGCATCTGCGGAACAGGCGTTTGTCCGTACCGGGCTTGGCGGGCAAAAAGTGGTGATGAGCGGCGGCGCTATTGTGATGCCAATCTTTCACGAAATTATTCCGATCAATATGAATACCCTAAAACTTGAAGTCAGCCGTGCTACCGTCGACAGCCTGATCACCAAAGATCGTATGCGCGTTGACGTGGTCGTCGCTTTCTTCGTGCGTGTAAAGCCCTCTGTTGAAGGTATTGCCACCGCCGCACAAACCCTTGGCCAGCGAACGCTGTCGCCGGAAGATCTTCGTATGCTGGTTGAGGATAAATTCGTTGACGCCCTACGCGCTACCGCAGCCCAGATGACGATGCATGAGCTACAGGATACGCGTGAAAACTTCGTTCAGGGCGTACAAAACACCGTTGCGGAAGATTTGTCGAAAAACGGCCTGGAACTGGAAAGCGTCTCATTAACCAACTTTAACCAAACGTCCAAAGAGCATTTCAATCCAAACAATGCCTTTGATGCCGAAGGTCTGACGAAACTGACGCAGGAAACCGAACGCCGCCGTCGTGAACGTAATGAAGTGGAACAGGATGTGGAAGTAGCGGTGCGCGAAAAGAACCGCGACGCGCTTGAACGCAAGCTGGAAATCGAGCAACAAGAAGCCTTTATGACTCTGGAGCAGGAGCAACAGGTTAAAACCCGCACCGCCGAACAAAACGCTAAAATTGCCGCTTTTGAGGCCGAGCGCCATCGTGAAGCAGAACAGACGCGCATTCTTGCTGAGCGGCAGATCCAGGAGACGGAGATCGAACGTGAGCAAGCAGTACGGTCCAGGAAAGTTGAGGCCGAGCGTGAAGTACGTATTAAAGAGATCGAACAGCAACAGGTGACAGAAATCGCCAACCAGACGAAATCTATCGCCATTGCCGCCAAATCCGAGCAGCAATCGCAAGCGGAAGCGCGCGCCAACGACGCGCTGGCCGATGCGGTTCGCGCCCAGCAAAACGTAGAAACCACCCGCCAGACCGCCGAAGCGGATCGCGCCAAGCAGGTCGCTCTGATCGCCGCGGCGCAGGATGCGGAAACCAAAGCGGTCGAACTGACCGTTCGGGCAAAAGCAGAGAAAGAAGCGGCAGAATTGCAAGCCGCCGCCATCATCGAACTGGCGGAAGCAACGCGTAAAAAAGGTCTGGCGGAAGCCGAAGCGCAGCGGGCGCTGAATGACGCTATCAACGTACTATCTGACGAACAAACCAGCCTCAAATTTAAACTAGCGCTCTTACAATCGTTGCCTGCTGTTATTGAGAAGTCTGTTGAACCGATGAAATCCATCGACGGCATTAAGATTATTCAGGTCGATGGCCTCAATCGCGGCGCGATGGCGGGCGACGTCGCCGCTGGCGGCGCTAACGGGGGAAACCTGGCGGAACAAGCGTTATCTGCCGCGCTCACCTATCGTACCCAGGCGCCGCTGATCGATTCGCTGTTAAACGAGATTGGCATCGCTGGCGGCTCGCTAAAGGCGCTGACCACGCCGTTGGTTTCATCGGCAACGGATGAGATTAATCGCGAAGCAACGGTAAAAGAGCAATAATCCCCGCCATATCTCCTGTCCCTGGTCATAAGACCGGGGATTTTTTTATCTTTTTTCCACCTTGTCTGTACAAAGCGTTATGACCAGCAGGCCATTTTGCGTGGGCGATCCAGTAACGCAAAATCGGCGGGAGAAAGCCCTTGCGTCAGACAGGCCACTCACCAACAATCGCGATGTCAGCAAGGGACTGAAACGGGAAAGCCCCTCCCGAGGAAGGGGCTTTAATAAGGAAAGGGTTATGATGCACCAGGTCATCATACTGATTGTTCTGTTACTGATAAGTTTCGCAGCTTACTAACAGCCAATCAGAGGGGGGAGAGATCCCCTCTCACCCTTATTCCTTTACTTTAGGTCGAAAAAAAAGCAGCGTCAACCGCGAGATACGCGTCGAAACAAAATGTCCGACGCGCCTTCAAAATCAGCGCCCGCAGCGTCTGTAACGCCTGATGACGCGGTTTTACTTTTCGCTCTCGGTCTGGATCTTTTTGATGATATTGGTCGTGGAACAACCATCTTCGAAGTTCAGCACCATGACTTCGCCGCCGTTGGCCCAGACCTCTTCGCTGCCCGCGATCTCTTCCGGCTTATAGTCGCCGCCTTTTACCAGCAGATCCGGCAGAATACCGGCAATCAGTCGTTGCGGCGTATCCTCTTCAAAAGAGACAACCCAGTCGACTGACTCCAGCGCGCCCAGCACGATCATACGCTGTTCGAGCGGATTAACCGGACGGCTTTCGCCTTTCAGACGTTTAGTCGAGGCGTCACTGTTGACCGCAACAATCAGGCGGTCGCCCAGTTTGCGCGCGTTCGCCAGATAAGAGACGTGGCCCGCGTGCAGAATATCGAAAACGCCGTTGGTCATGACCACTTTCTCGCCACGCTTACGCGCGCTGGCGACGGCCTGTCTCAACTCCTCTTCGGTCATGACGCCGAAGCCGGTATCCGCGCGTCCGCGCACTGCGTTTTCCAGCTCAATAGGGGAAACCGTTGACGTCCCGAGCTTACCTACCACTACGCCCGCTGCCGCATTGGCGAAATAACACGCCTCCTCCAGGGTATTTCCCGCCGCCAGCGTCGCCGCCAGCACGCCGATCACCGTATCGCCCGCACCGGTAACATCATAAACTTCCTGCGCCTGCGTCGGCATATGTAGCGGCGCTTTATTCGGTTGCAGCAGCGTCATTCCCTGTTCGGAACGCGTGACCAACAGCGCGGAAAGGTCGTAATCGGCAATGAGCTTCATACCACGTTCAACCAGTTCGTCTTCGCTTTTACATTTCCCCGCGACCGCCTCGAATTCAGAAAGGTTTGGCGTCAGCAGCGTGGCGCCGCGGTAACGTTCAAAATCCGTTCCTTTCGGATCGATGAGCACCGGCACGCCCGCCTGGCGCGCCAGGGAAATCATAGTCTGCACGCTGGTCAGAGCGCCTTTGGCATAATCGGACAATACCAGCGCGCCGATCGATCCCAGCGCCTGGTTGATACGCTCATGCAACGGCTGCGGGTCCACGCCCTCAAAGCCTTCTTCAAAATCAAGACGAATGAGCTGCTGATTACGTGATAGTACGCGCAGTTTGGTAATCGTCGGATGCGTCGGCACAGAAACGAAGTCGCACTTCACATTGACCTCCGCCAACGTTTTGCTCAGCGCGCGCGCGGCGTCATCAATACCCGTCAGGCCGACCAGACGGGCGTTCGCTCCCAGAGACGCAATGTTCATCGCCACGTTCGCCGCGCCGCCCGGACGTTCCTCAACGGTATTTACCTTAACCACGGGCACCGGCGCTTCCGGTGAAATACGGCAAGTGGGGCCATACCAATAGCGATCCAGCATTACATCACCCACAACCATGACGCCTGCACGTTCAAACGCTGGCAGATTTACTTTCATTCCTGTCTCCTGAGAGATTCAAAATTTGCGCGCGATAATAGCATAATTCAAACGGCTACCAGCCACTTCCGCCAGCTTGCCTGCACCAGCGCACGCTCTTTGCTAAAACACGTCTGCGCCACATGACCAGGAAGCTCCTGCAACGCCAGGTGGTGCAGTTCATCACGCAGTGTGGTGTAGGCTACCGTCAGCGCCTGCGCTTCGTGTTCATCCATAATGCCGTTTTGCGCCAGAAGCTCCAGGATGCGCACGTTATCAGACCAGCGCGTTAATTTAGGTTTTTCATGAGCGTAGCGCAGTACCAGATATTGCGCGATAAACTCAATATCCGTAATACCGCCTTCATCAGCTTTAATATCAAAACGATCGCGATGCTTATTGCCGAGATGCGCCCGCATTTTCTCGCGCATTTCACGCACTTCAGTCTGCAATGTCTTGCCGTCGCGCGCCGTCGTCATGATAGTGCGGCGCACCGCATCAAACTGTGAGGTAAGTTGTGGGTCGCCATATACCACGCGAGCGCGTACTAACGCCTGATGTTCCCAGGTCCAGGCTTCATGCTGCTGATAATCGGCAAACGCGTCCGCTGAAGTCACCAGCATTCCCGCCGCGCCAGAGGGGCGTAGACGCGCATCTACCTCATACAAAATGCCGGAGGAGGTGCGCGTACTGAACAGATGCATAATGCGCTGCGCCAGGCGCAGATAAAACTGCCGCCCGTCGATTTCGCGTTCGCCGTTGGTCATGACGTCCATCGGACAGTCATGCAGGAAGATGAGATCCAGATCGGAACTGTAGCCCAGCTCCCATCCGCCCAACTTGCCATAACCGACAACCGCAAACCCCCGCCCCTGGCGCTCGTCCAGATGCGCTGGCTGACCATAACGCGCAACCATTTGCGTCCACGCCTGCTGCACCACAGCATCAATCATCGCCTCCGCCAGCCATGTGAGGTGATCGCTCACTTTCATCACCGGCAGCGTACCGGCAATATCCGCCGCCGCAATCCGCAAAAGCTGTGCCTGTTTAAACTGGCGTAATGCCTCCAGTTGTTGTTCTTCGTCTTCTTCCGGTACGCGCAGCAAATATTGGCGTAATTCGTCGCGGTAAGCGTCGGTAGCCGTCGGCTGATAAAGCGTGCCGGGGTCGAGCAGTTCATCAAGCAACAACGGATAACGCGCCAGTTGGCTCGCTATCATTGGCGAAGCGGCGCAGAGCATAATCAGGTGTTTCAGCGCGCCAGGAAATTCGCTCAGCAGCTCCAGATAGGTGGTGCGAGTGACAATCCCCGCCAGCAACGGCGTTATCCGCGATAGCGTAACAGCGGCGTCTTCGCGAGAGCAGACATCAGCAAGCAGGTGCGGCATCAGTTGGTCCAGCACTTGCCGCCCGCGCGGGCCGATAGGGCGTTTATCCAGTTCCTTACGGAAGTCAGCGATGAGGGTCAGAACTTGTCGCCGATCCTCATCGGCTAAATGCGCCAGCACTGGCGTCGAATCATCCTCCTGTAGCGCATCCTGCCATACTTCACGCCACGGCTCTGAACGTTCTTCCTCCTGCGGGGTATCGGCTTCATCATCGCCAATTAATTCGTTGAATACGCGGCGTACATTAGCCATATGATCCGTCAGTTCGCCAACAAGCTGCGGCCAGTTCTCCGCCTTCATTCCCCAGGCCAGCCGCGCCCGATTCAGATCGTCGGCAGGCAACGTTTGCGTCTGTTCGTCATTGATGCTTTGCAGCAGATTCTCCAGACGACGTAGAAAAAGATAGGCCACGCGCAGTTGCGCCACGTCATTCTCAGGCAGCAAATGCAGCGCAGCGATAGCATCCAACGTCGGCAGTAACGAACGCGACTGTAGCGACGGCTCGCGTCCGCCGCGGATCAGCTGGAATACCTGCACGATAAACTCAATTTCACGAATACCGCCCGCGCCAAGTTTAATGTTGTCTTTCAAACCGCGGCGTCGCACTTCGCGGGCGATCATCCCTTTCATATTGCGTAGCGACTGGATGACGCTGAAATCGATATAGCGGCGGAAAACGAAAGGCCGCAGCATGGCGCGTAATTCACGAGACCAGGCGTCGTCGTTATCGCCCATTAGCCGCGCTTTCACCATGGCGTAGCGTTCCCAGTCGCGTCCTTGTTCCTGATAGTAATCCTCCAGCGCGGCAAAACTCAGTACCAGCGGGCCGCTGTCGCCAAACGGTCGCAGGCGCATGTCCACCCGATAGACAAAACCATCCATTGTGGGCTGATCCAGCGCTTTGATCAGCCGCTGCCCGAGACGCGTAAAAAACTGGGCGTTATCGAGTTCACGGCGTCCGCCCCGGGTCTCGCCATGTTCCGGCCAGGCGAAAATCAGATCGATATCAGACGAAAAATTCAGTTCGCCGCCGCCCAGCTTTCCCATGCCTAAAATCAGCAGCGGCTGCGGAACGCCCTGCGGGTTACAGGGGGTTCCCCATTCGCGGCAACAGGCGGCATACAGCCAGTCACGCGCCCCCACGATGAGCGTCTCCGCCAGATGGCTCAACTGTTGTAAAATAGTCTCATCGTCCACCAGCGACAGCGTCTGCGCCCAGGCGATGCGTACCATGATGCGACGACGAAAAAGCCTCAGTTCACGCATCAGCGAGGCGTCGTCACAGACACCTGCCAACGCCTCCTGTAACCAGCCAGCATAATGTCGCCATTCATCAGCCTGCGGCGATGCGGATTCCAGTTCGGCAAGCCACTCCGGATGCGCTATCACGCTATCCAGCGCAAAATCGCTAAATGTAAGTACTGACTTCGCCTGCACGCTAAGCGATGTCTCAGTAAATCCTTCTGGTAGGCGCTCAACAACGGTCTGCCAGTACTGCGATAAGGGTGAAGAGAGCGGCGTCATTTAGGGGATATCCTTTAAATAATGCCGGATGGCGGCGTTTCGCCTGATCCGGCCTACAAGTCCGCATACCGTAAGCCTGATAAGCGCAGCGTCATCAGGCGCTTTCTACGGTTCTGATTATCGTTTTCCGCTGTGCAACCAGAACGGCTGCTGGTTAATGGCCTCATTACGGAAATGTTCAATTTCAATACGTTGCCCGGTAATAATGGCGTGACGCAATCCCTGCCAGTTCTCCAGCCATGCCTGCGCGACCATCGCATCATAATACCCGGCCAGCAGTAAAACGCTGTCGATATCGCGAGTCAAACGCGGCAACTGGTCGCGATACTTATCACCCAGCGGTTGTCCAAAAACCTTCTTTAATTCAGCAGCATGACGAGAAAGATGAATGTCGGCGAAACGCTTAAAAGAATCGGCCATTTTGGCCTGCGCCTTCGCGTCCAGAAATGGCTGCCAGGCTTTCGTCACCAGCCATTCCGTCAATGCCAGTTTCGCCATCGCCGTTTGCGTACTATAAACGGCTGTGACGGCGGACACCGCGGATGTCATCGTCGCTTCCGCCTGGGTAAGTAGATCACGTAAGTGAGCGCTCGCTTTACGCGGAACAATGCCACCAAAGAGCATTAAGGCATGGCGCACCAACCCCATAGCATCCAGCACGTGTTCTTTCGCCGACTCGTCGCCGCGCAGCCAGAGCTCTTCATGGTACTGCCACTGTGACAACGCCAGATCCAGCGAGGCCTCCAGCCCTTGCTCTACCGTGGCTTTCGCGACGGTCCGCAGAATTGTCGTTGGTGTATTCTCTCGCGGCGCATTCCCCTGCGCCAGATGATAACCTCGCGCCGCCTTACTCAGACTGCCCTGACGCAAACCGGTTTGCGACAGCAGTTGCTTCGCCAGTTTTAACACGGCGCGCGTATCGCCGCGAAGCAACTCAAGCTCCAGCTCACAAATCGGTTCGGCAAACTCGCCCGCTTTTACGTCGCCGAGATCGAGCGCAATTTCAATCCTGCTGCCGTCAACGTCCAGACACCATTTTTCCCGGTAAAAATCGGTACTGAACAGCGGCTGTACGCTTGATGCCAGGCCGGCGGGCAGGTTACCATCCGGCCAGACCTCCGCCGGAAGTTGCGTCAGATCCAGCACGGGTTCGCTTAGCGCGACATTGTATTCGGGTCGCTGGTGCAGCCCGCCCGTTACCCGGCCGGCAATTTTCATGGTCATTTCATAGCGCCCATTTTCACCACGAATACGCAGCCCCATATCATGGCGGCGTAGCCAGTTATCAGGCGTTTCGAAGTAGATATTCAGCAACTGGCTGGGCGCATGATGCTCACCGCCGAGCGTATGAAGATGATTTCGCAGCGCATCTACGGCGTCGTGATTGACGATAAACTTTAATTCGATTTCCTGAGCCATGGCCTTGTACTTATGGGTTATGTCACATCTGGGAAGATTCTTGGCGAACTTACCCGCATTATTTTTGTCAGTAGATAGTATTTTGCGCCAAATTGCCATGCAACGAGCAATTTGACGGGCGTAAAAGTTTGACGTAGCGGCAAAGGCGACACAGATGATTCCGATTGATGTCGACTACTTTGCGTAGCGACACTGATGCCGTTACTATCGTTCCACTTTCTCTGACAATAACGACAGCCTGATGCCAAAATTACGCCTGATTGGACTAACTTTACTTGCGCTTAGCGCCACCGCCGTCTCTCATGCTGAAGAGACGCGTTACGTTTCTGATGAACTGAATACCTGGGTCCGCAGCGGTCCGGGAGATAATTATCGCCTTGTGGGTACCGTCAACGCCGGCGAGGAAGTCACGCTCTTACAGAGCGATGCCAACTATGGTCAAATCAAAGACAGTTCTGGTCGTACTGCCTGGATACCGTTAAAAGAACTGAATACCACGCCAAGCCTGCGTACCCGCGTGCCGGATCTGGAAAATCAGGTCAAAACGTTGACCGATAAACTCAACAATATTGATACCACGTGGAATCAGCGCACCGCCGATATGCAGCAGAAAGTGGCGCAAAGCGACAGCGTCATCAATGGGCTAAAAGAAGAGAACCAGAAGCTGAAAAACGAACTGATTGTCGCGCAGAAAAAAGTTAGCGCCGCGAATCTGCAACTGGATGACAAACAGCGCACCATTATTATGCAGTGGTTTATGTATGGCGGCGGCGTATTGGGTATTGGCTTGCTGTTAGGGCTGGTGCTGCCGCATATGATCCCAAGCCGTAAACGCAAAGACCGCTGGATGAACTAAATCGCCTTCTCTGCGGCACTGTCTTATCATTAGAGGATGATCGTTTTTAAAAGGAAAGTGGCGTGAAGATTTATCTGGTCGGTGGTGCGGTTCGGGATGCGTTGTTAGGGCTACCGGTTAAAGATAAAGATTGGGTCGTTGTCGGCGCCACGCCGCAGGAGATGCTTGATGCGGGCTACCAGCAGGTAGGCCGTGATTTTCCTGTGTTTCTCCATCCGCAAACTCACGAAGAATACGCGCTGGCGCGTACTGAGCGTAAATCCGGTTCCGGCTACACGGGCTTCACCTGTTATGCCGCGCCGGACGTTACCCTGGAAGCCGATCTCCAGCGTCGCGATCTGACCATTAATGCTCTGGCGCGCGACGATGACGGCCAGATTATCGACCCTTACCACGGGCGCCGGGATCTGGAGGCGCGTCTACTGCGCCATGTCTCTCCCGCGTTTGGCGAAGATCCCTTGCGCGTATTGCGCGTGGCGCGTTTTGCCGCCCGTTACGCTCATCTGAGTTTCCGTATCGCCGATGAAACACTGTCGCTAATGCGCGACATGACCGCGGCAGGCGAGCTGGAACATCTGACGCCGGAACGGGTATGGAAAGAGACGGAAAATGCGCTTACCACCCGCAATCCGCAGGTTTACTTCCAGGTATTGCGCGACTGCGGCGCCCTGCGCGTCCTGTTTCCGGAAATCGACGCCCTGTTTGGCGTACCCGCGCCGGCAAAGTGGCATCCGGAAATTGATACCGGAGTTCATACGCTGATGACGCTGTCGATGGCCGCTATGCTCAGTCCGCAGCTTGATGTCCGTTTCGCCACGCTTTGTCATGATCTGGGCAAAGGCTTAACGCCGAAAAACCTCTGGCCGCGCCATCATGGCCACGGCCCGGCGGGCGTGAAACTGGTCGAACAGTTATGCCAGCGTTTGCGCGTCCCCAATGACCTGCGTGATTTAGCTAAACTGGTCGCCGAATACCACGATCTGATCCACACCTTTCCGATACTCCAGCCGAAAACGATCGTTAAGCTGTTTGACGCCATTGATGCATGGCGTAAACCGCAGCGCGTCGAGCAGATTGCGCTGACCAGCGAGGCCGATGTCCGTGGACGTACCGGATTTGAAGCGTCGGATTACCCGCAGGGGCGCTGGCTGCGCGAAGCCTGGCAGGTGGCGCAGGCGGTACCGACGAAAGAGGTGGTGGAGGCCGGATTTAAGGGCATTGAGATTCGCGAGGAGCTGACAAAGCGACGAATTGCAGCGGTCGCCAACTGGAAAGAGAAGCGCTGCCCGAACCCCGCCAGCTAAACGCCATCCGGCACGATAAATTGCCTGATGGCGCTGCGCTTATCAGACCGACAAAACAGTTAGGCCGGACAAGGCGGTACGCCGCCATCCGGCAGGTCAATCATCAGAAGAAGACAACGTAAACGGCAGCCGCCACCACAAAGCGGTAAATCGCAAACGGAATAAACGAGATACGCTTAATCAGTTGCAGGAAGGTCTTGATGGCGATCAGCGCCACCACAAACGCCGTCACAAAGCCCACTGCGAACATCGGAATATCCGCTGCGGTCAGGAATGACCAACTTTTGTAGAGATCCAGAACCGTTGCGCCCATCATCATCGGCACAGCCAGTAAGAACGAGAACTCAGAGGCGGCGTAACGGCTGACGCCCATTAGCATCCCACCGGAAATGGTCGCTCCGGAACGCGAGAAGCCCGGCCACAGCGCCAGACACTGGAAACAGCCAATCATAAACGCCTGACGATACGTCATATCATCCAGCCCCGGCGCGCGCGGTTCTTTCGGCTTCAGGCACTCGGCGGCAATCAGCAACAGACCGCCTACCACCAGCGCGTACATCACGTTAATCGGGTTAAATAGCGACTTGATCGTGTCATGAAAGACTAACCCCAGCACCACCGCCGGAATCATGCCCAGCAGGATGTGAATCAACGTTAATCGACCTTTACTTTCACCTTCACGCTGTAGCGGGCGGCCAAAGTGAATACCGATGAGACCAAACAACCGCCGCCAGAACATCACCACGACCGCCAGAATAGATCCAAGTTGAATCACCACTTCGAATGTCTTGGCCGTATCGCCTTCAAACCCCAGCAGATGACCCACAATAATCATATGGCCCGTGCTGGATACCGGCAAAAACTCCGTCAATCCTTCGACCACACCCAAAATTGCCGCTATCAGCAGCGAGTGCATATCGCTCATCAATAAACCCCTAAAATGAAAAACACTGCAAAAATGGATCTCGCGTTAAGACCCCATATATAACCGTTTGGTTTAAAAAATATAAAATTATTTATTTTTATTTCAGATTATTGCCACGCTCAATAATTACCCCTACGTTCGCCGCGCGCGCGACGGCGCCAGGCTTGCTCAGTTTGATGCGAACCCACGGAGAATTAAATCGGCTAAGCAGCAGATCCGCCACCTCTTCCGCCACGCGCTCGACCAGAGCAAAACGCCCGCCTTCGACATGATTTATCACCGTGTCGGCGATATCCGCGTAACTTAGACAATCTGCGACATCATCGCTTTTCGCCGACTTACGGTTATCCCACGCCATTTCGATATCGAACACCAGTTTTTGCTCGATAGTCTGTTCCCAGTCGTAAACACCGATAGTGGTGATTACCGAAAGTTGCTCTATAAATACAATATCCATCACGACCTGCCTGCTTTTTGGCTAACCCGGATACCACTTCCGGCGAAATGTGCGTATTATCCACAGAAATAGTAAATAAAACGACACTTTCAATACGGAACAGCTTATGAGTGCAATCGCGCCTGGAATGATCCTCTTCGCGTACCTCTGCGGCTCAATTTCCAGTGCCATTCTGGTTTGCCGCATCGCCGGGCTGCCCGATCCGCGTGAAAGCGGCTCCGGCAACCCGGGCGCGACGAACGTATTACGAATCGGTGGCAAGGGAGCGGCTGTCGCGGTACTTATTTTTGACATCCTTAAAGGCATGTTGCCCGTCTGGGGCGCGTATGCGTTAGGCGTTACCCCTTTCTGGCTGGGGCTTATCGCTATCGCCGCCTGTCTGGGGCATATCTGGCCGGTCTTTTTTGGCTTTAAAGGTGGGAAAGGCGTAGCAACCGCATTTGGTGCCATTGCGCCCATCGGCTGGGATTTAACCGGCGTTATGGCTGGCACCTGGCTGCTGACGGTCCTGTTAAGCGGTTATTCATCGTTAGGGGCGATTGTCAGCGCCTTGATTGCGCCGTTTTACGTCTGGTGGTTTAAACCGCAGTTCACCTTCCCGGTATCGATGCTGTCATGTCTCATTTTGCTGCGCCATCATGACAACATCCAGCGTCTGTGGCGTCGCCAGGAGACGAAAATCTGGACGAAGCTGAAAAAGAAACGCCAGAAAGATTCGGAGTAGTTTTTTACGCTATGCCGTGCCTGCGCATCGCCGGATAAATAGCTCGGTGATAGGCGTACATATCGAATCCGCCGCGCGTCACTCTTCCACCATTGGCGTGGTTAGGCGCGATTTTCGGCCTGATTTTCCTGGTGCTGCTGATCGTCACCGGGCTGTTGTGGATGCCCGTCGTTTTGCTGTAAACCCGTTGGGGCGGCATGATGTCGCCCCCTTTTTCCGCTTTTACGCCGCCGGCAGCTCGGCCAGCGGCCAGCGCGGACGTACCGTTACGCCAAGATCCGCCGTAACGCCCGCCTTAAACCGCACCATTCCGGCATAGGCGATCATCGCCCCGTTGTCAGTACAAAACTCCGGACGCGCATAGAACACTTCGCCGCGGCGTTTTTGCATCATTTCGGCAAGCTTCGCGCGCAGCGTGCGGTTAGCGCTGACGCCCCCCGCCATGACCAGACGCTTAAAACCGGTGCTTTCCAGCGCGCGCTTGCACTTGATCATCAGCGTATCCACGACCGCATCTTCAAAAGCGCGCGCGATATCAGCGCGAGTTTGTTCGTCGTCGCCATTACTACGAATGGTGTTAGCGGCAAAGGTTTTCAGACCGGAAAAACTAAAATCCAGCCCCGGGCGATCGGTCATCGGGCGCGGAAAGACAAAACGTCCCGCCGTCCCCTGCGACGCCATTTTCGACAGCATCGGGCCGCCAGGATAATCCAGCCCCAACAATTTGGCGGTTTTATCAAACGCTTCACCGGCGGCATCGTCAATCGACTCTCCCAGCAGTTCGTACTGACCGATTCCGGTCACGCTAATGAGCTGCGTATGTCCGCCGGAGACCAGTAGCGCCACAAACGGGAAATCCGGAGGGTTATCTTCCAGCATCGGCGCCAGCAGATGACCTTCCATATGGTGTACAGGAATGGCCGGCACATTCCAGGCAAATGCCAGCGAACGCCCGACGGTTGCGCCGACCAGCAGCGCGCCGACCAGGCCCGGGCCTGCGGTATAGGCCACCGCGTCGATATCGCTCGCCGTCAAACCGGCTTCTTTTAATGCCGCCTGAATCAGCGGCACGGTTTTACGCACATGATCGCGGGAAGCCAGTTCAGGCACTACGCCGCCGTAGTCAGCATGTAATTTCACCTGACTATACAATTGGTTGGCTAACAGACCTTTTTTGTCGTCGTAAATAGCGATGCCGGTTTCATCGCAGGATGTTTCAATACCCAGTACACGCATGACTTGTTTTACCTCGCTCTAATACCGCGCAGTGTAGGTCGAATGCGGGTGGATGTATACCCTCAGTCCCGACTTCGTGTATACTCCCTCACCTTATAAAAGTCCCGTTCAAAAAAGGCCGCGGTGCTTTACAAAGCAGCAGCAATTGCAGTAAAATTCCGCACCATTTTGAAATAAGCTGGCGTTGATGCCAGCGGCAAACCGAATTAATCAAAGGTGAGAGGCACATGCCGGTAATTAAAGTACGTGAAAACGAGCCGTTCGACGTAGCTCTGCGTCGCTTCAAGCGTTCCTGCGAAAAAGCAGGTGTTCTGGCGGAAGTTCGTCGTCGTGAGTTCTATGAAAAACCGACGACCGAACGTAAGCGCGCTAAAGCTTCTGCAGTGAAACGTCACGCGAAGAAACTGGCTCGCGAAAACGCACGCCGTACTCGTCTGTACTAATCTTTTGAGAGCGGGCTGCTCTCAATTCAGATCGAGTTGTAGTTGTAAGGCCGTGCTTCCGAAAGGAATGCGCGGCTTGTTTTCGTTTATGCATTAGCATATACACAAAATCATTCATGCTGCGTCCAGGCGGCAAGAGAGCAAGTCCCCGGCGCTTACGCAAGTCAGCGACAGGGGTGAGCGAACGTAGTCAATACTGCGGCAGCCTGAAGAATGACGTGTATAAAAGGGGCATATGGCTGGACGAATCCCACGCGTATTCATTAATGACCTGCTGGCGAGAACCGATATCGTCGATCTGATCGACGTGCGCGTAAAACTCAAGAAACAGGGCAAGAACTATCACGCGTGTTGTCCATTCCATAATGAGAAAACCCCTTCTTTCACCGTAAACGGTGAAAAACAGTTTTATCACTGCTTTGGATGCGGCGCGCATGGCAATGCGATCGACTTTTTGATGAATTACGACAAGCTCGAATTTGTCGAAACCGTCGAAGAATTAGCGGCCATGCATAACCTGGAAATTCCCTATGAAGCAGGCACCGGGCTTAGCCAGATAGAGCGCCATCAACGGCAAAACCTCTATCAGTTGATGAATGGTCTGAATGACTTTTATCAGCAGTCGCTTACCCATCCTGCGGCAAAACCTGCGCGTGACTATCTGCAAAAGCGCGGTCTGAGCGCTGAAATTATTCAGCGTTTCGCCATTGGCTTCGCGCCGCCTGGTTGGGATAACGCGTTAAAGCGCTTCGGTAATAACAGCGATAACAAGGCATTGTTGCTGGATGCCGGAATGCTGGTCAATAACGAGCAGGGCAGCACTTACGATCGTTTCCGTAATCGGGTCATGTTCCCTATTCGGGACAAACGCGGCAGGGTGATTGGTTTTGGCGGTCGAGTTCTGGGGAACGACACGCCGAAATACCTTAACTCTCCGGAAACGAACATTTTCCATAAAGGCCGCCAGCTATATGGTCTTTATGAGGCTCAGCAATATAGTGCTGAACCGCAACGCTTGCTTGTGGTCGAAGGTTATATGGATGTCGTCGCACTAGCGCAATACGACATTAACTATGCGGTTGCTTCGCTGGGTACCTCAACCACGGCAGACCATATGCATATGTTATTCCGGGCGACGAACAACGTAATTTGCTGTTACGACGGCGACCGGGCTGGCCGTGATGCCGCCTGGAGAGCGCTGGAAACAGCAATGCCTTATATGACCGACGGTCGGCAGGTACGCTTTATGTTTTTACCTGACGGCGAAGACCCGGATACGCTGGTGCGTAAAGAAGGCAAGGCGGCTTTTGAAGCGCGGATGGAGCAGGCGCAGCCGCTCTCTACGTTTCTGTTTAATAGCCTCCTGCCGCAGGTGGATTTAAGCTCGCCGGATGGCAGCACGCAGTTAGCCGCGCTGGCGCTGCCGCTCATTAATCAGGTGCCTGGCGACGCGCACCGTATTCAGCTGCGCCAGACGTTGGGGCTGAAGTTAGGCATTTTCGATGATAGTCAGCTTGATCGTTTAGTGCCAAAACAGGCGGAAAGCGGCGTTTCCCGCCCGGCTCCACAGCTAAAACGCACGACCATGCGTATACTGATAGGATTACTGGTGCAAAATCCGGATCTCGCGCCGTTAGTGCCGCCCTTAGACGCGCTGGATCAGAATAAGCTGCCTGGACTTGGCTTATTTAAAGAATTGGTCAAAACTTGTTTGGCTCAGCCAGGTCTTACTACCGGACAACTTCTGGAACTCTACCGTGGCACAAATGATGCTGCGACCCTTGAAAAATTATCGATGTGGGACGATATAGCAGATAAGGCGATTGCCGAAAAGACCTTTACCGACTCACTCAACCATATGTTTGATTCGCTGCTGCAACTGCGACAAGAAGAGCTGATCGCTCGCGATCGCACTCACGGTTTAAGCAGCGAAGAACGCCGAGAGCTCTGGACGTTAAACCAGGAGCTGGCCAGAAAATGAATTTAACGGCTTAAATGCCGCATATCGATCGGGAAGCCCCCGACAGCCGCAGTGAGAGGCAGCGGCCAAAATATAAGTATGCCCTCGCTTTAAATGTCGACAGCTATACCGTCGACACCAATCAAACGAATAAGTGTGGATACCGTCTTATGGAGCAAAACCCGCAGTCACAGCTGAAACTTCTTGTCACCCGTGGTAAGGAGCAAGGCTATCTGACCTATGCTGAGGTCAATGACCATCTGCCGGAAGATATCGTCGATTCAGATCAAATTGAAGATATCATCCAAATGATCAACGACATGGGTATTCAGGTAATGGAAGAAGCGCCTGATGCCGATGATCTGCTGCTGGCTGAAAATACCACCAGCACCGATGAAGATGCGGAAGAAGCTGCTGCACAAGTTCTGTCCAGTGTTGAGTCTGAAATCGGTCGTACGACTGACCCGGTACGCATGTATATGCGTGAAATGGGCACTGTTGAACTGTTGACCCGGGAAGGCGAAATCGACATCGCTAAACGTATCGAAGACGGGATCAACCAGGTTCAATGCTCCGTTGCCGAATACCCGGAAGCCATTACCTATCTGCTGGAACAGTACGATCGCGTTGAGGCTGAAGAGGCTCGTTTGTCCGATCTTATCACCGGCTTTGTCGATCCGAACGCGGAAGAAGAGATGGCGCCGACCGCAACTCACGTCGGTTCTGAACTCTCCCAGGAAGACCTGGATGATGACGAAGACGAAGATGAAGAAGACGGCGACGATGACGCCGCCGATGACGACAACAGCATTGACCCTGAACTGGCACGCGAAAAATTCGCTGAGCTGCGCGCGCAATACGTCGTTACGCGCGACACCATCAAAGCGAAAGGCCGCAGCCATGCTGCCGCGCAGGAAGAGATTCTGAAGCTGTCTGAAGTGTTCAAACAGTTCCGTCTGGTACCGAAGCAATTCGACTATCTGGTCAACAGTATGCGCGTGATGATGGATCGCGTGCGTACTCAGGAACGTTTGATCATGAAGCTCTGCGTCGAGCAGTGCAAAATGCCGAAGAAGAACTTTATCACGCTGTTTACCGGTAACGAAACCAGCGAAACCTGGTTCAACGCCGCTATCGCGATGAACAAACCGTGGTCGGAAAAACTGCACGATGTCTCGGAAGAAGTGCAACGCTGCCTGCAAAAACTGCGGCAGATTGAAGAAGAGACCGGTCTGACCATCGAACAGGTGAAAGACATCAACCGTCGCATGTCCATCGGGGAAGCGAAAGCCCGCCGTGCGAAGAAAGAGATGGTTGAAGCGAACTTACGTCTGGTTATTTCTATCGCCAAGAAATACACCAACCGTGGCTTGCAGTTCCTTGACCTGATTCAGGAAGGCAACATCGGTCTGATGAAAGCGGTTGATAAATTTGAATACCGTCGTGGTTACAAGTTCTCCACCTACGCAACCTGGTGGATCCGTCAGGCGATCACCCGTTCTATCGCCGATCAGGCGCGCACCATCCGTATTCCGGTGCATATGATTGAGACCATCAACAAGCTCAACCGTATTTCTCGCCAGATGCTGCAAGAGATGGGCCGCGAGCCAACGCCGGAAGAGCTGGCTGAACGGATGCTGATGCCGGAAGATAAAATTCGTAAGGTGCTGAAGATTGCCAAAGAGCCTATCTCCATGGAAACGCCGATCGGCGACGATGAAGATTCGCATCTGGGTGATTTCATCGAGGATACCACCCTCGAGCTGCCGCTGGACTCTGCCACTACCGAGAGCCTGCGTGCCGCCACTCACGACGTTTTGGCTGGCCTGACCGCTCGTGAAGCGAAAGTGCTGCGTATGCGTTTCGGTATCGATATGAACACCGACCACACGCTGGAAGAAGTGGGTAAACAGTTCGATGTTACCCGCGAACGTATCCGTCAGATCGAAGCGAAGGCGCTGCGTAAACTGCGCCACCCGAGCCGTTCTGAAGTGCTGCGCAGCTTCCTCGACGATTAATTCGCCGCACACGTATAAACGCCGCCGCAAGGCGGCGTTTTTTTATCAGGTCATGCGCGAGCGCCCTATTTGGCCTGCAGAATTTCTACACAGCGCGAGTATTCGCGCCCTCATTCCCCATTGCTATAGCCCACGCATAATGAGCGCTTGATCCAGTTCGCGATAGGCCTCGACCAGTTTTTCCGTTTTAATTCGGTTTAAGCCGCTGGGATTCGGCAACACCCACACCATCGTCGCGCCAATGGCGATATTTTGTTTACCCCAGGCGATACCGCGCTGGCTGAATCCCTGTTCAAAAGCCTGTTTACCAAGCACCGCCAGCGCCGCGGGCTGATAGTCCTCTATCTTTTCAATCAGGTTGCGTCCGCCGCTACGTAATTCATGCAACTTCACCTCAGTCGCTTGTACCGTCGGTCGGTCGACGAGTTTCGTTACCCCGCAGCGAAAATCCAGTAATTTTTCCGCCTCTTCCGGTTTCAACTGTCGATCGGTGAAACCGGCCAAATGAATAACTTTCCAAAAACGATTCGCGGGATGCGCAAACGGAAAGCCGGTATTCGCCGAGGAGAGTCCCGGATTGATGCCGCAAAAAACCACCCGTAGCCCTGGCGCCAGTATGTCCTTAACCATTATTACTCCTGAGCAATACAACGTACTTTAAGTATAACGGGTTGAAAACACATTGTTTATAAAAACAGCACCCGCACGGTTACGGCTGGATTACAGCGTAAAGTTACATTATAATCCACCGCCACGGCCCCTTAGCTCAGTGGTTAGAGCAGGCGACTCATAATCGCTTGGTCGCTGGTTCAAGTCCAGCAGGGGCCACCAAATTTTAGCCTTAAAATCATATAATTAAGCCACTCTAAAGAGTGGCTTTTTTGTTATCTCGAGAGTTAGTGCCCCCTTTTTGTCCCCTCAAGAACCAAATATGCCTACCTAATTGACCTGAACCAGGCTAGTTCAAATGTAAAAATTAGACGCTAAAAGAGATTTACCTCGAAGCTGTAACGCTATTTTTTTGAAAAAAATTTGTAGCGAACAATTTTGAGCAAAACTCGTAAAGTAAAAAGTAACTCACGGAAGGGATATAAAACTTAGTTTTTGTAGAAAATGGGGCGTTGACAAGGTTTGCGTAACAGTAGAAAGCAAAAAGCCTAGAAGATGTCCTCTAGGCTTTACATTTACACTACAGGTTGGAACTCTTCCTGGAGAATCATCTGATCAAGGAAAGCTCTCGACACTTCCCCGACTACTTTACAAAGAAGCCTATAATTATGAGGGGCATCGTCACTGATACGTTCCACACTTAAACTAATCGATGTATCGTTATCAAGAAGCATTCTCTTGATATCACTGGCAAAATAACGAGGGCAGTATCCTACAATTTCTGCTGGGTTATCTGCCCTAATGAGCACAGCAGCCTTATCATAGCCATTTTGTACATCTAGGCATAGGCGTAGGCTATCCCCTGGATTCAGGCTAGATACGCGTTCATTAGCGGAATGAGACATGTACCTTAACCCGTGCGCAAAAAAGAAATGTTCAAAATATCCGTCACTACCAATTTCGATGCGCTTAAACATTTGCAGTTGGTCAGTGCTACGCATACCGCCAGAGCGAGCCAGGATCTCAATTGGTTCCGCACCCGCCCCATCCAATCCTAGCCAATGGATGAATTTTGGATACTCAGGCCGTTTTGGTGACAGAAGTCTGTTTTTGAATAATGGGAATAATTCCTCAGAAACATAAGTTTCGCTAAAATCATTCATACCACTAAACTTTGTGAACTTTGAAGAAGTTAAAGCACCTTTAGTGTAGTTGAAGACATATTCAGCATTACGCGCCTGTAAATTTCCCACGACATGCCAATCATGGGTATCAGGAGCCTGCCATGCAACATATACGGAGTCATTACGATTCATCTTCAAGTAACCTTCTTCTATTTTCTAAAACCATTTCAATTGCAAAAGTTCGAGAAACTTCGCTAATGCAATCTGCTGGTACATCATTGAATACGCGAACAATATCCTCATGAGTTAAGGCGTTTAACCGGCCTAACCAGTACTCTCTCGCCCTTGGTCTGTCTTCTATAGCATGACTAAACGCTTCAACTGTTAACAGCGGTTTCCTATCTGTCTTAAGTTTAAAAAGCTCTGAACGAGCTTTTCCCACGAAAGTAGGGATTTGCCGATTACGATCTTTAGTTGTAAGACGTTCCGCCTTTTCAACATCCCTCATTTCACGACCAAGGCTAGCTGCATGATCATACGTTGGGCACAACATTCTCTCACCAGTTTCATTGTTTAGCATAATCGCCCAATTTTCATGATGACGATCTTGATTGCTAATCAATGCATCAAGCAACAAGTAACCGCAAAAAACATCTCCCGCGTTTAAATCTTTTAAATCATAGTCACTTACAGGAGGAAGGATTTTTTCATTATCATTATCAAGACATCCTAATACACGAGTAACTGTGTGTTCCTTAACCCTCACGGCACTCTGGCCGGGCGGTAACGGCTGGGGATAATCCACTGTTGTAGTGTGAAGAACCTCATTCCCCATAACCATACGGTATCCAGGAGGGATCATATTAGGTGAAATCACACCGTAACGCCCATCAGTCAGAGCTAACTCATACTCTGCATGAGGGATTCCTAGCAGATGACAAAGCTCAGCTGCACATTTTTCAGACCAATGTTCGCCAGTCCCAGCCCTTGAGAACTTGAAAAGCCACAATCTTGGTTCCGTATCCATATATGAAAACCAGAATTTTTCCTTCGTCCCGAGTTGCTCAAGATCGCTGGCTACAGGAGCTAGGCGTTCTAACCGATACTGAGCCATTAATCTTCCCTGTATGAGATACAAAAAGTTTGAATCATTGTACTCAAGCTGCTCAGGGTTACGCCACAACTTGTAATAAACAGTATCATGACACTGTAATTATATCCAGTTAATTACTATCTATTGTTGTGATAATGATTACCAATTTCATATAATTATACATAGTTAAATTTCAGTTTTTCAGAGCCCATCAAAAAACACTTTAATAAATAATAAGTTATATACCAATGACCTTATTTCAATCCTACAAAGTGTTCTCCATCTTTCACATAAATAAATTAAACCCCTTTGTTTTCAGAGGGATGAATAGCTGGAATGATTGTTCAGCGATCCTTAAAACTGAAACACACTGAAATTCCTTTCAATCTTTTCAGTTTCCAGCCTCCGCAAATCTGCCAGTACTGGTGCGGACTGGCGATATGATTTGAAGAAAAATCCAACTGAAAAATTTAATCGTTCCAGAAACCGCAGGCGGGTGCGGTGTAGCGCCGTTTTTGTCTGCGAAAGATTTATTTTGTCAGCGTGTGGCGTCGTCAGCGTAACGTGACAGCACAGATCCTTTTGTGGTGTTGCGCGGTAGTGGTCAGATAAAAGAAGCGCTTAGAATGCGTCAGGTGACGCCTGATGAAGGGTGTAAAAAAACCCGCATTATGCGGGCTGAAAAGAGAGAATCAGGCGATGATGTTCTGGTACTTGCTCCGGGTCTGCCCGGCCTTTACTGCTGTCTGGTTGAATGCTCCGGCATTGGTCGGCGTACCAACACTGGGGTGTGAATGGCTCGCGCACTGCTGCGCCAGCTCTGCCAGTAAATCAATGGTGACCAGCATCATAGTTAGCGTATTTACGCCCTCACTACCGATATGCACGGTTGGCCCCATAATCTGCTGACCGCCCGCCGCCACAGATTTACGTAATGCGGCAATCTTTTCTGTCAGGGTTCCCCCCACATCAACATTCATGGCGCCGGCCACTTTCGTGGACAGCTGCCCGGCGATTTCGGTTTCTTCATTTCCTGTAATACTGGCCAGCCGGTTTCCTTTTACCGCCTGGCTGAAGTCGCCAGCACTGACCTGCTGTATGGCTCCGGCCATCAGCGTGGCGGTACCCAGTACTGTGATTTTATCCGTGGCTTTCACCGTGGTTTCACGGCTGACCAGTTCTCGTCGTTCCGTGTCGGCTTTCACCGTCCGCGCCATCGATGTTTCACTGATGGTCTGATCCGTCTGGCGTACCCAGTCTCCTGCCTGTGTCATGCGTTGCGAGACTTCCGCTCGCTGCTGTTGCAGCTGTTCGCCGGGCTTAATGTCCGGCAGACTGGTGCCATCCGGCAGCGTCTGCCTGATAAAGGGCTTGTCCGGTCTGCCGCCCGTAAACGCCACTTCTACCAGCGTTCCTTCCGGTGGAAACTGGAACATTCCCGAATCGTTACCGGCCATTGGCACTGGCAGCGGTACGGCGGAATACACCGGCGTCTGGTTGTCCGGGTTGCCGTCCGCGTCAAGCAGCTGCACGTCAACAGCGTACCGTGGCCGGAACGGGTCGGCAAAATTACCGCTTTTTACGGCCTCGCTGGGTGCCACCACCCTGGCCAGTTTGGGCAGGTGAAGACCTGAAGCCAATTCCGGATAATGGCTTTCTATCTGACGCTGCGCCGGTGTTTTCTGCAATGGCTGACCTGTGGCGCGGTTCCGTGGTGTCCACGTGATGGTCATTGTGTCATTAGTCAGATGAACTTTGGTCACGCGTTCCCCGTTCACGTCCACGCCCGGACGAAGACTCTGGATCACCGGCAATGTCATGGAATTACCGCCCGCCGTTCCCTGGCTGAACTCTGCCGGGATTTCTACCGGGCGTCCGGCAAACAGCGCCTTTTCTGCGCCGCCGACATACAGCGAACCATCCGGCAATGGATACCAGATGTAATCCGTGATACTGAATGCCCTGCCCAGGTTATTCAGCAGCTGGTATCCCGTCCCGTTATGGGTGAAATGGGGGTTCGGTTTATCACTGTACGGCACATCCGGTACCGCAATGCTGATCCCGCTGTTTTCCTCCAGCCATCCGGCCACATCGCGCAGTGTCGGATGCTGGAATGAGCATGGCCACATCCGTTCAAATACGCCAGCCAGCTCGCGGACGAACAGACGCTGATAGCATCGCGAGCGCGATCCAGAATTTGTGTACGGCGGGCGGCGGTCATATGACCAGTTGATACGGCTTCCCCAGCAATTGCGCCCACACAGGCTGTGGCGCTCAGTGCACACAGCTGCATGTTGCCTTCTGTGGCATTGTTCACAGGCACGGATGGAAGGCAGTTAATTTGCCCCAGCATCCCATCCAGTAAACGCGCATCTTCGGTGTAATCGTAATAGCTAAAAGCTCGTTACAGGTTAAACGGTGCGGCTGTGCTGGGTTCAGTTTGTTACGCAGGATCTGTGGTTTCATACCAACGGCAGCGGCCACATCTTCCAGATTGTGCTCAATTGCAAATGCTCGGCAAGCCGCATTAAAGTGCGCATGTTTAGAGGTCTGGTAATCAAACATTGTTTGCCTCACTCTAATCCGTAGGATGAATTACGCGTTAACCGAAATATTGCATTCGCTTAACGCTTGCACCGTTAACGCAGCCATATTGATTTCAACGCGTGCACGAGGCTTATCACCTTTTCCACGGATAGGCAGACGGCCATCACGTACCATGTCACGAGCCGTCCCCATAGGCGTACCAGTAATGCGGCAATACTCATCAATCGGGAGGTAAGGGGTAGGGATGGTGATTGTAATGTTAGGACGCATAAGGCAAACTCCTTTGTTCAGTTGAGCGCGGCAACACTCATCAGCATTCGATTAAAACTAAATCATGGAGAGGCTTTAATTCGACTAAATAGAGAAATAAATAAATTTTCGCTTTAGTCGAAAGTTGTGTACTTATGAGCAAATTCCCCTTTGACCAAATAGGGCACAGCAGCGAAGTACTTGATCGCGTAGTTGAAGCGTATGGTTTTACATCTAAGCTTCAACTAGCCGATCACTTCGACATGGCTTCGAGTAGCCTTTCAGCAAGATTCAAAAGAGGTATTTTTCCTGCAGATATGGTTGTTCGTTGCGTTGCAGAGACAGGGGCTTCCTTAGAATGGCTATCGACGGGACAAGGGAAAAAGTTTGAGGATGCCGAACTGGATATCATGAAATTCCCCAGCCAAAAACTAGTTGATGGCCAACTTTATGACTCCGGCTATGTGATGTTTGACAAAGTATTTTTCCGCGCTGGCGCGCCACTACCGGCAGCTCCTATTTGTGTCCAGGACGAAAAGGCCCAATTTATCCTCGATCAGAAGTTTGCAGAAGTTTTCGGCGGCGAATGGCTGGTAAACATTGAGGGTAAAACCAGCATCAGAACGCTCACACGTATCCCGATTAAAAAAGTGCGTGTTAGTGGTGTTGGTATGGCATTTGACTGCGCACTTGATGATATTAATGTAATAGGTCGTGTGGTTTTAATTATTTCAGAAGGGAATTGACATGAGCACCTCTCAAAAAAAAATAACTAGAAATAATGATGAAGTACCTCAGGAAGCAGTAGAAAAAGAGAAGACGTGCTTTGCTATTATGCCTATTGCCGATCATCCTGATTATGACAATGGTCATTTTGGTCGGGTTTATAACCACCTAATAAAACCCGCATGTGAGAAAGCAGGCTTCAAAGTAGTAAGGGCAGATGACGCCAAAGCCTCGCACATGATTATGTTTGATATTTTAAAAAACATAGTCGAATGCGACATGGCTATTTGTGATTTAAGTTCTAAAAATGCCAATGTGTTCTACGAATTAGGACTTAGACAAGCATTCAACAAAAAAACAATTCTCATCACAGATGGACGAACTAATACACCGTTTGATATAACTGGTTTTCGTTACGTAAAATACGATCATACTTTACGTGTCGACAGTGTAATGAATGATATTGATGAAATAGCAGCAATGCTTATGGAAACAGATGAAGCAACCGAAGATGACGTTAATTCAATTGTGAAATTATTAAAAATTCAACCAGCCAATGTTGAACATTTGCAACTTAATGAGAAAGACAGCCTCATATTTGAAATGATAAAAAGACTTGACGAAAAGATGTCAAGAATAGAGTCATTACAGAAAAACAAAAAATTAGACAATCAACTTATGAACTCTTGGACTAGAAAGATTCTGAGTCAATCTGAGAATAAAAATTGTTCCAACTCTTTACTACAAGCAGTTGATGATTATCTTGAAGAGAAATCTAAAGATACGATAAACATTATTTATACTCATACGAAAAAAGATGATGATAATTCATAGTTAAGGTATTAGTGGTGTCAATCCGAAAACAATTAGATGGGAAATGGTTACTGGACTTCTACCCAGAAGGAAAACCAAAAGGTAAACCCAGCAAGCGAATTCGTAAGACATTCACTACGAAAGGCGAAGCGCAAGCCTACGAAAATCACATCATGGAGAATATCCATGTAAAACCGTGGCTGGATGGAAAAGAAGATCCCCGCAAACTGCGTGAACTCGTGCAGCAATGGTACAACGAGCACGGCGTGACATTAGACGATGGTGAGAAGCGTAAAAGCGCAATGGAGTTTGCCTGTGAAAGCATGGGCGATCCACTGGCTCATGAATTTGATGCCACCATGTTTTCTCTGTATCGCAAAAAACGCCTGTCCGGTGAGATATCCCGCACATCACGCGTCAAACAGGTTTCCCCTAGAACAATGAATCTTGAGCTGGCGTATTTCCGGGCGGTATTTAATGAGCTGAAGCGCCTCGGCCACTGGAAACTAGATAACCCCCTAACTAACATTCGTCCCTTCAAATCTGAGGAAGCCGAATTAGCCTACCTTGAAGATGAAGAGATCGCTCGCTTGTTAGAAGAATGTATGAAAAGCAGGAATGAAAGCACGTACTGGGTGGCTTGCTTGTGCCTGGCTACAGGGGCTCGCTGGGATGAAGCTGAATCAGTTACAACTAAACAAATCAAAAACCTGAAAGTCAGCTTTTTCAAAACGAAAGGGAACAGAAACAGAACTGTGCCTATCAGCCAAGAATTTTATGACGCACTACCAAAACCGGCAAAGCTTGGGCGATTCTTCAAATCTTGTTATTCAGCATTTCGTAAAGCTGTCGAACGTGCCGATTTGAACTTACCAGATGGCCAACTTTCGCACGTTCTGCGCCACACTTTTGCGTCACATTTTATGATGAATGGCGGAAACATCCTCGTTCTTAAAAGTATATTAGGGCACACAGATATTAAAATGACCATGAGATACTCCCATTTCTCCCCTGTTCATCTTGACGAAGCATTAAGATTCAATCCTCTTTCCGGAGTATTTAAGAATGAAAACAAATAAAAAAAACAATACCTTTTTTAATTTCCCTTGCAATTATTATTATATCATTAACTCCATTGGCTGTTTATTTTTATCATTTTCACGGTGAACTTTCTAATAATCAAGCTAATTGGTCAAGCCTAGGTTCATTTTTAAGCGGGACGAGTGGCACACTTTTGTCAGCATGTAGCATATTTGCGTTAATATATACACTTCATATCACACTTAAAAACAATGAAAAAACACATAACCTAACAATGGAGTCAATCAAAAACAACGAGCGGCAAATAAAAAACATGGAGAAAGAATTTTCTTTAAAGCTGTTTGAGAGTTATATCGACGCATTCAATTCCATACTTGAGAGGAAAATATATGCTATAAACAAAAAAAAACATAGTTCCCCAGGAGGATTTCATTAAAGAAGCTTACAGAAGATTGCTAAATGATTTATGGTCAATGCTGAGTAACACTATTCCGGAAAATAGAAGAGGATTTGATTTTCATCGACCGGCTATTGTTTTATCAGAAATGAAGATAAGTTTTAAAGACGAATTCAAACATTTTTTGTATCTTATCGACACTTTAGACAAAACTACCGATGAAGAAACCTATAGTTTAATGTTACGGATGTATCATACAAAAATTAATGAAGATATTCTCTTTTTTATCTCATGCTATACGAATACAAACATGACTCAGTTCCGTTATATTTTTGAACGCCAAGACAGAAAAATACTATTTCTTTCTCATCGGGCGGCGGAGGTCATTACTCGCGCTAACGACCTAGTCAAAGAAGGTAAAACCCCTTGGGATGATGCCACTGATTTTTGACCCTTTTTTGTCCCCTCAAAACTCAAATACTCAATAAACTTGGATAACATTCGTCATCCAAGTTTATGATTTGACTATAACTTATTGATTTTTATAGGTAGGTCACTCTTCTCATAATCGCTTGGTCGCTGGTTCAAGCCCAGCAGGGGCCACCAAATTTTAGCTTTAAAATCATATAATTAAGCCACTCTAAAGAGTGGCTTTTTTGTTTCTGACAGGGTCGCCCCATACCGCTATTTACGATGCCAATAGGCTGCCGCACGTACCAGGTGTGGATCAAACCCCTTTTCAAAGCACTGACTTAAACGTTTTACCGTTTTGCCTTCACCAGTAATCCAGATGAAATAGTCCGATTCTGGTATTGTCAGCTGCGACAGGCGCGTTTGCATTACCTGTTCATCGCCGCCAACAACATATTCCACAGTAATATCCGTCAAATGGGCGAGATAATCGCGATATGCGGCATCCTGAATGCTCACCAGCGCGGTTACCGCAGGGCGCGCAGGCAGACGACTAAGCGATTCCAGACGACGACGCAGCGCAGGCATACCGGACTCATCGCAGACATAAACCTGACAGGCATAATCTTCCGGCACCACCAGCGAACCGCGCGGCCCGCCGATCGTCAGTGTATCGCCTTCACGGGCTTCCATTGCCCAACGGCTGGCTACGCCGCCATCGTGGATAAAGAAATCCAGCGCCAGCTCGCGACGCGCCTCGTCATACAGCGGCGTGTAATCCCTGGAGACCGGACGAACGCCCTCCCCCCAGATAATGCCTTCCTCAGTGACTGTCGGAGGCGTAAAGCGACAGCCTGGCTCAGGGAAAAAAACTTTCGTGTGATCGTCAAAGCCCAGGGAGGTGAAACCGTCCAGCGCCTCGCCGCCAAGTACGATCCGCTGAAATCCTGCGCTAATACGTTCTACCCGCAGAACGGTCAGCTCGCGAAAACGCAGTTCATTACGAACACGCTGTGGATAGCGTGAGGATGATGTCGTCATTTTTTGCCTTCGTGAAGTAATACGATATATCTAAATTAAAGTTTTAAATGATAATGATTGTTAATCAGTAAAAATGCAACTGTTTTTTGATAGTGATCTGGCAACGCGTCGCTAACTATAACCTTAGAATAAAACGTTATAAATTAATAGATTATAGCAACAATCGCTTTTACCCTTGCTAAAACCCATCATTTAGATATAAATTAGATATATCTAAATAAGCAGGAGGCAATGATGCAAAATCAACATGAAGGGTGTTGCAAAAACCGGGATCATAAGCACGATGGTTGCTGCAAAGATCGAGAACATCAGCATGAAGGCTGCCATAGCGCGCATCAGCATGAGAACGCCAGTTGCGGCGGCGAACACCGTCACGGACACGGCTGTGGTCGTCATGGACAGGGCGGTGGTCGACGTCAGCGATTTTTTGGCCACGGGGAACTTCGGCTGGTCATTCTTGATATCCTGACCCGGGACGCCAGCCACGGCTATGAACTGATTAAAGCGATAGAAAACCTGACGGGGGGCGGCTATACGCCAAGCGCTGGCGTGATCTACCCTACGCTGGATTTTTTACAGGATCAGCAATTTATCACGATTAGCGACGAAGAAGGCGGGCGGAAAAAAATCGCGATTACCGCGAACGGCGCGCAATGGCTTGATGAAAATCGCGAACATCTGACGCATATTCAGGCGCGGCTAAAAGCCCGTTGTGTGGGCATGGAGTTACGTAAAAATCCGCAGATGAAGCGGGCGCTGGATAACTTCAAGGCCGTGCTGGATCTGCGGATAAACCACAGCGATATCAACGACGCGCAAATCAAACGCATTATCGGCGTGATTGATCGCGCGGCGCTGGAAATCGCCGAACTGGATTAAGCGGGCTGCGTGTCCTCTTCGCGGACGCGGAACACGTTAACCAGCTCTTTTAAATGTAACGCCTGTTCGTTCAGCGACGCCGCGGCGGCAACAGACTCTTCCACAAGGCAGGAGTTTTGTTGCGTGGCGGCGTCAATCAGGCCAATCGCGCTGTTAATCTGCGAAATACCGTCAGTTTGCTCGCGGCTGGCCTGCCCAATCTCACGTAATATCACATCCATCTCTTCGACGTTATCCACCATGCCATTAATCAGGGCGCTGGCTTTCTCCACCAGGTGCATCCCTTCCTGAGTCTGACTGGTTGAATCTTCAATCAAATTACGGATTTCACTGGCTGACGAGGCGCTCTTTTGCGCCAACTGGCGAACCTCTCCGGCGACAACGGCAAAACCGCGCCCATGTTCGCCCGCGCGCGCCGCTTCAACCGCCGCGTTCAGCGCCAGAATATTGGTCTGAAAGGCAATGGAATCAATGATATTGATGATATCCGACATACGATTTGCCGTGTCGTTAATGACGCGCATTTTCTGCGTCACTTGATTCATCATCTCCCCATTGTTTTTCACCACGCTGGCGGCGCCGGCAGAGAGTTTGGTCGCTTCACTGGTATGGTCAGCCGTATTTTTAACCGTGGCGGTAATCTGTTCCATCGACGCCGCCGTTTCTTCAACCGAGCTGGCCTGCTCTTCCGTACGCGCCGCCAAATCCTGGTTACCGGCGACAATTTGCGCCGCCGCCGTGGAGATACTCTCCGAACCGTTTTGCACTTCCTGTACGATATCCAGTAGACGCGTTTTCATCGCCATTAACGCTTGCAGTAGTACGCCTGTTTCATCTTTATAGTCGGTGGTGATATGGCGAGTCAGATCGCCATCGGCAATCGCCTCGGCAAAGCGTACTGCGTCATCAAGCGGCCGGGTAATAGAACGCACAATATACCATCCCATTACGCCTCCGGCGGCGATGCTTATCAGCGCCAAAGTGATTAACAGCGTCCGATTATTTTTAAAATCCTCTTTGACCTGCACGCTCGCTTCATGCATCTGCGCGTCCTGAACAGCGATAAGTTCCTGGACTTTGTCCTTATAGACTTTTTGCACCTGCACCGTTCTGGTCATCATCTCCTGAATGGCCGCCTGACGATTATTGCTTTGAATATCTTTCAAAATACGGAATCTGGACTCCAGATATTGCTGGCGCGCTTCACGGATCTCATTAATGATTTTCTGTGAATCCGCATCGTGACTATTTTCCCTGGAAAGCTCATCCAGTAACGCCGAAATACGCTGGCTTATCTCACTGAGTTCTTTCTGCGAGCTCTGGCTCCAGCGCCCCTCTTCATCCAGTAACATGAGCTGCTGCGCGATGATGAAATCATTAAAATTATCGATTAACAGATTGGCTTTTACCGTGGTGGGATAATCATTGGTAATAATGTCCTGCATACCCGTATTAGCCCGATCAAGGCTAAACAAAGACAGAGCGGAACTCACCACCATGAGAACAATGAATAAGCCAAAGGCCATAAATAATTTTGAACGTATTTTAATGTTATGCAAAAACATATTTTCTCCCTGGGATTGCATATCCTCATACAGGAAGATTTATCGGCAATAATGTTACTAACTTTATGATATTGATCGCTTTTTATTTCGGAACATTATTAGTAAGTAATTTTTATTGTTCACAGAAAGATGAACCAAAAGTGACATAAATTGGCACTAATAATGAAAGAAATACGCTAAAAGGTTAACCATTTCTTATTTATCAACTGAGCTTATACCTATTAATAGGTAGACAAGGGAGAAGGAATAAATATCACATTATTTTTAACATCACAGGCCACTGATACTCTCTGTGATGGCAGGCACCGCCTTCTATCAGAGCGCATCCGCCCGGTAAGCTTGTTGCTACCGGGCGGATGTCATTACCGTTGCTACCTACAAATAAACTTAATGCAGTACCGTGACCGCATCCTCCAGCCGGCTGGCACGGTGTTTTACCATTGCGGAGACTTGTGTGCTCTCTTCCACCAGCGCCGCATTCTTCTGGGTTATGCGGTTCAACTCGTCCACGGCGCGAGTCAGGCTGGAAAGCCCATCTGTCTGTTCCTGCGTCGACTGGCTGATCCGTGCGATAAGCAGGGTGACATTTTGCACCTGGGCTACAATGTCATCCATGGTACGGCCTGCGGCGTGAACCTGCTCGGAGCCTGACTGCACCTTTGTTGCGCTGGCATCAATTAATTTACGAATATCGTTCGCCGCGTTAGCGCTGCGGCTGGCAAGATGGCGTACCTCGCCAGCAACCACGGCAAACCCTTTCCCCTGCTCGCCCGCTCTCGCCGCTTCTACCGCCGCATTCAGCGCCAGGATATTCGTCTGAAAAGCGATATCGTTAATTAGCGTGGTGATCGTCCCGATACGTTGCGTACTGTGAGCGATATCATCCATCGTTTTAATCACCGTATCCATCGCCTCACCTCCCTGAGTCGCCGCACTACTGGCCGCCATGGAAAGCTTATCCGCAGCGGAAGCCGTCTCGGAATTGAGCTTCACGGACTCCGCCATCTGGTTCATGGTCGTTACCGTTTCCTGAACATTCTCCACGGTCTGACGGGTGTGTTCGTTCAGATCATTGTTACCCTTCGCCAGCCTTTCACTGCCGTTTCTGACGCTGGAAACCTGACTTGATACGTCATTGATCAGCCAGCGGCACATCAAGCCAAGCTGCCCCACGGCCCTCAGCATCAGCCCCAACTCATCGCTGCGATTAAGATGTTGTACGCTGTTGCGTTCGCCGGTCGCCACTTTCAGCGCCTGCGTCGCCACATTTTCAATGGGACGCACAATTTGCCATTCAAATAGCGCCGTACCTGCCAGCATCGCCAACGCGCCCAACAGCAACGCCTGCCATGAGGCATCCGTACCGAACAGCGCCAACGCCAGCATTACGGCCATTAGCCCCATAATGCTACGCACTCGCCAGCGAACAGGCATAGCGGGCAGTTTGCCCAGCAAGCCCTGACGAACCACCAGGCCTTTATGAATACGTTTACTACACCGCCCTTCATTTAGCGCCTGATATAAAGGCTCGACGGCGGCAATCTCATCATCCGTGGCGCGGGTACGGATCGACATATATCCCGTCACACGCCCTTCACGTATCATCGGTACCGCGTTGGCCCTCACCCAATAATGGTCGCCGTTTTTACGCCGGTTTTTCACAATGCCGCTCCACGGTTCGCCCTGTTTTAGGGTGTACCACATATCTGCGAAGGCAGCTTTCGGCATATCCGGATGACGCACCAGATTATGTGGCTGCGCCAGTAACTCGTTTAACTGATAGCCGCTCACCTGGACAAAAGTGTCATTGGCGTGAGTGATATAGCTTTCCAGGTCGGTCGTAGACATCAGAGTGGTATCATCATCCAGCGGGGTATTTAGCTGGCTGACGTAGGGATGAGAAGACATGATAGCGTCCTGTGCAGGTTATCTGGATGTTAATTTTTCGCTCAGATGTTATTTCGGCGCTAATCTATTTATCTTTAGTTGTTAAAATTGCTCTGGATCGCAATTTGCGATTAATCCTTAATATTTGTACGATTTTCACCTCATCCTGCGCCTTATTTTCATTATGAAATTGTTTAGCATGGACAACCTTTTTCTTTAAAATCTGCCCTGGCTCACCTTTTTCTCACGCCGCCGTTAACGCAACACACCGTAAACCATAAAACAAGATCTGCTCAAAATGCATCCAATTGTTAACACATAACATTAAATGTTGTGTAAATGTGATTATTCCTGGTGTTTATCCCGATTTTCACTATGGGCTTAGACCCCCGCTAATCCCTGCAATACTTAATTCAGTATCATGTGATACACGGCCCTCTGGAGCTCATTTTGAACAGGTTACCTTCCAGCGCATCGGCTTTGGCCTGTAGCGCGCACGCACTGAATCTCATCGAGAAGCGAACGCTAAACCATGAGGAAATGAAAGCACTAAACCGAGAGGTCATTGACTACTTTAAAGAGCATGTAAATCCAGGATTTCTGGAATACCGGAAATCTGTTACCGCCGGCGGGGATTACGGAGCCGTAGAGTGGCAAGCGGGCAGTTTGAATACGCTTGTCGACACCCAGGGGCAGGAGTTTATCGACTGTCTTGGGGGATTTGGCATCTTTAACGTGGGGCACCGTAATCCTGTTGTGGTATCCGCCGTCCAGAATCAACTCGCAAAACAACCTCTCCACAGCCAGGAGTTACTTGATCCCTTGCGGGCGATGCTGGCAAAAACGCTGGCGGCGCTGACACCGGGGAAACTCAAGTACAGCTTTTTCTGTAACAGCGGCACCGAATCCGTCGAAGCGGCGCTAAAACTGGCAAAAGCGTATCAGTCGCCGCGCGGCAAGTTTACCTTTATCGCCACCAGCGGCGCATTTCACGGCAAATCATTGGGCGCGCTCTCCGCCACGGCCAAATCTACCTTCCGCAGACCCTTTATGCCTTTACTGCCGGGCTTCCGCCATGTGCCGTTTGGCAATATTGACGCGATGAGCATGGCATTTAGCGAAGGCAAAAAAACGGGCGACGAGATAGCAGCCGTGATTCTGGAGCCTATTCAGGGTGAAGGCGGCGTGATCCTGCCGCCGCAGGGATACCTGACAGAGGTACGTAAGCTCTGTGACGAATTCGGCGCGCTGATGATTCTGGATGAAGTACAAACCGGCATGGGGCGTACCGGCAAGATGTTTGCCTGTGAGCACGAAAATGTGCAGCCTGATATTCTGTGTCTGGCGAAAGCCCTGGGCGGCGGCGTGATGCCGATTGGCGCCACCATCGCGACTGAAGAGGTGTTTTCGGTTCTGTTCGACAACCCCTTCCTGCATACCACCACTTTTGGCGGTAATCCGCTGGCTTGTGCTGCCGCGCTGGCGACCATTAACGTCCTGCTGGAGCAAAACCTCCCGGCCCAGGCGGAACAAAAAGGCGATACGCTACTGGATGGTTTTCGACAACTTGCGCGTGAATATCCCAATCTGGTACACGATGCGCGCGGCAAAGGTATGTTGATGGCCATTGAATTTGTCGATAACGAAACGGGCTACCGTTTTGCCAGTGAGATGTTCCGTCAACGCGTGCTGGTCGCTGGTACGCTGAATAATGCGAAAACAATTCGTATCGAGCCACCGCTCACGCTAACCATTGAACTGTGCGAACAGGTATTGAAATCAGCGCGTAATGCGCTGGCGGCGATGCAGGTGAGCGTTGAAGAGGTTTAAAAACGATGCCGGATGGCGCTATGCTTATCCGGCCTGTTTTCCCCGGGTCGCGGCCTCTTTTTTGAATCCCATCACAATCACCACATTCCCCTTTTCCCTTTTACCTCGCGACGGCTACAGTAGTAACTCATCCGACCACATAACAATAATTTTACATACTGGATACGCTTATGAGCTACCCGTCGCTGTTCGCCCCGCTCGATCTGGGCTTTACTACTCTCAGAAACCGCGTGCTGATGGGATCGATGCACACGGGTCTGGAAGAACATCCTGATGGCGCTGAGCGCCTGGCGGCATTTTATGCCGAGCGCGCGCGACACGGCGTAGCGTTAATCGTCACCGGCGGTATTGCGCCCGTTCCCTCCGGGGTCGTGATGACCGGCGGTGCGATGCTGAACGATGCCAGCCAATTAACGCCTCACCGCGTGGTGACCGATGCCGTACATGCGCAAGGCGGTAAAATCGCGCTGCAAATTCTGCACACCGGACGTTACAGCTATCAGCCGCACCTGGTCGCGCCGTCGGCAATTCAGGCGCCAATCAACCGCTTTATGCCGCACGAACTGACGCATGATGAAATCTTGCAGTTAATCGACGACTTCGCGCATTGCGCGCAACTGGCGCGGGAAGCAGGCTACGACGGCGTAGAGGTGATGGGATCAGAGGGCTATCTGATTAATGAATTTCTCACCCGGCGAACTAACCATCGCGATGACGAATGGGGCGGCGACTATACCAGCCGTATGCGCTTCGCGGTTGAGGTAGTACGCGCGGTACGCCAGCGGGTAGGGAACGACTTTATTATTATCTATCGCCTGTCGATGCTCGATCTGGTGGAAAATGGCGGCACGTTCGACGAAACGGTACAACTGGCGCAAGCCATTGAAGCCGCAGGCGCAAGCCTAATTAATACCGGCATTGGCTGGCATGAGGCGCGAATCCCGACCATCGCCACGCCAGTACCGCGTGGCGCCTTTAGCTGGGTGACGCGGAAACTCAAAGGTCATGTGTCGGTTCCGCTGATCGCGACCAATCGCATTAACGATCCGCAGGTCGCTGAGACGATCCTGACGCGCGGCGATGCCGATATGGTGTCGATGGCGCGTCCCTTCCTTGCCGATGCCGAATTCCTGACTAAAGCGCAATCCGGACGCGCAGATGAGATCAACACCTGTATCGGCTGTAATCAGGCCTGTCTGGATCGGATCTTCATCGGCAAAGTGACCTCCTGTCTGGTGAACCCGCGCGCCTGTCACGAAACCCACATGCCGATAACGCCGGTCATACGCAAAAAGAACCTGGCCGTTGTCGGCGCAGGCCCGGCGGGGCTGGCTTTCGCGATTAACGCCGCGTCGCGCGGCCATCATGTCACGCTGTTTGACGCCCAGAGTGAAATTGGCGGTCAGTTCACTATCGCCAGGCAGATCCCGGGTAAAGAGGAGTTTTACGAAACGCTGCGCTACTACCGTCGAATGATCGATATTACTGGCGTTACGCTGAAACTGAACCAACGGGTGAACGCAGAGGATCTTCAGCCGTTTGACGAAGCGATCCTCGCCTGTGGAATAGTACCGCGCCGCCCGCCGATAGACGGTATCGATCATCCAAAGGCATTGACCTACCTGGAGGTATTGCGCGATAAAGCGCCGGTTGGTAAACGAGTGGCGATCATCGGCTGCGGCGGGATCGGTTTTGACACGGCCATGTATCTGAGCCAGCACGGCGAATCCACCAGCCAAAATATTGCTGAATTTTGTACGGAATGGGGAATTGATACCAGCCTGCAGCAGGCAGGCGGTCTGCGCCCGGAAGGCCCACGCCTGGCACGTAGTCCACGGCAAATCGTCATGCTGCAACGCAAAGCCAGCAAGCCGGGCGAAGGGTTAGGTAAAACCACCGGCTGGATCCATCGCGCGACGTTACTGGCGCGCGGCGTGAAGATGATCCCGGCGGTTAGTTACCAGAAGATCGACGACGACGGATTACATCTCTTGATCGGCGGCGAACCGCAGTTGCTGGAAGTGGATCATGTGGTGATCTGCGCCGGACAGGAGCCTCGCCGCGAGCTGGCGGACCCGTTACGCGCCGCAGGTAAAACGGTACATCTTATCGGCGGATGCGATGTCGCGATGGAGCTGGATGCCCGACGGGCGATTGCCCAGGGCACCCGACTGGCGCTGGAGATTTAACGACTTTACCTGATGGCGCTGCGCTTATCGGGCTTACGCCGTCATACCGGTTTTATAGGCCGGTATGACGCTTGAGCGCCTTATCGACGGCGTCCCTGCTTCACCGCTTTCAAAATAACAAATTTATTGTTGGTTGCTATCGTCGCGCAATTACCGAAAATCTTCTTCAGCTTGTGGAAATAGTCCAGATGGCGGTTCGCCACAATATACAGTTCGCCGTTGATTTTCAGGCAACGGCGGGCGTGATGGAACATCTCCCAGGCGATATTATCCGTCAGCGCATGTTTCTGGTGGAACGGCGGGTTGCAGAACACAGCGTTAAAACGGAACGGCTCCACGCCGGAGAGCGCATTGTTGATCATAAATTCGCAGCGTTCGAACGCTTCCGGCAGGTTCGTTTCTACATTCAAACGGCTGGAATCTACCGCCATCGGCGATTCATCGACAAATACCACGTTCGCCTGCGGATTTTTCGCCAGTAAGCTCAGGCCAATCACCCCATTGCCGCAGCCGAGATCGACAATCTCCCCGTCGAGGTTTTCCGGCAAATGCTGCATAAAGAAGCGCGCGCCGATATCCAATCCGGTACGAGAAAACACATTCGCGTGGTTGTGAATCGTCCAGCCTGTATCTTCCAGTTTCCAGCTTAGCGTTTGCGGCGCGTCGGCCAGTTGCGGATGACTGAAGGTACAGTTAATCAGGCGCGCTTTCTTCCACGCCAGCGTCGTCGTGGTTGGGCCCAGCACTTTTTCAAACAGTTCCAGCGTAGAGGTATGAATATCACGCGCTTTCGCGCCGGCGATAATACGCGTTTGCGCCGTAACGACCTTACGCAAAGCGCGTAACTGCTGTTCCAGCAACGCCAGTGTTTTCGGTACCTTAATCAATACCACGCCCGGCGCCTGCGGGTAGTCAGCGGTACTGTCGAGAAACGTTACGCTGGACTCCGCGATGCCGTTATGGCGTAAATTCTCTCGCGTACCCAGTTCGCTTAAATACGAATCGCCAATACTGTATGGCGAATGCTCCGCCAGCGCACAGCTTAGCGCGCCAAACGTATCATTCAGGATCAGCACCGGGCCGCGAATTTCCGTCTCATCCAACTGTTGCAGCAGATACTCATCGGCCGCCTCCCACGCCAGAAGCGGGTTAACATCATCCGTTTGCGGAAAACGTTTCAGCGTCAGTGAACGGAAACCGTCGTCTACGTGGCTCATTAGGCCTCCTGAATGGTAAAATTGCGGCGTTATCCCTGAAAAGGGTGCGTGAGTATACACTTTTTATCAGCAACATGGAGCTTTGATGACCTCACTAACTTACCTTCAGGGGTATCCGGAACATCTCCTTGCCCAGGTGCGTACCTTAATCGCCGAGCAGCGCCTGGGAGCGGTGCTGGAAAAACGTTATCCCGGCGCGCATGATTACGCCACTGACAAAGCGCTATATCACTATACTCAGGAACTGAAAAGTCAGTTTCTGCGCAATGCGCCGCCCATCAATAAAGTGATGTATGACAGCAAGATCCATGTGCTGAAAAATGCGCTGGGACTACATACCGCTGTCTCGCGCGTTCAGGGCGGCAAGCTCAAGGCAAAGGCGGAGATCCGCGTCGCCACCGTGTTTCGTAACGCCCCGGAGCCATTCTTACGGATGATTGTGGTTCACGAGCTGGCGCACCTGAAAGAGAAAGATCATAACAAAGCGTTTTATCAGCTCTGCTGCCATATGGAGCCGCAGTACCATCAACTGGAGTTTGATACGCGACTGTGGCTGACGCATCAGGCGCTGTCGGCACAATAAATTCTGAAAATGCCCCTTCCCCCGTATCTTTTTAACGGCGTGGGCATAAAATCGGCGCGTTCACATTTCGCTCATTGCCTGCCGCCACGTCAAGGATGACGATCTGTAGAGGGTATTTTTTATCCACCGCCAACGGAACCGCGCAACAACCATGCTCTCACAATGTGCCCGTTTTATCCGCCGCCTCTGTTTTACACGCCGGGCGTTAACAGTGGCGTGTTTTCTGCTTGTCGCAGCAGGCGTCGCGCTTTTCTATTCCAACTGGCTTATCGTCAACGCCTCGCAGCATCTGACATGGAATGACATTCAGACCGTTCCCGCCCGCAACGTCGGGCTGGTGTTAGGCGCTAAACCCGGCAATCGGTATTTTACCCGGCGGATTAATACTGCCGCCGCGTTGTATCACGCCGGTAAAGTGAAGTGGCTGTTAGTCAGCGGCGATAACGGCAAAAAAGAGTACGATGAACCTTCGGCGATGCAGCAGGCGCTGATAGCGAAAGGTGTGCCGGAAGCGGCCATTTTTTGTGATTATGCCGGATTCTCCACGCTGGACTCCGTAGTTCGCGCCCGGAAAGTGTTTGGCGAAAGCCGCATTACGATTATCTCGCAAGCATTCCATAATCAACGGGCGATCTGGCTAGCGCAACAATATGGCATTGACGCTATCGGCGTTAACGCGCCGGATCTGAATAAAAGGCACGGAACCTACACACGAATTCGGGAAAAGCTGGCGCGGGTTAGCGCGGTGCTGGATGCCAAAATTTTGCACCGTCAGCCTAAATATCTGGGCGCTGGCGTCACTATTGGGGCTGATAGCGCACACGGGTGCCCTTCTCGCCAGTAAAATGCCAGAGTGCGTCGCAGCGCACTGGCAAGGGCGGAAAGGCGTGCTACATTGACGAAAAATCCCTTTCTGGAGTCCGCTGACGTTTATGATACGTTTCGCTGTAATTGGGACTAACTGGATCACGCGCCAGTTTGTCGACGCCGCCCACGAAACCGGCAAATTCAGGCTCGCCGCCGTTTACTCCCGTAGTCTTGAACAGGCGCAGTCTTTCGCAAATGATTATCCCGTCGAGCATCTGTTTACCTCGCTGGAAGCGATGGCGCAAAGCGACGCGATTGAGGCGGTTTATATCGCCAGCCCGAACTCCCTGCATTTCTCCCAGACACAGCGCTTTTTGCAGCATAAAAAACATGTCATGTGCGAAAAGCCGCTGGCTTCTAACCTGGCGGAGGTTGATGCCGCTATCGCCTGCGCGCGCGATAACCAGCGGGTACTGTTTGAAGCCTTTAAAACCGCCTGCCTGCCCAATTTTCTGCTGCTGCGGGAATCGTTGCCGAAAATCGGCAGAATGCATAAAGCATTACTAAATTACTGCCAGTACTCTTCACGTTATCAGCGCTATCTGAACGGTGAAAATCCGAATACGTTTAATCCGGCCTTCTCCAATGGTTCGATTATGGATATCGGGTATTACTGTCTGGCGTCGGCGATCGCGCTATGGGGCGAGCCGCGCAGCGTTCAGGCGTCGGCGAATTTGTTGGAAAGCGGAGTAGATGCGCACGGCGTCGTGGTTATGGATTACGGCGATTTTAGCGTCACGCTACAGCATTCCAAAGTCAGCGACTCGGTACTGGCCAGTGAAATTCAGGGCGAGAGGGGATCGCTGGTCATTGAAAAGCTGTCGGAATGCCAGAAAGTGTGTTTTGCGCCGCGCGGCGCGCTGATGCAGGATCTGACCCAGCCTCAGCATATTAATACCATGCTGTATGAAGCCGGGGCGTTTGCCCAGCTTATTGAAAACCATGCCGTGGAACATCCGGGGTTGTCGCTAAGTCGCGCCACGGCAAAATGGCTGACAGAAATACGCCGTCAAACCGGGGTCATCTTCCCGGCGGACGATCTGACCCATCCCCTTACTGCGTAAAATTATGTAAATTATATGTTACAGGTCATTGACTCTACGCGTGGCCTGTCATACTTTGTTACGCGCAAAGGGGAGTAACTTCATTGCCGGTCGATCGTCATTACGATGTGTGCAAAACCACATCCGGTCACCGGGCAGCCATAAAGGAATGCGTCAGCGTATTCCTTTATTGTTGTAAGTGAGACCTTGCCGAATGGCAAGGTCTATGCATAAAAGCAGCGGCTAATGCCATTCGGCGTTAGCCGTTTTTTTTTGCATAGGGAGAAATAATGAATACTGTTGGTACGCCATTATTATGGGGTGGATTCGCGGTTGTTGTGGTGATAATGCTATCCATCGACCTGTTGTTGCAGGGACGCCGTGGCGCACATGCGATGTCGATGAAACAAGCGGCAGGATGGTCAATCCTGTGGGTAACGCTCTCGCTACTGTTTAACGCTGCTTTCTGGTGGTATCTGGCTGAAACGCAAGGGCGCGAAGTTGCTGACCCGCAGGCATTGGCGTTCCTTACCGGCTATCTGATTGAAAAGTCGCTGGCCGTAGATAACGTCTTTGTCTGGCTGATGCTGTTTAGCTATTTCTCCGTCCCTCCGGCTCTGCAACGCCGGGTGCTGGTGTATGGGGTCCTTGGCGCGATCGTGTTGCGTACTATCATGATTTTCGCCGGTACCTGGCTTATCACTCAGTTCGAATGGCTGCTGTATGTGTTCGGCGCCTTCCTGCTGTTTACCGGCGTAAAAATGGCGCTGGCGAAGGAAGACGAATCCGGCATTGGCGAAAAACCGATGGTGCGTTGGCTGCGCGGGCATCTGCGTATGACCGATACGATCGAGAACGAGCACTTTTTCGTACGTAAAAACGGCCTGTTGTATGCCACGCCGCTGCTGCTGGTGCTGATTATGGTTGAGCTCAGCGATGTAATCTTCGCCGTTGACAGTATTCCGGCGATCTTTGCGGTCACCACCGACCCGTTCATCGTACTGACCTCTAACCTGTTTGCCATCTTAGGACTGCGCGCGATGTACTTCCTGCTGTCCGGCGTGGCGGAACGCTTCTCGATGCTGAAATATGGTCTGGCGGTCATTCTGGTCTTTATCGGCATTAAGATGCTGATCGTCGACTTCTACCATATTCCTATCGCGATTTCGCTGGGCGTAGTGTTTGGCATTCTGACCATTACGCTGGTGATTAACGCCTGGGTTAACCATCAGCGCGATAAGAAACTGCGAGCGCAATAATCTTTTATCGGGGTAAACCTGCCCCGTCAAAAACGCCCGGCAGCGCACACCTGCCGGGCGTTTTTGTTTAACATGTCACAATACTGTTAATATAAAGTTATAAAACATGATCGCAGCAAAAAATCCAGGATATTTCGCTTCCCGAACCTTCAACTTTCCTTATACTCAACCAGGCAAACACTTTGTTACATCCTGAAAGATGCGCCGTAAGAGCGTGCAGGGGATGACCAGCAACACAATACAAGGAACATGAAATGGCTACGCAACGAGCATCAGGGCTACTGCAGCGTTTAGCGCAAGGCAGTCTGGTTAAACAAATTTTAGTGGGTCTGGTACTGGGGATTTTACTGGCATGGATTTCTAAGCCTGCGGCAGAAGCGGTTGGCTTGCTTGGCACCCTGTTCGTCGGCGCCTTAAAAGCGGTCGCCCCCGTTCTGGTGCTGATGCTGGTAATGGCCTCGATCGCCAACCACCAGCACGGTCAAAAAACCAATATTCGCCCTATTCTCTTCCTTTACCTGCTAGGCACCTTTTCAGCCGCGCTGGCGGCCGTTGTGTTCAGCTTCGCCTTCCCTTCAACGCTGCATCTGTCCAGTAGCGCCCAGGATATCGTGCCGCCGTCCGGCATTGTAGAAGTCCTGCGCGGTCTGCTGATGAGCATGGTGTCGAACCCCATCGACGCGCTGCTGAACGCTAACTATATCGGGATTCTGGTGTGGGCCGTCGGCCTGGGATTTGCCCTGCGTCATGGCAATGAAACCACCAAAAACCTCGTGAACGATATGTCTAACGCCGTGACCTTTATGGTGAAACTGGTGATCCGTTTCGCGCCAATCGGTATTTTTGGTCTGGTTTCATCAACGCTTGCAACCACTGGCTTCTCCACCCTGTGGGGCTATGCGCACCTGCTGGTCGTCTTGATTGGCTGTATGCTGCTGGTCGCGCTGGTGGTCAACCCGCTGTTGGTATTCTGGAAAATTCGTCGCAACCCTTATCCGCTGGTGTTCGCCTGCCTGCGTGAAAGCGGCGTTTATGCCTTCTTTACCCGCAGCTCTGCCGCCAATATTCCAGTGAATATGGCGCTGTGCGAAAAACTGAATCTGGACAGGGATACTTACTCCGTTTCCATTCCGCTGGGCGCCACCATCAATATGGCCGGCGCGGCAATTACCATTACGGTTCTGACGTTGGCGGCAGTTCATACGTTAGGCGTCCCGGTGGATCTGCCTACAGCGCTGCTGCTGAGCGTGGTGGCCTCGCTGTGTGCTTGCGGCGCCTCCGGCGTGGCAGGCGGTTCATTGCTGCTGATCCCGCTGGCGTGCAACATGTTTGGCATCCCGAACGATATCGCGATGCAGGTAGTAGCGGTCGGCTTTATTATCGGCGTATTGCAGGATTCGTGTGAAACGGCGCTGAACTCATCTACCGATGTTCTGTTCACTGCGGCAGCCTGCCAGGCAGAGGACGAACGTCTGGCGAATAACGCCTTGCGTAGCTAAGTGATTATCGATGTCGGATGGCGTATGCCATCCGGCGTAACGATAGATCTGAATCTCCCAATCCATAGGCTGTGACCTAAAGCGAATTGATGTTCACGCGCGACATCCTCGCGTAACGTTATATGTAGATGGCGTCTGCCGCGGCGCTCGGTCAGCGTACAGTATAAAGTGTCAGCCTGTGTAAATCCTCTCGCCACCCTCCTTTGCGATAAGCAAAATCAAAGCTCAACGACGCGTAATTTCTATAACGGACTTCGTTGACCTTTGTTACAATTAGATGCATTTTGAATTTTTGTGTGTTAGTGCTTGCTTACTTCACAACTTAACAAGGAATAGTTCAGGCCGCGAATTTGCCGTTTCCGCAACGCTGATAAAAACTCCAACTCTGTTGCGGCAGTGCAAACCTCAGATCACCGGCGTGACGTTAACCGATTCTCCAGGAATACTGAATGGAACTACTGACTCAATTGCTGAATGCCCTGTGGGCTCAGGACTTTGAAACACTGGCCAATCCTTCCATGATTGGCATGTTATATTTTGTGTTATTTATGATTTTGTTTCTGGAAAATGGGCTGCTCCCTGCCGCCTTTTTACCTGGCGACAGCCTGTTGATCCTGGTCGGCGTGCTGATCGCCAAAGGCGCGATGGGTTTTCCACAAACCATTTTGCTGCTTACCGTCGCGGCCAGCCTGGGTTGCTGGGTGAGCTATATTCAGGGCCGCTGGCTGGGGAATACCCGCACCGTACAAAACTGGCTCTCTCATCTCCCCGCACATTATCATCAACGCGCCCATCACCTTTTCCATAAACACGGCCTGTCGGCATTATTGATAGGCCGTTTTATCGCGTTTGTCAGAACGCTGCTGCCCACCATTGCCGGCATATCCGGCCTGAATAACGCGCGCTTTCAGTTCTTCAACTGGATGAGCGGCTTGTTGTGGGTGCTTATCCTGACGTCGCTGGGCTATCTGCTGGGCAAAACGCCCGTCTTTATGAAGTATGAAGATCAGTTAATGTCATGCCTGATGCTGCTGCCCGTGGTGCTGCTCTTTTTTGGCCTGGCGGGTTCACTGGTCATGCTGTGGAAAAAGAAGTATGGGAGCCGGGGATAACTTATGCTTAAACCACGCATAACTGCCCGACAACTCATTTGGATCAGCGCTTTTCTACTGATGCTGACCATACTCATGATGACGTGGTCAACGCTGCGTCAGCAAGAGTCGACGCTGGCCATTCGCGCGGTTAACCAGGGCGCCAGTATGCCAGACGGCTTCTCAGTTCTGCATCATCTGGATGCGAACGGCATTCATTTTAAAAGTATTACGCCTAAAAATGACATGTTGCTCATTACCTTCGATTCCCCTGCGCAAAGCGCCGCAGCAAAAACAGTGCTTGATCAAACGTTACCACACGGTTATGTCGTCGCTCAGCAGGACGATGACAACGAAACGGTACAGTGGCTGTCCCGCTTACGGGAAAGCTCACACCGCTTTGGCTAATCTCCAGGAATCCGAATCATATCACTCACTTTGGTGATTTCATTGTTTAATGACTATGATTAATAAAGCGGTGTTTAACCCACCGCGTTATTATCGGGATCACCGCCCCGGACAACGGGTCCGAACATAAGGGAAAGTTCAGGAATGAAATACCGCATCGCTTTGGCTATCACGCTTTTTACACTTAGCGCCGGTAGCTACGCTAATTCGCTTTGTCAGGAAAAAGAGCAGGATATACAAAAGGAAATTAGCTACGCTGAAAAGCACAACAATCAGCGCCGTATTGAGGGTCTGAACAAGGCGCTCAGCGAAGTACGCGCTAATTGTACTGACAGCAAGCTACGCGCCGAGCATCAGAAAAAGATCGCTGAGCAAAAAGAAGAGGTAGCCGAACGCCAACGTGATTTAGCCGAGGCAAAAGCAAAAGGCGATGCGGATAAAATAGACAAACGTGAACGTAAGCTGGCCGAGGCTCAGGATGAGCTAAAAAAACTTGAGGCCAGAGACTACTAAATTAACGCCGAATGTAAATACTCACTCACCTGGAGAAAACTATGTCGAAAGATAACACTACGGAACATCTGCGCGCTGAGTTGAAATCCCTGACCGATACGCTTGAAGAAGTGCTGAGCTCTTCGGGCGAAAAGTCGAAAGAAGAGTTGAGTAAGATTCGTAGCAAAGCCGAGCGCGCGCTGAAAGAGAGCCGTTACCGCCTGGGCGAAACGGGTGATGTGATTGCCAAACAGACTCGCGTCGCCGCCGCCCGCGCCGATGATTATGTGCGCGAAAATCCCTGGACAGGCGTAGGCATTGGCGCCGCTGTCGGTCTGGTGTTGGGCGTACTGCTGACGCGTCGTTAATTATGGCGGACTCTCGACAGGCACAAGGACCAGGCAAAAGCGTACTGGATATCGGGCAGCGGATTGTCACCATTATCGTTGAGATGGTGGAAACCCGGCTGCGACTGGCGGTAGTAGAACTGGAAGAAGAGAAGGCGAACCTCTTTCAGCTTTTGCTGATGGTAGGTCTTACCATGCTCTTCGCGGCGTTTGGCTTAATGAGCCTGATGGTTCTGGTCATCTGGGCTATCGATCCTCAGTACCGTTTGAACGCGATGATCGCTACCACAGTTGTGCTGTTAGTGCTTGCGCTAATCGGCGGCATCTGGACTTTGCGCAAAGCGCGTCAGTCCACGCTATTGCGCCATACGCGGCACGAACTGGCTAACGATCGGCAAATTCTGGAGGACGATCAGTCGTGAGCAGCAAAGGCGAACGCGAAAAACGTAAAGCGCTGCTTCTCAGTCAGATCCAGCAGCAACGGCTGGATCTGTCCGCCAGTCGTCGCGACTGGCTGGAGACCACCGGCGCGTACGATCGCGGCTGGAATACGGTGTTAAGCCTGCGCTCCTGGGCGCTGGTCGGTAGCAGCGTAATGGCCATCTGGACCATCCGTCATCCTAATATGTTGGTACGCTGGGCGAAACGCGGCCTGGGTATCTGGAGCGCCTGGCGCCTGGTAAAAACTACCCTCCGTCAACAACAGCTCCGCGGTTAATATCTTTTCTTTTATAGCATCGCGCCATCAGGTTATCGCCCTATTACACCTGGTGGCGCGATACTTTTATGCATATCGTCTCTTTATCAATCACTCAAATTTTTTGAAAAAATTTGGCAATTTTCCTTGCTAACAATTCCTGTACGCCACGTTTATGATTCTCTCCAGCGATAACAATGACGCGCTAAACCGCGCCATTGCTCATGAAAATAGCAGCAGCAGCCGAATCGGCCTCCTGGAGAATAAAATGAAAAAATTAGAAGATGTTGGTGTACTGATAGCGCGTATTTTAATGCCAGTTCTGTTTATTACCGCAGGATGGGGAAAAATTAGCGGCTATGCGGGCACACAACAGTATATGGAAGCGATGGGCGTACCAGGATTCCTGCTGCCGCTCACCATACTGCTTGAGTTCGGCGGCGGTCTGGCGATTCTGCTGGGGTTCCTCACCCGCACCACTGCGCTTTTTACCGCTGGTTTTACGTTGCTGACGGCATTGATCTTCCATAGCAATTTTGCAGAAGGTGTAAACTCGCTGATGTTTATGAAAAACCTGACCATTGCCGGCGGATTCTTATTACTGGCGTTAACCGGGCCTGGCGCGTTCAGCCTTGACCGTCTGCTGAATAAAAAGTGGTAAGCAATCTATACTCAATTAAAAAAGCGAGGGAATAGCGCCTCGCTTTTGTCATCTGAAGGAGAGAGACATGGGACAACTGATCGATGGCGTCTGGCACGACACCTGGTATGACACCAAATCTTCCGGGGGGAAATTTCAGCGTTCAGCGTCGGCTTTCCGCAACTGGCTTACCGCTGACGGCGCGCCCGGACCTTCCGGCGAAGGCGGATTCGCCGCAGAAAAAGATCGTTACCATCTGTACGTTTCCCTTGCCTGCCCCTGGGCGCATCGCACGCTCATTTTCCGTAAACTGAAAGGTCTGGAGCCATTTATTCCGGTTTCCGTCGTGAATCCATTGATGCTGGAAAACGGCTGGACGTTTGATGATACTTTTCCGGCGGCCACCGGCGATACCCTCTATCAGCATGAATTTCTCTACCAGTTGTATCTGCACGCCGATCCACACTACAGCGGCCGCGTCACCGTACCGGTCTTATGGGATAAAAAAAATCATACTATCGTCAGCAACGAGTCCGCCGAAATCATTCGTATGTTTAACTCCGCCTTCGATGGGCTGGGCGCTAAAGCCGGGGATTACTATCCCCCCGCGCTGCAAAGCAAAATTGACGAGTTAAACGGCTGGATTTATGACAACGTTAATAACGGCGTTTATAAAGCAGGATTCGCCACCAGCCAGCAAGCGTATGATGAAGCGGTAGACAAGGTATTTACTGCGCTGGCGCGCCTGGAACAGATTCTCGGACAGCACCGCTATCTGACGGGCGACCAGTTGACCGAGGCGGATATCCGCTTATGGACGACCCTGGTACGCTTTGATCCGGTTTACGTGACTCATTTCAAGTGCGACAAATACCGAATCAGCGACTACCTGAATCTGTACGGTTTCCTGCGCGATATCTATCAAATACCGGGCATTGCTGAAACCGTTAATATGGACCATATTCGTCACCACTATTTCCGTAGCCATAAAACGATTAACCCCACAGGTATCATTTCTATCGGACCGTGGCAGGATCTGCTCGAACCTCACGGACGCGACGTGCGCTTTGGCTAATTTCAGGCGTCCTCCGGGACGCCTTATTAATTAATACCACAAATATTTACCAGCATTTCATTCGCGGCTATTCTTAGTTTGATTACTTTAAAAACAAGTGATTGAACCATTATTGAGGCGAAAATGGATTGGTATTTAAAGGTTTTAAAAAATTATCTGGGATTTGGCGGCCGCGCGCGACGCAAAGAGTACTGGATGTTTATTCTGGTCAATATCATCTTTACCTTTGTGTTGGGCCTGCTGGACGCCATGCTTGGCTGGCAACGCGCCGGGGGTGAAGGCGTTCTGACCACCATTTACGGCGTTCTGATCTTTTTACCGTGGTGGGCCGTGCAGTTCCGTCGTCTGCATGACACTGACCGCTCCGCATGGTGGCTACTGTTGCTACTTATCCCCATTATCGGCTGGCTTATCATCATCGCGTTCAACTGCCAGAATGGTACGCCAGGCGACAACCGCTTCGGCCCCGACCCGAAACGTTTTTCCTGATGGCAGCGCGGCGCCGCTTTTAAAGCGCCGCGCGCTATTTATTTTCCGGCGAATAGCTTAGGTATTTCCCGCAGGCACCAGGCTTTTGCCTCCCCCATACTGTCGCGCCGCCAGGCCATAATAATATCGATTTCGCTGGTCGATTCCGGGCTGACCACGCGTAGCCGCCCTTCGGCAATATCCTGTTCCACCATCGAATATGGCATGGTCGCGACGCCAAGCCCGGCCAGCAGCGCCTGACGTTTATCTTCAATCGTGCTTACCGTCAGACGTGGCTGCTTATCCAGCAGTTGCACCGTTAATACCGGCCGCTCGCGCGCGGTATCCGCTACCGCTACGCCGCGGTATTTAACCCGCGTCACTTCCGAAAGCGGCTCCGGCTCCTGATGAATAGGGTGGTCAGGCGCGGCGACATACACATTCATTAACGTATACAACTTACGGGAGTTAATTTCCGACGACGATCGAAAATGCATATCCGGGGCGATAACGATATCCGCCCGTCCCTGCTCAAGCCGCTCCCATGCGCCAGCCAGTACTTCGGTAATCAATGAAAGCTGCGTATTGGCTTTAGCGGCCAGCCGGTCGATCAGCGGAAAAAAAGCAGGCGTCGGTACCAGAGCTTCAGTGACCAGCGTCAGATGCGTTTCCCAACCGCGGGCCAACGCTTCAGCATCCGTCGTTAACTTGTCTGCCGCTTCCAGCAATACCCGCCCGCGTTCCAGCAGCATACGCCCGACGTTGGTGAATTTTGTACGATGGCCGGAGCGATCGAACAGTACAACGTCCAACTCTTCTTCCAGCTTCTGCATGGTGTAACTCAGCGCGGAGGGCACCCGCCCCAACTCATCAGCCGCTGCGGCAAAACTGCCCCGGCGGTCAATGGCGTCCATCACACGCAATGCTTCAAGCGTCAGCGCTCTCTCTTTAGCCATAACGTTCTCATTCAGGAAATTTGAACATACCGGGCAGAATATCTGGCTAACAATGCAGCGTCCAGCCCCTTAACATAAAAGGAAGTAAAGAGAGGTTAATAACGATGATTACGACCCGAACCGCCAAACAATGTGGACAAGCAGACTACGGATGGCTACAGGCCCGCTATACCTTCTCCTTTGGACACTATTTCGACCCTACACTGCTGGGCTACGCGTCGTTGCGCGTACTGAACCAGGAAGTGCTGGCGCCGGGCGCCTCTTTTCAGCCTCGAACTTATCCAAAGGTGGATATTTTAAACCTGATTCTGGACGGCGAAGCGGAATACCGCGACAGCGACGGCAACCATGTACAGGCTAAAGCGGGCGAAGCGTTACTGCTCGCCGCGCAGCCGGGCATTAGCTACAGCGAACATAATCTCAGCAAAGTTAAGCCGTTAACCCGAATGCAACTGTGGCTTGACGCCTGTCCTGAACGGGAAAACGCGCTGGTACAAAAAATCCCACTCCTGGCGGCGCAACAACAGCTTCTTGCCTCGCCCGACGGTGAGCAAAACAGCTTACAACTGCGCCAACAGGTCTGGGTACATCATATTACGCTGGAGAAAGGCGAATCGCTTAATTTCCAGCTTCACGGGCCGCGCGCCTATTTGCAGTCGATTCACGGTACGTTCCACGCGCTGACGCACAACGAAGAACGCGAGGCGTTAACCTGCGGGGATGGCGCATTTATTCGTGATGAACCTAACATTACGCTGGTTGCCGATACGCCGCTGCGCGCATTACTGGTAGATTTACCGGTGTAGTCAGCCAGAAAAGGAGTCACAAGATGAGCAAAAAATCGGCGAAGAAACGTCAGCCCGTGGTAAAACCTGCCGTACAGGAGGCGATGAGCGCCACTGTGCCGCTGGGCTATGAAGAGATGCTAACCGAACTGGAAGCCATCGTGGCGGACGCCGAAGCCCGGCTGGCAGAAGAAGAGGCCGCAGCCTGAAATCATGCCGGATGGCGGCGCAAGCGCCCGATCCGGCTTAGAACAGGTAGACCCGATAAGCGCAGCGCCATCGGGCAACACGCTGCCCCGACGTCATGCCGGGGCGTTATTATTAATGCGCTTTACTGGCCATAATCTCGATGATCTGCTTGTCTGTCTGCTGCATTGAGCGACACGCCAGCGAACACAAATTCGAAATAGATTGTTCGACATTGTGCGCCACAATCCCTTCGTTTCCGGTCACCGCCGTATCATCCAACGCCATCAGTACGGCTTTCCACGCCGCCGACGCGCTGGTAGAGACTTTCATCGCACAGCTATTCGACGCGCCATCGCAAATCATCCCGCTGACATCGCCGATCATACTGCTGATAGCCATTGCGATAGTGTCATAACGACCATCTATCAGCCACGCCATACCCGCCGCCGCGCCCATCGCCGCCGTAGTTGCCGCGCACAGCGCCGACAAACGCGGAAGCTGATGGTGAATATAGATAGCGCTCAAATGCGATAACATTAGCGCGCGCGCCAGGCGCTCGTCATCGGCACCGACATGTTCAGCAACCACCATGACTGGCACCGTGGCGGTAATCCCCTGGTTGCCGGAGCCGGAGTTGCTCATCGCGGGCAACGTGGCGCCGCCCATTCTGGCGTCTGACGCCGCGCTGGTACGGATCAAAATCGCCGTGGAGAGATCTTTCGCCAGCAGACCGCGATCGCACTGTTTGGCCAGCGTCGAACCGATATGCAGCCCCCAGGAACCACGCAGTCCCTCCTGCGACAACGCGCCGTTTAGCCTGGCCGCATCGAGAATAAAGCGGATAGCGTCAAAGGGCACCGCATTCACAAACGCCAGGATCTCTTCCAGCGAGGTATGAGACAGCACTCCCAGTGGCGAGGTTTTTTCTTCTTCCTGCGCATTATCGGCCTGGGTAAATACCACGCCCTTGTCGGTTTCTATCCGCACAATGTTTGTATGATCGCCGACGATCGTGACACATGCCCAGCTATCGCCGCGATAAACTTTCGCCCGTGAAAACAGGATGTCGTTACATGGCTCCTGCAACATCACTGCGACATGTCCGGCGGCCAGCATCGCTTTTGCATCGGCAACGGCTTTAGCGGAAGCGTCTTTTAACACCTCCAACCCGGCTTTCGCATCACCGCCCAACGCGCCAAGCGCCGCGGCGATCGGTAGCCCTACCATTCCCGTTCCTGGAACGGTAACGCCCATACCATTTTTCATCAGATTAGGCGAAACCCACGCGTCAATGCGTTCAACTGTGCCGTCAAGTTCAGCCGCCGCCGCCGCTGCCGCCAGCGCCAGTGAAATTGGCTCAGTACACCCCAGCGCCGGTTTTACTTCTTCCTGTACGGCCAGGATAAAACTTTGCCACAATGGATTTATTTTAGATTCAAACATAACAACAACCTTAATCTCAGGTATATCAAGAGAATGCTAGGAACGGAGAAACGCATAGCAGCAGACCGGTAATAATAATCAGGTACAACGAAGCGCCTTTATATTTGTGCAATGCGGGAACCTTGTAGACCAACCATGCCGGAATTAAACAGCCCACCATACCGAAGATAGGGCTACAAATAGAGGTGAAGCTCAGTACCGGCGCGTTGAGCACAATGGCGCTCCAGGCCAGCAAAATAGCGAAAATCATAATGCCGCGCTGTACCAGATTTTCCTTAATCTTCTCGGCGGGCATTTTGCGGCGCAGGATATTCATCACAATGCCTTGCGTCGCTTCGCGGAATCCTAAGTAAACGCCAAAGAAGGCGGTCATGACGGCAAAGATGTTCAGAATTACGCTAACCACTTTGACCCAGCCAGCGCCATCGCCACTAATAAACTGCGCGGCGATCGCCAGGGCGGAAATATTCTGCTCGTAGGCTTTCACCGCTTCGTCATGCCCCATCGCCAGGGTGAAGGAAACCGCATAGAAAAATACGGTAACGAACAGGACGCCAAACGCGATATTCATGGCGCGCAACGCTTTATGACGTGCGACCTCAATAGATTTTTCGCGTGAACGGTAAGAGATCACCATTGGGCTTAACGTCTGGATAAATAAAATCGAGGTCAGCGTAAATGGCAGGGTAATAATGGCGTTTTTAATCAGCAGGGCCATCGGCGGCAGCGCGCCAATGTTATACAGATGCCACATACCCACCATGGAGACGCCCAGCGCCGCTACTACCAGTAGCTTGGTCAGCACCATGCCGGTGGAAATTTTGAACAGTAATTTTTCACCGCGTGAGGAAATCGCCACCAGGATGCAGATCAGCACCAGACCATAAAACGGACTATCGGAAAGTAATCCTTCCGTTACGCCGAAAGTATGCAGATAAGAGGCGCTGTCGTTAGTAATCGCCGTAGAATAGACGAACATCCAGATGACGAGCATTACAAAGTACAGCGCGCCTAATAAAATACCCCAGTTTTTGCCCAGATAGCCGCTGATCACGCTGGGGTAGTCTTTACATTCCGGGGATTCCGCCAGCGTATTAATAAACAGCCGCTGGAACAGGTACATGGCCGGATAGCCAATAATAGAAGAGAGTAAAAAGACCCAAAGTCCCATCAGGCCAACCTGGACAGGAAGAAAAACGATTCCTGCGCCGATCGCCATCCCGATACTCATAATGACCCAACCGGTGTCGGTACTATCAAATTTGATGGCTTCACGCCATTCGCTTTCTGTCATCCCTGCCCGACGCGCCGGGGCTGATGCGTCGAGGATTACGCTGGTATTACTAGCCGATTCCATAAAATTCTCGCTCAATGTGTAGGTAGAGGTTTTTTTTATTTTTCGTGCCGCAGCAAGGCGATATGCAGAACGTGAGGTGCAGGTACTTTCTTGTAATAAGAAAATCATACGCGCACGATAAGAGAAAAACTTACCAATAAAACACCTGCATTTCTTGTGGGTTAAGAATTCTTTTCTATTTACTATTGGTTTAATGTTGTTATTTTCTCTATTTGACGCACATCACAACAAAAAAGGGCGCACATTGGTGCGCCCTTTTCTCAGCTTCTGTCTTCTGCGTTATCCCATAGCCTACTCACTCTGCGCCTGTCGGGCCTATCCACAAACGACTTTAATCGCCAGACCGCCGCGCGACGTCTCGCGATATTTGTCGTTCATGTCTTTACCCGTTTCGTACATGGTTTCGATCACTTTATCGAGCGAAACCCGCGGCTCAGAGGTACGGCGTAGCGCCATTCGCGCCGCATTTACCGCTTTAACGGCGTTAATCGCATTACGTTCAATACAAGGGATTTGCACCTGACCCGCCACCGGGTCACAGGTGAGGCCAAGGTTATGCTCCATCGCAATTTCCGCCGCAATACAGACCTGCGCCGGGCTACCGCCCAGCAGTTCTGTCAGCCCCGCCGCCGCCATCGAACACGCGACGCCAACCTCGCCCTGACACCCCACTTCCGCGCCGGATATCGAGGCGTTCATCTTGTACAGCATGCCAATCGCCCCCGCCGACAACAGATAACGGGCGATAGAGTTGGCATTGACCGGACGACGGAATTTGTCGTAATAGGCCAGCACCGCAGGAATAATGCCGCACGCGCCGTTGGTCGGCGCGGTGACCACTCGCCCGCCCGCCGCGTTCTCTTCGCTCACGGCCAGGGCGAACATGTTAATCCAGTCGATGACGTTCATTGGATCGCGGGAGAGATTATCGCTGGAGACCAGCAGACGCCGTAACGCTACCGCGCGGCGTGGAACGTTCAGCGGCCCCGGCAGCACGCCCTCAGTATTCATGCCACGTTCAATTCCGGTCTCCATCACCTGCCAGATGCGGGCAAAGCCAGCGTCAATCTGCTCTTTGCTCCGCAACGCCAGTTCATTTTGCATCATCAGGCCGGAAACCGAGAGCCCCTGTCTTTCACACAGCGTCAACAGTTCGCTGGCGGAATGAAAATCATACGGCACCGATTTTTCTACGTCGTGCGACTGACCAAAACGCTCCTCTTCGACAATAAAGCCGCCGCCAATAGAGTAATACGTTTTGTGTAAAAGCGGCGTTTGCCCGTGCCAGGCGGTAATTCGCATACCGTTTTCATGGCGCGCCAGGGTTTCAGCGTGAAAGAGAATACTGTCGGCGACGGGAAAATCCACCACATGCGCGCCACCCGCCACCGATAAACGGCTGCTGCGGGCAACCTCCTGGATAAACGCCGGAATGCTATCAATATTGACATCCTGCGGCGTATTGCCCGCCAGGCCCATAATGATGGCGGTATCGGTCGCGTGGCCTTTGCCCGTCAGCGATAGCGATCCGTAAAGATCAACCGTGATGCGAGTCGTTCGCGGCAGGTCGCCGCTGTCGATCAGCCGATCGATAAAACATTTTCCTGCATTCATTGGCCCTACGGTATGGGAGCTTGAAGGTCCAATGCCAATCTTAAAAATATCAAATGCGCTAATCATATCTCCCCCTAAGATTACCGTTCAGTGAAGATCCGTCGCGGGGCGATCCACACGATCGCCCCGTTCACGTTACATCGCCTGAGTAAAGGTGCGCGAAATAACGTCCTGTTGCTGCTCACGAGTCAGCGCATTGAAGCGCACGGCATAGCCGGAAACGCGGATCGTCAGGTTCGGGTAGTTTTCCGGATGTTCAATCGCATCCAGCAACATTTCACGGTTCATGACATTGACGTTCAGATGCTGCCCGCCTTCTACCTGTGCTTCATGATGGAAATAGCCGTCCAGCAGGCCGACAAGATTGGTTTTCCGCACCGCATCTTCTTTCCCGAGCGCCGCAGGCACAATCGAGAAGGTGTACGAAATACCGTCTTTGGCGTAGGTAAACGGCAGTTTCGCCACCGACGTCAGCGAGGCTACCGCCCCTTTGCGGTCACGACCATGCATCGGGTTCGCCCCCGGCGCGAATGGCGTTCCGGCGCGGCGTCCATCCGGCGTATTGCCGGTCTTCTGCCCGTACACGACGTTCGAGGTGATGGTCAAAATGGACTGCGTCGGCACCGCATTGCGATACGTCGGCAACACACTAATTTTTTGCATAAAGCGTTTCACCAGGTCGCAGGCGATGCTGTCCACGCGCTCATCGTTGTTGCCGTACTGCGGATACTCGCCTTCAATAGCGAAGTCGATGGCAAGGCCGTTTTCGTCGCGGATCGGCTTCACCTGAGCGTACCTGATGGCGGACAGGGAATCCGCCGCCACCGACAGTCCGGCGATGCCGCACGCCATCGTCCGATACACATCACGGTCGTGCAGCGCCATCAGCGAAGCTTCATAGCTGTACTTATCGTGCATGTAGTGAATGATGTTCAGCGCGCTAATGTACTGCACCGCCAGCCAGTCCATAAAATGGTCGAGGCTCTCCATTACTGCGTCGTAATCCAACACCTCATCCGTTAACGGCGCGGTTTTCGGCCCAACCTGGATTTTCAGTTTCTCGTCAACGCCGCCATTGATAGCGTACAGCAACGTTTTGGCAAGGTTGGCGCGCGCGCCGAAGAACTGCATCTGCTTACCGATGACCATCGGGCTGACGCAACAAGCGATGGCGTAATCGTCGCTGTTAAAGTCGGTACGCATTAAATCGTCGTTTTCATACTGCAAAGATGAGGTCACGATGGAGACCTGCGCAGCATATTTTTTGAATGCCACCGGCAACGCTTCTGACCACAGTATGGTCAGGTTCGGCTCCGGCGCTGGCCCCATCGTGTGCAGGGTATGCAGATAACGGAAGGAGTTCTTCGTCACCAGCGTGCGGCCATCAAGCCCCATCCCGCCAATAACTTCGGTGGCCCAGATCGGATCGCCGGAAAAGAGCGAGTCAAATTCCGGCGTGCGCAGGAAGCGCACCATGCGGATCTTCATGATGAAATGGTCGATCAGTTCCTGCGCCTGCTGCTCTGTCAGAAGGCCCGCGTTGAAATCGCGCTCAATGTAGATATCAAGGAACGAGGCGGTTCTTCCCAGCGACATTGCACCGCCATTTTGCGATTTTACCGCCGCCAGATAAGCGAAGTAGAGCCACTGTACCGCTTCCTGCGCGTTCCGCGCCGGGCGGGAGATATCATAGCCGTATTTCGCCGCCATCTCTTGCATTTGCAGCAGCGCGCGACGGTGCTCCGCCAACTCCTCACGCAGGCGAATCGTCGCCTCAAGATTCTGTCCCCGCTCCAGATTCGACTGCAGGTCGGCGAATTGCAGCTCGCGTTCGCGCACCAGATAACGGATGCCATACAGCGCGACGCGGCGATAATCGCCAATAATGCGCCCGCGACCATAACCATCCGGCAAACCGGTTAATACGCCGGATTTACGGCAGCGCAGCATATCCGGCGAGTAAACATTGAATACGCCCTGATTATGGGTTTTCCGCAGGTCGGTAAAGGTATATTCAAAATCGGCGTCCATTTCGCGGCCATAAGCGTGGAATGAACTTTTGATCATGTTAACGCCGCCAAACGGATGCAAAGCGCGTTTAAGCGGCTTATCCGTTTGTAAACCGACGATTTTTTCCAGATCTTTTTCAATATATCCCGCATCGTGCGCGGTAATCGTCGTCGCGATGTTGGTATCGAAATCCACCGGCGCATGGGTCGCGTTCTCGATACGTATTCCCGCCATCACCTTTTCCCACAACGCCGTGGTCGCTGGCGTCGCGTCGGCGAGAAAAGATTCATCCCCCTCATAGGGCGTATAGTTATGCTGAATAAAATCACGGACATTAATTTCTTCTTTCCAGTCCGTACCTTTAAAATCACGCCATGCTTCGGCATACAGCATATCGCTGGTATCGATATTTACCTTCATGAAAAATAATCTCTCTACAGAACAGCCGTTAAGTTATGCAAATTCCACTGGTGCTTTCACGTTGCCTAAATGAATGGCATCAAGGGCAATCATTTTCTCTTCATTCGTGGGAATAACAGCGCAAATAACCTGAGAAGGGTTAGCGGAAATAATGCGCTCGCCGTGAGAATTCAGCTGCTTATTCATTTCAACGTCTAACGTAAGCCCCAGTACGCCCAAATGTTCAATCACCAACTGGCGAATTAATACTGAATTTTCACCAATACCGCCGGTAAAAATAATGCCATCCAGCCGATGTAACGATGCCGCGTGTCCGGCAATATGACGGGCGATACGGTGGACAAATGTTTTTATCGCTAACCGGGCGCGCTCATGTCCTTCGTGCCAGGCTTTTTCCAGGACTCTAAGGTCGGATGACAACCCGGAGATGCCGAGCAAACCGGACTCTTTATTCACCACTCGCTCCAGATCGCTCAACGTCTGCCCGGTTTCTTTGGCTATCCACGCCATCGCGCCGAAATCAACGTCGCCGCTGCGAGTGCCCATCATCAGCCCCTCAAGCGGCGTCATCCCCATTGAGGTATCCACGCTCTGACCATTGCGTACCGCGCAGATAGACGCCCCATTGCCCAGATGCGCGACAATCAGACCCGAGTTTTTTTCATCGAGATCGAGTAGTTCATACGCGCGCCGCGAAACATAGCGATGCGACGTACCGTGAAAGCCGTAGCGACGCACACCCAGGCTGGAAAAATACTCCCACGGCAATCCGTACAAATAGGCTTCCGGCGCCAGCGTCTGGTGGAAACTGGTATCAAATACCGCCACCTGACGCACGGCCGGGAAAAGGTGCCGCGCCGCGTCAATGCCGCTTAAATTAGCGTAATTATGCAGCGGCGCCAAAGGTGATACCCGACGAATATTATCGATAATCTCATCGGTAATAATGACGGACTGTGTAAATAGCTCTCCACCGTGCGCGATACGGTGACCAATTAATGCCACGCTATCCGTTAAATCACGTTTTTCCAGCTCAAAGGCAATGGCTTTTAACGCGTCCTCATAATTAGAGTGCGCGAGGTGTATCGGCTTACCGCCATTAATAGATAAAAAGGCGTTTTCAGTATTCATTCCATCTGCTATTCCCGCCATTAAAACATCACAGGTAGCGACATCCAGTACAGAGAATTTGATAGAAGATGAGCCGCAATTAATGACCAGAACGACCGGAAATTCATTCATGTAGTGCCTCCGTCGATGTCAGCCTGCGTCCGCGCCCTGGGGCGGAACGCAGGCTAAACGTGAGGATTAGAACAATTTGTAGACAATATTCAGGATGGTCAGCAGACCAATCAGGGTGACGAACACGTTATCCAGACGACCACGGTACTTCGCCAGCGACGGCGCTTTACGAATGGCGTACATCGGCAGCAGGCATAACAGCGAGGCGATAATCGGCGCGCCCATCGCTTCAATCAGGTCCAGAATGTTCGGGTTTGCGTAAGCTACGACCCAGGTAGACCCCATAATGAAGATCATGCTGATGGTGTTAAGCTTGCCCATAGAGACTTTGGTTTTATCGCCTTTATAACCGAATTTCAGCACCAGGCCGTTCAGCCCTTCCAGCGTCCCCAGGTAGTGACCGAAGAAAGATTTGAAAATAGCAACCAGCGCGATGATAGACGCGCCATACTCCAGCACCGTTGCAAAAGTAGATTTTGTCCCCGACAAAGAGGCGAAATGGTTGGCCAGGTAGGAAAGTACCGGAATGTTCTGCGCTTTCGCATCCGCCATGTTCTGCGGAGAGAGCGTAAACAGGCAGCTAAAGGCGAAGAACATCACCACGGCGACCATCAGCATACTGGCGCGCGAGATGATCTGTGAACATTTCCGCTCGGTAAATTCGCGACCAAACTCTTTCTCATACTCTTCACGCTTAGACACCACGAAGGAAGAGACGATGGGCGAAAAGTTAAAGGAGAACACCATGATAGAGATGCCCAGCCACACCGTAACCAGTATGCCATCATGCCCGGTCAGCGCGATATTACTGAGATCAACCTGATCGATAACCGCCGAGTTCCAGTAAGGAATCAGCGATAATGAGATTAGCACCAGACTGGCGATAAACGGCCATACCAGGTAACTCATCACCTTAACCATCAGATCTTTACCAAACCAGATCACAAAGGCCATCAGCAGCAGCAAGAACAGCGCCACGAAACCGCGATTCAACGCTGGCATCTGCAACTGGTTTTCCCAAAACGTCATGAACGTATTAGTAATGGTGACGCCATAAATCCACAGCAGCGGACAAATCGCAAAGAAGTAAAGGAACGTGATAACTACCCCGCCCGTTTTACCAAAGTGCTCTTCGACCGTTTCCGTAATATTGCCGGACGGATTAGATCCGGATAAACACAGACGCGCCAGCGCCCGGTGACAATAGAACGCAATGGGGTAAGCTAAAACCAGCATCAGCAGAATGGGGATAAGCCCGCCAAACCCGGCGCGGATAGGGAAAAACAGCACCCCGGCGCCAATGGCGGTACCAAATAAACCCAGCGTCCACGTCGTGTCCGATTTACGCCATGACGACTGTTTTGCCTGGCTGGATACAATGCTATCAGTAGTACTCATATCCTATCCTCACGAAAAGATTAAGCGTCAACTAAACCCGTAATTTGTGATACACGAGAAAGATCGATATTGCCGCCAGAAATAATACTGACCGTTTTTCTGTTCTGAATATGGCTATCTAATTTCCCGCTTAATAGTGCAGCGCAGGCCAGAGCGCCAGCGCCTTCAGTAATAACCTTATTGCGCTGAATTAAAGCGATCATGCTGTTACGAATTTCATCTTCGCTAACCAGGACAATGTCATCGACTAATTCACGAACGATTTCATAGGTTAAATTACCCGGGCGGGAGACATCACAACCATCCGCCAGGGTGCCGGTCGTTCGGTGCGTGGTTATTTCGCCAGCGTAATAAGACGCCGCCATACCGTGAACATTTTCGGCCTGTACGCCGATAACTTTAATGGTCGGGTTAATCGATTTAATCGCAATGGCAATACCTGCAATTAAACCGCCGCCGCCAATAGGCACGATGACATTATCGACATCGTACAGATCTTCCATAATTTCCAGACCAATAGTGCCCTGTCCGGCAATGACTTTTGGATCGTCGTAAGGCGGAATAAAAATGCGGCCTTCGGTTTCGACAATTTCACTCACCTTAGCAATGGTGTCATTGAAGTTGTCACCGTGGAGCACCACTTCCGCCGAATAATCACAGGTGGCCGCCACTTTTGACTTTGGCGCGCCCTTCGGCATCACGACTTTGCCGTCAATACCCAGCATTGCGCAAGAAAGAGAAACGCCCTGTGCATGATTACCTGCGGAACAGGCCACGACGCCTTTACGTTTTTCCGCCTCCGTTAACGAGCTAAGTTTGTTAAAAGCGCCACGAATTTTAAATGAACCCGTACGCTGCATATTTTCAAACTTGAGAAATATTTCGCCTTTGCAACGTTCACTAAAATAGTTAGAGCGAGGCATTCCCGTTTTATATATCTTCCCCGCCAGTCTTTTTTTCGCTTCGAGGATATCTTCAATTGCAACCGGGAGATCGTATGTAATGTGCATTATAACCTCTTAACCTGGGTATTAAAAATAAGTTACCGTTGCCCACTGTTCAAAAGAAACAGGTGACGTCAATTTCGCTAAATATGTTTATTCCATATCATTCAATTTCTATTAACTGCCTGCGTCTGCATCCATTATATGATGAATATTGTTTAGCCAATTCTACTAATACTGAAGCGGCTTTTTTGATACGATAATTTTTAGACCATACCGCCGCATAACGTGCAACGGGTAATGTGTCTTTGATTGGTATCGTGATAAATTGATTAGAGCCAAAAGGCGTGGTCATATCGCAGGGAATAACAGTTAAGAAATCAGCATTGAGAACAAGATTATATATTGTGACGACGGAATCTGTTTTAACAATGTTTTCGATGCTGATGCCATTTCGTTGTAGAGTGGTGAGTAATTCGCTGTAGTAGCCCATATTCGTTTGCGGCAACACCCACTGTTCGTCTTTTAACGATTCCAGTGTGATGGTGCCGGTGCATGTTCGGGACTTGCTGGCTACCAGGACAAACTCTGATTCAAACAGCGGCTCGACATGCAGATCCTGTAGCTGCATTTCATTACTGAGCGTACCGATAGCAAAGTCCAGCCGCCCGTCGCGCAGGGCCGGCAGGAATGAAGAGAGCTGGGCTTCGTACATGGATACTTGCGCTTTTGGAAAGACCTCTTTGAACTTATGAATCATATCGGACATGAAGGTAAAGCCAATCAGCGAAGGAAAGCCAAACGAGACGTCGACAACGGTATTGCACGTCATACTGTTCATCTCGTTGATCATGTTTTTCATTTCGCGGGTGATAGATTCAGACCAGGAAAGCAGTACCTGTCCCGCTTCGGTCAACGTAACGCCGGTATTTTTGCGTACAATTAGCTCAACGCCAAAATAGGCCTCAACATCGCTAATGATTTTACTGACGGCGGGCTGGGTTAACCCTAACGATTTTGCGGCAGAACCGATAGAACCACTTCTAATGACTTCCTGAAAGACCACCAAATGCTGTGTTTTAGGGAGAACAAGAGTATTCATATCTACCGCTCTGAAATAACATTGTGAACGGCAGGAAGTGTAGCAAATTAAATCTTAAAGGTTATGTGCGACCACTCACAAATTAACTTGCCGCAATTTTTACATGGTCTCTATTAAATAAATAAAACCTATTATTTCAATAAGTTGCAAAAATAAAGCAGTAACTTAGTCTGATTTCAATCAAAAAACAGGGTCGGGATAACGATATATTATGGCGATAACCAGTCTATTTTACCTCCTATTTTCGACATCCTATGAAGACGATATTTCAATCAATTACGGGACATTTTATCGACAATTCCAGCGTTAAATTTAAAGCGTAATTTCTCAAATTTAAGTATAAACCGGAGGTAAATGCGCTTAAAAACCGTTACGCGTCACATTTTTTTACCTTATTTGTTTGTAAAGAAACATTTAATAAAATTTTAACCAAAATATTTCATACATTTAATTTTCATTTACAACAAATAATTTACACCGCTTTCTTGCTGTTTTTCAGGATGTAATTTTGTGAAAGAAATCGATTGCTTTTCACTTCAACTAAAAAGAGCGCAGTCTATAGCGTTTTGTGTTTCTCATCACAAAAACGAATAATATTATGTCACCACGGCTGTCAATTAATTGCCGGATAGTGACGCTGGCGTCTTCTGCAACCTCTATCCCCTTCACCGGCCTGATAAGCAAAAACCCGCCAGCTTACACTGACGGGTTTTATGAAGAGGTGAAACTGACCGATAAGCCGGGTTCTGTCGTGGACAGTCATTCATCTAGGCCAGCAATCGCTCACTGGCTCAAGCAGCCTACCCGGGTTCAGTACGGGCCGTACCTTATGAACCCCTATTTGGCCTTGCTCCGGGTGGAGTTTACCGTGCCACGGACTGTTACCAGCCGCGCGGTGCGCTCTTACCGCACCCTTTCACCCTTACCTGATCCCACTTGCGTGGGCCATCGGCGGTTTGCTCTCTGTTGCACTGGTCGTGGGTTTCCCCCCCAGGCGTTACCTGGCACCCTGCCCTATGGAGCCCGGACTTTCCTCCCCTCCGCCCGTCTCCCCGAAAGGACGACGACGAAGCGGCGACTGTCTGGTCAGCTTCGGCGCGAAGTATAGAGGGTTCGCGCGACTTTGTCACCCTGCGCTGCGCATTCCTATCGCCAGAGCGGCAGCAACATTTCTGGATGCCCGATAAATATTGTCAAAAGCGCCCCGAAAAGCCTCCTCCAGCGTCACGATGCGCGTGAGTACGCTAAAGACAGCGTCGATGCCATAGTGATGCACTATCCCTACATCGTGCGTCAGGCTGCCGGCAATGCCAATCACTGGCTTATGATATTTTTTCGCCACATTCGCGACGCCAATCGGCACTTTACCGCGAATACTTTGGCTATCAATCCGCCCTTCTCCCGTCACCACCAGCGTACAGTCGTGGATATGCTCCTCCAGGTTCAGTGCCGCCGTGACAATTTCGATCCCGCTGCGTAATTCCGCACCGAGAAAAGCCATTAACGCCGCCCCCATACCGCCTGCCGCGCCTGCGCCGGGCGCCGCCTTTACGTCGATATTCAGCGATTTTTTTATGATGTCGGCATAGTGAGCAAGATTTCTGTCCAGCTCAACAATGTTCTCTTCGGTCGCGCCTTTCTGCGGCCCAAAAATTCGTGATGCGCCGTTGTCGCCGATCAGAGGATTAGAGACATCGCAAGCGACACGAATAGCGCAGAGTTTTAAACGGGGATCGAGCTCTGAAATATCAATGTCGCTTAGACAATGAAGGCTTCCGCCACCGTAACCGATATCCGCGCCGTTTGCATCGCGCAGTTTTGCGCCTAACGCCTGCATCATCCCCGCGCCGCCATCATTTGTCGCGCTGCCGCCAATGCCGATAATGATATTGCTTGCGCCGCTTTCCAGCGCCTGCAATATCAGCTCCCCCGTTCCCCGCGAGGTAGTAATCAAAGGGTTGCGTTTTTCTGGCGGAACCAGCGCCAGTCCGCTGGCCGCCGCCATTTCAATAAACGCGGTTTTACCATCCCCGGACATTCCCCAGCAGGCTTTCACTTTTTCACCCAACGGCCCGGTCACCCATGCGGCGCGTTCAACGCCCTGCGTCGCGGCAATCATGGCTTCGACCGTTCCTTCGCCGCCATCGGCAACCGGAACAGAGACATATTGCGCATCGGGGAAAATTTCCCGAAATCCTTTTTCTATCGCCTGCGCTACCTCGGCGGCAGAAAGGCTTTCTTTGTAGGAGTCGGGGGCAATTACGATTTTCATAGTGGTAGCCTGTTACTGCACAACGCCGGATGGCGTTTCACTTATCCAGCCTGAAATTCAGGCCCGGATCGCTACACGCCATCCGGGCACAACGTCGTTAGCGAGTGACTTCCACTTTCGCCAGTTTTTCGTAGTAGCACGCCAGCGCGCTATGGTCGTCATTACCGTGTCCATCCGCGCGTAACGCCTGCATCATTTCCATAACGGCGGCGGTCAGCGGGAGCTGCGCGCCAACGCCGTGGGAGGTATCCAGCGCATTCGCCAGATCTTTAATGTGCAGATCGATACGGAAACCTGGCTTAAAGTTTCTGTCCATGACCATCGGCGCTTTCGCATCCAGTACCGTGCTGCCAGCCAGACCGCCGCGAATCGCCTGATAGACCAGATCCGGGTTGACGCCCGCTTTAGTCGCCAGCGTCAGCGCTTCAGACATGGCGGCGATATTCAACGCCACGATCACCTGGTTAGCCAGTTTTGTGACGTTGCCTGCGCCGATATCGCCGGTATGCACCACGGAACCCGCCATCGCTTTCATCAGGTCGTAGTACTTGTCGAAAATGGCTTTATCGCCCCCCACCATCACCGACAGCGTGCCATCAATCGCCTTCGGCTCGCCGCCGCTGACCGGCGCATCCAACATCTCAACGCCCTTCGCCTTCAGCGCATCGCTGATTTCACGGCTTGCCAGCGGCGCGATAGAACTCATATCAATCAATACGGTTCCCGGCTTCGCGCCTTCGATGATACCGTTCTCGCCCAGCGCAACCTCTTTCACATGCGGAGAGTTAGGCAGCATCGTGATGATGACGTCACACTGTTCAGCGATCGCCTTCGCCGTAGAGGCCGTTTCCGCGCCTGCGGCAATGACGTCGGCAATCGCTTCAGGATTACGATCGGACACCACCAGCGAATACCCTGCTTTCAGTAAGTTTTTGCTCATGGGCTTACCCATGATGCCTAAGCCAATAAAGCCAACTTTCATCGTCATAGCGTTCTCTCTTTCCATACCAGGATTATTTTTTAAAGGTGTCGGCAAGCTTCTGCGTGCTGGCGCGGAATGCGCCTAAATCGCTGCCAACGGCGACAAAGGTCGCGCCCCATTCCAGATAACGGCGGGCATCCGCGTCTACCGGCGCCAGAATGCCGCACGGTTTACCGTGCGCTTTAGCGCGGGCGAAAATATGTTGAATCGTCTGCTGCACGTCAGGGTGAGAAGCATTGCCGAGATGACCCAGCGCGGCGGCCAGATCGCTTGGGCCAACAAAAATGCCATCAACGCCTTCCGTTGCGGCGATGGCATCAACATTGTCGACACCCAACTGGCTTTCGATTTGAACAATAATGGTGATGTTTTTGTTTGACTGCGCAAAGTAATCAGGCACCGTGCCGAACATATTCGCGCGGTGAGAAACGGAGACGCCGCGAATGCCTTCCGGCGGGTAACGCGTCGAGGCGACGGCGCGAGCCGCTTCCTCTTGCGTTTCAACAAAGGGGATCAGGAAGTTATAAAACCCAATATCCAGCATCCGTTTGATAATGACCGGTTCATTGGTTGGCACACGTACTACAGGCGCGCTGGCGCTGCCTTTCAATGCCATTAGCTGCGGAATTAAGGTGGTCACATCGTTCGGCGCATGTTCGCCATCCAGCACCAGCCAGTCAAATCCCGCCAGACCGAGAACTTCGGTGGTGATTGGGCTTGCCAGTGCAGACCAGCAGCCAATCTGCACCTGTTGCGCCGCCAGCGCCGCTTTAAACTTATTAGGGAAAATAGCGTTATTCATCGCTTATACCTTCGCTTATTTCTTTAATTCTCTACATGTGATGCCGCCACCATAACTTATAGCAACGACAATAAAATGCTTATCTGAAATCAGAATGGATCTCCACATTCTATTTCTAATGTGGTACACATCCTGTAGCACAATATACCGTTCTGATATCTTTAGCGTCTTTTATTATTATCATGGTATTTTCAAATAACTCGTCAGATACACTGAATTCGCCATTCAGTATAAACAGCCTATGGCGGATAATCATTGTGCAAACGCTCATTAAAAAGGGATTATTTAACGCTTATTTTTGAGCATACGCCCATGATACTGGGCGCTAATGCACACATTTACGCTTTACCCGGCCTACATAAAAAATTTCATAATTTGCGGTGATCTGGATCACATTCTTATATTTATACTCCTGTCATTCTTATTTCATTATGCATGAACTTTATTTCTTATATTGAGATTTAACGATTTAACCATAACCAAAATAGATAATCCTATTTCTATCATCCAGGCTGGAGAATGTTGAACAATGGCCAATATCGAAATTCGCCAGGAATCGCCATCGGCGTTTTATATAAAAGTACATGAAACCGATAATGTCGCAATTATTGTTAATGACCACGGTCTTAAAGCCGGAACACGTTTTCCGGATGGCCTGGAACTGACTGAACATATTCCGCAAGGCCATAAAGTCGCTCTGACGGATATCCCCGCTCACGGCGAAATCATCCGTTATGGCGAAGTCATCGGTTATGCGGTACGCGACATCCCGCGCGGAAGCTGGATCGACGAGTCGCTGGTTGAACTGCCAAAAGCGCCGCCGCTGAATACGCTACCGTTGGCGACCAAAGTACCGGAACCGCTGCCGCCGCTGGAAGGCTACACGTTTGAGGGCTATCGTAACGCCGATGGCAGCGTCGGCACCAAAAATCTGCTTGGCATTACCACCAGCGTGCACTGTGTGGCGGGCGTGGTCGATTATGTGGTGAAAGTGATTGAGCGCGATCTCCTGCCCAAATACCCGAATGTCGATGGCGTTGTAGGGCTAAACCATCTGTACGGCTGCGGCGTGGCAATCAACGCGCCGGCGGCGGTCGTGCCGATTCGCACGATTCATAATATCGCGCTCAACCCCAATTTTGGCGGCGAAGTGATGGTGATTGGCCTCGGTTGCGAAAAACTGCAGCCGGAACGGCTGCTGGAAGGCACCGAGGATGTTCCCGCCATCGCCGTTGAAAGCGCCAGTATTGTGCGTTTACAGGACGAGCAGCATGTCGGCTTTAAATCAATGGTCGACGATATTTTGCGGGTCGCCGAACGCCATCTGACGAAACTGAACCAGCGCCAGCGCGAAACCTGCCCGGCCTCCGAGCTGGTCGTCGGGATGCAGTGTGGCGGCAGCGATGCGTTTTCCGGCGTCACGGCAAACCCGGCGGTGGGTTATGCTTCCGATCTGTTGGTACGCTGCGGCGCGACCGTCATGTTCTCGGAGGTCACCGAAGTGCGCGATGCCATTCATCTTCTGACGCCGCGCGCCATCAACGAAGCCGTGGGTAAACGCCTGCTGGATGAAATGGCCTGGTACGATAACTATCTTGATATGGGGAAAACCGATCGCAGCGCTAACCCGTCCCCTGGCAACAAAAAAGGCGGCCTGGCGAACGTCGTGGAAAAAGCGTTGGGCTCTATCGCTAAATCGGGTAAGAGCGCCATTGTCGAAGTATTATCGCCGGGCCAGCGCCCCACCAAACGCGGCCTGATTTACGCCGCGACGCCCGCCAGCGATTTCGTCTGCGGCACGCAGCAGGTCGCTTCCGGCATTACCGTACAGGTCTTTACCACCGGACGCGGCACGCCTTACGGGCTGATGGCGGTGCCGGTCATTAAAATGGCGACGCGTACCGAGCTGGCGAACCGTTGGTATGACTTAATGGATATCAATGCAGGCACCATCGCCACGGGTGAAGAGACAATCGAAGATGTGGGCTGGAAGCTGTTTCACTTTATTCTCGATGTCGCCAGCGGCCGGAAAAAGACTTTCTCGGACCAGTGGGGATTGCATAACCAGCTGGCAGTGTTTAACCCGGCACCTGTGACCTGATCTATTCTGGAAAGCGCCTCGCAAAACATGGCTTAAGGGCCATGTTTTCATATGTTTGATAAACTGCGCCATGTTCATACCGGATATGGCAAAAACACCCACTCCACCATAAAAGCATTAAAATTCAATAAATTGAAATTCTCTGCCAGGCGCAACATTACGTTTCTCACTAATTTGAGTCGCAGCACATGCAATTTGAGGTATGTCGAATATAACGACAGCCTATTAATCACCTTTACTCAATTCTGCTGCATCATCAATTCTTTAATTTGTGCCAGCGTGGACGTGCCTTCCATCGGCCCACGCGCAGAGATAGCCAGCGATCCTGCGGCATTAGCATGGGCTAAAGCATCGGGTACGGAATATCCCGCAAGAAACAGGCTAACAAAGGTTGCGCCAAAGCAATCGCCAGCGCCTGTAGGATCAACCACCTTCACCGGATACCCAGCCACATGATGTTGTTCGTCTTTTGAATAGTAACTGGCTCCACGGGCGCCACGTTTAATGATGACGTGGGCAATTCCACGCTTGTGAAGCCTTGCGACAATTTTCTCTTCATCGCGGGATTTACTCAGGCCGAAATAATCCAGTTCGCCATCGCTTGGCAGGAAGAAATCCGTGTAATCAAGAATGTATTCAAAGGCCTGCGACATTTCGCGGATCTTTAGCATCTCTTTACGGATATTAGGATCGAAAGAAATTGTGCCACCATTTTCTTTTACAATGCTAATCGCCTTGCGTACGGCATCGATCAAACGAAAGGAAAATAATGACGATCCCATAATATGAAAGTGGCGATATTGTCTGAGTAATGTTTCATCAAGGTGATCGGCACTCAGCAAACCGCACGCACTGTCCGGCATGTTGAAAATAAAATCGCGCTGGGCCTGGCTTCGGTAGCTGACAAAAGCACTGCCTGTTGTGGCGTTCGGCAGTACGGAAATTCCCTGTACATTTACGCCATCGCGCGACAAGCGGGTAATATTCATAACGCCAAAGGCATCGTTGCCAACACAGCTAAACAACAATGAACGAAAACCAAGTTTAGCAACCTGATCGGCAAATATGGCGGGCGCCCCACTGGGATACGGCCCCCAAAATTCTCCCGGAGAGGAAAATCCCTGGTTCTCTTTTTTTGCCAGAAACTCGACGAGCAATTCACCCAATGTTGCGATTGTTATGTTCATGCGTTGTCCTTCATCTTGCCTGATGCAGGGTCGGGTTTATCCAGGTCAGACATTCGTTATTGGTATAACTGTTGGTTAAGCCGTCGGCCAGAAACCGTGAGTGGTACTCAGCGGCGACAATCTGTGGCGTAATAATCGCGCTCAGCGTATTCAGTTTCCCTACCGGATAACGCGCCACATCATGAATCGGACGCTGCGCCACCACGGCAATACTCTGTCCACTAAGGCGCAGGCATTCACTTAGCAAAGCAGCTGCACTTTCGTTTTTCACGTTGAGCGTGCCATCCTCGCTGATATGGTCTACCATCACCAGACAACATGACGGTTGAAATTGTTGCAAAGATTGGATGGCGATTTCGCCCCCCAGCGCCTGGCCACTACGCCCCAGTACACCGCCCAACAACACAATTTCACCATCGATATAATCACGGGCCGGCGCAACATGGCTAAGATCGTTGATGATAAGGCACAGATCCCGATAATCGCCCAGGAAAGGAAGCGCTTTACGCAACACCTCTCCGGCCCCCAGAAACACGGTATCGTCGTCGCAGACCAGACGGGCAACCTGCTTAGCCAGTTCCAGCTCTACGCTATGCTCTAACGCCTGCGACTGCACCACTTCATGGCTTACCGCTGCTCTGACGGGTTGGGCCGTGTAAATCGCTCCGCCAAAGGAGCGTTTCAGATAGCCTTGTTGCTCCAGGTAATTGAGATCATTACGGATCGTTACCCCTGAAACCGATAACATTTCAGCCAAATCGTCTACTTTTATTTCGCCGTTTTTACGGACGATTTCGGCAATGTCCAGACGCCTTTTCAACAGGCTGGTAGATGGTTTTGCCACAACATACCCTTTTTTTCCGCTTCGTCGGGAAGTTATCCCGTGCTTTAACTTTCATTTTTAAACTTCTGACAGGGGATGTCAATTTTGCACCACGTCACCGAATGCTCAATGGAAAACATAACAATAAAATCAATTAATTATAGAATTTTCACGTCTCCTATTTACTTACAAAACAAAATTTAAATCCACATTTTTGCTTTCATTTAAGAAAAATTATCCTGCTTTTGTGTCGATGATCACAATCATGTGTGGCAATGATCGTTACATTACTTTCAAAACGAAGGTTATTTTTATTTTAAACTTTAATTTCGAAAGTTATAAACGGAGACCACTATGTTCATTATTTCCAGTAAAAATATGCTCCAGAAGGCCCAGCATGCAGGCTATGCCGTGCCAGCCTTTAACATCCATAACCTGGAAACCTTGCAGGTGGTGGTAGAAACCGCCGCAGAAATGCGCTCACCGCTGATCGTTGCCGGAACACCAGGCACGTTTAGCTATGCCGGAATGGGTAACATTGTGGCGATCGCGGGCGATCTGGCTCGTGAATACAATCTGCCACTGGCCATTCATCTGGATCATCATGAATCGTTAGCCGATATCGAAAGCAAAGTTATGGCAGGGATCCGTTCAGTCATGATCGATGGTTCCCACTTTCCCTTTGAAGAGAATGTGGCGCTGGTGAAAAGCGTGGTCGATTTTTGCCATCGCTACGACACCAGCGTGGAGGCAGAACTGGGCCGCCTTGGTGGGATCGAAGATGATTTAGTGGTAGACAGCAAAGATGCCCTTTACACCAATCCACAGCAAGCACGTGAGTTTGTGGCGCGCACCGGCATTGATTCGCTGGCGGTTGCTATCGGCACGGCACACGGCATGTATGCCGCTGAACCTAAACTTGATTTTGAGCGACTGGCAGAAATACGCGCTCTGGTGGATATCCCTCTGGTATTGCATGGGGCATCTGGTTTGCCGGAAAGCGATATTCGCCAGGCCATCAGCCTTGGGGTATGCAAAGTCAATGTTGCCACCGAACTGAAAATCGCCTTCTCCGACGCCTTAAAAGAGTATTTCCTGCAAAACCCGAAAGCCAATGATCCCCGCCACTATATGCAACCAGCAAAACAGGCGATGAAAGAGGTGGTACGCAAAGTAATTCATGTTTGCGGCTGTGAAGGGCAACTGTGAGGAATCGCCTGTGATCTACACGCTAACACTTAATAGCGCGATTGATATGAATATATTTAGCGATCCTTTACAGCCAAATATTGTCAATCGCACTCACCACACCGAGTTTTGCCCAAATGGTAAAGGGGTAAATGTTGCGCTGGTTCTGGATCACTTTCAAATACCTGCGCATATATTAGGAATTTTTGGAGGTTTCACCGGGCATTATATTGTAGAAAGCCTGCGTACCCGAAAAATGCCAGTCACACCAGCATGGGTAGAAGAACCCACGCGGATTAATATTTTCATTCATGACGGGCAGCAGGAATATAAACTGATCAACCCTGGCTCATATATTCCAGATGAATGTAAACAACAAATCATCACGATTATTTCTCAACTGCCCGATGCAGAATATCTGGTGATAAGCGGCAGCCTGCCACAAGGTATTGAAAGCCGCTTTTACGCAGAAATTATGCATATTTGTCAGCAAAAAAATATCGGCGTAATTTTAGATATTAGTCATCCGTCATTACGTCAGTTACTGGAGTTCAAACCGTTATTAATTAAACCAAATGATGAAGAGGTTAAAGCAATATTCGGTTTAACTGTCTCTGACGACAATGATGCGAAAAATACTCTTACCACTTTACATGCACTTGGTGCACAAAATGTTCTGCTAACCCTTGGCGCTAAAGGAATGTATTTCTCCAATGGGATTGATTACTGGTTTTGTAGCGCGCCAACAGTTGATTTGGTGAGCTCCGCCTGTGCAGGCGATGCTGCACTGGCCGCCTTTCTCAGCCAGTGGTTATCTACAGGAGAAGTGGAATATGCCTTATCTCTTGCCAGTGCAACAGGAGCTGATGTCGCAAGTTCTGCCGGATTAGGCCAACTTGCGGCAATAGAAACCTTACTTTCGCAAATCCACGTCAGAAAGCTGTAGGTTAAATTACAATTTAAGGTCTGCTTATGAAAAAGATCATTGCAGTGACCGGCTGCCCTACCGGTATTGCGCATACATTTATGGCTGAAGAAGCCTTAAAAAATGCCGCGAAAAAATTATCTGTTGAAATAAAAGTTGAAACCAATGGTGCCAGTGGCGTTGAAAATGCTATTCAACCTGCTGATCTGGTAGATATTGCCGGAGTCATTATTGCGGCGGATAAAGATGTCTTACCTGATCGCTTTAATGGTTTACCGGTTATTGAAGTACCGGTAAAAGAAGCAATCCATCATCCTGCGGAGCTGATTAACAAAGTTATTAATGGTGAAGCCCCAATACGTAAAGGCGAATCAACCACCAGAACGGAAATTATCGAAAAAGAATCGCTTGGGCGACAAATTTATAAACACCTGATGAGTGGTGTTTCAAATATGCTGCCTTTTGTAGTTGCCGGAGGCATATTAATTGCGGTGTCGTTTTTATGGGGGATTTATTCCGCTGATCCTAATTCAGCTGAATACAATGCAACCGCCGCTATGCTAATGAAAATCGGTCAGCAAGCCTTTTCGATTATGGTTCCGGTCTTTACCGCTTATATTGCATTCTCTATTTCTGGCAGACCAGGGATGGTGGCTGGATTTGTCGGCGGCTTACTGGCAAATGCTACCGGCGCAGGATTTCTCGGTGGGATAATTGCCGGATTCGCCGCCGGTTACCTGATGTTATGGGTAAAGAATCGACTCGAAGGCTTACCGCGTCAGTATGAAGGCCTGAAATCGATTTTTATTATGCCGCTCATTGGCGTACTGGTTATTGGCGTGTTGATGTCGCTGCTTGGGCAACCTGTCGCAGCTATCAATAATAGCATGATGAACTGGCTGGCATCTCTACAGGAAGCGAATCCAATATTGCTGGGTATTGTGGTGGGTGCAATGTGCTCCTTTGACTTTGGCGGCCCGGTAAACAAAGCCGCTTATGTCACCGGCACGCTTTTACTGGGCCAGGGCAACTTCTACTTTATGGCTGGTGTGTCTGCCGCATGTATTACTCCACCACTGGTAATTGCTCTGGCGACCACCTTCTTTCCAAAAGGTTTTAGCGAGGAAGAACGTGCCGCAGGCATGGTTAACTATATCCTCGGTTGTACACACATCACTGAAGGCGCGATTCCTTTCGCAGCGAAAGATCCTTTGCGTGTCATCCCGATGATGATGATTGCTTCCAGCATTTCCGCGGTACTTAGCTACAGCTTGCGTATTCAGGTTCCGGCTCCTCACGGCGGCTTCTTAATTTTACCTTTGGTGAGTCAGCCGCTGGCCTGGGTGTTATGTATCCTTGCGGGCTCTGCATGTGGTGCGGTGATGCTTGGCCTATGGAGATTGTGGGCTGTGCGCAAAAATTCAGTCAACACAACTCCTGTAGTAAAGGCTGGAGGTCAGAATGCAGCTCTGTGAACACGATATTTTTGTCAGCGATGAGCGCCTCGATAAAGTCACCGCTCTGCACCGTGTGGTGGAAAAGTTATCTGCGGCTGGCAATACCACGCCTGACTATTTACGCGGCATGTTGGATCGCGAAGCACAGATTTCCACTTATCTGGGCAATGGAATCGCGATCCCACACGGTACGCCAGAGTCTCGCGATGCGGTATTACAAACCGGTGTAAAGGTAATCGTTTTTCGCTACGGCGTTGACTGGGGTGACGGCAACACCGCGTATCTGGTCACCGGAATTGCCGCGCGCTCCAATGAACATCTTGAGATTTTGCGCCAACTGACTCGCGTGCTCAGCGATGACGCTATTCCGCAAGCATTGGCTAAAGCCGAATCCCCCAGTCAGGTTTTAACGCTACTGACTGGATCGACGACCAATACGCCAGCAGCCGTGGAGTTGCAGGAGGGTGAGCAGGCAACGTTTGTCATCCATAATCCGCATGGTTTACATGCCAGACCCAGTGCGGTGCTGGTGAAGTTTATCAAACAGTTTCAAAGCCACATTACGGTAGAAAATCTGGATAACGCCTCCGGCCCGGTGGACGGGAAAAACCTGATGCGGGTGGTGTCGCTCGGCGCGAAAAAGGGGCATCGCTTGTTGTTCCGGGCGCAGGGCGAAGATGCACAGCAGGCACTACGTGAAATCGAGGAGCTTATCGCCTCTGGTGCAGGCGAGATGATCACCGTTCCCGTTACCCCACCACCAGAAGTCATGCAGCCAAAGCGCAGTTGGCTATCTCGATTGTTTAATTAGCCTTCGTTTGTTCCTCCGTGCCCGCTCCGGCGGGTACGGTTTTTCATGACAAAGTGAAATCACAGACATTACATACCCTTTCGTCATCTTACATTTTCTTTCGCAACTTTCATTTATCAGATCAAAATCACAAAACAACATTACGAAAGCCTATAAATTCTTTCGAAGAAGATAAACGAAAGAATTCGGAGATAAAAGAGAAAGGAATAATTGCTCGTCATAAAGCAGGAGAACATCTGGGCATCTGTTCAGTTTGTTCTGCTCATCCCCTGGTTATCGAATCAGCTCTGCTTTTCGATCTCAACACTGACAACAAAGTATTGATTGAAGCCACATCCAATCAGGTGAATCAGTTTGGCGGTTATACCGGCATGAAACCGGCTGACTTTCGTGATTTTGTCTATGGCATCGCCCAGGAAGTGGGATTTCCACGTGAGCGGTTGATTCTTGGTGGCGATCATTTAGGGCCTAACTGCTGGCAGAACGAACCGGCAGATACGGCGATGGAAAAATCTGTCGAACTCATTAAGGCTTACGTCGCTGCCGGGTTTAGCAAAATCCATCTTGATGCCTCTATGTCCTGCGCTGACGACCCGACGCCGCTGGACCCAATGGTTGTCGCTAAACGCGCCGCCCTGCTTTGCCAGGCAGCGGAAACGACGGCGACCGACGAACAAAAACGCCATTTAACCTATGTTATCGGCACTGAAGTTCCGGTTCCTGGCGGGGAAGCCAGCGCCATTAACGCCGTGCATGTTACCCGCGAACAGGATGCGGCCCGCACGCTGCAAACGCATCAGGCTGCTTTTCGCGCCCTGGGGCTGGATGAGGCATTGAACCGGGTTATCGCGATTGTCGTACAGCCGGGCGTAGAATTTGATCATACACAGATTATCCACTATCAACCGCAGGCCGCTAAAGCGCTTTCCGACTGGATAAAAGAAACGCCGATGGTCTATGAAGCGCATTCGACTGATTATCAGACGCGACAGGCCTACCGCGCCCTCGTTCGCGATCATTACGCCATTCTGAAGGTCGGCCCGGCGCTCACTTTCGCGCTGCGCGAAGCCATTTTCGCACTTGCGCAAATGGAAAACGAGCTGATCTCCCCGGAACAACGTAGTCGGGTACTGGAGGTCATTGATGAAGTTATGCTAAACGAACCGGGCTACTGGAAAAAATACTACCGTCCAACCTGGAGCCAGGCGATGGTCGACATCCACTTTAGTTTGTCTGACCGTATTCGCTATTACTGGCCGCACCCGCGTATTCGTCAAAGCGTAGAGAAGTTAATCGCCAATCTGAACAACGTCACATTGCCGCTGGGATTAATTAGCCAGTTTATGCCCGTACAGTTTGAACGCCTGTCTGAGGGCGTGCTCACCCCTACGCCGCATAACCTGATTATTGACAAAATTCAGGATGTTCTGCGCGCTTATCGCTTCGGTTGCACGCCGGATGTCGCCTGAATAATGGAGAATTTATGAGCCAACTATTTGTCCGAACCGGAATCACATTCGACTCGAGCCAACAGGCGCTGGCGCACATTGGCAAAGAGATGCTGGCGAAAGGCGTGGTACATGATAGTTATCCGCAGGCGCTGGTGGAACGTGAAGCGTCTTTTCCTACCGGCATTGCGCTGGAGCGTCACGCCGTCGCTATCCCTCATTGCGAGGCGGTTCATGCGAAATCACCCGCTATCTATCTGATTCGTCCAGATAAGCCGGTCATGTTTCAACAGGCGGATGATGACGAAGAGATTGCCGTTTCGTTAATCATCGCCTTAATCGTTGAAAACCCGGCGGCACAGCTAAAACTTCTGCGCCGCCTGTTTAGTGAGCTACAGAACCCGAGCACCCTCGATGCCCTGTTAAGCGCGCCGGATGCCGAACTGGCGATACGCTTTCAGGAAACCATCCTTGAGCCTGAGCAGTGCGCCCAGGTTTGATAATAAATTGATAATAATGAGGAATACCCTATGAAACGTAAAGTAATTGTGGCCTGTGGCGGTGCGGTTGCAACCTCAACGATGGCTGCGGAAGAAATTAAAGAGCTATGTGATGCCAACCATATTGAGCTCGACTTAGTGCAATGTCGGGTCACCGAAATCGAAACCTATATGGACGGAGCCGATCTTATCTGTACCACTGCCAGGGTCGATCGCGCCTTTGGCGATATTCCCGTCGTTCACGGTATGCCTTTTGTTTCCGGCGTGGGTATTGAAGCATTACAGCAAAAAATTCTGTCCATTCTCATGGGGTAACGTATGTTTAGCGAAATAATGCGTTATATCCTCGACTTAGGCCCAACGGTGATGTTGCCCCTGGTGATCATCGTGTTCTCTAAACTGCTGGGAATGAAGCTTGGGGATTGTTTTAAATCGGGTTTGCATATTGGTATCGGCTTCGTGGGTATTGGTCTGGTCATCGGCCTGATGCTGGATTCTATCGGCCCCGCGGCAAAAGCCATGGCGGAACATTTCCAAATCAATCTCCACGTTATTGACGTCGGCTGGCCGGGTTCATCGCCCATGACCTGGGCGTCACAAATCGCGCTGGTCGCGATCCCTGTCGCTATCGGGGTTAACGTCCTGATGCTGGTGACCCGCATGACCCGCGTGGTGAATGTCGATATCTGGAATATCTGGCACATGACCTTTACGGGCGCCATGCTGCATCTGGCGACCGGTTCATACTGGCTGGGGATTCTGGGCGTTGTGGTTCATGCCGCCTTTGTCTACAAACTGGGGGACTGGTTTGCCAAAGATACCCGCGACTATTTTGGCCTCGAGGGGATTGCTATCCCACACGGTTCATCCGCCTACCTGGGCCCCGTGGCGGTGCTCGTTGATACCATCATCGAAAAAATTCCGGGCCTCAATCGTATTCGCTTTAGCGCAGATGATGTTCAGAAACGCTTCGGACCGTTTGGCGAGCCGGTGACTGTCGGCTTCGTGATGGGGCTGGTGATTGGTGTGCTGGCAGGCTACGACGCCAAAGCCGTTCTGCAACTGGCGGTCAAAACCGCAGCGGTGATGCTGCTTATGCCACGCGTCATTAAACCTATTATGGATGGCCTAACGCCTATCGCGAAACATGCGCGTAAACGTCTACAGGCCAAATTTGGCGGGCAGGAGTTCCTGATAGGCCTTGATCCAGCGCTACTGCTCGGTCATACCTCTGTTGTCTCCGCGAGCCTGATATTCATTCCGCTGACCATCCTGATTGCCGTCTTAGTACCGGGGAACCAGGTGCTGCCGTTCGGCGACCTCGCCACCATCGGTTTCTTTATTGCGATGGCGGTCGCGGTACACCAGGGCAACCTGTTCCGCACGCTGATTTCAGGTGTCATTATCATGGGTATCACCCTGTGGATAGCCACGCAGACGATTGGCCTGCATACCCAACTGGCTGCCAATGCCGGAGCGCTAAAAGCCGGCGGACAAGTCGCCTCGCTGGATCAGGGCGGTTCCCCCATCACCTGGCTGCTGATTCAACTTTTTACCTGGCAGAATATCGTCGGCTTCGCCGTCATTGCCATTATCTATCTGGCCGGCGTACTGCTGACCTGGCGTCGCGCCCGACAGTTTGTTGCGGCTGAGAAAGCCACGGCGCTACAGCAAAATCAAATCGCCTCTTAATTTTAGGGGAGCAATCGCTCCCCTCACCTTCCTGGAGAATGTTATGAAATCAGTGGTTATTCACGCTGAGGGAGACGTGCGCGTTGAAGAACGCCCCTTACCACAACTGCAAGCCGAGGACGATGTGTTGGTCAAAGTCGTTAGCTCAGGGCTTTGCGGATCGGATATCCCGCGTATTTTCGCGCAGGGCGCCCATTATTATCCTATTACGTTAGGTCATGAATTCAGCGGCTACGTTGAATCCTACGGCACAGGCGTAACGGATATGCAGCCTGGCGATGCCGTCGCTTGTGTCCCGCTTCTTCCCTGCTTTCACTGTCCGCAATGCGAACGCGGTTACTTTTCTTTATGCAAACAGTATCAGTTTGTAGGATCGCGCAGCGAAGGCGGTAATGCGGAATATGTGGTGGTCAAACGGACCAATCTTTTCCGCTTGCCGTCTGATATGCCGATTGAAGATGGCGCGTTTATCGAACCGATTACCGTGGGCTTACACGCCTTTCATCTGGCGCAGGGCTGCGAGGGGAAAAACGTAATTATCGTTGGTGCCGGGACAATTGGCCTGCTGGCCTTACAGTGCGCGCGGGAACTGGGCGCGCGAAGCGTAACGGCGATTGATATCAATCCGCAGAAACTGGAACTGGCGAAAGCGCTCGGCGCAACGCATACCTGTAATAGCCGGGAAATGACCGCCGACGACATCCAGACCGCGTTGTCCGACATTCAGTTTGATCAACTGGTTCTCGAAACGGCAGGAACTCCCCAGACCGTCTCGCTGGCTATCGATATCGCCGGGCCGCGCGCGCAACTGGCGCTGGTGGGGACGTTACATCACGATCTCACCCTGACAACGCGTACATTCGGGCTAATTTTGCGTAAAGAGCTCACGCTCCTCGGCAGTTGGATGAACTACTCCGCGCCATGGCCAGGAGAAGAATGGGAAACCGCAGCGCGCCTGTTGGCTGAAAAACGTCTTCAACTGACCCCTCTCATTGCCCATCGCGGCGATGCGGAAAGCTTTGCAGAAGCAGTCAAAGCGCTTAATGGCGCGCCCATGCAGGGCAAAATCCTACTTCAACTTTCCTGATGGTACGAGCCAGCAACCTGCGCTGGCTCACATTTCCTTTCGAAATTTAGCGTTCACCTTTCGCAATCCTTCGTTTAAACTAGTTACAGTTAATTATCAGGCAAATCAATATGAACTCATTTGAGCGAAGAAATAAAATTGTCGACCTGATTAATACGCAAGGCAGCGTGCTGGTGATGGACCTTTCAAATACCTTTGGTATTTCTGAAGTGACTATCCGTGCTGACCTGCGTCTGCTGGAAGAGAAAGGCCTTGTCACCCGTTTTCATGGCGGCGCGGCAAAACCGGGAAGTCATCTGGCGGAAGGCGACAATCAGGAAGTCATTCTGGAAGATCGGTATCAACTCGCCAGCGATCCGAAAAAGCGGATTGCCCAGGCGGCTGCGGCAATGGTTGAAGAAGGAATGACCATCATTCTGGATAGCGGGAGCACAACATTACTGATTGCGGAAGCGCTCGCGCGAAAAAGCAATATTACGGTGATCACTAACAGCTTGCCTGCCGCTTTTACGCTATCAGAAAATAAAGATCTCACGCTGGTGGTCTGCGGCGGTACGGTACGGCATAAAACCCACTCAATGCACGGCACGATTGCGGAACGATCGCTACACGGCATCAGCGCCGATGTCATGTTTGTCGGGGCGGATGGCATTGATGCGACAAACGGTATTACCACGTTTAACGAAGGTTATTCCATTAGCGGCGTCATGGCGGCGGCGGCACACAAAGTTATCGCGGTACTGGACGCGACCAAATTTAACCGTCGCGGCTTTAACCAGGTATTGCCGATGGACAAGATCGATTGTGTGATAACCGATGACACCATCAGCAAACAGGATAAAGCGGCATTAGCGAAAACAGGCGTGGAACTAATGATCGTCTAAAAAGGAGTCGGTTATGCGTTGCTGATCGCGAGAGTAAGCCCGAAGGAAAGGCCCGGCCCGCTATCACCGCCCAATGCCCCCATCACTTTACCCACATCAATCACCTGATTGAGTATTAACGCGATGGCGATAAAAGGCGGTTCCCGGGCGCTCGCTTTTACTCTTCCTGCTGCCCCAGCGCATATTTATACAGCGCATTTTTCTTCACGCTGTGAATTTCTGCTGCCAGCGCCGCCGCTTTTTTCAGCGGCAGTTCTGCCTGTAGCAGCGCCAGCGTGCGCAGCGCGTCGGCGGGCAGGTCGTCTTCTTGCGCTTTATGCCCTTCGACAATCAGCACCATTTCGCCTTTGCGACGGTTTTCATCTTCTTTGACCCACGCCAGCAGCTCGCCGACCGGCGCGCCGTGAATGGTTTCCCAGGTTTTGGTCAGCTCACGCGCCAGCACCACATAGCGGGATTCTCCCAATACCGCGACGATATCTTCCAGGCTATCTAACAGGCGGTGGGTTGACTCATAAAAAATCAGCGTTCGCGGCTCCGCTTCAATGGCTTTTAGCGCATCACGGCGGCCTTTGGATTTCGCCGGTAAAAAGCCTTTATAGCAGAAACGGTCGGATGGCAGGCCAGCGGCGCTCAGGGCGGCAATCGCCGCACACGGCCCCGGTAGCGGCACCACGCGAATCCCCGCTTCACGGCAGGTACGTACCAGGTGATAGCCGGGGTCATTAATTAGCGGCGTACCGGCGTCGGAAACCAGCGCAATGTTCTGCCCTTCTTTTAGCTTCGCGACCAGCGTTTCCGCTTTTTGTTGTTCGTTATGGTCGTGCAGCGCAAACAACCGGGCATTAATCCCAAAATGTTGCAGCAATAAACCGGTATGACGAGTGTCTTCAGCGGCAATTAAATCAACGGCTTGTAAAACTTCCAGCGCGCGTTGAGTAATATCAGCCAAATTCCCGATAGGAGTAGGTACAATAAAGAGTTGGCCCTGAGAATTATCCGCCGATTCGTTTTGTTTCATTGTGTCGTCCGTATTGCCGATTTAATATTGAGCATTGCGTAAAAAAATATCACTGGATACAGTATGGTACCCTCAACATTTTCTCGTTTGAACGCCGCGCGCGCGCTGCCTGTCGTCCTGGCTGCGCTACTTTTCGCCGGGTGCGGCACCCAGGCGCCAGATCAAAGCGCAGCCTATATGCAGGGTTCAGCGCAAGCTGACTCCGCCTTTTACCTGCATCAGATGCAGCAAAGCGCAGATGATAGCAAGACCAACTGGCAATTACTCGCCATTCATGCACTGCTGAAAGAAGGAAAAAGCCAGCAGGCCGTCGACCTGTTCAACCAACTCCCGCAAAATCTGAATGATGCCCAGCGTCGCGAACAGTCTTTATTAGCGGTAGAAATCAAACTGGCGCAAAAAGATGTCGCAGGCGCGCAGGCCTTGCTGGATAAACTAAAACCCGCCGACTTTGCGCCACATCAGCAAGCGCGTTACTGGCAGGCGCAGATCGTTGCCAGCCAGGGACGCCCGTCGCTTACCCTATTGCGGGCGTTAATCGCCCAGGAACCGCTACTGGCGGCGAAAGAGAAACAAAAAAATATCGACGCCACCTGGCAGGCGCTCTCCGCCATGACGCCGGATCAGGCCAGGACGCTGGTTATCAACGCCGATGAAAATGTGCTTCAGGGCTGGCTGGATCTGCAACGCGTCTGGTTTGACAACCGCAACGATCCGGACATGCTGAAAGCCGGGATCGCCGACTGGCAAAAACGCTACCCGCAAAATCCGGGGGCGAAAATGCTGCCGACGCAGCTCGTCAATGTACAACGTTTTAAACCAGCTTCCACCAGCAAAATCGCTCTGCTGCTGCCGCTGAACGGTCAGGCTGCCGTGTTTGGCCGTACCATCCAGCAAGGTTTCGAAGCCGCGAAAAACCTCGGCACCCAGGCGGTGGAAATGCAGCCTGCCGCCGCGCCTGACGCGCCGGTCGAACCTGGCGTGGAGGAGACGCAACCACAAATGACCAACGGCGTCGCCAGTCCGTCGCAGGCCTCGGTGAGCGATCTGACTGATGACGCTCCATCCCAGTCCGCTACGCCAGTCAGCGCGCCACAAACTCCCCCTGCTACAGCAAGCGCGCCGGCGGATCCCTCCGCTGAATTAAAAATCTACGATACCTCTTCCCAGCCGTTGGATCAGGTGCTCGCTCAGGTTCAGCAAGACGGCGCCAGTATCGTGGTCGGGCCGCTGTTGAAAAACAATGTGGAAGCGCTGATGAAAAGCAACACGCCGCTCAACGTGCTGGCGCTCAACCAGCCGGAAACTGTACGTAGCTTCCCTAATATCTGCTATTTCGCGCTCTCTCCTGAAGATGAAGCCCGTGACGCGGCGCATCATATTTATGACCAGGGCAAGCAGTCGCCGCTGCTGTTGATCCCACGCAGCGCGCTTGGCGATCGCGTGGCGAACGCCTTCACCCAGGAGTGGCAAAAACTGGGCGGCGGCATCGTATTACAGCAAAAATTCGGCTCCGTAGCCGAGCTCAAAATGGGCGTGAACGGCGGCGCGGGTATCGCGTTGACGGGCAGTCCGGTCGCCGCCAGCGTGCCTGCGCAGCCGGGCGTCACCATTGGCGGTCTGACTATCCCTGCGCCGCCGACCGACGCGCAAATCACCGGCGGCGGACGCGTAGACGCGGTCTATATTCTGGCTACGCCGGAAGAGATTGGCTTTATCAAACCGATGATCGCCATGCGTAACGGCACCCAGAGCGGCGCGACGCTGTATGCCAGCTCCCGCAGCGCGCAAGGCACCTCCGGCCCCGACTTCCGTCTGGAGATGGAAGGTTTACAATACAGTGAAATTCCTATGCTGGCAGGCGGCAATATGCCGTTGATGCAGCAGGCGCTGAGCGCTGTACATAACGACTATTCTCTGGCGCGGATGTACGCCATGGGCGTGGATGCCTGGACGCTGGCGAACCACTTTTCGCAGATGCGTCAGGTGCAGGGGTTTGAGATCAATGGTAATACCGGCGCATTAACTGCCAGCCCGGATTGTGTAATTAACAGGAAGTTATCATGGCTCAAATACCAGCAAGGGGAGATTGTTCCCGCCAGCTAACGCGTAAACAGGCTGGCGACGCGTGGGAAGCTGCCGCGCGTCGCTGGCTGGAAAGCAAAGGACTGCGGTTTATCGCCGCCAACGTGCGCGAGCGCGGCGGCGAAATCGATCTGATCATGCGTGACGGAAAAACGACGGTTTTTGTTGAGGTCCGCTATCGGCGCTCCGGGCTTTATGGCGGCGCGGCGGCTAGTGTGACCCGCAGCAAGCAACACAAATTATTACATACTGCCCGCTTGTGGCTCGCCCGCCAGAATGGGAGTTTTGATACTGTGGATTGTCGGTTCGATGTGTTAGCCTTCACCGGAAATGAGATTGAGTGGTTTCGGGATGCGTTTAACGACCACTCATAATTGAAGATTTTAAGGATTAGCGTGCTCGAAAGAATCAAAGTTTGCTTTACAGAAAGCATTCAAACTCAAATTGCTGCGGCGGAAGCGCTTCCGGATGCCATTTCCCGCGCCGCCATGACGCTGGTTCATTCCCTGCTTAACGGCAACAAAATCCTCTGTTGTGGAAACGGGACGTCCGCGGCCAACGCACAGCATTTTGCTGCCAGCATGATTAACCGCTTTGAAACGGAGCGACCCAGTTTACCCGCCATTGCACTAAATACCGATAATGTGGTCTTAACTGCGATCGCTAACGATCGCCTGCACGATGAAGTTTATGCAAAACAAGTCCGGGCGCTGGGACATGCAGGCGATGTTTTATTGGCGATCTCTACGCGTGGTAATAGTCGCGATATCGTAAAAGCCGTTGAAGCAGCCGTCACACGTGACATGACCATTGTGGCGCTAACCGGGTATGACGGGGGTGAGCTGGCCGGACTATTAGGGCCGCAGGATGTTGAAATTCGTATCCCTTCACATCACAGCGCGCGCATTCAGGAAATGCATATGCTGACGGTAAACTGCCTGTGCGATTTGATCGATAACACGCTTTTTCCTCACCAGGATGATTAAGGAGTACACATGAAGGCATTTTCGCCGCTCGCAGTCCTTATTTCTGCGTTGCTATTGCAAGGTTGCGTCGCCGCCGCGGTAGTGGGTACGGCAGCCGTCGGCACCAAAGCCGCAACCGACCCGCGTAGCGTGGGCACCCAGGTGGATGACGGAACGCTGGAACTGCGTGTCAGCAGCGCGCTGTCGAAAGATGAGCAAATCAAAAAAGAGACGCGCATCAATGTCACGGCTTATCAGGGCAAAGTTTTGTTAGTGGGCCAGTCGCCAAACAGCGAACTCTCCGCACGCGCGAAACAGATAGCGATGGGCGTTGAAGGCACCACCGAGGTCTATAACGAGATTCGCCAGGGTCAGCCTATCGGCCTGGGGACCGCCTCTAACGATACCTGGATCACCACGAAAGTTCGCTCACAGCTACTGACCAGCGATCAGGTAAAATCGTCAAATGTGAAAGTCACCACCGAAAATGGCGAAGTATTCCTGCTGGGCCTGGTAACTGAACGTGAAGGTAAAGCGGCAGCGGACATCGCCAGCCGGGTGAGCGGCGTGAAACGCGTGACCACCGCCTTTACGTATATTAAGTAACCGGTGTGCCGGGTGGCGATAAAAATGTGTAAACCGCGTCGCCATCCGGTAAATCATCCGGCTTCGCTACCCCGCTTTTTCCCGCAGTTGCGATGAGGTCAGAATCGTCACGCCTTCTTGTGCTGGCGCCAGCGCTTCCGCCAGCATGGCCCGCGCCACATCCCGCGCATCAATCGATTTCCAGTTTCCGGGCAGCAGCCGGAATAGCGGAGCGAAAAGCGTTTCATTCACCCGCCGCGTTGTTCTGTCGCCGAGCAGCATAGAAGGCCGGGCAATCGTCAAACGAGGCCAATCTTGCGCGATTAACGCCTCCTCCATTTCTCCTTTCACCCGATTGTAGAAAAACGGAGAGTGCGCGTTTGCTCCCATTGCGCTGACCACCAACATGTGCTGCGCGCCCAGTCGACGCCCGGTCAGCGCGGTATCAACCACCAGCGTATAATCCGCATGAATAAACGCCGCTTTACTTCCCGCTTCACGCCGGGTCGTGCCCAGGCAGCAAAAAACAATATCTACCGGGTCGGTCACCTGAGCTAACGCGTCGGTAAGCTGCGGATCGTGAGGGTTATAAACGCCGACAATATCCGTCAGCGGACGACGCGTCGGCGCGGCGATAGCGCTCACCTGCGGCGTGTTGATTAACATTCTCAGCAGATGTCCGCCGACCAGTCCGGTCGCGCCGGTAATCAGTACCTGACTCATCCTCGCTCCTTTACAGATTTGTCCACCTTGCACTCTCGGCCCTATCGACCAGGCTTAATAGTCTACGAGGTAAGTATCCATCATTGTGGAAAATTTGCCTTACCCGACGCCACCACTGCGGAGGAAACGCATGAGTAAGAAAATTGCCGTTTTGATTACCGATGAATTTGAAGATTCAGAATTTACCTCGCCGGCAGCAGAATTCCGTCAGGCTGGCCATGAGGTCATCACCATCGAAAAAGAGGCGGGTAAAACGGTGAAAGGAAAAAAAGGCGAGGCCAGCGTCACCATTGATAAGGCTATTGATGACGTTCGCCCCGACGAGTTCGACGCCTTGCTATTGCCGGGAGGTCATTCGCCGGACTACCTGCGCGGCGACAGCCGTTTCGTGGATTTTACCCGCGATTTCGTTAACAGCGGTAAACCGGTTTTTGCCATTTGCCACGGCCCACAGTTGTTGATCAGCGCCGATGTCATTCGTGGCCGCAAACTCACGGCGGTGAAACCGATTATTATCGATGTGAAGAATGCGGGCGCGGAATTTTACGATCAGGAAGTCGTCGTCGATAAAGATCAGCTGGTGACCAGCCGCACGCCTGACGACCTGCCGGCATTTAACCGCGAGGCGCTACGCCTGCTGGGCGCGTGAGTCGCGTAACCAGTGCAGTTTTTTACCAAACCCCAGCGTGTTGTCGGTGAATTTAATTTCATCCAGCCGGATTTCCCATACCGGCGCTGGCAGCACCCTGGCGACCGGGAAGCGACGAAGGTAAGCTTTACGCGCGGCGTCGCTCTCCTGCCCCTCCAGACGGCGAATTACCCCTTTAAACTGTACGCCGCGAATGCGCGTCACCGTTTTCGGCTGACCATTGACCGTTCCCGCAACTGGCGCGCACGCGCCGGACATTTGCGCATGGCGGGTTTTATCATCCGTTAACAGATACAGCGCGACGTTTTGCGCATCGAACAAATAAAACGCATTGGCGCACCACAGCTCTCCCTCATGGTGTACGCACCAGGTCACCACGTGTTGTTTCGCCAGCCAACGGCCAATAGCGGTAAGTGTGTCCATCTTTATTCTCGCTTATACTGGGAACCTGAAAATTATCATGCTGATGGCGACAATGACACCCTGGTATCTGTATCTGATTCGTACCGCAGACAATGCGCTTTACACCGGAATAACCACCGATGTGGCGCGTCGTTACAGGCAGCATCAAACGGGAAAAGGCGCAAAAGCATTACGGGGAAAAGGCGAGTTAACGCTGGCGTTTGCGGCGCAGGTCGGCGATCGCTCGCTGGCCCTGCGCATAGAGTATCGCATCAAACAGCTCACAAAGCGCCAGAAGGAGCGCCTTGTGACGGAACGCGAAGCGTTTGAGGCGCTGCTGTCCAGCCTGCAAACGCCGGTGCTTAAAAACGATTGAAGTGGTCGTGATACTCCACCAGCCCCGTCACGCCTTCCAGCGCATCCTCAGCCAAACGGTGTACCTGGAAAGCGCTTTCCGTACCGGGCCAACGGCAGTGAAGATCGTAATGCGCGGCCAGTTCAAAACCGAAGCGGCTATATAACGCCGGGTCGCCCAACGTCACGACCGCCGCGTAGCCGAACTCGTTGAGCGAATCCAGCCCTTCATACACTAACTGGCGCGCCAGCCCTTGCCCGCGATACTTTTCATCGACCGCCAGCGGCGCCATGCCGACCCACTGTAAATCTTCGCCCTGCACATCAACCGGACTAAAGGCGACATAGCCCACCACCTGGCCTTCATCATCCGTGGCCACCAGTCCGAGCGTCAGAAAACCATCTTCACGCAAATCGTGAACCAGCTTCGCTTCCGCATCGCTTTCGAATGAACGGCGTAACAGCGCATCAATACCAGGCGCATCAATAGGAATTTCTACTCGAATTAGCATGGTTCACCTACCGAGGTCTGTTTGGTTTCCGGCGAGTTTTTCATACCCGCCTCAACAAAATCCGCCAGTTGCAGCAGCATAACGCGTAACGCTTTCGGCATCTGCTCCAGTTCGATGGCGTCCATCAGATTCTTCACATACAACCCTAACTCAGTATCGCCTTCAATGACCAGTCGACGCTGGAAAAAGAGCGTATCCGGGTCCTGTTTACGGGCAGCTATCATTAGCAGATCGCTGGCGTCGGCGCTAAAACTGACGTCGGCATCCGCCTGCTGGCTAACGATCAGCTTTTCATTTTCAACTGTGGTATACCATTTTAAGTCGATGTCACGAACATGAATGCTTAACCAACGACCTTCGAGGAATTCCAGCTCTCCATCGGCCAGCGCCTGACGAAACTGCCAGCTCAGAACCTGTTCCAGAACCTGGCGCTTTAGCGCAAAGGGCGTCAGTTTAACCGGTACACTCATCAGAGACGGGCCAGCATGGACTAAGCGTGAACGCAGTTTATCTAACACGAGCTTTACTCCCTGTTTCAATAGTCCTGTTATTTTGCCATATCCAATAAATCACATGGCGGCGTAAATCAACAATTGGGTCTGATTTTCTACCCCATTATTGGTGTTACCAATACGCCTTTAACTGCCTTAAATCAAAAATTGTCGCAGCAAGGTTAACTAAAATCCCTGTTCGTTAACAATTTTGCGTCTCAGACGTAACCCTCAGGATAAATTATGGAGCTGCTCTGCCCTGCCGGAAATCTCCCGGCGCTGAAGGCGGCCATCGAAAACGGCGCTGACGCCGTTTATATCGGGTTAAAAGACGATACCAATGCCCGTCATTTTGCCGGCCTTAACTTTACCGAAAAAAAATTGCAGGAAGCGGTGAGTTTTGTTCACCAGCATCGCCGCAAATTACACATCGCCATTAATACTTTTGCGCATCCGGACGGCTATGCTCGCTGGCAGCGCGCCGTGGATATGGCGGCGCAGCTTGGCGCCGACGCGCTGATTCTCGCCGACCTCGCTATGCTGGAATATGCCGCAGAGCGTTACCCGCATATTGAGCGCCATGTTTCCGTTCAGGCCTCGGCAACCAACGAAGAGGCGATTCGCTTTTATCACCGCAACTTTGATGTCCACCGCGTGGTACTGCCACGTGTACTGTCGATTCACCAGGTAAAACAACTGGCCCGCGTCACGCCGGTGCCGCTGGAGGTATTCGCGTTTGGCAGCTTGTGCATTATGGCGGAAGGTCGCTGCTATCTTTCTTCTTACCTGACGGGGGAGTCGCCCAATACCGTCGGCGCCTGCTCGCCCGCCCGCTTTGTTCGCTGGCAGCAAACGCCGCAGGGGCTGGAATCGCGCCTGAATGATGTCCTGATTGACCGTTACCAGGATGGCGAAAACGCGGGCTACCCAACGCTGTGTAAAGGCCGCTATTTAGTGGACGGCGAGCGCTATCACGCGCTGGAGGAGCCAACCAGCCTGAACACGCTGGAACTGCTGCCGGAGCTCATGGCGGCGAACATCGCTTCGGTGAAGATCGAAGGCCGTCAGCGCAGCCCGGCCTATGTCAGCCAGGTGGCGAAAGTGTGGCGCCAGGCGATCGATCGCTGCAAAGCCGCCCCGCAAAACTTCGTTCCACAGCGCGACTGGATGGAGACGCTCGGCGCGATGTCCGAAGGCACTCAAACCACGCTTGGCGCATATCACCGTAAATGGCAGTGAGAGGAGCTATGAAATATTCCTTAGGACCGGTGCTTTATTACTGGCCGAAAGAGACGCTGGAAGATTTTTATCAGCAGGCCGCAAAAAGCAGCGCTGATGTCATTTATCTGGGCGAAGCGGTGTGCAGCAAGCGTCGCGCGACCAAAGTCGGCGACTGGCTGGAAATGGCGAAATCCCTCGCCGCCAGCGGTAAGCAGGTGGCGCTCTCCACCCTGGCGCTGGTACAGGCGTCATCTGAATTAAGCGAGCTGAAACGCTATGTGGACAACGGCGATTTTCTGCTGGAAGCCAGCGATCTTGGCGTGGTGAATCTGTGCGCCGAGCGCAAACTGCCGTTTGTCGCCGGCCATGCGCTGAATTGCTACAACGCGGTCACGCTGCGCCGGTTGCTGAAAGAAGGCATGGTACGCTGGTGTATGCCGGTGGAGCTGTCCCGCGACTGGCTGGTGAATTTGCTTAATCAGTGCGATGAACTGGGCATCCGCAATCAGTTTGAAGTGGAAGTGTTGAGCTACGGGCATCTGCCGCTGGCCTACTCCGCTCGCTGCTTTACCGCCCGTTCGGAAGACCGCCCGAAAGATGAGTGCGAAACCTGCTGTATCAAGTATCCAAACGGTCGTGACGTGCTCTCGCAAGAGAATCAGCAGGTGTTTGTGCTTAACGGTATTCAGACCATGAGCGGCTATGTCTATAACCTTGGCAACGAACTGACGTCGATGCAGGGATTGGTCGATATCGTGCGGCTGTCGCCGTTGGGTACGGAGACATTTGCCATGCTTGATGCCTTTCGCGCTAACGAAAACGGCGGTGCGCCATTACCGCTTGCCTCCCATAGTGACTGCAACGGCTACTGGAAGCGGCTGGCCGGGCTGGAGCTACAGGCCTAGCCGGATGGCGGCATAAAGACCTTATCGGGCCTACAAATAGCGCTCCCGTAGGCCCGATAAGCGCAGCGCTATCGGGCATTGTTTTGCCGTCAGTCTCATAAAGCTCACTTTGTTAACAACATTCGCTAATCTTTAATGCAGTATTAAAAGATTAACCGGTAACAAAGTGAGCCGTTATGACTGACAAAACTATTCCGTTCTCGGTGCTGGATCTGGCACCGATCCCTGAAGGATCTTCGGCAAAAGAAGCCTTCACGCACTCGCTTGATCTCGCACGGCTGGCTGAAAAGCGCGGCTATCACCGCTACTGGCTGGCGGAACATCACAACATGACCGGTATCGCCAGCGCGGCGACCTCGGTATTGATTGGTTATCTGGCGGCCAATACCACAACATTACATCTTGGCTCCGGCGGCGTGATGCTGCCTAACCATTCACCGCTGGTGATTGCCGAGCAGTTCGGCACGCTGAATACGCTCTACCCGGGACGTATCGACTTAGGGTTGGGACGCGCGCCGGGTAGCGATCAGCCGACGATGCGCGCGCTGCGTCGCCATATGAGCGGCGATATCGATAACTTTCCACGCGATGTCGCAGAGCTGGTGGACTGGTTCGACGCTCGCGACCCTAATCCGCATGTGCGCCCGGTTCCCGGCTACGGCGAGAAGATCCCGGTCTGGCTGTTGGGCTCCAGCCTGTATAGCGCACAGTTGGCGGCCCAGCTTGGCCTACCGTTCGCCTTTGCTTCGCATTTCGCGCCGGATATGTTGTTCCAGGCGCTGCATCTGTACCGTACCCAGTTCAAACCTTCAGCGCGGCTGGAAAAACCGTACGCGATGGTGTGTATCAATATTATCGCCGCCGACAGCAACCGCGACGCCGAATTCCTGTTTACCTCCATGCAGCAGGCTTTTGTGAAGCTACGCCGTGGGGAAACCGGCCAACTGCCGCCGCCGATTGAGAATATGGAGACCTTCTGGTCGCCATCCGAACAGTATGGCGTGCAGCAGGCGCTGAGTATGTCGCTGGTCGGCGATAAAGCGAAAGTCCGCCACGGGCTGGAATCCATCCTGCGGGAAACCCAGGCGGATGAAATTATGGTCAACGGGCAGATTTTCGACCACCAGGCGCGGCTGCATTCGTTTGATTTGGCGATGGATGTGAAGCAGGAATTGTTGGGGTAGTGCGTTGTTTTGCCCGGAGGCGCTTCGCTTACCGGGCCTACAGCATCAAGTAGGCCGGATAAGGTGCAACCGCCATCCGGCACAATAACGTTACTGGTACACCGGCAGCAAATTAAAGCTCGACAGAATATGGATAACCGCGTTGCCGACACCGAAGACCAGAATCAGTACAATCATCGGCGTGCCGCCCCAGACGCGGAATTTCGGGCTGCCGAAACGTTCGCGAGATTTACGTGCTAACAGCGCAGGCACAATGGCCGCCCAGATAGTTGCAGCTAAACCTGCATAGCCAATGGCGTACAGAAAACCGTTCGGCCACAGCAGGCCACCGACAATTGGCGGCACAAACGTCAGCAGTGCGGTTTTAAAACGCCCCATTGCCGAGTCATCAAAACCAAACAGATCCGCCAGATAGTCAAACAGCCCCAGCGTCACGCCGAGGAAGGAACTGGCGACCGCAAAGTTAGAGAACACCACCAGCAGCAGATCCAGACTGCGGCTGTTCAGCACGCCGCTTAACGCCTGTACCAGCACATCAATATTGCCGCCTTTCTGTGCAATGCCGATAAATTCTGGACGCGGGATGTTGCCCATCGTCCCCAGCAGCCAGACGGAATAGAGCGCCAGCGCCAGTAACGTTCCATAAATCAGGCATTTCACGATGGTGCGCGGATCTTTGCCGTAATATTTCATCAGGCTCGGTACGTTACCGTGATAACCAAAAGAGGCCAGACAAAATGGCAGCGTCATCAGCAGGTACGGCGTATATGACGCGTGGCTTTCAGCCACGTTAAACAACGTGGCAGGCTGAACGTGTCCTAACAGGCTGCCGAAGGTCAGGAAGAAAGTAATCACTTTCGCGCCCAGCACAATCGCCGTCATCCGACTGACCGCCTTCGTACTCAGCCACACGACAAACGCCACCAGCAGCGCAAAGGCAAAACCTGCCGCTCGCGCCGGAACGTTCAGCGACATCTCAGCAAAGGTATGATGCAGAATTGAGCCGCTCGCCGAGATATAGGCGTAAGTCAGGATGTAGAGCACAAAGGCAATAGAGATGCCGTTGACAATGTTCCAGCCTTTCCCCAACAGATCTTTGGTGATGGTGTCGAAACTCGAACCAATGCGGTAGTTAAGGTTGGCTTCGAGGATCATTAGCCCGGAGTGCAGCATACAAAACCAGGTAAAGACCAGCGCCGCCATCGACCAGAAGAACCACGCCCCGGACATGACCACCGGCAGGGAGAACATCCCCGCGCCAATGATGGTGCCGCCGATAATCACCACGCCGCCAAGCAGCGAAGGTGACGTTTGGGTGGTGGTAAGTGTTGCCATTCAGCTCTCTCTCCAGTCATTTATAGTGTGACTATCTCTCAATACGCTGCACTGTACCAGTACACGAGTACAAAAGAAATAAAAAAAGCCCCGATTGTGACGATCGGGGCTGTATATTTTACTTTACGCTGTGAATGCGCAGGTCAGCGTGAGTTACGCATCGCCGCCGAAACGACGGCGACCGGTAGAGTCATCACGACGCGGACCACGGCTTTCACGACGCTCGCCGCTGAAGCGACGACCATCACCACGACCACCTTCACGACGTTCGCCGCTGAAATTACGACCGCCTTCACGACGTTCGCCACTGAAGCTACGACCACCGCCGCGACGTTCGCCGCCCGCGTGCGGAACAGCATCACCCAACAACTGCATATTCATCGGCTTGTTCAGAATGCGGGTACGCGTGAAGTGCTGCAACACTTCGCCCGGCATACCTTTCGGCAGCTCGATGGTGGAGTGAGACGCGAACAGCTTAATGTTACCAATGTAACGGCTGCTGATGTCGCCTTCGTTAGCGATAGCGCCCACGATATGACGAACTTCAACGCCGTCATCACGGCCCACTTCAATGCGGTATAACTGCATATCGCCAACGTCACGACGTTCACGACGCGGACGTTCTTCACGGTCGCCACGCGGACCACGGTCATTACGATCGCGCGGACCACGGTCGTCACGGTCACGGAATTCACGCTTAGGACGCATCGGCGCATCCGGCGGCAGGATCAGCGGACGCTCGCCCTGCGCCATTTTCAGCAGTGCGGCGGCCAGCGTTTCGAGATCCAGCTCTTCGCCTTCAGCAGACGGCTGGATTTTCGCCAGCAGCGCACGGTACTGATCCAGATCGCTGCTTTCCAGTTGCTGCTGAACTTTCGCGGCGAATTTTTCCAGACGGCGTTTACCCAGCAGTTCTGCGTTCGGCAGTTCCACTTCCGGAATGGTCAGCTTCATGGTGCGTTCGATGTTGCGCAGCAGACGACGCTCGCGGTTCTCAACGAACAGCAGCGCGCGACCGGCGCGACCCGCACGGCCGGTACGACCGATACGGTGAACGTAGGACTCGGAGTCCATCGGGATATCGTAGTTCACCACCAGGCTGATACGTTCAACGTCCAGACCACGTGCCGCAACGTCGGTGGCGATCAGGATGTCCAGACGACCATCTTTCAGGCGTTCCAGAGTCTGCTCACGCAGCGCCTGGTTCATATCGCCATTCAACGCGGCGCTGTTGTAGCCGCTACGTTCCAGCGCTTCTGCTACTTCCAGGGTCGCGTTTTTGGTACGTACGAAGATAATCGCCGCATCAAAGTCTTCCGCTTCCAGGAAACGCACCAGCGCTTCGTTTTTACGCATACCCCAGACAGTCCAGTAGCTCTGGCTGATGTCAGGACGGGTAGTCACGCTGGACTGAATGCGCACTTCCTGCGGCTCTTTCATAAAGCGGCGGGTAATGCGACGAATCGCTTCCGGCATAGTGGCGGAGAACAGAGCGGTCTGATGACCTTCCGGGATCTGCGCCATAATAGTTTCAACGTCTTCGATGAAGCCCATACGCAGCATTTCGTCGGCTTCATCCAGCACCAGACCACTCAGTTTAGAGAGGTCGAGGGTGCCGCGTTTTAAGTGATCAAGCAGACGTCCCGGCGTACCGACAACGATCTGCGGCCCCTGACGCAGGGCGCGTAACTGCACGTCATAACGCTGACCGCCGTACAGGGCAACCACGTTTACGCCGCGCATGTGTTTAGAGAAATCCGTCATGGCTTCGGCCACCTGTACCGCCAGTTCGCGGGTTGGCGCCAGCACCAGAATCTGAGGTGCCTTCAGCTCAGGATCAAGATTGTTGAGCAGCGGTAAAGAGAACGCTGCGGTTTTGCCGCTACCGGTCTGGGCCATGCCCAGCACGTCGCGACCGCCCAGCAGATGCGGAATGCACTCTGCCTGGATTGGAGATGGTTTTTCGTAACCCAGATCGGTAAGGGCTTCAAGGATAGGAGCCTTCAGCCCCAGATCTGCAAAAGTGGTTTCGAATTCAGCCATGTAGTACGTGTGCCTCAAAATTAATGGCGGCCAGTCTACATAACTCATCATGAAATTGATCTGCAATTTTCATTGAAAAGTGTGAACCGGCTCAAAGTAGGTGTATTAACGAACAACAACGCCCTCACCCGCGAAGGTGATGGCAATCAAAAAGATTACGGGCTGATATGTTCGTCAGCTATTGCTGGTCCGATTCTGCCAGGTCATCTTGGTCCTGGCCCAGGAGCGATAATTCCAACAATGCGTATCGGTGCTCAACAAAGTTATGAACGTTGTTGGCCACCGCCAGTTTGAACAGAGCCGTGGCGCTGTCCAAATCCCCCAGACTTAGGTAATACTTACCTAAATAGAAGTTGGTTTCACTGAGATGCTCAGCGAGCGAGGTGTTATCCGTTGCGTCCGCCTTGAGCCTTTCCATCAGCGTTGCTTCGCTAATGTCGCCCAGGTAGAACTCGACAATGTTCCATCCCCATTGCTCTTTATCCGATTTTTCGAAGCGTGCTTTTAACGCTTCTTTCGCCTGCTTCTCATTAAGCTTCTGCTCAACAAGATACAGCCACAGGCTGCGGTAAGGATCATTGGGATCGTCTTGATAAAACGCCAGCAGATCATCTTGCGCTAACTTATCACGGCCGCCGTAATACAATGCGATACCGCGGTTTAAGTGCGCGTAGTTGTAAGTTGGATCAAGCTCTAGTACAGAATCAAACGCTTCATAGGCAGCATCAAAATTGCCTGCCTGCGTTAAATAAATGCCTAAGTAATTGAATACTTCAGGCATATCCGGTCTGATTGCCAGCGCTTGTGAAAAATCATTTCGCGCTAATGCCCTCAAACCAAGACTATCATACAACACTCCGCGCTCATATAAAAGCTGTGCGCGTTCGTCATCGGTTAAAGCCCGACTGGCAAGAATCTGTTCCATACGCGCCAGAATCACTTCCTGCTGTAAAGTCGGTTGCAATGGTACTGCGAGGACTTCACTTTTACGCCAGGCGGAATTACTGCATCCTGCAAGCGTAAGTGCTGTCGCAACGAAACACCAGCGCAAAAAAGGCTTCATTTCCCACTCCCGAAGACAACGATTGAATGAACGTCCTGTTCCCCGGTGGCTCAACAAGGCGTCCAGCCAGGTCTAAAGCCCTCCGCAGTGCGGAGGGCAAAAGGCTACCTTACTCGGCCTGTTCGCTCGCCGGAGCTTCCGGCGCAGCCGCAGGTTGAGACTGCTCGGTTGCTTCTTTAATGCTCAGACGTACACGGCCCTGGCGGTCAACTTCCAGAACCTTAACCGGGACTTCCTGACCCATCTGCAGATAGTCGGTCACTTTCTCTACACGCTTATCCGCGATTTGAGAGATGTGAACCAGACCTTCTTTACCGCCGCCGATGGCAACAAACGCGCCAAAGTCAACGATACGGGTCACTTTACCATTGTAGATACGGCCGACTTCGATCTCTGCGGTGATCTCTTCGATACGACGGATAGCATATTTCGCTTTTTCGCCGTCGGTCGCCGCGATCTTCACAGTACCGTCATCTTCGATTTCGATGGTGGTGCCGGTCTCTTCAGTCAGCGCGCGGATCACAGAACCACCTTTACCGATCACGTCTTTGATCTTGTCCGTGCTGATCTTGATGGTATGGATACGCGGCGCAAATTCAGAGATATCGCCGCGCGGCGCGTTGATCGCCTGTTCCATCACGCCCAGGATGTGCAGACGCGCGCCTTTAGCCTGGTTCAACGCAACCTGCATGATCTCTTTGGTGATACCTTCAATTTTGATATCCATCTGCAGCGCAGAGATACCGTCGCGGGAACCCGCCACTTTGAAGTCCATATCGCCCAGGTGATCTTCGTCGCCCAGAATGTCAGACAGTACAACGTAGTTGTCGCCTTCTTTCACCAGACCCATAGCGATACCTGCTACGGCGGCTTTAATTGGCACGCCAGCGTCCATCAGCGCCAGAGAAGCGCCGCACACGGAAGCCATAGAGGAAGAACCGTTGGATTCGGTGATTTCAGACACCACGCGAACGGTGTACGGGAATTTATCCATGTCCGGCATCACTGCCAGCACGCCGCGCTTCGCCAGACGACCGTGACCAATTTCACGACGCTTCGGAGAACCGACCATGCCGGTTTCGCCTACGGAGTACGGAGGGAAGTTGTAGTGGAACAGGAAGCTATCAGTGCGCTCGCCCATCAGTTCATCAAGCACCTGCGCGTCACGAGCAGTACCCAGAGTCGCGGTAACCAGCGCCTGCGTTTCACCACGGGTAAACAGAGCGGAACCGTGAGTACGCGGCAGCACGCCAGTGCGCACGTCCAGACCACGGATCATGTCTTTTTCACGGCCATCAATACGCGGCTCGCCTGCCAGTACGCGGCTACGCACCACGTTTTTCTCAATAGCGTGCAGGATTTCGCCCAGCTCGTTAGCATCCAGAGTTTCATCTTCTGCAATAAGCTGCTCAATGGTTTCGGATTTGATTACGTCAACCTGAGCATAGCGTTCTTGTTTATCGGTGATGCGGTACGCGTCGCTCAGACGAGATTCAGCAAGCGCAGCAACACGCGCGTTCAACGCGTCGTTGACGGCTTCCGGCTGCCAGTCCCAACGTGGTTTACCGGCTTCTTTCACCAGATCGTTGATCGCCTGGATAACAACCTGCTGCTGCTCGTGACCGAATACCACCGCGCCCAGCATAGTGTCTTCGCTCAGCAGTTCAGCTTCGGATTCCACCATCAGCACAGCCGCTTCGGTACCGGCAACCACCAGGTCCAGCTTGCTTTCTTTCAGCTCGTCCTGGGTCGGGTTCAGCACGTACTGGTCATTGATATAACCTACGCGCGCCGCGCCGATTGGGCCGTTGAACGGAATGCCGGACAGGGACAGCGCAGCGGATGCGCCGATCATGGCAACGATGTCTGGGTTAACCTGCGGGTTAACGGAAACGACGGTCGCGATAACCTGCACTTCGTTAACGAAGCCTTCCGGGAACAGCGGACGAACCGGGCGGTCAATCAGACGCGCGATCAGGGTTTCGCCTTCGCTTGGACGGCCTTCACGACGGAAGAAGCTGCCCGGGATACGACCAGCAGCGTAGGTACGCTCCTGATAGTTAACGGTCAGTGGGAAGAAGTCCTGGCCTGGCTTGGCTTTTTTCTGGCCGACAACGGTAACGAATACGGCGGTGTCATCCATGCTTACCATAACAGCGGCAGTGGCCTGACGCGCCATCATGCCAGTTTCCAGCGTAACGGTATGCTGACCGTACTGGAATTTACGAACGATCGGATTAAGCAAAATAATATCCTTTCCAATTTTTGACGGCATAATACGCGCCGTCGTTAATACCCGATCTTCTGCGCATCCTCGCGACTAATGACAACCCTAACCCTGATATGGGTAAAGCCTCTCATTAGCCGCGCGAACCTCTGCAACGGAAGATCATTCATAGCAACAATACATTAGTTTCCAGCGAATTGCTGCCATCTGCTGGAAAAAAGGGGCCATGAAGGCCCCCTCTTTCTGAAACTCGAAAGAATTAGCGACGCAGACCCAGACGCTCAATCAGCGCGGTGTAGCGTGCAACATCTTTACGTTTCAGGTAGTCGAGCAGTTTACGACGCTGAGAAACCATACGCAGCAGACCACGACGGCTGTGGTGATCTTTTTTATGCTCTGCAAAGTGACCCTGCAGGTGGTTAATCTGTGCAGTCAACAGAGCAACCTGAACATCGGTAGAACCGGTGTCGTTTGCGTCACGACCGAACTCAGAAACGATTTTAGCTGTAGCTTCAGTACTTAGAGACATTTTAAAACTCCAAAGTATTTAAGAATGAGAGGACGCCGATCTCTAATTCAGCGATCCCAGTGTACGCCGCGTAAACTGTTAAATAATTTACGCGACGTTAAGCGGCGGTATTCTACTCGCAGCGCTCTCTTATCGCAAGACGAAGCGACATTACGCTGGGTACTCTACTACCAGCCGACGAGGCGCGACACGGCCTTCGTCGTCAATTTCGCCCATACCGATAAATTTACCGTCTTCACCTTCCGTCACACGAACCAGTCCCTTCAACGGCGCGCCCGTGGTACGAACCGGGTTGCCATTCTTGAAGTATACCGAAGATGTTAACGGTAGATTAACAACCGGATAGTCCGAAGCTGGACTGTCCATTGGCATCAATAATGGATCGAGCAACTGCGCCGCCGGAACGCCCTGCTGTTCCGCCTGTGCTACCAGCTCGCGCAAGTGCTCCAGCGTCACCATACGATCCACCGGATACTTGCTGACCGTCAGACGACGCAGGTACGTTACGTGCGCGCCACAGCCCAGTTTCTCACCTAAATCATCAATAATGGTACGAATATAGGTGCCTTTGGAGCAGTGAACTTCCAGCTCCAGCTCGTTACCTTCATGGCGAATAAACAGCAGCTCATAGACGGTAATCGGGCGGGCTTCGCGCGGCACTTCGATACCCTGGCGGGCATATTCGTACAGCTTCTTGCCCTGATACTTCAGCGCCGAATACATCGAGGGAATCTGTTCGATATCCCCACGAAAGGTCTCCAGCGCGCTCGCAAGCTGCTCAGCGCTGAAAGTCACCGGACGCTCCTGCACGATTTGACCATCGGCGTCAGAGGTATCCGTGCGCTGCCCCAGACGGGCAATAACACGATAGCGTTTGTCAGAATCCAGCAGGTACTGCGAAAATTTTGTCGCTTCGCCGAGGCAAATCGGCAACATGCCGGTCGCCAGCGGGTCCAGCGCGCCGGTATGCCCGGCGCGGTTGGCATTGTAGATGCGCTTAACTTTCTGCAGCACGTCATTGCTGGACATACCCTGCGGCTTATCCAGCAGCAGCACGCCGTGAATGTCGCGGCCACGACGACGAGGACGACTCATCAGTCCTCCTTGCTGTCGTCCGGGTTCACACGACGTTCTTCGTCATGTTTCACCACGTTAGTCACCAGGTTGGACATACGCATCCCTTCCACCAGCGAGTTGTCGTAGAAGAAGGTCAGTTCCGGTACGATGCGCAGACGCATCGCTTTACCCAGCAAGCTGCGGATGAAACCAGACGCTTCCTGCAACGCTTTGATGCCCGCTTTTACTGCGTCTTCATCTTTGTCGTTCAAAAAGGTGACAAACACTTTGGCATAGGCCAGGTCACGGGACATTTCGACACCGGAGACGGTAGTCATCATACCCAAGCGCGGGTCTTTAATTTCGCGCTGCAGGATGATTGCGATCTCTTTTTGCATCTCCTGGGCCACGCGCTGCGGGCGACCAAATTCTTTCGCCATAATAAATTCTCCAGACAAAAAAGGGGCTATCAGCCCCTTTTTGAAATTAATACGGTATTCAGGCTGTAGGCCTGATAAGCGCTAGCGCCATCAGGCATAACATTGCCGGATGGCGGCGTAAACGCCTTATCCGGCCTACACCCAACCAACCTTAAGCGATGGTACGTTGGATCTCGATAATCTCGAACACTTCAATCATATCGCCAACGCGAACGTCGTTGTAGTTCTTCACGCCGATACCACATTCCATGCCGTTACGGACTTCGTTAACGTCATCTTTGAAGCGGCGCAAGGATTCCAGCTCGCCTTCATAGATAACCACGTTGTCACGCAGAACGCGGATTGGGTTATGGCGTTTAATCGTACCTTCGGTAACCATACAGCCCGCGATCGCGCCGAATTTCGGCGATTTGAACACATCGCGCACTTCAGCCAGACCGATGATCTGCTGTTTCAGTTCCGGAGACAGCATGCCGCTCATCGCCGCTTTCACTTCGTCGATCAGGTTATAGATGACGGAGTAGTAACGCAGATCCAGGCTCTCAGATTCGATCACTTTACGCGCAGAGGCATCCGCACGAACGTTGAAGCCCACCAGAATGGCGTTGGACGCCGCAGCCAGGGTCGCGTCGGTTTCGGTGATACCACCTACGCCAGAACCGATGATCTTCACTTTCACTTCGTCGGTAGACAGTTTCAGCAAAGAGTCGGAAATCGCTTCCACAGAACCCTGTACGTCAGCCTTCAGCACGATGTTCACTTCGTGAACTTCGCCTTCGGTCATGTTGGCGAACATGTTCTCGAGTTTAGATTTCTGCTGACGAGCCAGTTTAACTTCACGGAATTTACCCTGACGATACAGAGCCACTTCACGCGCTTTCTTCTCGTCGCGAACTACGGTCACTTCGTCACCGGCAGCCGGAACGCCGGACAGGCCGAGGATTTCCACCGGAATGGACGGACCCGCTTCCAGCACTTCCTGACCCAGTTCGTTACGCATCGCACGCACGCGGCCGTATTCGAAGCCACACAGCACGATATCGCCCTTATGCAGCGTACCTTCGCGTACCAGAACGGTAGCCACCGGACCACGACCTTTATCCAGGAAGGATTCGATCACCGCACCGCTCGCCATACCTTTACGAACGGCTTTCAGTTCCAGAACTTCGGCCTGCAGCAGGATAGCGTCAAGCAGTTCGTCAATACCGGTACCTGCTTTCGCAGACACGTGAACGAACTGGCTCTCGCCGCCCCACTCTTCCGGCAGAATGCCGTACTGGGACAGTTCGTTCTTAACGCGATCCGGATCGGCTTCCGGCTTATCGATTTTGTTCACCGCAACCACGACCGGCACACCTGCCGCTTTCGCGTGCTGGATAGCTTCGATAGTCTGCGGCATCACGCCGTCGTCTGCCGCTACCACCAGAACCACGATATCCGTTGCCTGGGCACCGCGAGCACGCATAGAAGTAAATGCGGCGTGGCCCGGGGTGTCCAGGAAGGTGATCATCCCGTTGTCAGTTTCAACGTGGTAAGCACCGATGTGCTGGGTAATGCCGCCCGCTTCGCCAGAGGCTACTTTCGTGGAACGAATGTAGTCCAGCAGAGAGGTTTTACCGTGGTCAACGTGACCCATGATGGTCACAACCGGTGCGCGCGGTTCAGCCGCAGCGCCGGTATCACGGTCGCTCATTACCGCTTCTTCCAGTTCGTTTTCACGACGCAGGATAACTTTGTGGCCCATCTCTTCGGCAACCAGCTGTGCGGTTTCCTGGTCGATGACCTGGTTGATGGTGGCCATGGCGCCCAGCTTCATCATCGCTTTGATGACCTGAGAACCTTTCACCGCCATCTTGTTCGCCAGTTCGCCAACGGTGATGGTTTCACCGATCACCACGTCGCGGTTAACGGCCTGAGCGGGCTTCTGGAAGCCTTGCTGTAAAGAAGACCCTTTACGCTTGCCGCCTTTACCGCCGCGAACCGCAGCACGCGCTTCTTCGCGATCGGCTTTGGATTCGGCATGTTTGCCTTTTTTCGCCGGACGCGCCGCTTTTGCATTACGGCCACGACCACGACCGCCTTCAACTTCACGATCGTTTTCGTCTTCGGCCTGGCGCGCGTGCTGAGAAGTGGTGACATGATAGTCACTGGTGTCTTCTACTGGCTCAGGCGTTGCGGTCCATTTGTTTTCTTCCGCCATGCGGCGAGCTTCTTCTGCTACACGACGCGCTTCTTCTTCGAGTTTGCGACGTGCTTCTTCTTCCGCTTTACGCTTCAGCTCTGCAGCTTCATTCTCACGGCGGGCTTTTTCGGCCTGGGCGGTTTTGGTCATATCGTCAGTCTGTTGATTGCTCACTTTGTCTTTTTCCGCAGCTTCACGTTTCGCTTTTTCAGCGGCTTCACGCTTAGCTTGTTCTGCGGCCTCGCGTTCAGCTTTTTGTTGCGCCTCGCGTTTGGCCTGTTCTTCTGCCTCACGACGGGCTTGCTCTTCCGCTTCACGCTGCGCCTGCTCTTCCGCGGCCAGGCGTTCAGCCTCTTGCGGATCGCGTTTCACAAAGGTGCGCTTCTTGCGGACTTCGATTTGTACCGATTTACTTTTTCCACCGGTACCTGGAATATTCAGGGTGCTGCGCGTCTTACGCTGCAGCGTCAGTTTATCGGGACCAGAAACCGCTTCGCGGTTCAGGTGCGCCAGTAAAGTCTGTTTTTCTTGTGCGGACACAGAGTCGTCAGCAGATTTCCGGATACCTGCATCAGCAAACTGCTGTACCAGGCGATCCACGGAAACCTGTCTCTCTGCGGCCAGCGCTTTTAGGGTTACATCTGTCATGCTGTTCCTTCCTGCTACAGTTTATTACGCTTCGTCGCCGAACCAGCAAATATTACGGGCAGCCATAATCAGCTCACCGGCTTTTTCGTCGGTCAACCCTTCGATATCAGCCAGATCATCAATGCCCTGGTCGGCGAGATCTTCCAGCGTACAAACACCACGAGCCGCCAGTTTGAAAGCCATATCGCGATCTAATCCTTCCAGATTCAGCAGATCGTCAGCCGGTTTGTTATCACCGAGGCTTGCTTCCTGGTCCTGCGCCAGAGTGGCCAGTGCGTTTTTAGCACGCTCGCGCAGTGCTTCAACGGTCGGCTCATCAAGGCCGTCAATTTCCAGCAGTTCTTTCATTGGCACATAGGCCAGTTCTTCGAGCGTGGAGAAACCTTCTTCTACCAGAACGGTCGCGAACTCTTCATCAATATCAAGATATTTAGTAAAGATCTCGATAGCGGCATGTGCTTCAGCCTGATGTTTAGCCTGCAAGTCATCAACGGTCATTACGTTGAGTTCCCAGCCGCTCAATTGCGAAGCCAGGCGGACGTTCTGACCATTACGTCCGATCGCCTGCGCCAGATTACCGGCTTCAACGGCGATATCCATGGTATGTTTATCTTCGTCCACCACGATAGACGCGACGTCTGCCGGCGCCATCGCATTAATGACGAACTGCGCCGGGTTATCATCCCACAGCACGATATCGATACGCTCACCGCCCAGTTCGGTAGAGACCGCCTGAACGCGCGCGCCACGCATCCCCACGCAAGCGCCGACCGGATCGATACGTTTATCGTTAGTTTTCACTGCGATTTTCGCACGAGAACCCGGATCGCGAGCCGCCGCTTTAATTTCAATCACTTCTTCGCCGATTTCCGGCACTTCGATGCGGAACAGTTCGATCAGCATTTCCGGCTTGGAACGGGTGACGAACAGCTGCGCGCCACGCGCTTCCGGGCGAACAGCATACAGCACGCCGCGAATACGGTCGCCAGGACGGAAGTTTTCGCGCGGCAGCATATCTTCACGCAGAATCACCGCTTCAGCGTTACCGGCCATCCCTTCAGATTTAATTTCCAGAGAGATATTGTCGCGGTTTACTTTCTTCACCACGCCAGTGACGATTTCGCCTTCCTGGTCGCGGAACTGATCGACAACCATCGCCCGTTCGGCTTCACGCACTTTCTGCACGATAACCTGTTTCGCAGTCTGCGTGGTGATACGGTCAAAGGTGACAGATTCAATCTGATCTTCAACATAGTCGCCGACATTCAGACTTTCGTCTTCAAAGCGCGCCGCTTCCAGCGTAATTTCCTTCGTCGGCATGGTCACTTCTTCAACGATCAACCAACGGCGGAAAGTATCAAAATCACCGCTTTTACGATCGATTTCTACACGAACATCGATCTCCTGCTCATATTTTTTCTTTGTTGCTGTCGCCAGCGCACTTTCCAGCGCTTCAAAAATTTTTTCGCGTGGCAGCGCTTTTTCGTTGGAGACGGCTTCAACAACAGCCAAAATTTCTTTGTTCATCGCGGGCTTTTCACCTCATCCAGACTGTTAAAAGTGGGGAACCAGGTTCGCCTTCTGGATATTACTCAGCGCGAACACTTCATCTTTGCCTTCGACTGTGACGGTAATCATTTCACCGTCCACCGCTTTGATAATGCCCTGCCACTTGCGACGGTTCTGTACCGCCATGCGAAGAACCAGCGCGACTTCTTCACCCTGGAAACGCGCATAATGATCGGCAGTGAACATAGGACGGTCGAGACCCGGTGACGAGACTTCAAGGTTGTAAGCCACGGAGATAGGATCTTCAACGTCCAGCACCGCGCTTACCTGGTGGCTCACATCAGCACAATCATCAACATTGATGCCATCTTCACTATCAATATAGATGCGCAGTGTGGATGTGCGACCGCGAATAAATTCGATGCCGACCAGCTCGTAGCCTAAGGCTTCAACTGGCGCTGTAATCATCTCTGTTAATTTTTGCTCTAATGTGGACAAGCCCACCCCCAAGACATAAAAAAAGGGCCTAAAGCCCAGTTATTCTGTAGTCAGATAACAAAAAACCCCGATAAATCGGGGCTTTAGATAACTGAACCCTATAACCGCAACGGCGGTCTGGTGTACCTTCCGAAAGAATTTTTTTCAAATCCAGCTACGAAGGACATAATCTTCACAGTATATTTGAAAAAGAACTCTAAGGGAAAGTGGTTGCGGGGGCCGGATTTGAACCGACGACCTTCGGGTTATGAGCCCGACGAGCTACCAGGCTGCTCCACCCCGCGCCTGAAACGTGGCAAATTCTACTCGTTTTGGGTAAAAAATGCAAATACTGCTGGGATTTGGTACCGAGGACGGGACGTAAAATCTGCGCACAGTATAGTGACCAGGCATGAGTTATGTCAACCCTATTCCCAACATGCAGATGAATGAATATCACTCTTCGTTATACTCATCCCATCTCTCCGGCTTATACACGTATTTCACAACGTTATTTCAGTAAACCTTCACTAAACGCTTCCTGTCTCTGCTAAAAGATGATTAAATGAAAACTCATTTATTTTGCATAAAAATGCACTAAAGCAGAAACCGATCTCATTATCAGTCAATCAAGCAGGGTTCTATTCTATGACGACGATTCTTAAGCATCTTCCAGCAGGTCAACGTATTGGTATCGCTTTTTCCGGCGGCCTGGACACCAGCGCCGCGCTGCTGTGGATGCGACAAAAAGGAGCTGTCCCATATGCCTATACTGCGAATCTGGGACAACCGGATGAGGATGACTATGACGCCATTCCTCGTCGCGCAATGGAGTATGGCGCAGAGAATGCTCGCCTGATTGATTGCCGCAAGCAGTTGGTTGCAGAAGGGATCGCAGCGATTCAGTGCGGCGCTTTTCATAATACGACTGGCGGACTGACCTATTTCAATACCACGCCGCTGGGCCGTGCCGTGACCGGCACGATGCTGGTCGCCGCGATGAAAGAAGACGGCGTGAATATCTGGGGCGACGGCAGCACCTATAAAGGCAACGATATTGAACGTTTCTATCGTTACGGCTTGCTGACCAACGCCGAGCTGCAGATTTACAAACCGTGGCTGGATACCGACTTTATCGATGAGCTGGGTGGTCGCCATGAGATGTCTGAATTTATGATTGCCTGCGGTTTCGACTATAAGATGTCAGTCGAAAAAGCCTACTCCACCGACTCCAACATGCTCGGCGCCACGCATGAAGCGAAAGATCTGGAGTTTCTTAACTCCAGCGTCAAGATCGTCAACCCGATTATGGGCGTGAAGTTCTGGGACGAAAGCGTGAAGATCCCGGCAGAAGTTGTGACCGTCCGCTTCGAGCAGGGTCACCCTGTTGCCCTGAACGGTAAAACCTTCAGCGATGATGTTGAGATGATGCTGGAAGCGAACCGCATCGGTGGCCGTCACGGCCTGGGCATGAGCGACCAAATTGAAAACCGCATCATTGAAGCAAAAAGCCGCGGTATTTATGAAGCCCCCGGAATGGCGCTGCTGCACATCGCTTACGAGCGTCTGTTGACCGGTATTCACAACGAAGACACCATTGAACAGTATCATTCACATGGTCGTCAGCTGGGTAAACTGCTGTATCAGGGCCGCTGGTTCGACTCTCAGGCGCTGATGCTGCGTGACGGCCTGCAACGCTGGGTCGCCAGCCAGATTACCGGTGAGGTCACACTCGAGTTGCGTCGCGGCAACGACTACTCCATCCTGAACACCGTGTCAGACAACCTGACCTATAAGCCAGAACGTTTGACCATGGAGAAAGGCGAGTCCGTATTCTCACCGGACGATCGTATCGGTCAGTTGACGATGCGTAATCTGGACATTACCGATACCCGCGAGAAACTGTTCGGCTACGCGAAAGCGGGTCTGTTAACCGCCTCTTCCGCGACCGGTCTGCCGCAGGTTGAGAATCTGGAAAACAAAGCGAAGTAAACATTTATCATTTTAAGGCCGCGAAAGTGGCCTTTTTTATGCGCGGAATATAAGGTGTCTGTTGGCCTGATAAACGTAGCGCCATCATGGGTTGTAATAATGTCGGATGGCGGCGTAACGTCTTATCCGACCTACAGACAACCACAAATAACAGACGAAAAAAAAGACGCTTTTCAGCGTCTTTTTTCTGGAATATTGGTACCGAGGACGGGACTTGAACCCGTAAGCCCTATTGGGCACTACCACCTCAAGGTAGCGTGTCTACCAATTCCACCACCTCGGCACGGATACTGCTATTAGCGCGGGATATCGCTGGTCGGCTGGGCCGGTGCAGCAGGTTGAGTCTGCTCGGTCTTCGCCGGCGCGCTCAGATTTTCCCACTCGCTTCCTTTATTGGTTTTATTGCTATTGATATTACCCAACACCAGACTGATGATGAAGAACAGCGTCGCCAATACCGCCGTCATTCGGGTCATGAAGTTACCAGAACCACTTGAACCAAATAGCGTAGCGGAAGCGCCTGCTCCGAAGGAGGCTCCCATATCAGCGCCTTTACCTTGCTGCAGCATGATCAGGCCTACAAGGCCAATTGCCACAATAAGGAAAACAACTAAAAGAGCTTCGTACATAATCAACCTGTTCCTTGCGGAGTTGCCGCGTACCAATGCTTCTACCAATAAAGCGGGATTTTTACTGTTTCCCACTGAAGCGGGTGTGAATACTAACCAAAGCGAATGACCTTCGCAAGGGCAATTTAAGCGCATTGTATCAACTGCGGAAAAAAACAGCAAAAGCGTTGTTTTTTGCGGGCCGTAAGGCGGCAACCGCCGCCTTTTTAGTCACTTAAACGCTTAAACGGCTTTTACCGCATCCGCGATACGATGGGCGAATGCCGTAACCTGCGCTTCATCCTCGCCTTCCACCATCACGCGAATCAGCGGTTCGGTACCGGATTTACGTAGCAGTACCCGCCCACGATTGCCGAGCGTGGCTTCTACGTCCGCCGTTACCGTTTTCACCGCTTCATTTTCCAGCGGATCGCCGCTACCGGCGGTGTAACGCACGTTAACCAGAATCTGCGGGAACATTTTCATACCGCTGCACAGATCGTGCAGACTCATATGATTACGCACCATCGCCGCCAGAACTTGTAGCCCCGCTACAATACCGTCGCCAGTGGTCGTTTTATCCAGCAGAATAACGTGACCAGAGTTTTCCGCGCCGATGCGCCAGCCTTTTTCCTGCAATTTTTCCAGCACGTAGCGGTCGCCCACTTTCGCCCGGGCAAACGGAATGCCAAGCTGCTTGAGCGCCAGCTCCAGCCCCATATTGCTCATCAGCGTCCCCACCGCGCCGCCGCGCAGTTGCCCCTGGCGCAGCCCTTCGCGCGCGATGATATACATGATCTGATCGCCATCGACTTTATTGCCTTCATGGTCAACCATGATGACCCGGTCGCCGTCGCCGTCAAGCGCAATGCCGAGGTCCGCCTTCTCCGCCAACACGCGCGCCTGCAACGCGCGCACGTCGGTCGCGCCCACTTCTTCGTTAATGTTGACGCCGTTTGGCTCACAGCCGATGGCGATAACGGTCGCGCCCAGCTCGCGCAGCACATTCGGTGCGATATGGTAGGTAGCGCCGTTGGCGCAATCCACAACCACTTTCAGACCGTTGAGGCTCAGTTCGTTCGGGAAGGTGCCTTTACAGAACTCAATATAGCGTCCGGCGGCGTCGACGATGCGGCTCGCTTTCCCCAGCTCGGCGGAGTCTACGCAGGTGATCTCTTTTTCCATTTCGGCTTCGATGGCTTCTTCCACATCGTCAGGCAGTTTCGTACCGTCGATAGAGAAGAATTTAATGCCGTTATCATAGAACGGGTTATGCGAAGCCGAGATAACGATACCCGCCTCCGCGCGGAAAGTCCGCGTCAGATAGGCGACGGCTGGCGTTGGCATAGGTCCGGTAAACGAGGCCGACAGCCCCGCAGCGGCAAGGCCCGCCTCCAGCGCGGACTCCAGCATATAGCCGGAAATACGCGTATCTTTACCGATAATGATTTTACGCGAGCCATGACGCGCCAGCACTTTTCCGGCAGCCCAACCCAGTTTAAGCACGAAATCAGGTGTAATGGGGGCATTGCCTACACGTCCGCGAATCCCATCGGTACCGAAATATTTACGATTACTCATAGCGTTTGTTTCCCTTTGCAGACAGAGTGGCTTCCACCACCCGCATCGCCTCTACGGTTTCTTTGACGTCATGGACGCGAATGATCTGCGCGCCCTGCATCGCGGCAATTACCGCGCACGCAAGGCTGCCGTTCAGACGGTCTGATGGTCCCACGTTAAGTAACTGACCAACCATCGTTTTACGTGACATTCCCACCAGCAGCGGCAGGTTAAAATGATGAAACTCACCCAGTCGCGCCAGTAAGGTATAATTGTGAGAGAGATTTTTACCGAAACCGAATCCGGGGTCGAGCAACAATTTCTCTTTTGCGATGCCGGCCTTCTCACAACGTGCTATTTGCTCAATAAAGTAGCGATTCACCTCGGCAAAGACATCGTCATATTTCGGCGCCTCCTGCATGGTTTTGGGGTTGCCCTGCATGTGCATAAGACTGACCGGCAAGCCGGTTTCCGCTGCCGCTTCCAACGCGCCGGGTTCGGAGAGCGAACGGACATCATTGATAATATGCGCGCCCGCCCTTGCCGCTTCACGGATCACCTCGGGTTTAGAGGTATCCACAGAAATCCACACTTCAAAACGTTGCGCGATTGCTTCCAGTACCGGAATAACGCGATCCAGCTCTTCTTCCACGCTCACTTCCGCCGCGCCTGGTCGCGTTGATTCCCCCCCCACATCAATAATTGTCGCCCCGGCATTCACCATTAAATTCGCATGTTTCACCGCCTCAATCAGCGTGTTATGCGCGCCGCCGTCGGAGAACGAATCCGGCGTTACGTTCAGGATACCCATAATATGCGGATGAGTGAGATCGAGCGTGGCGCCCTGAGCGAAGAGTTTCATGGTCAAAATCCCTGTTTTATTTATGGTGAGTTAAAAAAGAAAAACCCCGGGGCAAGCCCCAGGGTTTCGGTGAGCGCTAAACATAATGTTGTACAACAAACGCTTATTTGTCGCCCAGCTGCTCTGACATCGTGTTGCCCGGGTTCGGCGTGCGTGGTTCATCAACCGGACGCGGCGCCTGAGGCGTACCATTGCTGTCAGAGTTATTGGTGCCGTTTGGATCTTCCCAGCCCGCAGGCGGACGCACTTCACGACGCGCCATCAGGTCATCAATCTGCGGCGCATCGATGGTTTCATATTTCATCAGCGCATCTTTCATCGCGTGCAGAATATCCATATTGTCAGTCAGGATCTGACGAGCGCGATTGTAGTTACGTTCAATCAGCGCTTTCACTTCCTGGTCGATGATACGCGCAGTTTCATCAGACATATGTTTCGCTTTTGCGACGCTACGGCCGAGGAACACTTCGCCCTCTTCTTCCGCATACAGCAACGGACCGAGTTTCTCCGAGAAGCCCCACTGGGTGACCATGTTACGCGCCAGGTTAGTCGCGACTTTAATGTCGTTCGACGCCCCGGTAGAAACATGCTCAACGCCGTAGATAATCTCTTCCGCCAGACGACCGCCGTACAGCGTGCTGATTTGGCTTTCCAGCTTCTGACGGCTAGCGCTGATTGCGTCGCCTTCAGGCAGGAAGAAGGTCACGCCCAGCGCACGACCGCGCGGGATAATCGTCACTTTGTGCACCGGATCGTGTTCCGGCACCAGGCGACCGATAATCGCGTGGCCCGCTTCGTGGTACGCGGTCGACTCTTTCTGCGCTTCCGTCATCACCATGGAGCGACGTTCGGCACCCATCATGATTTTGTCTTTCGCTTTCTCGAACTCAACCATCGACACAACGCGCTTGTTACCACGAGCCGCAAACAGCGCCGCTTCGTTGACCAGGTTCGCCAGGTCCGCACCGGAGAAGCCCGGCGTACCGCGCGCAATGATCGCCGCATCAATATCCGTCGCTAACGGTACGCGACGCATATGCACCTTCAGAATCTGCTCACGACCGCGAACATCCGGCAGGCCTACCACCACCTGACGGTCGAAACGACCAGGACGCAGCAGCGCCGGGTCAAGGACGTCCGGACGGTTAGTTGCGGCGATAACGATGATACCTTCGTTACCTTCGAAGCCGTCCATCTCAACCAGCATCTGGTTCAACGTCTGCTCACGTTCATCGTGACCACCGCCAAGACCTGCGCCACGCTGGCGGCCTACGGCGTCGATTTCATCGATGAAGATAATGCACGGCGCCGCTTTTTTGGCCTGTTCGAACATGTCACGCACACGAGACGCGCCGACACCGACGAACATTTCCACAAAGTCAGAACCGGAAATCGTAAAGAATGGCACCTTCGCTTCACCCGCAATGGCTTTTGCCAGCAGGGTTTTACCGGTACCCGGCGGGCCGACCATCAGGACGCCTTTCGGAATTTTACCGCCCAGCTTCTGGAAACGGCTCGGTTCACGCAGGTATTCAACCAGTTCCGCCACTTCTTCTTTCGCTTCGTCACAGCCCGCGACGTCAGCAAACGTGGTTTTGATCTGATCTTCCGTCAGCATACGCGCCTTGCTCTTACCGAACGACATGGCGCCTTTGCCACCGCCGCCCTGCATCTGACGCATGAAGAAGATCCAGACGCCGATCAGCAACAGCATCGGGAACCAGGAAATGAAGATAGAAGCCAGCAGGCTTGGCTCTTCAGGTGGTTCGCCAACAACCTTGACGTTTTTAGTCAGCAGGTTATCAAGCAGCTTCGGATCATTAATCGGAATGTAAGTCGTGTAACGGTTACTATCTTTCTTGGTAACGTTGATCTCACGTCCGTTGATACGCGCTTCGCGAACCTGGTCCTGATTGACCTCTTGCAGGAAGGTAGAGTAATCCACCTTACGGCCATTAGACTCGCTGGGCCCAAAGCTCTGGAATACTGACATCAGCACAACGGCAATGACCAGCCAGAGTATTAGGTTTTTCGCCATGTCACTCAAGGGATTAACCTCTTATTACAACTGTGTTAAAAACAGCGTCAGGATACTCTATATCCAGTTTCTTTCAAACCTTACGTCTGAAATCTGCCGGTTATCACTTTCGCCCGGTCGCTACAATGTACACTTCACGCGAACGCGCACGCGAAGAGTCCGGCTTACGAACTTTAACCTTCGTAAACAGGGAGCGAATTTCCCTTAGATACTCATCGAAACCTTCGCCCTGGAACACCTTCACTACAAAACTTCCGCCTGGCGCCAGCACATCGCGGCACATCTCTAACGCCAGCTCCACCAGATACATGGCGCGGGGGATATCCACCGCCGGTGTTCCGCTCATGTTTGGTGCCATATCCGACATGACAACTTGTACTTTACTGTCACCCACGCGTTCCAGTAACGCTTTCATGACAAGTTCATCACGAAAATCGCCCTGAAGAAAGTCCACACCAACGATAGGATCCATAGGTAAAAGATCACAAGCGATGATGCGGCCTTTGCCGCCAATCTGCGTGACCACATACTGTGACCAGCCTCCTGGCGCAGCGCCGAGATCGACTACCGTCATTCCCGGCTTAAAAAGTTTGTCACTTTGCTGTATTTCATCAAGTTTAAACCAGGCACGGGAGCGTAGCCCCTTTTTCTGCGCCTGTTGAACATATTTATCGCTAAAGTGTTCCTGAAGCCAGCGGCTTGAGCTGGCAGAACGCTTTTTACCTGTCATTTAACTTTCCCGTCGGGGCAGTTCATCGTAGCCAATGGCGTAAATTTCTACACGCCTATTTGGCGATATAAGGGAGATGGCGGTAGAATGACCCGTTTTCAATCCCAACGTAAGCAAAAATATACGATGAATCTGAGTACTAAACAAAAACAGCACCTAAAAGGTCTGGCACATCCGCTCAAGCCTGTTGTTATGCTTGGCAATAATGGTTTGACCGAAGGGGTACTGGCCGAGATTGAACAAGCGTTAGAGCACCATGAACTTATCAAGGTGAAAATCGCCTCGGAAGATCGCGAAACAAAAACCTTGATCGTGGACGCTATCGTGCGCGAAACCGGCGCCTGTAACGTACAGGTCATCGGTAAAACGCTGGTGCTGTATCGCCCAACTAAAGAGCGTAAAATCTCGCTGCCGCGTTAAGGATATCCTAAAGTCGAACACAAAATCTGTGTAAAACGAGGGGTTTTCCACGAGCAGGAGAGCAAAATGCCACGCTCTCTCCGTTGATAAAAGGCCGCTATGCGGCCTTTTTCCTTTCTTTACAATACACCAACAATTTGCGTATTGAGTACTGCTTAAAGGTATTCCACTTTAAGCACTTCGTATTCCACATCGCCGCCAGGCGTTTTGATCACCACGACGTCATCCTGCTCTTTGCCGATCAGGCCGCGAGCGATTGGCGAGTTTACCGAAATGAGATTTTGCTTAAAATCCGCCTCATCATCGCCAACAATACGATAGGTCTGCTCTTCGTCGGTGTCCATGTTCAGCACCGTGACGGTAGCGCCGAAAATCACGCGACCATTGTTCGGCATTTTAGTGACATCAATCACCTGCGCATTCGACAGTTTTGCTTCGATATCTTTAATGCGCCCTTCGCAGAAACCCTGCTGTTCGCGTGCAGCATGATACTCCGCGTTTTCTTTTAAATCGCCATGTTCGCGCGCTTCGGCGATAGCGGCGATGATTTCAGGACGGCGCACAGATTTCAGAAAATCCAGCTCTTCGCGCAGTTTTTCGGCTCCGCGTAAGGTCATCGGAATAGCTTGCATTTGTTATACCTCTTGAACATTCCTGTAGGGGGCAATGAACTCTACCCCGGCTGCTAAGCCAGCCCCGGCATATGCCATACCAGGGTCAGAAGCAAAAAAACACCAACCCGGGCGCGCAGTCCCAGGTCAGCTACAATTTCCTCTTTGATAACCATTTTACCCTGGAGTTCCCTATGGGTCATCGTTTACTTTTTAGGGCGTTGCGCCGTAGTATGACGGCTTGTTTCCAGGGTGTTAGCGCGAGATTATGCGATTTTCCAGATTTATCATCGGATTGACCACCAGTATAGCGTTCAGCGTTCAGGCCGCGAATATTGACGAATACATCAAACAGCTTCCGGCCGGCGCCAACCTCGCGCTGATGGTGCAAAAGATTGGCGCGCCCGCGCCGGCTATTGATTATCATAGTCAGCAGATGGCGCTTCCCGCCAGTACCCAAAAGGTGATTACCGCGCTGGCGGCGCTGATTCAACTCGGCCCGGATTTCCGTTTTACGACCACGCTGGAGACTAAAGGCAACGTCGATAACGGCATCCTGAAAGGTGACGTAATTGCGCGATTCGGTGGCGATCCAACGCTAAGACGTCAGGATATTCGCAATATGGTCGCGACGCTGAAAAAGTCAGGCGTCACGCAAATCGACGGCAATGTGCTTATCGACACGTCGATTTTCGCCAGCCACGATAAAGCGCCAGGCTGGCCGTGGAACGACCTGACGCAGTGTTTCAGCGCGCCTCCCGCCGCCGCCATTGTTGACCGCAACTGTTTTTCTGTGTCGCTTTATAGCGCGCAAAAACCAAACGATTTAGCCTTTATTCGCGTGGCCTCTTATTATCCGGTAACGATGTTCAGCCAGGTACGGACTCTGCCGCGCGGTTCGGCAGACGCGCAGTATTGCGAGCTGGATGTTGTGCCTGGCGATTTGAACCGTTATACGCTTACCGGCTGTTTACCACAGCGCGCCGACCCGCTGCCGCTGGCCTTTGCTATTCAGGACGGCGCCAGCTACGCGGGCGCGATCCTCAAGCAGGAACTGAAAGAGGCCGGGATAACTTACCGCGGCACGCTGCTGCGCCAGACGCAGGTTAACGAGCCCGGAACGATCGTCGCCAGTAAACAGTCGGCGCCACTGCACGATCTGCTTAAGATTATGCTGAAAAAGTCAGACAACATGATCGCCGATACTGTTTTTCGGATGATTGGTCATGTCAGGTTTAACGTGCCTGGCACCTGGCGGGCGGGATCGGATGCCGTTCGCCAGATCCTACGCCAACAGGCGGGAATTGATATCGGCAATACCATTATTGCCGACGGTTCCGGTCTTTCTCGCCATAACCTGATCGCTCCCGCCACGATGATGCAGGTGCTGCAATATATCGCCCAACACGATAACGAGCTGAACTTTATCTCTATGCTGCCGCTGGCGGGCTATGATGGTTCATTGCAATACCGCGCCGGCCTGCATCAGGCGGGCGTAGACGGTAAGGTTTCGGCGAAAACCGGGTCACTGCAGGGCGTGTACAACCTGGCGGGCTTTATTACCACCGCAAGCGGGCAACGGATGGCATTTGTACAGTATTTGTCCGGCTACGCGGTTCCACCTGCTGACCAGCGTAATCGCCGAATCCCGCTGGTACGCTTCGAGAGTCGGTTATACAAGGATATTTATCAGAATAACTGAGTGCATTATTGCCGGATGGCGGCGCTAACGCGTCTTATCCGGCCTACAAAGAACATAATAAAACGGGCCGCAAATGCGGCCCGTTGGCTTTTGTAGGCCGGATAAGCGTTAGCGCCATCCGGCTACGAGATTAACGTTTGTAGATGAACTCGACGCCTTCTTCGTCGTCTTCATCCCAGTCGTCATCCCAGTCATCGTCTGCGTCTTCTTCCACTTCAGCCAACTGCTGGCGATGATAATCGTCCCACATGAACTCGACTTTTTCCGGCTGTTTTGCTTCTTCAGCCTGCGCGATCGGATTCTCGATGATAAAGGTCATCACATCCCAGCAGAGATCTTTCACCCCCAGCTGACTGGCGGCGGAAATCAGATAGTATTTCCCTTCCCAGCCCAACGCTTCGGCGATCGCTTTCGCTTTCTCTTCCGCTTCGGTTTTATCCATCAGATCGATCTTGTTGAACACTAACCAGCGCGGTTTAGCCGCCAGATCCTGGCTGTATTTTTCCAGTTCGCCAATAATGATACGGGCGTTTTCCACCGGATCGGAACCGTCGATCGGATCGATATCAATGAGGTGCAGCAGTACGCGGCAACGTTCGAGGTGCTTCAGGAAGCGAATCCCCAGGCCCGCGCCTTCCGCCGCGCCTTCGATCAACCCCGGAATGTCAGCCACCACAAAACTCTTTTCGCTGTCCATTCGTACCACGCCCAGGCTCGGCACCAGCGTGGTAAACGGATAGTCCGCGACTTTCGGTTTTGCTGCCGATACCGCACGAATGAACGTTGATTTACCGGCGTTTGGCATCCCCAGCATCCCGACATCCGCCAGCAGCATCAGTTCCAGCAGCAGGTCGCGCTTATCGCCCGGCGTACCATTGGTTTTCTGGCGCGGCGTACGGTTAACCGAGGATTTAAAACGGGTATTGCCTAACCCATGCCAGCCGCCCTTCGCGACCAACAGACGCTGACCGTGTTTGGTCATGTCGCCCATCGTTTCACCGGTTCCCTGGTCGATAACGCGCGTACCGACCGGCACTTTGATGGTCACGTCTTTACCGCGTTTACCGGTACAGTCGCGGCTCGCGCCATTCTGACCACGTTCAGCGCGGAACGATTTTTCAAAGCGGTAATCGATCAGCGTATTCAGGTTTTCATCGGCTTCCATCCAGACGTCGCCGCCGTCGCCGCCATCACCGCCGTCCGGGCCGCCTTTCGGGATATATTTTTCGCGGCGGAAGCTCACACAGCCATTACCGCCATCGCCTGCAACGACCAGAATCGATGCTTCATCAACAAACTTCATTTTATTCTCCGTAAATCATTCGCCTGAGCGGGGTTGCGAAACCACCGTTTCATGCTTGCGTAAACCGCCCCAAATACGATGACCAATGGCGGAATACATTGCGCCCGCAACCACGACAAACGCACCGAGATAACCTAAAAGGTTTAACATCGGTCTGGCGAAGAAATCGGGCCAGGCCATAGATAAAAGATCTGAAAACAGCAGGGTAAATAGCGGTGTAAGCGTGATTATCGCGCTCACCTGCGCCGCCTGCCAACGCGCCATCGCTTCCGCCAGGGCGCCATATCCTACCAGCGTATTTAGCCCGCAGAAAATCAAACAGGCGAGCTGCCAGTCGCTCAGTTGCGCTATCACCATCGGTTTTGCCAGCGGCAAGAGCGCTATCGTACATAAAGTGTACAGTAAAAACAGGATCTGCTGCGAGGCCAGACGTCGCAATAATACTTTTTGCGCCACGCCATAGCTCACCCACACCATCGCCGCGCCTACGCCAAAAATAACGCCCCAGGTGTAGTCGGTCAGTCGGGTAAAAATCTCGATCAGACTGGTGTTAAAAAACATCACCAGCCCGCTCAATAACATCAGCGCGCCAATCACCTGCGTACCGCGCATCTTTTCTTTCAGAATAAAGACGCTGGCGACCATCATGCCAACCGGCGAGAGCTGACCGATAACCTGCGACGCGGTTGGGCTTAAATATTGCAGGGAAGAACTGAACAAAATGAAATTACCGAACAGTCCGCAGGTCGCTATCGCCAATAACACCAACCAGCGCGGCTTACGAAAAATACGCAGCGGCGGCAGCTTTCTTTTTACTGCCAGTATCGCCCCGAGGCCAATACTGGCCATTAAGAAGCGGTAGAAGACAATGGTTGAAGGCTCCATCACCTCCAGCACTTGCTTCATTGCTATTGGCAACGCTCCCCAGCACATCGCGGTAGTGAGCGCTAAAAGAATGCCAATGCCTGCCTGCTGCTTCATGCCGTGTTCCCTGCAAAGACCCGTTAACGGCATTCGCACAGCCACACGGGTATATTTTAGTCGGCCATCGAATGTAAAAAGCCCCGCAACAGGTGCGGGGCTTTCATCCGTTACCGGACCACAAAAAACTTACTCAGCAACGATGCTGATGTATTTACGGTTTTTCGGGCCTTTAACTTCGAATTTCACTTTACCGTCTGCTTTAGCAAACAGAGTGTGGTCACGACCGCAACCAACGTTGGTGCCAGCGTGGAATTTAGTACCACGTTGACGAACGATGATGCTGCCTGCCAGAACTGCTTCACCGCCAAAGCGTTTTACGCCCAGACGTTTAGCTTCAGAATCGCGACCGTTACGAGTCGAGCCGCCAGCCTTTTTATGTGCCATTTAATCTGCTCCCCTAATCTTAAGCGCTGATGCCGGTAATTTTCACATCAGTGAACCACTGACGATGGCCCTGCTGCTTACGGTAGTGTTTACGGCGACGAAACTTAACGATTTTAACTTTCTCGCCACGACCGTGGGCAACAACTTCAGCTTTGATTACGCCGCCATCAACGAAAGGAACGCCGATTTTGACTTCTTCACCGTTTGCGACCATCAGAACTTCAGCGAACTCGATAGTTTCGCCAGTTGCGATGTCCAGCTTTTCCAGGCGAACGGTCTGACCTTCGCTTACTCGGTGTTGTTTACCACCACTTTGGAAAACCGCGTACATAAAAAACTCCGCTTCCGCGCACACCTTTCAATGATTCAGAGCGCGCTATAAATATTCACAATAGGGCGCGAATATTACGCAAATTGCACGGCTTTGACAAGTGCTACCATCAATACATGAAGAAAAAAAACACAACGCATACGGTAACGTTTATCTGCGGCGTTTTTTCAGTACAATCAGGGTATATTTCTAACCATAAACCCTACGTTACCTCATTCAGACATGGGATAATCGGGGCGATAAGCCCGGCTTTTGCGATGAATTTAGAAAAAATCAACGAGTTAACCGCGCAAGATATGGCGGGTGTCAATGCGACAATCCTTGAACAGCTTAATTCCGACGTTCAACTGATTAATCAGCTAGGATATTACATTATTAGCGGCGGCGGGAAACGCATTCGTCCGATGATTGCCGTTCTTGCCGCGCGTGCGGTGGGTTATCAGGGTAACGCGCACGTGACTATCGCCGCTCTGATCGAGTTTATCCACACGGCGACGCTGCTGCATGATGATGTGGTGGATGAATCCGATATGCGTCGCGGCAAGGCAACGGCAAATGCCGCCTTCGGTAATGCCGCCAGCGTGCTGGTCGGCGACTTTATCTATACCCGCGCCTTCCAGATGATGACCAGCCTCGGCTCGTTAAAAGTGCTGGAAGTGATGTCGGAAGCGGTCAACGTGATTGCAGAAGGCGAAGTGCTGCAATTGATGAACGTGAATGACCCGGACATTACCGAAGAAAATTACATGCGGGTGATTTACAGTAAAACGGCCCGTCTGTTCGAAGCCGCCGCCCAGTGCTCCGGTATTCTTGCCGGTTGTACGCCTGAGCAAGAGAAAGGGTTGCAGGACTATGGCCGCTACCTTGGTACGGCTTTCCAGCTCATTGACGATCTGCTGGATTACAGCGCCGACGGCGAGCATCTCGGTAAAAATGTGGGTGATGACCTCAATGAGGGCAAACCCACCTTACCGTTGCTTCACGCCATGCGCCACGGTACGCCAGAACAGTCAGCGATGATCCGTACCGCTATTGAACAAGGTAATGGTCGTCATCTTCTGGAACCGGTTCTGGAAGCGATGACCACCTGCGGCTCGCTGGAATGGACGCGTCAGCGAGCGGAAGAAGAAGCCGACAAAGCGATATCCGCGTTGCAGATATTGCCGGATACTCCATGGCGTGAGGCGCTAATCGGTCTCGCACACATCGCGGTGCAGCGCGATCGTTAATGCCGTTCTCTTATCCCGCGCACTGCGCGGGATATCCCATTAAGTTCTAATAAACTCCAGATACCCTATCGCCTGTCTTTCACATACTCACCCAGGACTTCCCCTGGCATATTCTGAATATTGCCGACACTTACATGAACTTTTTAGAACATTCCTTCACGAAGCGTTATAGTATCGAACGTCGTCGGGTTGTTAAAACCGTAAGTGATTAACCTAAGGAGTGATGGATGTATGGAAAGCAAGCTTATTGACTGGCATCCGGCCGATATCATTGCCGGACTACGTAAAAAAGGGACTTCAATGGCCGCTGAGTCACGTCGGAATGGATTGAGTTCATCCACGCTGGCCAATGCATTAACGCGCCCGTGGCCGAAAGGAGAGTTGATTATCGCGAAAGCATTGGGAACGGAACCCTGGGTTATTTGGCCATCGCGTTATCACGATCCGCGCACGCATGAGTTTATCGACAGAACGCGGCTTATGAGAGCGCGTAATAAAAACAAACAGAATGTAGAGTAAGAGCCTGTAAAACAACCCCCGCATCGCGTTCGCGGGGGTTATTCAGCGTACAGAAGGTTATTCGCCTTTCACGCGTTCAATATTCGCGCCTAGCGCGCGCAGTTTGTCTTCGATGCGCTCATAACCGCGATCGATGTGATAAATGCGATCCACAATCGTCGTGCCTTCCGCAATACAGCCCGCCAGCACCAGGCTCGCAGATGCCCGCAGATCTGTCGCCATGACCTGGGCGCCAGAGAGCGTTTCTACGCCATGGCATATGACGGTATTGCTTTCAATTTCCGCACGCGCGCCCATGCGGCTGAGTTCAGGCACGTGCATAAAACGGTTTTCAAAGACGGTTTCAGTGATAAAGCCCGTCCCTTCCGCCACCAGGTTCAGCAACGTGAACTGCGCCTGCATATCGGTCGGGAATGCCGGGTGCGGCGCGGTACGGACATTGACCGCCTTCGGTCGTTTGCCGTGCATGTCCAGACTAATCCAGTCCTCGCCCACTTCGATATCCGCGCCAGCATCGCGCAGTTTCGCCAGTACCGCGTCCAGAGTGTCCGGTTGCGCGTTACGGCAGAGGATTTTGCCGCGAGAGATCGCTGCCGCCACCAGGAAAGTCCCCGTTTCGATACGATCCGGCAGCACACGATAAACGCCGCCGCCCAGACGCTCTACGCCCTCGATCGTAATACGATCGGTGCCCTGCCCGGCGATCTTCGCCCCCAGCGTAACCAGGAAGTTAGCGGTGTCGACAATTTCCGGCTCGCGCGCGGCGTTTTCAATGATGGTCGTCCCTTCCGCCAGCGTAGCGGCGCACATAATGGTGACGGTCGCGCCGACGCTGACCTTATCCATCACGATATGCGCCCCTTTAAGACGTCCTTCGACGGAGGCCTTTACGTAGCCCTCTTCCAGCTTGATGGTCGCACCCAGTTGTTCCAGACCGGTAATATGCAGATCAACCGGACGCGCGCCGATAGTACAGCCCCCCGGCAGAGAGACTTGTCCCTGACCAAAACGGGCAACCAGCGGCCCCAGCGCCCATATCGAGGCGCGCATGGTCTTAACCAGATCATAAGGCGCGCAGAACACGTTCACCTGGCTGGCGTCAATGTGTACCGATCCATTGCGTTCCACTTTCGCACCTAATTGGCTCAGGAGCTTCATCGACGTATCCACGTCTTTCAGTTTTGGAACGTTTTGGATCTCTACCGGTTCTTCTGCCAGCAGAGCGGCGAACAGGATCGGCAGCGCGGCGTTTTTGGCGCCGGAAATTGTGACTTCGCCCTGGAGCGTCGTTGGCCCCTGTACACGAAATTTATCCATTATTGTATTCTCAGTTAAGCATTCATCTCCGCTACCGGCAGGTTACCCGTAGCTTAAAATCCGTTAAGTTTACGATCGCGCGCCCATTCCGCCGGGGTATATGCTTTGATCGATACGGCATGGATACGGTTGTCCGCAATGTACTCCATTAGCGGCCCATAGACCGTTTGCTGTTTCTTGACCCGGCTCATGCCGTCAAACATCTCGCCCACGGCAATAACCTGAAAGTGACTGCCATCGCCGGAGACGTGGACTTCCTGGAGGGAGAGGGCATTCATCAGCACACTCTGAATTTCATGATTTTCCATGGGTTCTTTATTCGTCAAATAGTGAAAACAGCCCAACATCTTAGAGCAAAGTCGCGCCGTCTTAAATAAGCAAAAGATTACGCTGATAAATCAGCGCGGTAAAAGTGCCGGATGGTGCTGCTAACGCAACTTATCCGGCCTACGGGGATCATGCGAAGTGTAGGCCGGATAAACCATCCGGCATTCATTACATACGGGGAAGTACGTCTTCGGGCAAGTTATATAATTGCGCCAGCGCGTAAACCTTGTCGTTAACGCCAGACAGCGACACGGCATTGCCCTGCTTTTTTGCCTGGTTCACAAGGTGCGCCAGCAGCGCCAGTCCCCCTGTATCCACCCTGGAGATCTGGCTCAGGTCGATACGGGTAACGCCATTCATCGCTTCTACGCGCGCGTCCCATAGCGGCGCCAACACGTCCTGATCCAGCTCTCCCGCCAGCACCAGAGTGTCCGCCTCACGCGTCCAGGTGAGTTGCGGCGTCATTACTGTTTCTCGTCCAAAGTAATTTTCTGTTGAGAGATAGATTTCAGTTGTGCGGTCAGGCCGTCGATACCTTTAGTACGCAGCAGGTCGCTCCACTCATTTTGCTTGGTGGTGATCATGCTGACGCCTTCCGCAATCATGTCATACGCCTGCCAGTTGCCGGTCTGAGTGTTTTTGCGCCACTGGAAATCCAGGCGTACCGGCGGACGACCGTTGGGATCGATAATCGTTACACGGATAGGCACAATGGTCGCATCGCCCAGCGGTTGCTCAGGCGCTATCTGGTAAGTCTGGCCGTGGTACATCGCCAGCGCCTGACCGTAGGCCTGTTTCAGGTATTCGCGAAACGCTGCAAAATAGGCTTCACGCTGCGCCGGGGTCGCCTCTTTGTAGTAGCGCCCCAGCACCAGCGCGCCGGCATATTTTACCTGCACGTACGGCAGAAGTTCCTGATCAACAACGTCGCGCAGGTAATCCGGATTGGCACGAATTTTCGGCTGTTCGTTTTTTAGGCGATCAAAAGTTTTCTGCGCCGCCTCGTTCATCAGTTTATAAGGATTGCTCTGATCCGCTGCCGTTGCTGCGCTTAATGGCGCAATGACCAGCAGGGCCACCATCATCAGTCGTTTAAACATGCCTCAATTCTCCTGAGATTATTTCGTTTCGCCCGCGGGCGTTGTGGCTTCAGTATGGCCTTCCGTTGCGGCTGGCGCATCGCCAGAATTCTTATTGTCGTCGCCTTTGCTGTTATAAAGGAACTGGCCAATCATATCTTCCAGCACCATTGCAGACTTGGTGTCCTGAATCGTACTCCCATCTTTGAGGATAGACGTTCCCAGCTCAGGATCTTCAAAACCGACGTTTAATGCCAGATATTGCTCCCCCAGCAGTCCGGAAGTTCGAATACTCAACGAGCTGGTATCGGGAATATGGTTATAACGCTCTTCGATGTCGAGCGTTACGCGCGGCAGGTATGTTTTCGGATCAAGCGAGATATCTTCAACCCGCCCGACAACCACCCCGCCGATGCGTACCGGGGAGCGCACTTTCAGACCGCCGATGTTATCGAAGGTCGCATAAACCTTATAGGTCGGCTCCGTGCGCATAGAGGTCACATTTGCCGCCTTCAGGCAAACAAACAGCGCCGCCAGCAACGCTACCAGCAAAAAAACGCCTACCCAAATTTCATTTTTTTTCGTTTGCATGAACTCAATTCCCAAACATCAGTGCGGTCAGCACAAAATCCAGCCCCAGAACGGCCAACGATGCGTGAACCACGGTACGCGTCGTTGCCCGGCTAATCCCGGCAGAAGTCGGTATTGCGTCATAACCGTTGAATAACGCAATCCATGTTACCGTAATGGCGAACACCACGCTCTTTATCAGACAGTTCACCAGGTCCATACGCCAGTCGACGGCATTCTGCATCGCGGACCAGAAGAACCCGGCGTCGATTCCCTTCCAGCTTACGCCGACCAGCGAGCCGCCCCAGATACCGACCGCCACAAAGATAATGGTCAGTAGCGGCAACGAAATCACGCCCGCCCAGAAGCGCGGCGAAATCACCCGGCGCAATGGATCGACCGCCATCATCTCCATACTGGAGAGCTGCTCCGTCGCCCGCATCAGGCCGATTTCCGCCGTCAACGCCGACCCGGCCCGCCCGGCAAACAGCAACGCCGCGACCACCGGCCCCAGCTCGCGCAGCAGCGAAAGCGCCACTAACATGCCAAGACTGGTCTCCGCGCTGTAAGTAGTCAGAACCAGATAGCCTTGCAGCCCCAGCACCATACCGATGAATACGCCGGAGACAATAATGATAAGCATCGACAAGACGCCCACATTATAAAGCTGGCGCACCAGCAGCGGCGCATGTTTGCGAAACTCCGGCTTACCGATAATCGCATTGAATAACATTAACCCGGCGCGCCCGAACGTCCTGACGGTTTTGATCCCGCTGTGTCCGAGTGCTGCCAGCGCATTTAACAGCATGAGTGGCTTAACTCCCTGTTTCGAGTAAATCAAGGTGATAGTCGCCCGCCGGATAGCGGAACGGAACCGGCCCGTCGGCAATGCCGTCAAGGAACTGACGCACGCGCGGGTCCGTATTCTCCTGCAACGCCTGAGCGCTACCGTGAGCGACGATTTTTTTGTCCGCCATGATCCAGGCGTGATCCGCAATACTGAGCACCTCTGGCACATCATGCGAGACCACCACGCAGGTCACGCCCAGCGCGCTGTTCAATTCTGAAATCAGCTTCACCAGAACGCCCATGGTAATCGGGTCCTGGCCGACAAACGGCTCATCGAACATGATGAGATCCGGTTCCAGAGCGATGGCGCGCGCCAACGCGGCGCGACGCGCCATCCCACCGGAGAGCTCGGAAGGCATCAGTTTTGCCGCGCCGCGCAGCCCGACAGCTTCCAGTTTCATCATCACAACGCTTTTTAGCAGCGGCGCGGGTAAATTGGTGTGCTCCCGTAGCGGATAGGCCACATTGTCAAACACGTTCATGTCGGTAAACAGCGCTCCCGACTGAAACAGCATACTCATACGTTTGCGGACGGTGTAGAGCCGCGAACGGGACATGGCCGGCACATTCTCGCCATCAAATAAGATCTCGCCCTTATCCGGCGGGATCTGTCCGCCAATCAGGCGCAACAGCGTGGTTTTACCGATGCCCGACGGCCCCATGATCGCCGTGATCTTCCCGCGCGGCACCGTCAGGGAAATATTATCGAAAATGCAGCGTTCGCCACGGGAAAAGCTGACGTCGCGCATATCGACTAAATTGGCCGCAGACTGACCCATTGATTCATCCTTCGTATTGCCTTGTTGAGGTAACCATGGCGCTGAATTTAACCATGGGTTCGACATAATTACAGAATATTAACTGACAGGGTTAGCGAAAGCTGGCATTCGTTTTACTTTTTAGCCGCATAAAGTCAAAATTAGGACTTCGTTACGGCTTCCAGATATCCCTTCCAGGGGACCGGCGAGTATACCTGAAGAAAGGACTTTAGATGCTTTTAGCGATGGCGCTACTCATAATTGGTTTGCTTCTGGTGGCCTACGGCGCCGATCGTCTGGTGTTTGCGGCCTCTATTTTATGCCGTACATTCGGTATTCCCCCGCTGATCATCGGGATGACGGTCGTGAGTATCGGCACCTCGCTGCCGGAAATTATTGTGTCGGTCGCCGCATCGCTACACGGTCAGCTCGATTTGGCCGTCGGCGCGGCGCTCGGTTCTAACATCACCAATATTTTGCTGATCTTAGGGCTGGCGGCGCTGGTTCGTCCATTTACCGTGCATTCCGATGTTCTACGTCGCGAATTGCCATTAATGTTATTTGTTAGCGTGGTAGCCGGTTCCGTACTGCATGACGGACAGTTAAGCCGCAGTGATGGTATCTTTCTCCTGCTTCTGGCTGTGCTATGGCTGTTATTCATTGTTAAAATCGCGCGTCTGGCCGAACGCCAGGGGAATGACAGCCTCACCCGCGAACAACTGGCGGAGCTGCCGCGCGAAGGCGGGCTCCCCGTCGCGTTCTTATGGCTGGGCATTGCGCTGGTCATCATGCCGATGGCGACGCGCATGGTAATCGATAACGCTACGGTGCTGGCGAACTATTTCGCCATGAGTGAATTAACGCTCGGTCTGACAGTCATCGCCGTCGGCACCAGTCTGCCAGAGCTGGCGACGGCGATTGCCGGCGTGCGAAAAGGCGAAAATGATATTGCCGTTGGTAATCTCATTGGCGCCAATATTTTTAATCTCGCCATCGTGCTGGGACTGCCTGCGCTGATCGCGCCGGGAGAGATCAACCCGCTGGCGTTTGGGCGTGATTATAGCGTGATGTTGCTGGTTAGCGTGGTTTTCGCTTTACTTTGCTGGCGGCATCCGCGTCAGATTGGTCGGGGCGCAGGTATACTGCTGACCGGCGGGTTTATCGTATGGCTGGCGATGCTCTATTGGCTATCGCCACTTCTTGTTGGATAACTGGAAACGGATTATGTCGCATTTAGCGTTGCAACCGGGGTTTGACTTTCAGCAGGCAGGCAAAGAGGTCCTGGAAATTGAACGTGAAGGCCTGGCGGAGCTTGATCAATATATCAACCAGCATTTCACGCTGGCCTGTGAAAAAATGTTCAACTGCACCGGAAAAGTGGTGGTCATGGGGATGGGAAAATCCGGTCATATCGGACGGAAAATGGCCGCCACGTTCGCCAGTACCGGCACCTCTTCCTTTTTTGTACATCCGGGCGAAGCCGCGCACGGCGATTTGGGGATGGTTACGCCGCAGGATGTGGTTATCGCTATCTCCAACTCCGGCGAATCCAGCGAGATCGCGGCGCTAATACCGGTGCTTAAACGGCTGCACGTGCCGTTAATTTGCATTACCGGGCGACCGGAAAGCAGCATGGCGCGTGCGGCAGATGTGCATCTGTGTGTTAAAGTGCCCAAAGAAGCGTGTCCGTTAGGCCTGGCGCCTACCAGTAGTACCACCGCAACGCTGGTGATGGGCGATGCGCTCGCCGTGGCGTTGTTAAAAGCGCGCGGCTTTACCGCCGAAGATTTCGCTCTGTCGCATCCTGGCGGCGCGCTGGGACGTAAGCTACTGCTGCGCGTAAGCGATATTATGCATACTGGCGATGAGATCCCGCATGTTAATAAACATGCCACCCTGCGTGATGCGCTGCTAGAAATTACGCGTAAAAATCTCGGTATGACCGTCATTTGCGATGAATCCATGAAGATTGACGGTATCTTCACCGACGGCGATTTACGTCGCGTGTTCGATATGGGCGGCGATATGCGCCAGTTGGGGATCGCCGAGGTGATGACGCCAGGGGGCATTCGCGTGCGTCCCGGTATTCTCGCTGTCGATGCGCTGAATTTAATGCAGTCCCGCCATATCACCTCCGTACTGGTTGCTGATGGCGACCAGTTACTCGGTGTGTTACATATGCATGATCTCCTGCGTGCAGGCGTCGTGTAGAAACTCAAGGATAATTAACGATGAGTAAAGCAGGTGCGTCGCTTGCGACCTGTTATGGCCCCGTCAGCACCCATGTCATGACCAAAGCGGAGAATATCCGCCTGCTCATCCTGGACGTGGATGGCGTATTGTCTGACGGCCTGATTTATATGGGCAATAACGGCGAAGAGCTGAAGGCTTTCAACGTTCGTGACGGCTATGGTATTCGCTGTGCTTTGACCTCCAATATCGAGGTTGCCATTATTACCGGACGAAAGGCTAAACTTGTAGAAGATCGCTGCGCCACGCTGGGGATTGTCCATCTTTATCAGGGACAGTCGAATAAGCTGATCGCCTTTAGCGATCTGCTGGAAAAACTGGCCATTGCGCCGGAAAATGTTGCCTATGTCGGCGATGATCTGATTGACTGGCCGGTGATGGAAAAAGTGGGATTAAGCGTTGCCGTTGCGGATGCGCATCCGCTGCTGATCCCCCGCGCTGACTATGTGACGCACATTGCCGGCGGGCGCGGCGCGGTACGTGAGGTGTGCGATTTGCTGCTGCTGGCGCAGGGCAAGCTGGATGAGGCCAAAGGGCAATCGATATGAGTAAAACCAGACGTTGGGTTATCATTCTACTGTCGCTGGCCATTCTGGTACTGATTGGTATCAATCTGGCGGATAAAGACGATCCTGCTGCCGTGATGGTCAACAGCAACGATCCCACGTATAAAAGCGAGCATACGGATACCGTCGTGTACAGTCCGGAAGGCGCGTTGAGCTATCGTCTGATCGCGCAGCACGTTGAATATTTTTCCGATCAGGCGGTCTCATGGTTTACGCAACCGGTATTAACCACCTTTGATAAGGATAAAGTGCCGACATGGTCGATCAAGGCCGATAAAGCCAAATTGACTAACGATCGGATGCTCTATCTGTATGGCCATGTTGAAGTCAACGCCCTGGTGCCTGACGCTCAATTACGCAGAATTACCACCGATAACGCGCAGATTAATCTGGTGACGCAGGATGTTACCTCGAACGATCTGGTGACGTTATACGGCACAACATTTAACTCCAGCGGACTGAAAATGCGCGGTAACTTACGCAGCAAGAACGCCGAGCTGATTGAAAAGGTTAGAACCTCTTATGAAATTCAAAACAAACAAACTCAGCCTTAATCTTATGCTTGCCGGCTCGCTGCTGGCCGCCAGCATTCCGGCTTTCGCCGTCACGGGCGATACCGAACAGCCTATTCATATTGACTCGGATCAACAGTCGCTGGATATGCAAGGCAACGTCGTGACCTTTACGGGCAACGTGGTGATGACCCAGGGCACGATTAAGATCAACGCCGATAAAGTCGTGGTTACCCGCCCTGGCGGCGAACAGGGGAAAGAGGTGATCGACGGTTACGGCAATCCGGCCACCTTCTACCAGATGCAGGACAACGGTAAGCCGGTGAAAGGCCACGCTTCCCATATGCATTACGAGCTGGCGAAAGATTTTGTGGTGCTGACCGGCAACGCTTATCTGGAGCAGCTTGACAGCAACATTACCGGCGACAAAATCACCTACCTGGTGAAAGAGCAGAAAATGCAGGCCTTCAGCGAGAAAGGCAAACGCGTCACCACCGTTCTGGTGCCGTCGCAGTTGCAAGACAAAAACAAAGGCCAGACTCCGGCGCAAAAGAAGAGTAACTAATTCGTTATGGCAACATTAACTGCAAAGAATCTGGCGAAGGCCTATAAAGGCCGTCGCGTAGTGGAAGATGTCAGTCTGACCGTTAACTCCGGGGAGATTGTCGGGCTGCTCGGTCCAAACGGCGCGGGTAAAACCACCACCTTTTATATGGTCGTCGGTATCGTGCCGCGTGACGCGGGCAATATCATCATCGATGATGAAGATATCAGTCTGCTGCCGCTGCACGCGCGCGCGCGCCGCGGTATCGGCTATTTGCCGCAGGAAGCCTCTATTTTCCGCCGTCTCAGCGTATTTGATAACCTGATGGCGGTACTGCAAATTCGTGAAGATTTGACCGCAGAACAGCGAGAAGACCGCGCCAACGAGCTGATGGAAGAGTTTCATATTGAGCATCTGCGCGACAGTATGGGACAGGCGCTGTCCGGTGGTGAACGCCGTCGTGTAGAAATAGCCCGCGCGTTGGCCGCTAATCCCAAATTTATCCTGCTGGATGAACCGTTTGCCGGCGTTGACCCGATTTCCGTTATCGACATCAAACGCATTATCGAGCATCTGCGCGATAGCGGGCTCGGCGTGCTGATCACCGACCATAACGTCCGTGAGACGCTGGCAGTCTGTGAACGCGCCTATATCGTGAGCCAGGGCCACCTTATTGCCCACGGTACGCCGACAGAAATCCTGCAAGACGAACACGTTAAGCGTGTATATCTTGGGGAAGACTTCAGACTCTGATAGGGTAGAGGGCTATGCTGCTCTAGCGGGAGAAAACGACTCTGAATATGAAGCAAGGTTTGCAACTCAGGCTTAGCCAACAACTGGCGATGACGCCTCAGCTACAACAGGCCATCCGTCTGTTGCAGTTGTCTACGCTGGAACTTCAGCAGGAACTCCAGCAAGCGCTGGAAAATAACCCGCTGCTTGAGCAAACCGATCTTCATGACGAAATCGACACTCAGCAACCTCAGGATAACGATCCTCTCGATACCGCCGACGCGTTCGAACAAAAAGAGATGCCGGAAGAGCTGCCGCTTGACGCCAGTTGGGATGAAATTTACACCGCCGGGACGCCGTCCGGCCCCAGCGGCGATTATATCGACGATGAGCTGCCCGTCTATCAGGGCGAAACGACGCAGTCGTTGCAGGATTATCTGATGTGGCAGGTTGAGCTAACGCCCTTCTCGGACACCGATCGCGCTATTGCGACATCCATTGTCGACGCGGTAGATGATACCGGTTATCTCACCGTATCCCTGGACGAAATTCGCGAAAGCATGGGCGATGTAGAGGTGGATCTCGATGAGGTTGAAGCCGTTCTGAAGCGCATTCAGCGTTTTGATCCGGTAGGCGTCGCGGCAAAAGATCTTCGCGACTGTCTGCTGATCCAGCTTTCACAATTCGACAAATCCACGCCGTGGCTGGAAGAGGCGCGGCTTATTATCTGCGATCACCTTGATCTGCTGGCCAACCACGATTTCCGCACGTTGATGCGCGTTACCCGACTAAAAGAAGAGGTGCTGAAAGAGGCGGTAAACCTGATTCAGTCGCTCGATCCCAGACCCGGTCAATCGATCCAGACCGGTGAGCCGGAGTACGTTATCCCGGATGTGCTGGTACGCAAGCATAACGGTCGCTGGACGGTGGAGCTTAATAGCGACAGTATTCCCCGTTTACAGATTAACCAGCACTATGCCGCCATGTGCAACAGCGCGCGCAACGATGCCGACAGCCAGTTCATCCGCAGTAATTTACAGGATGCGAAGTGGCTGATAAAAAGCCTTGAAAGCCGCAACGACACGCTGCTGCGTGTCAGTCGCTGCATCGTCGAGCAACAGCAAGCCTTTTTTGAACAGGGCGAAGAATATATGAAACCGATGGTACTGGCGGATATCGCCCAGGCCGTCGAGATGCACGAATCCACCATATCCCGCGTGACCACGCAGAAGTATTTGCACAGCCCGCGCGGTATTTTTGAACTCAAATATTTCTTTTCCAGCCACGTCAATACCGAAGGCGGAGGCGAAGCCTCTTCCACCGCGATTCGCGCGCTGGTGAAGAAGTTAATTGCGGCGGAAAACCCCGCGAAACCACTGAGCGACAGCAAGTTAACCTCTCTGCTGTCAGAACAAGGTATCATGGTGGCGCGCCGCACTGTTGCGAAGTACCGAGAGTCTTTATCCATTCCGCCGTCAAACCAACGCAAACAGCTGGTTTGACCCAACCGATAAGGAAGACACTATGCAGCTCAATATCACCGGACATAATGTCGAAATTACTGAAGCCCTGCGTGAATTTGTGACGACGAAATTCGCCAAACTTGAACAGTATTTTGAGCGGATTAATCAGGTATACGTGGTGTTGAAAGTGGAGAAGGTCACGCATATCTCGGATGCGACGCTACACGTTAACGGCGGCGAAATTCACGCCAGCGCGGAAGGCCAGGATATGTATGCCGCCATTGACGGCTTGATTGATAAACTGGCAAGGCAGTTAACCAGGCATAAAGATAAACTGAAACAACACTAATTGTCCGGGCAGTTAGCCAGTGCAGGACGGCCTGTTGTGTGACACAACGGGCCATTTGTACAGTTAGCGCTCCGAACCTGGCCATCAACCTGACAGGACAGGTTCTTAGGTGAAATTATGATAAATAACGATACGACTCTACAACTGAGCAGTGTACTTAACCAGGAGTGTACGCGTAGCGGCGTTCATTGTCAGAGTAAGAAACGCGCGCTGGAAATCATCAGCGAACTGGCGGCAAAACAGCTCAGTTTACCTCCTCAGGTCGTGTTTGAAGCCATTCTGACACGCGAAAAAATGGGCAGTACCGGTATTGGTAATGGTATCGCCATCCCGCACGGGAAACTGGAAGAAGATACCTTACGCGCCGTCGGCGTGTTCGTTCAGCTCGAAACGCCGATCGCGTTCGACGCCATCGATAACCAGCCGGTCGATCTCCTCTTCGCCCTGCTGGTGCCCGCCGATCAAACTAAAACGCATCTGCACACGCTGTCGCTGGTAGCGAAACGTCTGGCGGATAAAACGATCTGCCGCCGCCTGCGCGCGGCGCTGAATGATGAAGAGCTGTATCAAATCATTACTGACACCGAAGGTGAGCAGAATGAGGCATAACAACTCAATGGCATTTCTTTCTGTCGTTGTGAGGAGAAACGGTACATGGTACTGATGATCGTCAGCGGGCGTTCCGGATCAGGTAAATCTGTCGCTCTGCGCGCGCTGGAAGATATGGGATTTTACTGCGTGGATAACCTCCCCGTCGTGCTGTTGCCCGATCTGGCGCGAACGCTGGCCGATCGCCAGATTTCCGCCGCCGTCAGCATTGATGTGCGCAATATGCCTGAATCACCTGAGATTTTTGAACAGGCGATGAATAATCTGCCTGGCGCTTTCTCGCCGCAATTGCTGTTTCTTGATGCCGACCGCAATACCTTGATTCGCCGCTACAGCGACACGCGCCGTTTGCATCCACTTTCCAGCAAAAACCTTTCTTTAGAGAGTGCGATCGATAAAGAGAGTGACTTGCTGGAGCCGTTACGCTCACGTGCGGATCTGATCGTCGACACTTCAGAAATGTCCGTCCATGAGCTGGCGGAGATGCTGCGTACCCGGCTGTTGGGCAAACGCGAGCGCGAACTGACGATGGTATTTGAGTCCTTCGGCTTTAAACATGGTATCCCGATTGATGCGGACTATGTGTTTGATGTCCGCTTTCTGCCCAACCCGCACTGGGATCCAAAACTGCGCCCCATGACCGGGCTTGATAAGCCGGTAGCCGCGTTTCTTGACCGACACACAGAAGTTCACAATTTTATCTATCAGACTCGCAGCTATCTTGAGCTATGGTTACCGATGCTGGAGACCAACAACCGCAGCTACCTTACCGTCGCTATCGGTTGTACCGGCGGGAAACACCGTTCGGTGTATATTGCAGAACAGCTGGCAGACTACTTCCGCTCGCGCGGTAAAAATGTCCAGTCTCGCCATCGCACGCTGGAAAAACGCAAAACATGACCGTAAAGCAAACTGTTGAAGTCACCAATAAGCTGGGCATGCATGCCCGGCCTGCCATGAAGCTTTTCGAACTGATGCAGGGTTTTGACGCCGAGGTGCTATTACGCAATGACGAAGGCACAGAAGCGGAAGCGAACAGCGTCATCGCTCTGTTAATGCTCGACTCCGCCAAAGGGCGTCAGATCGAAATTGAAGCCACCGGCCCGCAAGAAGTTGAAGCGCTGGCGGCGGTTATTGCGCTGTTCAATTCCGGCTTTGACGAAGACTAAACCTCCTCATATACCCTATTTTCCCCAACGCCGTCCCGGTATTTGATGACAGTCACCCCAAAACCGGGCGTGTTACGCCTGCCTGCCACTTATCCCGCAGCCCCACCCTTTCGTAAGATTTGTACATTTCGTGCGCTTTACCTATGCATAAAAACATTAAGAAAACCTTAAAAAATTTCGTTTAGGTTTTATTTAAGTTCTTTGTCCATACTAAATTTATGTGAATAAATTTTTCCAGGACTTGCCATGATCTTCTTATCCAAACAGACTCCGCTGGGCACCGGTCGACATCGTAAATGCTATACGCATCCGGATAATGCCCGGCGTTGCATAAAAGTCATTTACAACCGTAACCACGGCGGTGATAAAGAGATTCGGCGTGAACTGAACTACTATGCGCATCTGTCCCGCTACCTGACGGACTGGAGCGCTATCCCCCGTTATTACGGCACGGTAGAAACCGATTGCGGCACCGGCTATGTCTACGACATGATTACCGATTTCAACGGCGCGCCCTCTATTACCCTGACCGAGTTCGCCGCGCAATGTCGTTATGAAGAGGATGTCGCTGTCCTGCGGCGGCTACTGAAAAAACTGAAACGTTACCTGCTGGATAACCATATTGTGACGATGTCGCTGAAGCCGCAAAACATCCTGTGCCAGCGTATCAGCGAGTCAGAAGTGGTTCCGGTGGTTTGCGACAATCTGGGGGAAAGTACCTTTATCCCGCTGGCGACCTGGTCAACATGGTGCTGTGAACGCAAACTGGAGAGATTGTGGCAGCGGTTTATCGCCCAGCCTGCACTGGCCGTTGCCCTGGAGAGGGACGCGCAGCCAAAAGACAAGAAACGGCTGGCGCTTACTTCTCACGAAGCTTAATGGCCTGTGCTTATCAGGCCTGGACGACACAGATCGCAGGCCGGATAAGGCGTTCGCGCCGCCATTCGACAAAATTAATTAAGCTGGTTGCGCGTCATAAAAGATTCCCCGCCCAGTTGGCGCATCTGGCGCATAATCCACGCCTGCCGGCTACGCACATAGCCGGAAGGCGCATTCGCCTTATAGCGAATCGGGTTAGGCAGCACGGCCGCCAGCAACGCGGCTTCGGACATATTTAAGCGGCTGGCAGGTTTATGAAAATACCGTTGTGCCGCAGCCTCCACGCCAAAAATACCATCGCCAAACTCCGCGATATTCAGATAAACCGTGAGGATGCGCTTTTTGCTCCAGACAGTTTCAATGCCCAGCGTTAGCCCAGCCTCCAGACCTTTGCGCACCCAACTACGTCCATCCCATAAAAAGAGATTTTTCGCCGTTTGCTGCGAAAGCGTAGAGGCGCCGCGAATACGGCTCTCATTCCGCTCATTATGCGCCAGCGCTTTTTCAATCGCCGGAACATCAAAGCCCCAGTGCTCAGGGAACTTCTGGTCTTCCGCCGCAATTACCGCCAGCCCCATCCACGGCGAGATATCCGCCATACTGACCCAGTCAGAATGCGCCACATAACCGAACTCTCCGCCGAGCCAGGCGCTAATCTGCCGTTCCGCCATCACCGCCGAAAAAGGCACCGGAACCACGCTAAACAGCGCAATGCCGCCGCCCCAAAAGACGGCGAGCGCAGCAAGGATACGTAAAAGTAGACGGCGCAAAAACGTTAACGGCGCGATGCGTCGTTTGCTCATTCCGCCAGAACCAGCACGCGCGACACTAATTTATCAATGCCGCTTGCCGCCTGGGCGATATCCTGCGCCAGCATATAGGCAGGGGTGGTCACGACCTTGTTATCCTCATCCACAACGATATCATCAACCGGGCAAGGTACGTGTTCGGCCCCCATCTCTTCAAGTACTTCAGCGGTATCAATATCCGTCCCTATTGTCAGACGTAGCGGGAAGTCAAAGATTTTCGGCAACATTGCGGGCGCGATACAGATGAATCCCAGCGGCTTGCCGGACTGGTGCATGGCCTTCGCCAGCGCGACGACATCGCTATCCACCCGGCATTCGCTCCCCTGGCTGGCGAAATTACTCAGGTTCTTCGCCGCGCCGAAACCGCCAGGCACAATGAGCGCATCCAGCTCCTCTGGCTGAGCCTGGGACAGGGGACGAATATCGCCCCGCGTAATACGCGCCGCCTCAATCAGGACGTTACGCGTTTCCGCCATCGCTTCGCCGGTCAGGTGATTAATAACATCCGCTTGTGGTTTATCCGGCGCGAAGCAGACAGCCTGCGCGCCGCTGCGGGCAATGGCCAACAGCGTCAGAACGGCCTCATGAATTTCGGCGCCGTCATAGACGCCGCATCCGCTGAGCACTACGCCAATTTTTTTCATGGTGAACATCCTCCTGCAACCGACTCAAGCCCATTAATAATTTTGATTAAAATGCTACGCTTCACACATTTAAATGATTCATGTAACAAATCATTTAGGATTTGCTATCTTAACTGCGTGCGGCCTGAAAACAGGACTGCGCCTTTGACATCATCATAATAAGCACGGCGCAGCCACGATTTCCCTGGTGTTGGCGCAGTATTCGCGCACCCCGGTCAAACCGGGGTCATTTTTTTTCCGCGTTTGCCACCCAGGCTTTCAGCACCGCGACATCGTGCTGCCACTCCTGCTTCATCTCTTCAATCCATTCCGCGACATTATCTTCCCAGGCGGGAAGATCCGGCGACTGGATTTGCTGGCCAAGCTGTTGCAGATGACGCAGCCCTACCGAACCGGCGGCGCCTTTAATCTTATGCCCTTCCTCAACGACGCCTTTTTTGTCACGCGCCGTCAGATTGGACTCCAGCACGCTTAAATAGCCAGGCATCATTTTTTCAAACACCGCGAGGCCGTCGGTGATCAATTTAGGCCCAACCAACTCGATGTATTGTTCCAGCATCGGGATATCCAGCAGCGCTTGCGCTTTATCGCTCTCTTCAGGCGTCACGGTACTCTCCTCTTTATCGGTGGCATCCCAGAATTTTTTAATCATCGCGGTTAAGGCCGGCACCGACAGCGGCTTACTCAGCACATCGTCCATACCAGCGTCCAGATACTCTTTTTTATCTTTCAGAACGTTAGCCGTAAGCGCTACCAGCGGCGGTAAATCTTCCCGCGTGTGGCGACGGGTCAGTTCTCTGGCGATATCCAGACCCGTCATATCCGGTAGCTGAATATCCAGTAAGACCAGGTCATATTCGCCCGGCGCGAACATCTCCAGCGCCGCCTTGCCGGTCATCGCGACATCCACGCTGTTCCCCAGTTTTTCCAGTACCGAACGCGCTACGATCACGTTCAGTTCAATATCTTCGACCAGCAGAACATGCAGCGCGGGCAGCGGCATGTCGTCTTCATCAAAGGCGTCCTCCACCTCTTCCGCCACCGCTGGCGCATGAACCGTTAGCGTAAAGGTCGATCCTTTGCCCGGCAGACTGGAGACGGTAATATCGCCGCCCATATTTTTCGCCAGCCGACGGGAGACCGCCAGCCCGATACCGGTACCCGTCGCCGGCTTACCGCCATGACTGTCTTTCACCTGATAATACATGGCGAAAATTTTATCCTGCTCATCCTGCGGAATGCCGATCCCGGAATCTTCCACTTCAAAGTGCAGCATGTCGCCTTCATCATAGCGCGCCCGCACCGTCACCTGGCCCTGCTGAGTAAACTTCACCGCATTGCTGATCAAATTCCATAAAATCTGGCGCAGACGCGTTCCGTCGGTAATGACTTTGTGCGGCAGCGGCAGCGTCGGCTCAAGCACAAAACGTAGCCCTTTTTGCTGCGCCTGCAAACCGGAAAGGTTTTCCAGATCGGCCATAAAGCTGGTGAAATCAACCGGTTGGTTATCAAGCTGAACCTTACGCCGCTCCATCTTATCCATATCAATGATGTCATTGAAAATATTGCCTAACGTCACGGCGGAGACATGGATTGTTTTAAGGTATTTTTCCTGTTCGGCGGTGAGATCGGTATCCAGCAGGATGCGGCTTAAACCGACGATGCCGTTAAGCGGGGTGCGCAGCTCATGACTGATGGTAGAGATAAACGTGGTCTTGTCGCGGCTGGCGCGTTCCAGCGCGTCCTGATAACGCTTACGTTCGGTAATATCACGACCAAATCCCATCAGGCCATGACGTTTACCGACACGGTCGTAATAAGGCACTTTACGAATTTCAAAGCAGGCCTTTCGTCCGTCCGGATAATCCAGCCACTGTTCATAGGTCAGGGAGACGTTATGGCGGAATACTTTTTCGTCGGTTTCAATGACTTTCTCCGCCGCTTCGGGAGAGTACACATCTTCCGGCTTCAAATGCACCAGCTGTTTTTCGCTCTTGCCGGTTAGCAATTCCATTGCGCGGTTACAGCCGGAAAACTCTTTATCCTCATTACGATAAAAAACCAAATCCGGCGAGGCGTCCAGAAAGGAGCGCAGAAAAGAGGATTGCTGTTCTAGCTGGATTTGCGCCTCTTCACGCTCTTTAATTTCTACTTTTAGCTGTTCAAATGTCTCTTGCAGCTCCGCTTCCGCTTTTTCGCGATCGGCAATTTCCTGATTAAGCTGGGCAATATTGTCCTTCAACTGTACGTTAAGCTTGAGATCGCGCTCGCGCATCTCCTCCAGCTTTTGCACCAGACGCGACAGTCGCTGCCTTGACTCTTCCAGTTGTTCAACAACAACGGATAAGAAATAGACCGCCCAGGGCGTAATTAACAGGCCAAAAAAGATGGAACGAATAACGTCGATACTTTCAACCTGACCATGCAGCACCATGGTCACCGCCATCTGCACGACAATCGCCAGCACCACCAATGCCAACGCCAGGAGCATGGAAAAGCGCACCAGACCCAATTTCATCATCAGGTCGACATAGTATTGCGCCAGCATACGAATTTGCTTCATAGAGGATTCCTTCACCACAACTTCGCACATAATACCCAATTATGGGAACCGCGTTGAATATTGTGCGAAATATGCGTAGCGCCCCTCATCACGCTACGCTACAGGTGGTATCCAGGGACGGGCCAGCGCAGAGCCCTGTACGCCATGCTCATTCAGGTATTTGTCCAGCTCAACCATCCCCGTCCAGCGATTCTCACACCACAGCGGGGCAAGCAGCGTCGGACGGCGAGCGCTGGCTGAAATCCGGTGATAAATTATCTCCGGCGGCGTATGACGAATCATCTCACCTGCCGTTAGCGTGTAGTCGTCCAGTTCGATGCCGTTCAGCCGCCCCGCTTCCCAGGCTTTGGCCATCGTACTGCCTTTCACAATATGTAGCGGATGCAGTTTAATACCGTCTACGCCCGTCTCCACCACACGCTCCATGGTTTGCAGGCATTCTGCCTGCCCTTCTCCCGGCAGCCCCACAATCAGATGCGCGCACACTTTCAGCCCGCGCTCCCGGGCAATCCGGGTGGTACGCTGATAGCAGGCGAAGTCATGCCCGCGGTTAATTCGGCGCAGGGTTTTATCGTGCGCGGTTTGCAATCCCAGTTCCAGCCACACCTCGTAGCCTTGATCTTTATATTCACACAGTAAATCTACTACTGCCTGCGGGACGCAATCCGGACGCGTACCGACACATAACCCGACGATACTGGCCTGGCTGACCGCCTGTTGATACATGGAACGCAGCACCTGCACTTCCGCAAAGGTGCTGGTGTAGGCCTGGAAATAGGCCAGATAGCGTTTAGCGCGGTTCACCAGATGCGCCTGATGCGCAAGCTGCTCGGCAATCGAATGATGCTGCTGCGCCTCATCGGCAAAAGAGGCGACATTACAGAAGGTGCAACCGCCACGCCCGATGGTACCGTCGCGATTAGGGCAGCTAAAACCGCCATGAAGCGTCAGCTTATGAACCTTTTGCCCATACCGACGTAAAAGATCCCCACCAAACATATTGACTAATTTCTGTAACTGCATAATCTGATAGACCGCCTCTTAAAAAGAGGCCAAAGCCTGCCATTTTTAGTCTCCTTTGGCGATGACCTGGATCAATCGTCCCGGAAGGCTTTTATCCATTGCATAATCAAGCAAAATAAACGATATTTCATTCATAATCCCGCTGATGATTTTTCCTGATATTCCCCTCTTTTTTCAGCGTTTGCTGGGTCATCGATAAAAACAGTAGCATTCAATACTGCTCACGCTTAAAACAGCATAAAATGCCAAGATTTTTGAAAAAGCAAGGTCAGATAATGCCTGGCGAGCGGATCTTATAGTGAGACAGATCACAGGCTTTCTGCCGCTCCGTATTAGCAGCCCTTCTATAAAAAACCTTTTAATTTCAACAGATTCAAAAAGTTATCTGTGCTACAGCACACTTTTGCATAAATCAGTTTGCCATTTGACCTGGGTGTGGATTCCCGATAAGTTGGGGATCCGCTGGAAGCTTTCTGGATGAGCCGTCTGCTCATCATATTTATGCAGTAATTGAGATTCCCTCTTAACCGTATTTACCAATGCGCAAAGGACACAAAGAGGGCGAATGCGAGGTAAGCGTATGATGCGCCAGCCCCGTCGCCATGCTCTTGCTGTGCCCGCGCGCCGTCGGTTGAGAGAGCGTCCCGTAGAGCCTGGGGAGGTTCACTGATATGTTGTACGATAAATCCCTTGAGAAGGATAACTGTGGTTTCGGCCTGATCGCCCACATAGAAGGCGAACCTAGCCACAAGGTAGTGCGTACCGCCATACACGCGCTGGCCCGGATGCAGCACCGTGGCGCGATCCTTGCCGACGGTAAAACCGGCGACGGTTGCGGCTTGCTGTTACAAAAACCTGACCGTTTCTTTCGCATCGTGGCCGAAGAGCGCGGCTGGCGCTTAGCCAAAAACTACGCCGTCGGGATGATCTTTTTGAATAAAGATCCTGAACTGGCCGCCGCGTCACGCCATATTGTCGAAGAAGAATTACAACAGGAAACCCTGTCGATTGTCGGCTGGCGCGATGTGCCAACCAATGAAGGCGTGCTCGGTGAAATCGCCCTCTCCTCCCTGCCGCGTATTGAGCAGATTTTTGTCAACGCTCCGGCGGGCTGGCGTCCGCGCGATATGGAGCGCCGTCTGTTTATCGCCCGCCGACGCATTGAAAAACGTCTGCAGGACGACAAAGATTTCTACGTATGCAGCCTGTCGAATCTGGTCAACATTTATAAAGGTCTGTGTATGCCGGCGGATCTGCCGCGCTTCTACCTGGATCTTGCGGATCTGCGTCTGGAATCGGCCATCTGCCTGTTCCACCAGCGCTTTTCCACTAACACCGTGCCGCGTTGGCCGCTGGCGCAGCCGTTCCGCTACCTGGCGCATAACGGCGAGATTAACACTATCACTGGCAACCGCCAGTGGGCGCGCGCCCGTACCTATAAATTCCAGACGCCGCTGATCCCGGATTTACAGTCCGCTGCGCCGTTTGTTAACGAAACCGGTTCGGATTCCAGCTCGCTGGACAACATGCTGGAACTGCTGCTGGCAGGCGGGATGGACATTATCCGCGCCATGCGCCTGTTGGTGCCGCCCGCCTGGCAGAACAACCCCGATATGGACCAGGATCTGCGCGCCTTCTTTGACTTTAACTCCATGCATATGGAGCCGTGGGACGGTCCGGCAGGCATCGTAATGTCCGACGGGCGCTTCGCCGCCTGTAACCTTGACCGTAACGGCCTGCGCCCGGCACGCTATGTCATTACCAAAGACAAGCTGATCACCTGCGCCTCCGAAGTCGGTATCTGGGACTATCAGCCGGATGAAGTGGTCGAGAAAGGCCGCGTCGGCCCAGGCGAGCTGATGGTGATCGACACCCGCGGCGGACGTATTCTGCATTCCGCGGAAACCGATGACGATCTAAAAAGCCGCCATCCGTATAAAGCGTGGATGGAAAAGAATGTTCGCCGTCTGGTGCCGTTTGAAGAGTTGCCAGATGAAGAAGTCGGTAGCCGCGAACTGGACGATGACCTGCTCGCCAGCTATCAGAAACAGTTTAACTACAGCGCCGAAGAGCTGGACTCGGTTATCCGCGTGTTGGGCGAAAACGGCCAGGAAGCCGTCGGCTCAATGGGCGACGATACCCCCTTTGCCGTGCTCTCCAGCCAGCCGCGTATTATTTACGACTACTTCCGCCAACAGTTCGCGCAGGTCACTAACCCGCCTATCGACCCGCTGCGTGAAGCGCACGTCATGTCGCTCGCCACCAGCATCGGTCGCGAAATGAACGTCTTCTGCGAAGCGGAAGGTCAGGCCCATCGCCTGAGTTTTAAATCGCCAATTCTGCTGTACTCCGATTTCAAACAGCTCACCACCATGAGCGAGCATCACTACCGCGCCGACTGGCTTGATATTACCTTTGATATCACCGAAACCACACTGGACGCGACGGTTAAAGCGCTGTGCGATAAAGCGGAACAGATGGTGCGCAACGGCACCGTGCTGCTGGTCCTCTCGGATCGCAATATCGGTAAGAATCGCCTGCCGGTCCCCGCGCCGATGGCGGTGGGCGCGGTGCAAACGCGTCTGGTGGAACAAAGCCTGCGCTGCGACGCCAACATCATCGTAGAAACCGGAAGCGCCCGCGATCCGCATCACTTTGCGGTACTGCTCGGCTTTGGCGCAACGGCCATCTATCCGTACCTGGCCTACGAAACGCTGGGGCGTCTGATTGATACCCAGGCCATCGCTAAAAACTACCGTACCGTGATGCAGAACTACCGCAACGGCATCAACAAGGGGCTGTACAAGATTATGTCCAAAATGGGCATTTCGACCATTGCCTCTTACCGCTGCTCCAAACTGTTTGAAGCGGTCGGGCTGCACGATGATGTGGTAAACCTGTGCTTCCAGGGCGTGGTCAGCCGTATCGGCGGCGCGAGCTTTGATGACTTCCAGCAGGATCTGCTGAATCTCTCCAAACGCGCCTGGCTGGCGCGCAAACCCATTAGCCCTGGCGGCCTGTTGAAGTACGTCCACGGCGGCGAATATCACGCCTATAACCCGGATGTCGTGCGTACCCTGCAACAGGCGGTACAGAGCGGCGAGTACAGTGATTATCAGGAATACGCCAAACTGGTCAATGAGCGTCCGGCGGCAACGCTGCGCGATCTGCTGGCGATACATCCAGACGGCGAGGCGGTGACTATCGACGAGGTTGAGCCCGCCAGTGAGCTGTTTAAACGCTTTGATACCGCAGCCATGTCTATCGGCGCATTAAGTCCGGAAGCGCACGAAGCGCTGGCGGAAGCGATGAACAGCCTCGGCGGCAACTCCAACTCCGGCGAAGGCGGTGAAGACCCTGCGCGCTACGGCACCAATAAAGTGTCGCGTATCAAACAGGTGGCCTCTGGTCGCTTTGGCGTGACGCCGGCCTACCTGGTCAATGCCGATGTGATCCAGATTAAAGTCGCGCAGGGCGCGAAACCGGGTGAAGGCGGTCAGTTGCCGGGGGATAAAGTCACTCCGTATATCGCTAAACTGCGTTATTCAGTGCCGGGCGTGACGCTGATCTCCCCGCCGCCGCACCACGATATCTACTCTATCGAGGACTTAGCGCAGCTCATTTTCGACCTCAAGCAGGTCAACCCGAAGGCGATGATCTCCGTGAAGCTGGTGTCCGAACCGGGCGTTGGCACCATCGCGACCGGCGTGGCGAAAGCCTATGCGGATCTGATCACTATCGCTGGTTACGACGGCGGTACCGGCGCCAGCCCGCTCTCTTCGGTGAAATATGCGGGCTGTCCGTGGGAACTCGGACTTGTTGAAACCCAGCAGGCGCTGGTCGCTAACGGCCTGCGTCACAAGATTCGTCTGCAGGTGGACGGCGGTCTGAAAACCGGCGTCGACATCATTAAAGCGGCGATTCTTGGTGCGGAAAGTTTCGGCTTCGGCACCGGCCCGATGGTGGCGCTGGGCTGTAAATACCTGCGCATTTGCCATCTGAACAACTGCGCAACCGGCGTAGCGACGCAGGATGAAAAACTGCGTAAGAACCACTATCACGGCCTGCCGTTCAAAGTGACCAACTACTTTGAATTTATCGCCCGCGAAGTGCGCGAGCTGATGGCTTCGCTTGGCGTGACTCGCCTGGTGGATTTGATTGGCCGCACCGACCTGCTGAAAGAGCTGGAGGGCTTTACGGCGAAACAGCAGAAGCTGGCGCTGTCTCGTCTACTGGAAACCGCTGAACCTCATCCGGGTAAAGCGCTGTACTGCACCGAGAATAACCCGCCGTTTGATAACGGCGTGCTGAATGCGCAACTGTTGCAGCAGGCGAAACCGTTTATCGATGCGCGCCAGAGCAAAACCTTCTGGTTCGACATCCGCAACACCGATCGTTCCGTCGGCGCGTCGCTTTCCGGCTACATCGCACAGACCCACGGCGATCAGGGGCTGGCTTCCGATCCGATTAAAGCGCACTTCAGCGGTACCGCAGGCCAGAGCTTTGGCGTGTGGAACGCGGGCGGCGTGGAGTTATATCTGACTGGCGATGCCAACGACTATGTCGGTAAAGGTATGGCAGGCGGTTTGATCGCCATCAGACCGCCGGTAGGTTCCGCCTTCCTCAGTCATAAGGCCAGCATTATCGGCAACACCTGCCTGTATGGAGCGACCGGTGGCCGTCTGTACGCGGCGGGCCGCGCGGGCGAACGTTTCGGCGTGCGTAACTCCGGGGCGATTACCGTAGTAGAGGGCATCGGCGACAACGGCTGTGAATACATGACCGGCGGCATCGTCTGCGTGCTGGGTAAAACCGGCGTTAACTTCGGCGCGGGGATGACCGGCGGCTTCGCCTATGTGCTGGACGAAGATGGCGAATTCCGTAAACGCGTGAACCCGGAACTGGTAGAAGTACTGGACGTTGATTCGCTGGCTATCCACGAAGAGCATCTGCGCGGCCTGATCACCGAGCACGTGCAGCATACTGGTTCGCAACGCGGCGAAGAGATCCTGTCCAGGTGGTCAAGCTTCTCAACCCAATTCGCGTTAGTGAAGCCCAAGTCCAGCGATGTCAAAGCCCTGTTGGGCCACCGTAGTCGTAGTGCGGCAGAATTGCGCGTGCAGGCGCAGTAAGGAATTGAAATGAGCCAGAATGTTTATCAATTTATCGACCTGCAGCGCGTTGATCCGCCGAAGAAACCGCTGAAGATCCGTAAGATCGAGTTTGTTGAAATCTACGAACCGTTTTCTGAAGGTCAGGCGAAAGCCCAGGCGGATCGCTGTTTGTCCTGCGGGAACCCCTACTGCGAGTGGAAATGTCCGGTACATAACTACATCCCGAACTGGCTGAAACTGGCTAACGAAGGGCGTATTTTTGAGGCGGCTGAGCTATCGCACCAGACCAACACCCTGCCGGAAGTGTGTGGCCGCGTCTGCCCGCAGGACCGCCTGTGCGAAGGCTCCTGTACGCTGCACGATGAGTTCGGCGCGGTGACCATCGGTAACATTGAGCGCTATATCAACGATAAAGCGTTTGAGATGGGCTGGCGCCCGGATATGACCGGCGTACGCCAGACGGACAAACGGGTAGCGATTATCGGCGCAGGTCCGGCAGGGCTGGCGTGCGCCGACGTGCTGACCCGCAACGGCGTGAAGGCGGTGGTCTTTGATCGCCATCCGGAAATCGGCGGCCTGCTGACCTTCGGTATTCCAGCTTTCAAACTGGAAAAAGAGGTGATGACCCGCCGTCGCGAGATCTTCACCGGCATGGGTATTGAGTTCAAACTTAATACCGAAGTGGGTCGTGATGTACAGCTTGAAGATCTGCTGAAAGATTACGATGCGGTATTCCTTGGCGTCGGCACCTATCAGTCGATGCGCGGCGGGCTGGAAAATGAAAATGCGGACGGCGTATTCGACGCTCTGCCGTTCCTGATCGCCAATACGAAGCAGATCATGGGGTTTGGCGAAACCAGCGACGAACCATATGTCAGCATGGAAGGCAAACGCGTGGTGGTGCTGGGCGGCGGCGATACCGCAATGGACTGCGTACGTACCTCCATTCGTCAGGGCGCAACGCACGTAACCTGTGCTTATCGTCGTGATGAAGAGAACATGCCGGGCTCCAGACGCGAAGTGAAGAATGCGCGCGAGGAAGGTGTCGAATTTCAGTTTAACGTTCAACCGCTGGGCATTGAAGTCAATGCCAACGGCAAAGTGAGCGGCGTAAAAATGGTGCGCACTGAAATGGGCGAACCGGATGCCAAAGGCCGTCGGCGGGCGGAGATCGTCGCCGGTTCCGAGCATGTGGTTCCGGCTGATGCGGTGGTGATGGCGTTTGGTTTTCGTCCACACAGCATGGAATGGCTGGCGAAACACAGCGTGGAACTGGACTCGCAGGGACGAATTATCGCGCCGGAACGCAGCGATAATGCTTTCCAGACCAGCAACCCGAAAATCTTCGCCGGTGGCGACATCGTGCGCGGTTCCGATCTGGTGGTGACGGCGATTGCCGAAGGCCGTAAGGCGGCTGACGGGATTATGAACTACCTCGAAGTGTAACCCTTCCGGCTCCCCGGTTGATGCCTTGTGCTGATGGCTGGGGAGCCGATATTCCTCTCCTCAATATCTCTCCTGCCGATTCTGGAAACCCGCTCGTAAATCGAGATGTAATGCCATGTAAAATCCGTTCATGGATTGATCCGTTTACGCCTGAAGCGTATTGATAGCGTTCTAATTTCACAATGAAACTATCACGTAAGGGATGACATGACGAATCCAACTTTAGCGCCACAGTCTGATGAATATCAGCAAATTCATAACGGAATTGTTCAACTGCTGGATACAGCGCGGACACAAACCGTTCGCAGCATCAACACCATCATGACAGCAACCTATTGGGAAATGGGTCGACGCATTGTTGAATTTGAACAAGGCGGTGAAGCCAGAGCTGCTTATGGTGAACAGCTAATTGATCGTTTATCACAGGATTTAAGCCAAAGATATAAACGAGGTTTTTCTGCCAGTAATCTATGGCAATTTAAAAAGTTTTATCTTTATTTTCAAAAAATTGAGATTCTCCAGACAGTGTCTGGAGAATCTCTCCATTTGGCGCAACTGGCTAAATCTTTCCCACTCCCCTGGTCGGCGTATGTCCGCCTCTTGTCGGTAAAAAATCCCAATGCCCGCACTTTTTACGAGAAAGAGACGCTACGTAACGGCTGGTCAGTTAGGCAGCTCGACAGGCAAATCGCGACGCAGTTTTACGAACGAACGCTACTGTCCCACGACAAATCCGCCATGTTGCAGCAGCCTGCACCCGCCGAGCCAAACGTTTTGCCGGAGCAAGCCATACGCGACCCGTTCATTCTGGAATTTCTTAACCTGAAGGACGAGTATTCCGAATCAGATCTCGAAGACGCGCTGCTCAGCCACCTGATGGACTTTATGCTGGAGCTCGGTGACGATTTTGCTTTTGTTGGCCGTCAACGCCGACTACGCATAGACGATAGCTGGTTCCGCGTCGATCTGCTGTTCTTCCATCGTCGCTTGCGCTGCCTGTTGCTCGTTGACCTGAAGGTAGGCAAATTCGGTTATGCGGATGCCGGGCAGATGAATATGTACCTGAACTATGCCAAAGAGCACTGGACAATGCCTGGAGAAAACCCGCCAGTCGGCTTGGTTTTGTGCGCAGGGAAAGGCGCGGGGGAAGCGCATTACGCGCTGACTGGCCTGCCAAACACCATCATGGCGAGCGAGTACAAAGTGCAGTTGCCCGACGAAAAATTACTCACAGACGAACTTATTCGTTCGCAAACCATGCTGGAAACTCAACTCACTCGCGGTGGTTCACGGACAACGGAGAAAAACTAGCGAACCATTAATGTCATGAATGATTATCAAAAAAATATCACACGAAAACGTTTGCTTTATTCTGAGAACTGTATATTATGCGGCGGATTTTTTGGGCAAAATTCATGGAGGCGTTGTGTCGCAGGACAACAATTATAGCCAGGGCCCCGTCCCTCTGGCGGCGCGGAAGGGCGTGATTCCACTGACGTTTGTCATGTTGGGTTTAACGTTTTTTTCCGCCAGTATGTGGACCGGAGGGACACTCGGCACCGGTCTTACCTATCACGATTTCTTCCTCGCAGTTCTCTTCGGTAATCTCCTCCTCGGTATCTACACTGCATTTCTTGGTTACATCGGCGCAAAAACCGGACTCTCCACCCACCTCCTTGCACGTTACTCCTTTGGCGTTAAAGGCTCATGGCTTCCCTCCTTGCTGCTTGGCGGCACACAGGTAGGCTGGTTTGGCGTTGGCGTAGCGATGTTCGCTATTCCGGTCAGTAAAGCGACGGGCATTGATGCCAATATTCTGATTGCCGTTTCGGGTCTGCTGATGACCCTGACCATTTTTTTCGGCATCTCGGCGTTGACCATTTTGTCTATCATTGCCGTACCCGCGATCGTGATTCTGGGCAGCTACTCCGTCTGGCTGGCGGTCAGCGGCGTGGGTGGGCTGGAGCATTTAAAAACGATAGTGCCGCAGACGCCGCTGGATTTTTCCAGCGCGCTGGCGCTGGTGGTGGGCTCGTTTGTCAGCGCCGGTACATTAACCGCCGACTTCGTCCGCTTCGGGCGTCATGCCAAAAGCGCCGTACTGATTGCGATGGTCGCTTTTTTCCTCGGCAACTCGCTGATGTTTATCTTTGGCGCGGCAGGCGCTGCCGCCGTCGGTCAGGCGGATATCTCTGACGTGATGATAGCGCAGGGGCTGCTGCTGCCCGCGATTGTGGTGCTCGGCCTGAATATCTGGACTACCAACGATAACGCGCTGTACGCATCGGGTCTGGGCTTCGCCAATATTACCGGTCTTTCCAGCCGCACGCTGTCGGTGGTGAACGGGATTATCGGTACCGTGTGCGCGCTGTGGCTTTATAATAATTTTGTCGGCTGGCTGACGTTCCTGTCATCTGCCATCCCACCGATTGGCGGAGTGATTATTGCCGACTATCTGTTGAACCGCCGCCGCTATGCTGACTTCAACACCGTGCGCTTTATTCCCGTTAACTGGATTGCTATTCTTTCCGTCGCGCTGGGCATCGCCGCCGGACATTATGTTCCTGGTATTGTGCCCGTCAACGCCGTACTCGGCGGCGTCTTCAGCTATATCCTGCTGAATCCACTTTTCAACCGCAGCCTTGCTAAATCACCAGAGGTCAGCCATGCAGAACAATAACATCACCATTCGTCAGGCGCGTCTGCAGGGACACGAAGGATTATGGCAGATTACGATTGAAAACGGGCGCTTTAGCCGGATTGAGCCTCAAGAAGCCGCATCGTTACCGCAGGGCGAAGTGCTTGATGCCGAAGGCGGTCTGGCTATTCCACCGTTTGTTGAGCCACATATCCACCTGGATACCACGCAAACGGCGGGTGAACCGAGCTGGAACCAGTCCGGCACACTGTTTGAAGGGATTGAGCGCTGGGCAGAACGTAAAGCAATGCTCACGCATGAAGATGTGAAAGCGCGCGCGATGCAGACCCTGAAATGGCAGATGGCTAACGGCATCCAGTACGTTCGTACTCACGTTGACGTTTCAGATCCTACGCTCACCGCGCTGAAAGCCATGCTGGAAGTGAAGCAAGAGGTTGCGCCGTGGGTAGACCTGCAAATTGTCGCCTTTCCGCAAGAAGGTATTCTGTCTTATCCCAACGGTGAAGCGCTGTTAGAGGAAGCCGTGCGTTTGGGCGCTGACGTTATTGGCGCCATTCCGCACTTTGAGTTCACGCGGGAATATGGCGTTGAATCGCTGCACAAAACCTTCGCCCTGGCGCAGAAATACGATCGCTTGATCGATGTGCACTGCGACGAAATTGATGACGAGCAGTCTCGCTTTGTCGAAACGGTCGCGGCGCTGGCGCATCGTGATGGCATGGGGTCGCGCGTGACCGCCAGCCACACCACGGCTATGCACTCGTACAACGGCGCGTATGCGTCACGCCTGTTCCGCCTGTTGAAAATGTCGGGGATTAACTTCGTCGCCAACCCGCTGGTGAATATTCATCTGCAAGGGCGGTTTGATACTTACCCGAAACGTCGTGGCGTCACGCGAGTGAAAGAGATGCTGGAAGCGGGGATCAACGTCTGCTTTGGCCATGATGACGTCTTCGATCCGTGGTATCCATTAGGCACGGCAAATATGCTGCAGGTGCTGCATATGGGGTTACACGTTTGCCAGTTGATGGGGTATGGGCAAATCAACGATGGGTTAAATCTGATCACTACCCACAGCGCAAAAACCCTGCATTTACAGGACTACAGTCTGAGCGTCGGCAATGCCGCGAATCTGGTTATCTTACCCGCTGAGAATGGATTCGATGCGGTACGTCGCCAGACGCCTGCCCGTTACTCGATTCGCCACGGGCGGGTAATTGCCGAGACGGTGCCGAGCCAGACGACGCTGCACCTGCCCCAGCCGGAAGCCGTGACGTTTAAGCGTTAACCCGTCATACCCGCGCTCTCCGGCACATTCACCACGCAGCCCGTAAGGGGCTGCGTTCGGAAGACTGCTCCGGCAAGAGATTCAGGCCGCCAGCAGACTGGCGCGTACTTTCACTACCACTTTCTTGATGTCATCCGGCTCACCCACTGCACATCCCGGTTTATGCGGTTCTCCCGGCATAAACACAGCAAACATCCCCGCTTGCAGCGTAATAGTCTGCTCGTCGACAATTTGACTACAAAGCTGGTAATCCTCTTCAACGTGCATCTCCTCGCACTGGCGAGCGGCACCGGACATCCCAAACGCAATACGCTCGACGCCGGTTAGTAGTAGCTGAATATCAATGTATTGTTCATGCAATTCCGCTTTCTTCTCGGCCGGCATTTGCGTCGTTAACTGCATTACATTCATAAAGATATTGTCGCCCTGCAATTCATAGCGCCCCGGCGCTTTCTCCTGCGGCCTTGCCGCCAGCGCGAGAGTCAAGGCATCCAGCAGTCGCGGATGCAACCCGCAAGAAGGCAACGACTGTACTTCCCCCATCATCATAATGTGTCTCCTTGAGCTAACAAAGCAGCGCCTAATAATCCTGCGTCATGCCGATAGCGAGCGGCGCTCAGCGCCACGTGATAAGGCGCAGGCTCTTGCATCAAAAACGCGCGAACCTGCTCCAGGTAACCCTCAGCTAACCCTACGCTGCCGCCAATGACCACACACTGGCAGTCGGTAATCGCTTTCACATCGGCGATCATTCGCGCTATTACCTGCGCGGATTGGCTTACCAGATGTTGCGCCTGCTGATGACCTTCGCCAGCGCGAATAAATAGGGTTTTGGCGTCGCATCCCGCCAGATCGTCCCGCGCCGCCGCGGCCATCCCTCGTCCGGAGGCGATGGCCTCTACGCAGCCAACGCGTCCACAGCCGCATACGGGCCCGTGTGGGTCCGCCAGGGTGTGTCCCAGGTGCCCGGCCAGACCGCCTTTTCCGGTAAGGAGCTTGCCGTCGCAGACAACGCCGCCGCCAACGCCGGTTGAAACGGTGATAAATACCATATCGCGAATATCATCAGGGAGCGCGTGATACTCCGCCCAGGCCGCCGCCTGCGCGTCGTTCACCGCCAGCGTCGGCAGGCCTGCTATCGTTTCCAGTGTTTGTACTAACGGAAAGTGTAGCAAGCCGCCCAGATTATGGGGGTTTAGCGCCAGCAGCATCCCTTCCTGAATGATCCCGGTAGAAGCTATCGCTACCTGACGCGCCTCTGCCCGTAGTGGTTCAACCAGCGCCTTTAATGCTTCACGTAACGCATCCGGCGTTTTGCTTGCGGGGGTCGGCAGCTCGCGACGCTGGCTAATGCGCAAGTTTTTGTCGATGAGCGCGGCGGCAAGTTTAGTACCGCCAATATCGATTGCTAACGTAGTCATGACGCCGCCTTTTTTAATGCGTCGTTATACCATCCACAGATATGTTCCAGACGGGTAATGGCGGACCCCACCGTCACCGCCCATGCGCCATAACGGATCGCCTCCGCCGCCAGTGCTGCCGAGTTATAGCGCCCTTCGGCTATTACCCGGCATCCGGCGTCATGCAACGCTTTGACTAAGGGCAGATCGGGTTCCTCCGGCGTATCGGGGGTGGTGTAGCCGGACATTGTCGTGCCGATAATGTCCGCGCCCAACCGTTGACAGGCGAGACCATCGTCCACGGATGAGCAGTCGGCCATCGCCAGTAGATGGTGGTGATGAATGCGCGCCAACAACGCCTCAACGGCTACCGGCCGTTGCCGAGCGGTTCCATCAACGGCGATAATAGCTGCTCCGGCCTGTGCCAGCGCATCTACATCGTCGAGAAAAGGGGTAATGCGCACTGGAGAGTCGTCCAGATCGCGTTTGATAATGCCGATAATGGGTACCGAAACGAGCGAGCGGGTCATACGCAGGTTGTCTATGCCTTCAATACGCACCGCAACCGCGCCCGCCTGTTCCGCCGCCAACGCCATTGCCGCTACAATCTCCGGCTTATCCAGCGGACTGCCCGGAACGGGCTGGCAGGAGACAATCAGGCCGCCAGAAGCGGCAATATTTTTATCCAGTTGTTCAAGTAACGACATACTACTCCCTTACAAATATTGCCCGGTTTAAAACCGGGCAAGCGGATTAACTTTTCGTTTTTACAAAGGCACCTTTACCACTGCCAAGCGGTACGGCTCCGCTGAACGGTTTGTCGTCGATAGCATCGTGGGTGCGTAACGCTTCCGGACGTAGCCAACGCTGTACGCGAGACGGCATATCAAGCCCAATAAGCAGGATCACGACAAACGTCAGGCTGAAAGAGAGCGATGCCAGCGCAGTGCCCAGATCCAGACGTTGAGCGATCAGTGCTCCCAGGATCGGCGCCAGCGCGCCGCCGAGCGCGCCGACGTTATAAGTAAAGCCCAGCCCCGCCGCGCGCTGATCGGTATCGAAGTAACCGCCGATCAGTTTCGGCAGAATCCCGGCAATCCCCTGCCCCAACATCTGTTGGAAAAACAGTAGCAGACCCAGAACCCAGACGTTTGTGCCGCCAATCGCAAAGACCGGAATAATGAGGATTTGCGAGGCCAGCAGGCTACAGACATAGGCTTTACGCGTTCCCAGCCAGTCGCCAAGAAAACCGCCTACGCAGCAACCAACCGCCGCGCCAAATCCGCTAAAGAACAGGACATTCGCCACCGTATGCGGATCGTAGGCCAGCTCGGTTTTCAGATAAGTAGGTAATAGCGCCTGAATCGGCCAGGAATAGAGGAAAGCAAACAGTACCACCAGCATCAGCATGACGCCAGTGGGCCAGCGTTTACCGCTGCTCTGCACCATAAAGCTGATAAAGATAACCGCGCACAGTAGTCCCAGCCCCGCCACAATCGCAGCATTTTGTAGGTTACCGGCAAAACAGAACCACAGCGCAGCGGCGGCGGCGAAAGTCATTAAAATGTTGATGATGCGATGCTCGCCCCGATAAAGAATGTCGACCATCGTGCGTACCGGCGCTTTACCCGCGTGTTTCTCTTTCCAGTCTTCCGCTTCCGGAATGTTTTTCCGCAGCCAGAGAGCGAAGATAATTGGCAAAATGCCAATGAAAAACAGCGCGCGCCAGCCCCAGACAGGCACCACCAGGCTGTACACCTGCGCGGCAACGACCGCGCCGACGGAGAAGCCGGAAATCAGAAAACCGCTGGCTTTATTGCGTAAATGTTTTGGCCAGCTTTCAATCACATAGGTCGCGCTGGAACCATATTCGCCCGCCATGCCCATACCAATCACCAGTCGGGCGATGAACATGGTGGTGTAACCGGGCGCAAACCCGCATGCCAGGGTTCCCACCGAAAACAGAATGATGCTGCTGACCATCGCCAGACGACGCCCATAGCGATCGCCCATCGCGCCCAGTAATAACCCGCCGAACCAGCGAGAGATAAAAGCCGCAGAAATCAGGCTTGCCGCCTGTACCGTCGTCAGCCCAAATTCGCTTTGTACCTCAGTCAGTACAAGAGCAATCAACACAAAATCAAAACCATCAAGCAGATATCCCAGCCAGGCAGCGGAAAATGCCCGCCACTGCGCCCGGTTGAGATGGCGATACCACGGGATGTTCTGGGTAGAAGTACTCATTTTACTCTCCCGACGATTTTTGTTGTCGTTATGCCGAATGGCGGCTCCGCCTTATCCGGCCTACCGCTCACACTGTTGTAGGCCGGGCAAGCGTAGCGCCCCCGGCATTATGCTGTTACGCCTTTTCTTCCATCAGTTGTTGCGCCAGCGCCTTGAGCGCCGGCAGGTATTTTTCATCAACAGGCGCAAACGGTTTACGACACAGCGGCACCGATAGCACGTCCATATAATGCAGGACCGTTTTCAGGCCGCGGAATACGCCGGTTTTAATCAGTAAATCAATAACCTTATTGCACTCGGTTTGCAGACGCTGCGCTTTCGCCACATCGCCTTCACGTAATGCCTGCACAATCCCCTGGTAACGCCAGCCCATAATGTTGTATGTGCTGCCGATACCGCCGTCCGCGCCCGCCAGCAGGCCGGAAGCGAAGATTTCGTCATAACCGTTGTACAGCACCAGATCCGGATGCGCGCGGCGGATCTGCTCCATCTGGAAGAGATCGTCGGAGGTTTGCTTCAGCGCGCTCACGCCCGGTAATGTCACCAGCGTATTGATCTGATCGAGGGTAAGTTTTACACCGCTTAACGCCGGAATGTTGTATACCACCATCGGCAATCCATCTGCGGAATCAATGATTGCCCGATAATGGTCACAGTGCTCTTCAAAACTGAAAGGGTAATAAAAAGGCGTCACCGCAGAGACCGCATCAAAACCGTAACGCTTTGCGGCGCTGGCAAGCTGCTGGCTTTCTGCGGTGCTTACCGTCCCGACATGGGCGATCAACGTGATTTTTCCCTTCGCCTCTTCGGCGACAATCTCCAGTACCTGCTCTCTTTCAGCAAGGCTCTGTACGAATGCTTCCCCGGTGGAACCGCCAACGTACAGCCCGTCGATACCCTGGCCGATGTTAAAACGCACCAGACGGCGCAGGCTTTCGCTATCCAGTTGCTGCTGATGATCAAATGGGGTCAACAACGCCGCCATTACGCCTTGCAATGCTTTTGCCATACCTACCTCTACGGATGATGAATATATTAACTACCTACCTTTATACCTGTTATACCAGATCAAATAAGCAGCAAATAATACAGAACGCTTATAGTGCGATCTGCTTCACTAAACCGGGATCGGAGGTGCGATCGCTACCGCATTTTTTGACTTTTTTTACCGAGCGCGTGCCAGGTAGCGGAAACGCTATTGAGGTGGGTTTGCAGAGCGCGATCCGCTTTATCGGGATCTCGCTGGCGAATGGCATCAACAATCACAATATGCTGTTGATAACTCAAGTTATTATGTTCATGCAGCTCACGATCGGGAACGCTTGGGCGAGCGGCGATTAGCCAGTCCAGCAGAGCAACATGAATAGCCATAAAGATCGGATTGCCGGGAATTTCAGCCAGCACCCGGTGAAACTCGACATCCGAACGAATAAACAGCGCGTTGTCATCCAGCGACTGGCTATTAATTTCCAGTGCTTTCGTTAACAACGCGATCTGCTCGTCGGTGGCATGTTCCGCCGCATAGCGTACCAGGCTGGATTCAAAGAAAAGCCGTAGCTGTTCAAAGTGAGCGATGCCGCCAGGATGAGTAAGAAAATCTTTCGCCATACCCGACAGTTCGCTGATGATGGTATCAGCAGAGGGGCGCGAGACGCGGGCGCGTTCGCCGTTATTGATTTGCACCAGGCCTTTACGCTTCAGCGCAGCTAACGCTTCACGCACAGAGGGACGTCCCACATTGAAGAAGGCCATTAATTCACGTTCAGACGGTAGCTGTTCTCCCTCGCCAAACTCATGACGGCGGATCATCTGCTCCAGCTCTTCCTCAACCATTTCAGACAGTTTTTTACGCGCCAGCGGACGGCGGCGCAAACTACGCCCGAGGGATGTCGGTGAATCTTCTGCTTGCGAATCAAATGCGTTCATAACGTCCATTCATGAGTGGTCGGTGGCAAATAATAGCAAGCTTATCGTAACACAGCTTCAAAAGCAGGGTGAACCCGCGAGGAGACCAAACAAAACAGGCCCTTCCGGGCCTGTTGATTATTTTACTACGCGTAGCGCCGGACGTCCGCCACGCGGCGGAGGCGGCTCGTCATCAGGACTACTGTCGTCATCGTGGTCGGGCTTATCGCCATCAATGACGGACATCACGGTCTCGCTTTCCGCGCCTGCGGTATTGTCATCATCATTTAAGCTGACAACGTCTTCATCATAGGCGGCTTCAGGCTCAAACATGGTGCCTGCGCCGTTTTCACGGGCGTAAATCGCCAGCACCGCAGCCAAAGGCACAGAAACCTGACGGGGAACGCCGCCGAAGCGCGCATTAAAACGCACTTCATCATTAGACAGCTCCAGATTACCTACCGCCCGCGGCGCAATATTGAGGACGATTTGCCCATCACGCGCATATTCCATAGGGACATGCACGCCAGGCAGCATCACATCCACCACCAGATGCGGAGTCAACTGGTTATCCAGCAACCACTCGTAGAAAGCACGCAACAGATAAGGACGACGCGGCGTCAACTGTGACAAATCCATACAGGTTAACCCCGACCGAGGCGCATTTCACGTTCAGCTTCGGTTAAAGAAGCCAGGAAAGAATCACGTTCAAAGACGCGGGTCATATAGCCTTTCAGCTCTTTCGCCCCTGCGCCGCTGAATTCGATACCCAACTGCGGTAAACGCCACAGGAGAGGCGCCAGGTAGCAATCAACCAGGCTGAATTCGTCGCTCAGGAAATACGGTTTCTGACCAAATACCGGCGCAATCGCCAGCAGCTCTTCACGCAGTTGTTTACGCGCAGAGTCGGCCTCGGAAGCAGACCCGTTTACGATGACGTTCATCAGCGTATACCAGTCTTTTTCAATACGGTGCATGTACAGACGGCTTTCACCGCGCGCGACCGGATAAACCGGCATCAGCGGCGGATGAGGGAAACGCTCATCCAGATATTCCATAATGATGCGAGATTCCCACAGGGTCAGCTCACGATCCACCAGTGTCGGAACGCTTTGATTCGGGTTGAGGTCAATCAGATCCTGAGGTGGATTGTCCTTTTCCACATGTTCGATCTCAAAACTAACACCCTTTTCAGCCAACACAATGCGGACCTGATGGCTATAGATGTCAGTAGGACCAGAAAACAGCGTCATTACCGAACGTTTGTTGGCAGCGACAGCCATGAAAACCTCCAGGTATATTCAGAATTTTTACTGCTACCAGCCACAATGTGACCAGCCAGATGTTATGTCACCCAGGGCGAAAAAAGCCATCATTGCTCAGAAACGAGACAAAAAATGAACATTCCCCGCTATTTGGGCAGAAAATTGGATGATAGTTTACCAGATTTTGTGACCTTTGTGGTGAGTCGATTCTGGAATTGGGGAAAAAGAGACAACAATCCGCATTTCATTGTGACAGATAAATGCATTGCCCATAAAAAAACCCGCCGAAGCGGGTTTTTTCGCTAACAGTTGTCTGCCGAAGCAGAAACCCATTAACGTTTGGAGAACTGCGGACGACGACGTGCTTTACGCAGGCCGACTTTCTTACGTTCAACCTGACGAGCGTCACGAGTAACGAAGCCAGCTTTACGCAGTTCGCCACGCAGGGACTCGTCGTACTCCATCAGAGCGCGGGTGATACCGTGACGGATCGCACCAGCCTGACCAGAGATACCACCACCTTTAACAGTGATGTACAGATCCAGTTTCTCAACCATATCGACCAGTTCCAGCGGCTGACGAACTACCATGCGGGCAGTTTCACGACCGAAGTACTGTTCCAGAGAACGTTGGTTGATAACGATTTTACCGTTGCCCGGTTTGATGAACACGCGAGCTGCGGAACTTTTGCGGCGACCAGTGCCGTAGTATTGATTTTCAGCCATTGCCTATAATCCCGATTAGATGTCAAGAACTTGCGGTTGCTGTGCCGCGTGGTTGTGCTCGTTGCCCGCGTAAACTTTCAGTTTACGGAACATAGCACGACCCAGCGGGCCTTTTGGCAGCATGCCTTTAACCGCGATTTCAATCACACGCTCAGGACGGCGGGCAATCATCTCTTCAAAGGTCGCTTGTTTGATACCACCGATGTGGCCGGTGTGGTGATAGTACACTTTGTCAGTACGCTTGTTGCCGGTTACAGCAACTTTGTCAGCGTTCAGAACGATGATGTAATCACCGGTATCTACGTGCGGAGTGTATTCCGCTTTGTGCTTACCGCGCAGGCGACGAGCCAGTTCAGTAGCCAGACGGCCCAGAGTTTTACCGGTCGCGTCAACAACATACCAGTCGCGTTTTACGGTTTCTGGTTTAGCTGTAAAAGTTTTCATTAAAAGCTTACCCAAATAAATAAGTTACACGTTGGTGAACACCCAAACGTTTTAAATAGTTGAGGTTCACACGACAAAGTCCGGTAAACCTACCCCCTCGGATATGTTTGGCCGGCACAGAGAAAGTTTGGGAAAAAACTCTCTTGTAACGTGGGGTCGCAGGATTATAGAGAAGTCCAGGTCAAAGATCGACCCCTTTTTGCGATTTGCCGCGGGTTTTGTTCAGGCCTGGTTCACCCTCGGTCGGGGAGGTTGCACAGATATAATACCGCATAATGCCGGGGCGCTGCGCTTGTCCGGCTTACGGCATATGCTCCCGCTTGAGGTACTCCGCACTCTGCATCTCTTGCAAGCGTGACAGACAGCGCTGAAATTCAAACTTGAGCCGCTCCCCCTGATAAATTTCATATAACGGCGCGGCGGCGCTGACCACCAGCTTAACGTGGCGCTCGTAAAACTCATCCACCAGCGCAATAAAGCGGCGCGCTTCGTTCTCCATCAGCGGCGTCATGACCGGCACGTCAAACAGCAGAACCGTGTGAAATAACCTTGAGAGCGCAATGTAATCATGCTGGCTGCGGGCCTCGACGCACAGCGTAGCGAAAGAGACCGCTAGCGTTTGGTTTTCAACGCCCAGGGTGGATAAAGGGCGATGATTGATTTCCAGCGTCGGAGCGCGCGCGCGCGCGGCCCCTGCTAACGCCAGCCACAGTTTATCCATTTGCCGCCGGGTTTCATCATTAAGCGGCGTTAGCCATAAATGGGCCTGCGTCAGCGTCCGCAGTCGGTAATCGACGCCGGCGTCCACATTCATAATATCGCAGTGCTGTTTAATGGCATCGATAGCCGGCAGGAAGCGGGCGCGTTGCAAACCGTTGCGGTAGAGTTCATCCGGCGGAATATTGGAGGTCGCGACCAGCGTAATGCCGCGTGCAAACAGCGCCTTCATTAAACCGCCCAGCAGCATGGCGTCGGTAATATCGGTGACGAAAAACTCATCGAAACACAGTACGTCCGTCTCGGTTTTAAACCGATCGGCAATAATGTCTAACGGATCGATCTGTCCCTGTAGCGCAGTAAGTTCTTCATGCACGCGCAGCATAAACCGATGAAAATGCAGGCGTAGTTTTCGCTCGCCCGGCAGGCTGTGGTAGAAGAGATCCATGAGCCATGTTTTGCCGCGCCCCACGCCCCCCCACATATACAGCCCGCGAACCGGTATTTGCGCGTCCGGTTCGTTTTTGCCTAATAATTTCCCCAGTCGCGCTATCAGTCCGCCGGGTGGCGTAGCCGACGATTTTTTCGCGGTGAGCGCTTGATAAAGGGTTTCCAGACGGTCGACCGCCTCTTTCTGTACGTCGTCAGGCTGATGGGTGCCTTCGTTGAGTGCCTGGAGATAACGCGATGTAGGGGAAAGGCTTTGCATAATGTTATTGTTATTCCTTGAAAATCGATGTGCCGTCGTTCACGGCTGACGAAAAAAAGGCCGTTCTACACTACGCGATATGCTGTCGGGATTCCACTTCTACGGAATTAGCGGTTATAGTGGCATAATCAGGCGCGGGCATGGAGCCTGGAGCCAACACCCTACGGAAACATAAGACAACGGGAGATGTTCATGACCTGGGAATATGCGCTAATTGGATTAGTCGTCGGTATCATCATTGGTGCCGTGGCCATGCGTTTTGGTAATCGTAAGTTACGTCAACAGCAGGCATTGCAGTACGAACTGGAAAAAAACAAAGCTGAGCTGGAAGAGTACCGTGAAGAGCTGGTTAGCCACTTTGCCCGCAGCGCGGAACTGCTGGATACCATGGCGCATGATTACCGCCAGCTGTATCAGCATATGGCGAAAAGCTCCAGCAGCCTGCTGCCGGAAATGTCTGCGGAGTCGAATCCGTTCCGTAACCGTCTGGCGGAGTCTGAGGCGAGCAACGATCAGGCGCCAGTGCAAATGCCACGTGATTATTCTGAAGGCGCGTCTGGCCTGTTACGTAGCGGCGCAAAGCGCGATTAATCGCACGCCGTTAAGAAATTTATCGGGCGCATCGCTTGCGCCCTCTCTCTATCTTTCCTGTCCCAGCTATTATCATTGTTACCAAGCTGAAAATTCAATAACATCAATCTGTTTTGAATTGTCTATCCGTTCATCCAAGGTACGAGAGCAGCATCCATGAAAAAACACACCCAGCTGTTAAGTGCATTAGCGTTAAGTGTCGGGTTAACTCTTTCGGGGCCGTTTCCAGCCCTTGCATCGATACCAGGCCAGGTGCCAGGCCAGGCGACGCTGCCAAGCCTTGCCCCTATGCTGGAGAAAGTGCTGCCTGCTGTCGTCAGCGTAAAAGTCGAGGGAACCGCCGCCCAGAGCCAAAAAGTGCCGGAGGAGTTTAAAAAATTCTTTGGCGAGGATCTGCCAGACCAGCCGTCCCAGCCGTTTGAAGGACTCGGTTCGGGGGTGATTATCGATGCCGCGAAAGGCTATGTATTAACCAATAATCATGTGATTAATCAGGCACAAAAGATCAGCATTCAACTGAATGACGGACGCGAATTCGACGCGAAGCTGATCGGCGGCGACGACCAGAGCGATATCGCTCTGTTACAAATTCAGAATCCCAGCAAGTTAACGCAAATTGCCATCGCCGATTCCGACAAACTCCGCGTCGGCGATTTCGCCGTGGCGGTCGGTAATCCGTTTGGTCTTGGGCAAACCGCCACCTCCGGGATTATTTCAGCGCTGGGACGCAGCGGGCTTAATCTGGAAGGGCTTGAGAACTTTATTCAAACCGATGCCTCTATTAACCGCGGCAACTCCGGCGGCGCGCTGCTTAACCTGAACGGCGAGCTGATCGGGATTAATACCGCGATCCTCGCGCCAGGTGGCGGGAGTATTGGCATTGGCTTTGCTATTCCTTCCAATATGGCGCAGACGCTGGCGCAGCAGTTGATTCAGTTCGGCGAAATCAAACGCGGATTGCTGGGAATTAAAGGCACTGAAATGACCGCTGATATCGCTAAGGCATTCAAACTGAACGTTCAGCGTGGCGCTTTTGTCAGCGAGGTTTTACCCAATTCAGGTTCGGCGAAGGCCGGGGTGAAATCCGGAGACGTGATTATCAGTCTTAACGGTAAGCCGCTGAATAGCTTTGCCGAACTGCGTTCACGTATCGCCACCACCGAACCGGGCACGAAAGTGAAGCTGGGCCTGCTGCGCGATGGTAAGCCGCTGGAGGTGGAAGTCACGCTGGATTCCAATACCTCTTCTTCCGCCAGCGCCGAAATGATCGCCCCGGCGTTGCAAGGCGCGACGTTGAGCGACGGCCAGCTGAAAGACGGGACGAAAGGCGTTAAGGTTGATAGCGTCGAAAAAAGCAGTCCTGCCGCGCAGGCCGGTTTGCAAAAAGATGATGTTATCATCGGCGTTAACCGCGATCGTATCAGTTCTATCGCCGAAATGCGCAAAGTGATGGCGGCAAAACCGTCCATCATTGCTCTTCAGGTAGTACGCGGCAACGAGAACATTTATCTATTGCTGCGCTAATCCTGTCTTAAACCGGGCATCAGCCTGCGATGTGATGTCCGGTTAACTCATGGTATGCTGCTGCCGTTCCCTTTTTTAACGACGCCTCCATCATGTTTGTGAAGCTCTTACGTTCGGTCGCAATAGGTTTAATTGTCGGCGCTATTCTGTTGGCCGTCATGCCTTCTTTGCGCAAAATTAATCCTATCGCCGTCCCGCAATTCGACAGTACCGATGAGACGCCAGCCAGTTATAATTTTGCGGTTCGCCGCGCCGCGCCTGCCGTCGTCAATGTCTATAACCGCAGTATGAACAGTACCGCGCATAATCAACTGGAGATCCGCACGCTGGGTTCCGGCGTGATCATGGATCAACGCGGTTATATTATTACCAACAAGCACGTGATTAACGATGCCGATCAGATTATCGTCGCGCTACAGGATGGCCGCGTCTTTGAAGCGCTACTGGTTGGCTCCGATTCGCTTACCGATCTGGCGGTGCTGAAGATCAACGCCACTGGCGGGCTACCTACCATCCCGATTAATACAAAGCGTACACCGCATATTGGCGACGTCGTACTGGCTATCGGCAACCCATATAATCTGGGACAGACCATCACCCAGGGGATCATCAGCGCAACGGGTCGTATCGGCCTGAACCCGACGGGGCGACAGAATTTTCTCCAGACCGACGCCTCGATTAACCACGGTAATTCCGGCGGCGCGCTGGTCAACTCGTTAGGCGAACTGATGGGGATCAACACCCTCTCTTTTGATAAGAGTAACGATGGCGAAACGCCGGAAGGCCTTGGTTTTGCGATTCCCTTCCAGCTAGCCACGAAAATTATGGATAAGCTTATCCGCGACGGTCGCGTGATTCGCGGCTATATCGGTATTGGCGGACGAGAAATCGCACCGCTGCACGCGCAGCAGGGTAGCGGCATGGACCCGATTCAGGGCATTGTCGTTAATGAAGTGACGCCAAACGGCCCCGCCGCGCTTGCCGGTATTCAGGTTAATGATTTGATTATTTCGGTCAATAATAAACCCGCTGTGTCCGCACTGGAGACGATGGATCAGGTGGCGGAAATCCGTCCGGGCTCCGTCATTCCGGTCGTGGTAATGCGGGATGATAAGCAGCTCACGTTCCAGGTGACGGTGCAGGAATACCCGGCGTCGAACTAAAACGACGCGGCTTTTGCCCGCGTCGTTCGACGGCTAGTCAATAAAGACTGGCCCTGCCGGAAAATGTGCCAGGAAACTCGTGAAAATCAGCAGAGCGGGGAGACTTTTCTCCCCGACGGCCTCTTCACGCAGCGCCTTATCGAGTGCCAATAAGCCAGACTCGCCTCCTTCCCCCAGAATGCCGCCCATCCAGAGCAGTCGTTGCGCCTGTTGACGCGCATACTGCGATGCGCTTTTCCAGGCAACCAGATGCAGCAACGTTTGTAACAGCAGGATCCGAGACGCGTGACCATCGCGTTGTAATCGCCTGAATACGGGTAATGCAATACTACGTACCGTCGAGAAACCGCTCGCCGCCTCCCCCTCAATCGGCGATAAACCAACAGCCGCCTGTTTGACGAAATCGCATAACTGATTGTGTGTTAATGGCCGCTCGCCTGCGCTCATATACCCTGCGGCAAAACAGAGTAACCCGATACCCTGAGCCCAATCGGTCGATGGCAGAATCCCCTGCGGAACATTCGGTGCCGACGTCTGTGCGGCACAAAGCCCCTCGTCGTAACACCGTGCAAAACGTTGCTCATATATTGCTGAGTTGACGCCAGACCACGGCAGCAAATGCAGCGCTGGCTCAAGCTCAGTTATCTGATTCACCGTCTCAACAACATAATGCAAGATGGTTTCTCTGGATGGCATGGATGTACCTTGCCGAAACGCAACCATTTCACTCATTACTGTGTCCTCATTTTGCGGGAGCAGAATCACTGCTCCCGATTAGATTGGATTACATCGCCAGCACGTACTTGAGCATCACGCCCGCCGCAATGGCCGAGCCAATCACCCCGGCCACGTTCGGGCCCATCGCGTGCATCAGCAGGAAGTTCTGCGGGTCCGATTCCAGCCCCACTTTGTTCGACACCCGTGCAGCCATCGGCACCGCCGACACCCCCGCCGAACCGATAAGCGGGTTGATTTTGTTCTTACTGCACAGGTTCAGCAGCTTCGCCATCAGCACCCCGGCCGCCGTCCCGATACCAAAGGCAATCACCCCCAGCAGCAGAATGCCCAGCGTCTGCGGCTGCAGGAACTTGTCCGCCACCAGCTTGGCGCCAACGGAAAGCCCCAGGAAAATGGTGACGATATTAATCAGCCCGTTCTGTACCGTGTCGCTCAGACGCTCCACCACGCCACTTTCGCGCATCAGGTTGCCAAAGCAGAACATCCCCAGCAGCGGCGCGGCGTCCGGCAGCAGCAGGGCCACCAGCATGAGCAGCACCACCGGGAAGAGGATTTTTTCCCGCTTGCTGACGGTGCGCAGCTGCACCATGCGGATTTTCCGCTCCGTCTCCGTGGTCAGCGCCTTCATAATCGGCGGCTGGATTAACGGCACCAGCGCCATATACGAGTACGCCGCCACCGCGATGGCCCCCAGCAGCTCCGGCGCCAGCTTGCCCGACAGATAAATCGCCGTCGGGCCGTCCGCGCCGCCGATAATGCCGATGGCCGCCGCCTGCGGCAGGGTGAAGCTGATAAGGCCGAAGTAGTTCAGCGTCAGCGCCCCCAGCACGGTGGCGAAGATACCGAACTGCGCCGCCGCGCCGAGCAGCAGGGTGCGCGGATTCGCCAGCAGCGGGCCGAAGTCGGTCATCGCCCCCACGCCCATAAAGATGACCAGCGGCGCGACGCCGGAGCCAATCGCCACTTTGTAGAACAGCGCCAGCACCCCCGGCGTATAGCCCATGTCCACCGCCAGGTTCTCCATCTGGCTCTGCACCGACGGCAGCGCCAGCGCTAATGCCTCTTTAATGGCGTGCACGTCCGGCGCGCAGTTCAGCTTCGCGGCAATCACCGCCAGCTGCCCGGCGTCGTGATGCGCCAGCAGGCTCTCCAGCGCGGTCAGCGCCATGCCCGCTTCCGGGATATTGGAGAGCAGGCCGCCGAAGCCAATCGGCAGCAGCAGTAACGGCTCGAACTTTTTCGCAATCGCCAGCCACAGCAGCAGCAGGCTGACCAGCAGCATGATGGCCTGGCCTGCGCCAAGGTGCATCAGCCCCATGCCCTGAAGCAGGGCGTTCAGACTTTCCATTTCAGTTCTCCGTTACGCCAGCGTCATCAGGGTGTCGCCCACAGAGACCGCGTCCCCGGACTTCACCGCGATACCGCGTACCGTCCCGGCCTGCGCGGCGCGGATTTCGGTTTCCATCTTCATGGCCTCCAGAATCAGCAGCACATCGCCTTCGGCCACCGTCTGGCCCTCGGTGGCAATCACCTTCCAGATATTCCCCGCCAGCGGGGCGGTGACCGGGGTGCCTGCGCCTGCGGGGGCGGCGGCCTGAACCGGTGCGGAAGAGGCCGCCGGTTCAGCCGCAGTGAGCTGGCTGATATCGCCGCCGTCGCTGACCTTCACCACAAAGGCTTTGCCTTCCACTTCCACGGTGTAGATACCGGAAGCTGCGGCTTTTGCCGGGGCAGCGGCAGGCTGCGCGGCTTCCGCCTGCGGCACCGGCTCAAACGCCGCCGGGTTGTGGCGGTTCTCAAGGAATTTGAGGCCGGGTTGCGGGAACAGCGCCACGGTGAGCACGTCGTCGATGGCGTTTCCCGCAAGCTGGATGCCCTTCTCCTGCGCCTGGCGCCTGACGTCCGCTTCCAGTTCAGCCAGTTCCGGTTTGAGTAAATCCGCCGGACGGCAGGTCACCGGGGCTGCCCCTTCCAGCACGCGGGCCTGTAACGCGGCGTTAACCGGCACCGGGGTGTGGCCGTATTCGCCTTTCAGAATGCCCGCCGTTTCTTTGGCAATGGTTTTGTAGCGTTCGCCGGTCAGGACGTTGAGCACCGCCTGGGTGCCGACAATCTGCGAGGTGGGGGTCACCAGCGGGATAAAACCGAGGTCCTCGCGCACGCGGGGGATTTCCGCCAGCACCTGGTCCAGCTTGTCCGCCGCATTCTGCTGCTTCAGCTGGCTTTCGAGGTTGGTCAGCATCCCGCCCGGTACCTGCGCCACCAGAATGCGGCTGTCGTAGCCCTTCAGCTGGCCTTCAAAGGCGTGGTATTTTTTGCGCACCTCGCGGAAGTACGCCGCGATGCTTTCCAGCTTCAGGATATCCAGCCCGGTGTCATATTTTGTGCCGGCAAGCGTGGCAACCAGCGCCTCGGTGGCCGGGTGGCCGTAGGTGGCGCTCATGGAGGAAATCGCCGTGTCGACGCCGTCAACGCCCGCCTCGATAGCCTTCAGCAGGGCCATCTCCGCCATCCCGGTGGTGGCGTGACAGTGCAGGTGCAGGCGCACCTCAAAACGTTTTTTGATTTCACTGACCAGCTCAAAGGCGGCCATCGGCGTCAGGATGCCGGACATATCCTTGATGGCAATCGAGTCGACGCCGGTTTCCAGCAGCTGTTCGGTTAAATCCAGCCAGGTCTGCAGGGTGTGGGCCGGGCTGGTGGTGTAGGAGAGTGTGCCCTGGGCGTGCGCGCCGTGGCTGCGTACCGCGCTGAGCGCCGCCTTCATATTGCGCGGGTCGTTCATGGCATCGAAGACGCGGAACACGTCCATGCCGTTTTTCACCGCGCGTTCGACGAAGCGTTCCACCACGTCATCGGCGTAATGGCGATAACCGAGCAGGTTCTGGCCGCGCAGCAGCATCTGCAGCGGGGTTTTGGGCATGGCTTTTTTGAGCTCGCGCAGGCGCAGCCACGGGTCTTCGCCGAGAAAGCGGATGCAGGCGTCAAAGGTGGCGCCGCCCCAGCACTCCAGCGAGCCGTAGCCCACGTCGTCGAGCTGAGCGGCAATCGGCAGCATATCGTCAAGGCGCAGGCGGGTGGCGAAAAGGGACTGGTGGGCGTCACGCAGGACGACGTCGGTAATGGCAATGGTCATGGATCCCTCCGGGAAATTAAGCGTTAAGGCGGTGATGGTGAATGGCGGCGGCAATCACCGGCTTTAAGCGGGTGAAGTCGTCCACGGCGGGAACGGCGCGCGGTGCGGGCGCTGCGACGGGTTCCGGGAAGAAGCGAGTAATCACGGCAGACATGCCGCGGATGGCGAAAATCAGCAGGAACAGAAACGCCAGCACGAACCCCATGCCGAGGAACATCAGGGTGAAGCCTTCACCTAATAGCAGAGCTGCATCAGTCATAAAATAGCCTTCAGGCAGGAGGCACGATAATGGTGCTATTTATGACGATGAAATAATAAGGGTGGATTTCCCTGAGCCGCCCCCGGCCAGAGCCCTTGGTTATTATTATCGTCATAACGTATTGCCACCATTATCGTGCAATTTACGTAATCAGGTTTATTTGATGAAACTTACGTTCTGGCATATTTCATCAGCGACGATCTCTTTACGCTGATTAAAAATAATTTTGTTCTGTTCAAACAGATTATTCCCATGGGTATCAATAGAAACAATCAGCGGGCCAAACTCTTTAACCCGGCAGACCCACAGCGTTTCCGGCATCCCCAGATCGCGCCATTGGGCATCTTCAATTTCTTCCACGCACACGGCGGCTACAACCGCACAACCGGCAGGGAATACGCAGTGCAGCGCTTTGTGTTCAGCACAGCCCTCTTCGGTACCTTTACCCATACCGCCTTTACCCACAATTAATTTCACGCCGGTCTGCGCAATAAATTCTTTTTCGAATTTCTCCATACGCATGCTGGTGGTTGGTCCAACGGAGACCATTTCAAACTTATCGTCTTCGCCTTTAATTGGGCGGACAATTGGGCCAGCGTGTAAAATAGCGCCGCCGCGAACATCTACCGGAAGTTCGCGACCACCTTCAATTAAACGGCGATGGGCTACGTCACGGCAGGTAACAATATGACCGTTGAGATAAATAATATCGCCAGCCTTAATATCCGCTAAATCTTCATCTTTAATTGGCGTAGTCAGGATTTTTTTAGTCATCAGAAATTCACTCCGCTGTGAGACGTAATGGTGTAATTCAAATCTTTATCGAAAACGATATGCCCTTTACGGTGCGACCAGCAGCCGACGTTTACCGCCACGCCGATGGTAGAAGGATGACGCGCGGTGTTTTCAATGTTCACGCCCATAACGGAGGTATTACCGGACATCCCCTGCGGCCCCAGGCCAATTTTGTTAATGCCGTCTTCCAGCATTTTTTCCAGCGAGGCTGCACGCTCATTCTCGTTATGCGAACCGATCGGACGCATCAGCGCTTTTTTCGATAGCAGTGCCGCCGTTTCAACAGAGGTCGCTACGCCCACGCCAACCAGCAGCGGCGGACACGCGTTGAGGCCGTAGCTGGTCATCACATCCAGTACAAAGCGGGTCACACCTTCATAGCCTGCCCCCGGCATCAGCACCATCGCTTTCCCCGGCAGAGAACAACCACCGCCCGCCATATAGGTATAAATGCTGCACTGATCGGAATTGGGAGCGATTTCCCAGAAGACCGTCGGCGTACCTTTACCCACGTTTTTACCGGTGTTGTATTCATCAAAAGTTTCTACGCTGTTGTGGCGCAGCGGAGAATCTACAGTTGCTTTGATCACCGCCTCACGCAACAACGCTTCCAGCTCGCCAATCAGCGGAAAGTTCGTCCCGCACTCCACCAGAAACTGAATGACACCGGTGTCCTGGCAGGAAGGTCGATCCAGCTCTTTCGCCAGACGCTGGTTCTCAATCATGGTAGTAAAGATGACGTCGGCCAGTTTACTGGTCTCTTTCTTATGCAAATCTTCCAGTTTTGCAGTGACATCATCAGGCAAAACTTTGCCGGTATATCCCACAAACTTGGCCATAACGTCGGTCATATGGGATATCTGTTCACTTTTGCTCATAAATGCTCCTTAGTCAGAACAGCTTCCGTTAATTACGGATGAAAAGGGAAAAGGATTGGCAGCAGGATCAAGCTGACAATGGTTGAAACGATAATCAGGGGGATACCGGCCTTAGCGTAGTCGACAAATTTATAGCCACCCGCAGAGAGCACCATCATGTTGGCAGGCATACCGATAGGGGTTGCGTAGGCGCAGGAACCGCCAATGACCGTCGCCATCAGAACCGCACGCGGGTCGGCCCCCATACCTGCGGCAATGGACAAACTCACCGGCACCAACAGCGCTGTCGTTGCGGTATTGGACATAAAGTTGGTCATCACAACGGATAAGGCGAAAACGGCGATCAGCAACATGAACGGTGAGGAGTTTTGCCCCAGCATGCCGATTACATAGTCCGCAACCAGCTTGCCTGCCCCGGTCATTTCCAGCGCTTTTGCCAGCGCCAGGGTGCCGCCAAAGATAAAAATAGTCTGTGAATCAATGGCTTTATAGGCCTGTTTTTCCGTGAGTACGCCGCTTACTACCAGCACAAGAGCGCCAATACAACCGGTCACGGCCAGGCTGACACCGATCTTCTTCTCAAAGATCATGCCGAGGATCGTTGCGATCAACACCACGAGTGAGAGCCGTTGTTTCCACTGTGGAACATGGCTGTAGTCACGTTGCTCCCCGACGCTCCCCACCTCACCGCCGGTCGCATTATTCGGCAGAAAGCGATAGCCAATAGTCAGGAAGTAGAGAATGCCGCAGATGAGCATCGGGAGACCGATTTTTGCGTATTCAAAAAAGCCAAAGCCGCCGCCAATATTCTGTAGCGCAGACTGTGCGATAAGATTTCCCGGCGCGCCAATTAACGACAGGTTACCGCCCAACGCAGCGGCGAAAACCAGCGGCATCAGTAGACGAGAACGCGAGAAGCCCGATTTTGCCGCCACGCCGATCACCACCGGAATCAAAACCGCAGCGGTACCGGTGTTAGAGAGGACGCCAGACATCAAACCCACCACCACCATAATGGTGAAGATCAGCTGTTTTTCTGTTTTCGCGAAGCGCGTGATGACGCCGCCCACTTTGTTTGCCATACCGGTCTCGAACAACGCACCGCCCACGATAAACATCGCGACAAAGAGGATGACGTTAGTGTCGATAAAGCCAGCAAAGGCCTGTTTGATATTCAGAACGCCGGTGATAACTAAGGCCACGCAGACAATCATGGAAGTGACGGCCAGCGGCACTTTTTCCCATACAAACATGACGATAGCGAACACCAATAAACATAGGGTAAGGGTAATGGGTTCCATATTTATAATTATCCAATCAATGATATATGATATTGTATCCAATATTGACAGGGAGAAATTATTCCCATACAAAAACTAAGTCAAATCGTTTCTCAGGAAAGATGCAGGAGTGGGATCTACATCAAGATCGTGGTTAGATCGTTACTGGACGTGATTAATAGAATTGAAGAATTGGTTGAAGCGCCTGCGATGCTCACGCAGGCGAAAAGATCAGGCAGAAGGGTCACCAACATAGCGGGTCAGCATATTCTCCATCGAGCGAATAATGTGTTCGCGCATGCGCTGGCGTGCCAATGTTTCATCATGAAGTTCAAGAGCTTGCAGAATACTTTTATGTTCCTGAATGGAAATCACGGCATACTCTTCTTCGGTGACCTTATGGCCCATCGACAGGCCGTTCCACATATTACAGAGCAACATTTTCATTTTTTCGTTGCCAGCAACATTCCATATTTCCATATGAAATGCCTGATTCAGGTCGGAGTATTCCGCCGAGTTATTTTCCGCGAGAGCCTTTTCAGCGGCATAATGCACCTGGGCTATCCGCGAGATATCGGTGCCGGGACGAGAAGCTTTAGCCACCGCCTCACTTTCTAACAGCGCGCGAATTTCATAGTGTTCACGGATCGTTTGTTCATTGATGCCCAACACCACCGCCCCTTTATTAGGGCGCACTTTTATCAGCCCATCCGCCGCCAGAATCTGAAACGCCTCGCGCACTGGCATACTGGACACGCCGACCATTCCGGCAATGCCTTCTAACGTAATCTCCTGCCCTTCCACTAACTCCCTCGAAAGAATCGCTTTACGCAGCACCGCCGCGACCTGTTCTTTCGCTGAAAGAAGCTTAATCTTCCCTAACTTAGGCTTCTGCACTTTCCCAATCCTTCATATGTTGACGCATTATTTCTGCTAAAGAGAGGAAATAACGCTGCATAACTTGCCCAATCTCATCACGCCGCCCCTGGCGTATGACGTCAGCCAGTTCAGCGAAAAGCTGCGCCGACTCCTGATTATCTTTTTTCAGATGCAAAATAACATAAGAGACATAACCGTCCAGGAACTGCTGATACACCTTTTCCAGATAGCGGTTATTCACATAAGAAATCAGCATCGCATGACACTCCAGTTCGCAGGATTTGTCTTCTGCGACAGCCAGCGCTTGCGCACGTATCAGGAGGGCATCGCCTACTTCGCTGGGTATCAGCGAAAACATTTCGGCGGCCATCGCGGCAATTACGCGAAAAATATGACTCACGCGATCGGCCTCAAGATGCGCGACCTGCATGTGCCTGTTGGGCAGTCGGATTAAAAAACCTTCCTGTTCGAGTGACTGTAGCGCTTCTCGAACCGGCATTCGTGAAAGACCAAGCTGCTCCGCAATACTTTCCTGCGCGAGTTCTTCTCCCGCTTTTATATTGCCGGAAAGAATTTCATAGCGAAGCATTTGCGTAATGTGATCGCGGGTTTGCGTTCTTTGGATCTTTTTCACGACGTTCTCGTTAATAACCGATAAGACGTGAGGAGTTTAGCAGATTTAGTACTTGATTTCGTGGCTTGTTTACAGTCAAAGAAGCCGGAGCAAAAGCCCCGGCATCGGGCAGGAACAGCTTATTTATTAATAAAATCTTCACCCAACTGAATATCTTTTTTCAGCGTATCCAGCATAGCGTCCAGCGAATGTTGCTCAAAAGCGCTCAGTGTGCCGATGGATTTACGCTCTTCTACACCGTTTTTACCCAGCAGCAGCGGCTGAGAGAAGAAACGGGCATACTGACCGTCGCCTTCCACATAGGCGCATTCCACCACGCCTTTTTCGCCCTGCAGAGCGCGAACCAGAGAAAGACCGAAACGTGCGGCAGCCTGACCCATAGAGAGGGTTGCCGATCCGCCGCCGGCTTTCGCCTCGACGACTTCAGTACCGGCGTTCTGAATACGTTTAGTCAGCTCGGCCGCTTCTTGTTCGGTAAAACTTACGCCTGGAATCTGCGACAGCAGCGGCAGAATCGTCACGCCGGAGTGCCCGCCAATCACCGGGACTTCAACTTCCGTTGGCAGCTTACCTTTCAGCTCTGCAACAAAGGTATTAGAGCGGATGATATCCAGCGTGGTGACGCCAAACAGTTTGTTTTTGTCGTATACGCCTGCTTTTTTCAGCACTTCCGCCGCAATCGCAACGGTGGTGTTCACCGGGTTGGTGATAATGCCCACGCACGCTTTCGGGCAGGTTTTAGCGATCTGCTGCACCAGGTTTTTCACGATGCCGGCGTTAACGTTAAACAGGTCGGAACGGTCCATACCCGGCTTACGCGCCACACCCGCAGAAATCAGTACTACGTCAGCGCCTTCAAGCGCCGGGGTTGCGTCTTCACCGGAGAAACCTTTGATTTTTACAGCGGTGGGGATATGGCTCAAATCAACGGCCACACCGGGAGTCACTGGAGCGATGTCGTACAGGGAGAGTTCTGAACCTGAAGGCAGTTGGTTTTTTAAAAGTAATGCCAGCGCCTGACCGATACCACCAGCAGCGCCGAGGACTGCGACTTTCATCCTAAACTCCTTATTATATGATTAGCTAAGTGTCTATTGCTCCGCGGCGGCGACCTTAATTCACAAATTCAATGATTACAATCCTCACTCATCAAGAATGCGGAGTCGCGCAATTTTGGCTTTTATGCATTTAATTTGCGTAATCCGGATCGACTGCAACCAGAGAGCAACGTTCCTACAGGTGGTGACAATATACCCTACTATCCTCTCAAAACAACATCATTTTGATAACAATTAATTTACTTTTAATCTTATTTGCGAGGCGTGACACAGGCATGTTTCTTGATAACGAAATTTGATAAAATTCCGCTCTTTCATAACATTATTTCAGCCTTAAACAAGGCAGACTGTTTGCATAAAAATTCATCTGTATGCACAATAATGTTGTTTCTACCGCCATATTACGGGTGACTTATGCGAAGCTCGGCTAAACAAGAAGAACTAGTAAGAGCGTTTAAAGCGCTCCTCAAAGAAGAAAAATTCAGCTCACAGGGCGAAATCGTCCTCGCGTTGCAGGATCAGGGCTTTGAAAATATCAATCAGTCCAAGGTCTCGCGCATGTTGACTAAGTTCGGCGCAGTGCGTACACGTAACGCAAAAATGGAAATGGTGTACTGTCTTCCGGCTGAACTGGGCGTCCCAACAACATCCAGTCCGTTGAAAAATCTGGTGCTGGATATCGACTATAACGACGCTGTCGTGGTGATTCATACCAGCCCCGGCGCGGCACAACTCATTGCGCGCCTGCTGGATTCACTGGGGAAAGCAGAAGGTATTCTCGGCACGATTGCCGGCGACGATACTATCTTCACTACGCCTGCCAGCGGATTTTCCGTAAGAGATCTGTACGAAGCCATTCTGGAACTTTTTGAACAAGAGCTCTAGTCCCACTTCCTCCGTCGTCGTACGGCGGAGGCACCTTTTTGTCCTCTCCCCTCGCCGCTTTCCTGTACGGCTATCATTTGGCAAATCATGCCCTTAAACATTCACCACGTGAATGACAAATCAAAAAAACGCACAAAATGCCAAATTTCTTAACCAATTGATTTTCTTTTATTTTTTAAAAGACAGCGGCGAAAAACAGCAATTTTAATTCCATAACGTTATAAAAAATAAAATTTTTAATGTCTTTAAAAAGCAGAAACAATTAGCGTGGTATTAATTAATCGCGTGATTAGTGTATACTTAATTTTGTGATGAGGGTCACGAAACAAAGACCCCAGTAAAGGAATTCGACGAGGTAAAAATCATGAATATCAAAACCACTGTTGCAACATTAAGTGTTCTGTCCGTTCTCTCTTTTGGCGCTTTCGCCGCAGAACCTATCAGCGCAGAGCAAGCGCAAAATCGTGAAGCAATCGGATCGGTTTCAGTCAGCGCTATCGGCTCATCGCCTATGGATATGAACGCCATGCTGAGCAAAAAAGCGGATGAACAAGGCGCTACGGCCTACCACATTACCGAAGCGCGTAGCGGCAGCAACTGGCACGCCACTGCCGAACTGTACAAATAAAATTCACCTGCCATCGCATATAACGTGTCGTTACTTCGCGGAGATATCGCATAAGAAAAGCCCATTAATCCGCGAGGTTGACCCTATAAAGGAATAAAAGACCATGAAAACGAAATACATTATCGCATCACTCGGCCTGGCCACTCTGCTCTCTTTCGGCGCAAATGCCGCAGTACACCAGGTCAACGCGGAACAGGCGCAGAATCTGCAACCGATGGGCACCATTTCCGTCTCGCAGATTGGCAGTACGCCAATGGATATGCGCCAGGAGATCGTCGCTAAAGCCGAAAAAGCAGGCGCTAATAGCTATCGCATCATCGAATTAAAAGAAGGTGATAACTGGCACGCCACCGCCGAGTTGTATAAGTAAACCCTCGTCGTCTAACCCGACGACTTGCCCCCGCCTGTCGGGGGCTTTTTTATGCTTTTTCAATGCCGGACATTAAACCGTAGCCGCCCCTCCAGCTCTTCTTCCGCTTCATCAAAGAGTAAAATCAGCGCCCCGTAGCGCCTGCGCAGTTTATCAGGCAGGTGAACGAACTCAATCTCTAGCGGTAGGGGTAAGATATCGCTCATTACCGCATCCCATAATGTATCAAGATCGCTTACTTTCTCACTGGCAAGACCAAACGTCTGCGTAAACTCGCGATAAAAATCGCTTTGGTTTTTAATATCATTAAAATCAAAAGTATAGACATTCATAGCCAGCCACCATCCCCGACAGACAATTGTCTGTTTTACTACTAAGCATCATTATGCAGAGGTTTCACTTCCAGAAACGCTTTTAGCCCCGGAGCACTCTTGCGCTGTTTTTGTATCTCAAATAAGTATAGTCATAAAAAAACCGACGCTTTTGGCATCGGTTCTTGTGGGTTAGCTATCGGTAAGCGCATTCTGGTATTTATGTAACATGCCCGTCAGGCGTTTAACCGGTTCCGTCACCTGCGGCGGCGCCTCCCAGATACGTAATTTCTCCTGATAGATATCCAGCTCATCCAGCAACTGACCAAAGTAGCGTCGCCGTTTATCATCGCTTCCGGCGGAAATAACATGGTCTGCAGTACGACGAAGCTGGCGGTGGAACACTGACAGATCTTCATTAACCGGTATCGGCGCGTCGCGCAGACGTTGATGAGCAATGATCATCGTTAGCGCCAGGCGAAACTTCGGCAAATCGCCTGGGAATTTATTCATCAGCAAAAAGAGTTGCTGATATAACGCAGGCAGACGGTTTTCTTTACGACGTACCACGTTGGTCGTCATTGCCGAGACCGCAGCGGAAACAAACTGATTAAGCAGCACGCGACCGGTTCGATCTTTGGATTTATCACGCACCAGCAGGATGACGATAAACGCCAGCATACAGCCGACAATTTGCCCCAACGCGCTGTCGAGGAACTGGCTGAAATGGAACGTCATCGGATTATCCAACACAATAATGTTAATCGTACTGGCCAGCGCCCCCATCGACCCCAGACGCCGTTTCTGGACCTCAATGCCGATAAAGAACCCCAATACCGCCAGGCTCAAACATAACAACAGCATACTTTGCTGCGTATTGGGAATAATCACCAGGAAATAGAGCAATCCCAGCGGCAACGCCGCCAGAGTGCCATAAATAAAATCAATGCAGACCATGCGCGGATTGGGTAAACGCATCGCCAGCGAGGTCACCACGGCAATCATCACCATCGCGCCATTACCCGATGTCCAGCCGGTCCAGAGCCAGAATAACGTTCCCAGAATGCAGGAAAGCGTGGTGCGCCAGAAGTTCACCATCGCATGGTGACGTTCAGCGGATTCCACTTTAACCACGGGTTCGCCTTGCAGGATCTCTTCTTCCGTCGCGCTGATTTTGGTGTTGCTGATCACGCCGCGTTTAAGCAGCAGATAGCGCGTCGCAGCGCCTACCCAGCTATAAAGCGTGACGGGCGTTTCGCGCTCGCCGGTCCAGACAATGACACGCCGCATCCGTTTTAACTGCCTGTGGACGTCCTGTATCGTTTCAACCGGCGTCTCGAACAGTTCCCGGAATGTATCGGTAATCAGTTCCGGCCGCGTGTTTTGAATAAGATAAGTTTCACAGGATTGCGTAATCAGCGTGAGCGAAAGCGTATTCAACGCTTTCAGGCGGCGGTTAGCGCGTACCCAGCGCGAAGATTCCATATTCAGATTACTTCGCATCCCCTCCAGCGCCGCCGTGCGTCGCACCAGATCGCCCCAGGCGTTGTCGACTTCTTCGCTGTCGCCGTGCTTAATACAAAGTTGCATTAGCTGATATTGCGCTACCAGTAAACTGTCCAGTTCGCGATCAACCTCCTGCTTTATCGATCGCGGCGAGAAAAGCAGATCCGCTAAAATAGCGCAGCCAATGCCGATGACGATTTCGCTACAGCGTTCAAGCGCAAATTGCGGCGTGAGCAGCGGCTCCGTCTGAATGGTAATCACAATGATCAGCGCAGTATAACCTGACAGTCCCCACGCATAAGAGTTTTCGATCCGTACTAAAGAGGAGATCCAGGTACAAAAACCGGCCCAGACACAGCACACCAAAATCATCAATAGCGGCGCGCGGATCATAGAGATAATAATGATAAGCGCGGCGATACAGCCAATAAACGTCCCGATAATACGCAACATTCCGCGATAACGGATAGCGCCGGAATAGGGTTCCCCGCCGGCGGCAAATGCCGGGCCTGCCGCCACGATCGCGGCGGTCAGCACCGCCCAACGCGGCGTCTCCAGTTGAAAATGGAAGCCGATAAATAATGCCAGCACAATGGCGCACGCCAGCTTTACCGCAAAGCGAATGTGCTGGTTGGCAATGGAGAAAATGCCCATGACGATTAACCGAATTCGCGCAGCCGGTGCGCCAGTTTACGGAAGAAGGAGTCCTGGCTTGCGTCACGATCCTGCTTACCGGTGATCACGACGGTTGCCGTCGTACCGGCAGGCCACAAATTCCCCTGCTGCTCGTCGAGCCGGATACGCACCGGGACACGCTGGGCCAGACGCACCCATTCGAGGTTAGAGTCTATCGTCGCCATCCCTTTCGCATCGCTGGTACTGCTGGCATTCGTTACCCCTGCCGCCACGCTATCGACAGTACCTTTTAATACCCGGTTGCTGCCAAGCGGCGTGATTTCGGCACGATATCCCGGACGCACGCCTTCCAGCTTGGTCTCTTCCATATAGGCCTGCACGTAAAAAGAGTTCTTTTTCACCAGGGCGACGGCTGTGGAACCGCGGGTAATAAATTCACCGGCATAAACATTGAGGTTAGTCACCCAGCCGTCGGCAGGCGCGCGAATGACGGTGCGTTCCAGATCGAGTTTAGCCAGATCGCGCGTCGCCTGGGCTTTAGCCAGTTGATGCAGTACAGTCTGCAAGACATTGTTCGCCTGATCGATCTCTTCCCGGGACATCGCCTGTACGCCGAGGCGATTACGGCGACTGGCTTCCTGGCGTTTTTCCTGCGCCAGGACCTGATAATAGGCTACATCAGCTTCCGCTTCCGCCAGCGCTTTTTGATAGCGTGGCTGATCGATGGTAAACAGGACCTGATCCTTTTTCACCAGTTGGTTATCATGCACGTTTACATGGGTAATCAGGCCCGCGACATCCGGGGCAATAGCGACGACATCGGCGCTAAAACGCGCGTCACGCGTCCAGGGAGATTCGGTGTAATACACCCAGGCGCGGAAAATGGCGATAAAGGCCAGAATAACCAGTACGAGGGTAATGGCCGTACGGGAGAGTTTTCTTGTTAGTGTTTTCACTTCAACCTCAAACGAACAGGCGCGATATTAAATAAAACAGACAACAATACAGCGCGGTATTGAACAGAGCCGGATGCCAGACAAAATCATAGATACCCGTCGGTACAAGCATCCGACGCACCAGCCAAAAAATAGCCAGTGACAAAAGCAATTCGAAAAATATCGGTGGGAAGGAAAGACCAAACACCACGATAACGGGAAACAGACTCATGTTGACCTTGATTTCTGAGAGAGAGCAGGCGATAGATTGTTAAGCTACATCGCCGCAGAGAAGGGCAAGAGACGCCAGGCGAGAGCGACATAGCTCTTATTCGAATAATAGTATATTAACGTAATTGTTATGCTGTTATCTATATTATGTGATCTAAATCACTTTTAAGCCAGAGTGAATAATGGAACGATTAAAACGAATGTCGGTATTCGCCAAAGTTGTCGAGTTTGGCTCTTTTACCGCCGCAGCCAGACAGCTGCAAATGAGCGTATCGTCCATCAGCCAGACTGTGGCGAAACTGGAAGATGAGCTTCAGGTTAAATTGCTCAACCGCAGCACACGCAGCATTGGGCTCACCGAGGCTGGAAAAATCTATTATCAGGGCTGTCGTCGTATGCTGCATGAAGTGCAGGATGTTCACGAGCAGCTTTACGCTTTTAATAACACGCCTATCGGTACATTGCGTATCGGCTGTTCTTCAACCATGGCGCAAAATGTGCTGGCCGGGCTTACCGCAAAATTATTAAAAGAGTATCCCGGTCTGGCGGTCAATCTGGTGACAGGAATTCCGGCTCCGGATTTAATTGCCGACGGGCTGGACGTGGTGATCCGCGTGGGCGCGCTGCAAGACTCCAGCCTGTTTTCCCGTCGACTTGGCGCGATGCCGATGGTTGTGTGCGCCGCCAAGCCCTACCTCGCTCAGTACGGCGTCCCGGAAAAACCCGCCGATCTCAGTAGCCATTCCTGGCTGGAATATAGCGTGCGCCCGGATAATGAGTTTGAACTTATCGCGCCGGAAGGAATTTCTACCCGACTGATTCCACAGGGGCGGTTCGTCACTAACGATCCGATGACGCTGGTACGCTGGCTGACCGCCGGAACCGGAATCGCCTATGTGCCGCTGATGTGGGTGATCGATGAGATCAATCGTGGCGATCTGGAGATCCTACTGCCTCGCTATCAGTCCGATCCCCGTCCTGTGTACGCGCTGTACACCGAAAAAGATAAGCTGCCGCTTAAAGTGCAGGTAGTGATTAACGCGTTAACTGACTATTTTGTCGATGTCGCACACCTGTTTCAGGGGATGCACGGGCGAGGGAAAGAAAAATAAAAACACCGGGTAATTGCTGAAGACGATTGTAGCCAGATGCCACCCGACGCAGACATTGCCTGATGGCGCTGCGCTTATCAGGCCTGGGCGGCACACACCACAGGCCTGATAAGGCGGACAGTTATGCGGTGCCGCCAACCGTCAGGTTATCGACTTTCAGCGTCGGCTGGCCTACGCCTACCGGCAGACTTTGACCCTCTTTACCGCAAACCCCCACCCCGTTATCCAGCTTAAGGTCGTTGCCGACCATGGAGATCTGTTGCATCGTTTCAATGCCTGATCCAATCAACGTCGCGCCCTTCACCGGCGTCGTGACTTTGCCGTTTTCAATCAGATACGCTTCCGAGGTAGAGAACACAAACTTGCCGGAGGTGATATCCACCTGACCACCGCCAAAGTTAGGCGCATAGATGCCGTATTCAACGGATTCGATAATTTCCTGCGGCGTTGACTGCCCCGCCAACATATAGGTATTCGTCATACGCGGCATCGGCAGATGCGCATAAGATTCGCGACGCCCGTTACCGGTCGGCGCAGCGCCCATCAGGCGCGCGTTCAGCTTGTCCTGCATGTATCCTTTCAGTACGCCATTTTCAATCAATACGTTGTACTGGCCTGGCGTACCTTCATCATCGATAGCAACGGAGCCGCGACGGTTCATCATTGTGCCGTCGTCCACTACGGTGCAAAGCGCGGAGGCAACCTGCTCGCCGATCTGACCGCTAAACACAGACGTCCCACGACGGTTGAAATCACCTTCCAGCCCGTGCCCGACCGCTTCGTGCAGCAATACGCCCGGCCACCCGGCGCCCAGAACCACCGGTAACGTCCCCGCTGGCGCAGCGACCGCGGAGAGATTAACCAGCGCCATGCGTACCGCTTCTTTCGCCCACGCGTCGGCGCGAACCTCGCCGTCGAGATCGGCAAGAAAATACTCATAACCAAAGCGACCGCCGCCGCCGCTGGCGCCGCGCTCGCGTTTACCGTCTTCTTCCACCTGCACGCTAACGGACAACCGCACCAGTGGACGGACATCCGCCGCCAGCGTCCCGTCGGTCGCCGCCACGAGGATTAATTCATATACGCCGGTCAGGCTGGCGTTAACTTCCTGCACGCGTTTATCGGCTTCTCGCGCCGCTTCATCAACGCGTCTGAGGATATCCAGCTTCTCTTCGCGGCTCATACTTTGCAGCGGATCAAGGGTGGTGTAGAGCGGCTGATGCGCTACGGCGGCGAGCGTTTTTACCTTGCCTTCGCCGTTCTCGCGTACAATGGTTCGCGCTGCCTGCGCACTCTGCTCCAGCGCCAGGAGGCTTATCTGGTCAGCATAAGCAAAACCGGTTTTTTCGCCGCTAATGGCGCGAACGCCAACGCCCTGGTCGATATTATATGAACCATCTTTAATGATGCGGTCTTCTAAAACCCAGGATTCGTGATAGCTCGACTGAAAATAGAGGTCGCCATAATCAAGACGGCGTTCGGCCAGTTGGCCCAAAATAGCGAACAGATCCTGATGGTTCAGGCCATTCGCCGCTAGCAATTGTTCACTTACCAGGTTCAGACTCATCGTTTTTGCTACTCGTTGATTTCTGCCGGATGGCGGTTCACGCCTTATCCGGACTACGTTGTTAGATTGTACAAACCGGATAAACGCAGCGCCGTCCGGCATGACTATTTACTGAGAGTGGGGCAATTCCTCGCCCCCGTCAAATCATTGCTGGCTTTCTTTTCTCGGTTGGCGCAGAACTTCGTTGATCTGCGGCGCATCGACCGGACCGGTAATGCGATAACGCAAAATGGAGACCTTGCTCCATAGCGGCCCCAACACTTTACTGGCGGCAAATACCGCCGCGCCGACAATCGGGTTAACGGCAAACGCGGCAGCGACGCCCACGGTGGCGGAAATTTCCGGCGCGACAACGGCCTCCATATCAAGACGACGACGCACCAGATCAACAGAACCTTTCATTGCAATATCCGCTTCCAGCCCATCCACCAGCGTATCGTCAGTATGCAGGACGCCATCTTTAATCCACGCGGTACTATGAATAGAGTCGAAATAGAAGCCCTCGCTAAAGGTATCTCTGAAGTCAAACCGCAGCTTACGCAGCAACGCATCAAAACTGAGCAGCCGCAGTAGCTGTCCGGCATGACCGCTACTGAGATCAGTAAACTCGCCTTTGCCCAGACGCGTACGTAAAATCCCGTTGAGCGTGGCTTCCTCAGGTTGCCAGGGCGGGTTTCGCCAGTGCAGATCGTAATCTACGTTAAAAGACGCGTTCTGGATTGGCGTCGAGATACCGAAGAACCCGGCTGCCGTGTCGAGGTTACTACCATGCAGACTACCTTTCAGCGAGGTTCGTTCATTACCCGGCGCATTCACCCACTCGCCGTTCGCTTTCAAACGGGCGAATCCGGTATCGATCAGGCCATTCGCCAGAGTCAGCGTATTGCCTTTGATGGCGAAATCGCCATCAATACGCCCATATTTTTGCCCCCACAGCCAGCACTCTTCGCAGCGAAGCTGTAAGTCCGGCCAGCCGCGGAAGCTAATCGTGTTCGCCGAAGCCAACGGCGATGTCGGCGTGGGTGACGAGGCGTGCGTTTTTGCGACGCCAGGGTTGTAGTAAAGGTACTTAATGTTCGCCAGCCACGGCGCATGGTTGCGCATGAGCAGCGTGGCGTTCACCTCACGGCCCTGCGCTTCAATTTTTGTTCCGTTCAGCGAGGGGGCTGAAACGACGCTCAAATTGTTCCACTGCTGGCCGCCCAGCGATAGCGCGGGAGTACGCAACGTGACGCGTTGAGGAAACTCGGCCGAACTGCTCACGTTATCCGCCGCGCCTTTCTGGAATAACGCCAGCCACTGCGCGCCATCCAGCGCCGGCAGATTGAGCTCAACGCCTTGTTGAGCAGGTAATGGCGGAATCGTCCGGCTGTCCGTCGTCCAGATAGCCCGATCCAACGTCAGCTTCTGATTTAATAACCAGCGGCTGTTAAAGTGATTTTTACTCCCTGCGCTCCCCGTTAGCGCAAAACTTTTCAGGTTGCCGTCAGCCTGAATGTTCACCGGAATGGCTTCGCCTGCGGGTTTATTTAGCGGAGAAGGTAAGTGACTGCTCACATTTCTCAGATCGCCGTTCAGCTCGATGTGATAAGTGGTGTCAGCGTGATACGGAAGATCGATGCCGACTTTACCATTCCACGTCACGCTGCCGCTCAGGGCGTCATTCAGTTGCGGCGGTAAGACGCCCATACGCGTTGGCTGCCAGTTACCGTTCAGGTTGACGGCGACCTGATAGGCTTTTGCCCCTTCCGTCGTACTGAAATCCAGGTTAAGCGGCTGATTAAACCAGTTTGCCGTCAGCGGCCCGCTTTTTAGCGCGCCATTCACAAAGCTGAATTTACCGTTCAGATTTTTGAGCGTGCTGTTTAGCGGCTTAATAAACAGACTGTTATTACGCAACGAGACATCGCCCTCAGCGGTAACCTGTTCGCCATCCAGCGGAATATCAAGATGTAAGCGAGCATTCACATCGCCATCTAATTGGAGCTCCGCCAGCGTCGAGCCAAGCGAGTCTTTTAGCGGCGTCTCGTCAAAATAAGGCCCAACGGCTTTTCCCGGCCCGTTAATATCGGCATCAATGAGCAGTTTCTCTTTGGAATAATCCGGAATCGCCGCCGCGAGTTTGCTGGCCTTCACCCCGCCCAAATCGACGCTATCCGAACGCATCCACAGGCCGTCGTTCAGGAAATCCAGTTCAATGTTGAGATTTTTTAGCGCCGGCCAGTCGGGTTGAAAGGCAAACGTCGCATTGCGCAGCGGCACCAGCACTTCAAACTGACCTTCGTTATGCTTATAGGGAAAGAGGTGCGGGTTACCACCGTAAACCAACGTGGCGTTATCCGCCTCGCCGCCCTGAATCGCGCCGCTAAGGTAATCGACCAGCGCTTTGCCCATCAGGTTTTCCGGAAAATAGCGCCACGCCTGAGATCCATCGTCGGTACTGATGCCGGCCAGAATGCCCAGCCACGGTTCGTCGCCCGTCGGTTGCAGATAGCGGAACCCGCCGCGCGCATGTACCGCCTTTGCTTTGACGTCAATGTCGCGGCCATCAAGCTGAAAGCCGTTCTCATTCTTCAACCAGCTAAGCGTCGCGACGCCGTTTTCAATTTCCAGCGGCGCGCGAAAAACGGTTTCATAGGGCATTTTAGCCTGCTGCATCGCAACCTTCATCTGCCCGTCTTCTACGCTTCCCGCCAGCGTACCGGAAAAATGTTCCGCGCCGGGCAACAGCTTCCACTGTTTCCAGGCAAGATTTTCCCACGATGCCTGAAAACGCGTTTTTTCGGTCGCCTGTAGCGGAATATCCAGCGCCAGTGTGGCGATCTTTCCGCTCGGCTGCGTAGCCTGCCATATTTCGCCCAGCACAGGCGACAGTTTAGCCGCCAGCGGACGTAATGCTTCCAGCCCCGCCAGTTCAAGGTTACTGGCGCGAATGCGTAGCTCATCGCTACGTGTGTGATTCTCGCCGCCGACATCCTGCTGCGGGAGCCAGGCCACGGTTAAGGCTCCGCTCGGCCAGGGTTTACCATCAAGCGTAATCCGTGTGTCCGGAATATAAAACTGCCAGCCCGGCTGCTCGCGGCTAATCTGCGCCGTCAGGTTATCGACAGACAGCGTGTGCGTCGTGTTATCACCCAGCCAGCTTGCGCCACCCTGTTTCAGCCAGACGTCTCCTCCGGCGATTTCGCCTTTGCTGAGCGTCATCCAGCCTTCCAGACTGAAACGCGCCGTCTGGAGCACCACATTATCCTGCATCCATTTGCCCAGCCACGGCTTGACGTCAATATCGTCGGCCTGTAACCAGACTCTGCCATTATTCAGCAAACCGTCGTCATCGCGTAAATCCATCCGCACCTGCATCACACCGTGCTGCCCGGTCAGGCTGGAGAGACTGACCTCGCCTTCGGCGCGGTGCCGCTCTTTGCCGTTTAGCCAGGTAAGCTGTGGGATCGCCAGCTCCGCGCGTTGTCCGGAAAGCGTCAGAAAACTGATTTGGCTATCGCGCAGATCGAAATGATCGAACTGACGCAGGAAAAGATCGCTTAAACGGCTGGTTTCGATGCCTTCGCCGTCGCTGCTTTGAAGAGGCGTGTTGGTGCGGAAATTGAGTTGCCAGAAGGTCAGGTCGCGAAACTGCCAGCGCATATGCAACAGGCTTTGCCAGACGTCCAGCGCCAGCGTAACGCGTTTTATCGACAGTTCGCCGCCATCTTTCAGGGCGGCATGAATATTATGCGCTTCCAGCGTAGGGCCAAAATTTTGCCAGCTTGCGGAGAGTTGGCTGGCGGCCACCGGCACGCCGGTCACAGACTCAATTTTATTCAGGATAGCTGGACGCCAGGCGTCAAGATGAGGCAACGCCAGGCGCAACCCGCTAACCAGCAGCGCTGCAATGACGATGAGCGCGGCTCCAGTGAGCAATAAAATCCCCGGCAATCGCCTCACGCGTCTCTCCTTGTCTGCCAAAAAATACGACTCACACCCCTTGAAGGTATATTGCCGGATGGCGGCGCTTGCGCCTTATCCGGCCTACATGCGCTGGTGCTACTACTCAATTACATCATTACGACGTCAAACTGCTCCTGGTTATAAAGCGGTTCGACCTGAACTTTAACCTGTTTGCCGACAAAGATTTCGACTTCCGCCAGCGCGTGTGATTCTTCGCCTTTCAGCGCTTCCGCCACCGCAGGAGAAGCATAAACCAGGAAGCGATCGGAGTCATAAGCGTGATGAACACGTACAATTTCACGCATGATCTCATAGCAGACGGTTTCCACCGTTTTTACCGTCCCGCGGCCATGACAGGTTGGACACTCGTTACAAAGCACATGTTCCACGCTTTCACGAGTCCGTTTACGGGTCATTTCCACCAGCCCCAGCGGCGAAAAACCGTTAATACTGGTTTTCACGCGATCCTTACTTAACGCCTGTTCCAGCGAATGCAGCACCCGGCGGCGATGATCTTCATTATTCATGTCGATAAAATCGATAATGATAATGCCGCCCAGATTACGCAGGCGTAGCTGGCGGGCAATGGCCTGAGTCGCTTCAATATTGGTATTAAAAATGGTGTCGTCGAGATTACGGTGTCCGACAAACGCGCCGGTATTGATATCTACCGTCGTCATCGCTTCGGTTTGGTCGATAATCAGATAACCGCCGGACTTGAGTTCAACCTTACGCTCCAGCGCGCGCTGGATTTCATTTTCCACGTCATAAAGATCGAAGATCGGCTGATGGCCACTGTAATGCTCCAGCTTACTGGTCATTTCCGGGATGTATTCTGCGGTAAACTCCAGCAGCGACTCATAGGTCAGACGTGAGTCGACGCGAATTCGGTCCAACTGCGCATCGGCGAAATCGCGCAGCACGCGCTGCGCCAGCGCCAGTTCGCCATACATCTGGTAGCGCGTTTGCGGACGCTTTTTGCGCTCCATGACTTTCGTCCAGACGCGCTTGAGATAGGCGGCGTCAGACGCGAGATCCTCTTCACACACGCCTTCCGCCGCGGTACGGATAATAAACCCGCCCTGTTCGTCGCAGTATTCCGCCACCACCTTTTTCAGGCGCTCGCGTTCACTTTCGCTTTCGATACGCTGGGAAACGCCAACGTGTGACGCCCCGGGCATAAAAACAAGGTAACGGGAGGGCAACGTGATGTCCGTGGTCAAACGCGCGCCTTTCGTGCCGAGCGGATCTTTCACTACCTGCACCATCAGATCCTGTCCCTGACGCACCAGTTCGGAGATATCGCGCACGGTAAACTGTTTTTGCTCGTCGCCCGCCACGCATTCGGTATGCGGCATAATGTCGGAAGCATGAAGAAATGCGGCTTTATCCAGCCCAATATCTACAAAAGCCGCCTGCATACCTGGAAGTACACGACTTACACGACCTTTGTAGATATTGCCTACGATTCCGCGTCGCGCTTCGCGCTCAATATGGATTTCCTGAAGAATACCGCCATCAATGTACGCCACGCGCGTTTCCGATGGCGTTACGTTTACCAACAATTCAGCCGTCATGTTTATCCCTTTTATCACGCAGTGCGTTAAAATGACTCAACAACTCATACGTTTCAACCAGCGGTAAGCCGACCACGGCGTGATAGCTGCCATTTATCTTCCTGACAAAACAGCCACCCCGCCCCTGAATACCGTATGCACCTGCTTTATCTAAAGGCTCGCCGCTGGCGACATAGCCAGTAATATCCTGCGCAGAAAGCGTGCGGAAAGTCACCTCCGTTACCACCAGACAATCCAGCGTCTGCTGCGAGTCCGCAAGCGCAACAGCAGTCATCACCTGATGCGTATTTCCGGAAAGCAAACGCAGCATTTCTGCGGCATGAGCGGCGTCGCGCGGCTTTTCCAGCACCTCGCCATTTAACACGACTATCGTATCCGCGCCCAACACCGGCAGATCACGGGGAACCAGCGCCACGCCAGCCTGCGCCTTTTCGCGCGCCAGCCGAACAACATACTGCTGCGCGCTTTCCTGAGCACGCCGTTGCTCTTCAATACCAGGCACGACCTGCTCGAATGAAAATCCAAGTTGAGTCAATAATTCCTGGCGACGCGGGGAACCGGAAGCAAGATACAGAGTTGTCATATCGACCTTTATTGCACAGCAAACTGCTGGCGTACTTTACGCATCAGCAAAAAGAGCCAGGGCCACAGCACGCCATTGACTACACTACTCCAGAACACTTCCGGTCTGAAAGAGACGTTGATCACTAAAAACTCGGCCCAGAAAACAATAATGTCCACGGCCAGTGAAAGCAACATTACCACCAGCGCCTGCTGCCAGAGCGCCAGGTTACGGAAGAGCTGGAATTTCAGAGCGACCAGGTAGGCGACAATACTCATCGACAGAGCGCGCACGCCAAGTGTGGAACCGCTGATGAGATCAAGTATGGCACCCATCACAAATCCCGTCCCCACATTTACGCGGTGCGGCAGGGCCAGAATCCAGTACAGTAAGATGAGCAAAACCCAGTTTGGCCGGAAAACAATGATGTCGTCCGGCCAGGGCATGATTTGCAGCAACAGCGCAATAAGAAACGAGAGCCAGATAACCCAGCGCCCCTGGCTACGATAGCTCGCCACCATTACCCTCCCGGCGCACGCGCAGGCGGCGTGGTCGCGCCCGAAGGCGATGGTTGCGTTGATACCGGCGCAGTCTGGCCCGCAGATGGCTGAGTAATCCCCGTCGCCGGATCCGGCACTGGTGCCGGCGGCCCCATCGCATCCGGAGAAGGCAACACCTGCGGCATCATCTGCATCAGGCGCTCATTGGCGACGCGGTGAACCTCTTCCGGCGTCATCGGATTGGCGCCGTTACGATCGGCTCCCCACAACAGCAGCAGATAGCGTAAACGCTGCAAACCCGCGGTTGGACGTGCCTGAATGACGGTATAGGCGCGCTGAGTGTCCAGCTTGACGGAGGAGACCACCGCCACCGGATACCCTTCCGGGAAACGCCCACCAAGTCCGGACGTTACCAGCACATCGCCGACGCGAATATCGGTATTGGCGGGCAGATGTTCAAGCTGAAGATCGTCAGTACAGCCGTTACCGGCGGCAATCACGCGGATGTCATTGCGCAGTACCTGAATCGGCAGCGCATGAGTCGCATCGCAAATCAGCAACACGCGGCTGGTCAGTTTCGCCACGGCGACAACCTGCCCTACGACACCTTTGTCGCTAATGACCGGTTGACCTTCATATACGCCATTAACGCTGCCTTTATCGATAACGACCTGATCGCTGTAAGGATCGTTAACCGTTGAAATAACCTGCGTCACCATTTTCTGCTCGTCCTGACGCAGCGGCGACCCCAGCAGCTCGCGCAACCGCGCGTTCTCCTGTTTGTACTGCCCCAGCATCAGCAGATCGCTGTTTTTTAGCAGTAATTCCTGGCGCAGCGCCCGGTTTTCCAGCTCAAGCTGGTCGCGAGAAGCCAGCGTTTGTGACACGCTGTCGAGCAGTTCACGAGGGCCGTTTGAAATAAAATAGAAAGGACTGACGGCAGTGTCCATGTACGTTCGGATTTGACTGAACGTCCCCAGGCGGCTGTCGGCAATGATAACGCCGAGCGCCACCAGCACCGCCAGAATAAGGCGAATCTGTAGCGACGGGCCACGGCTAAAAATTGGCTTCATAGGCTATGCGTATTCTCGCGTCGGAGAGGCAGGACAATCCAGGGATAATCCTGCCCGTATCCAACTACTCTTCGCTGAACAGGTCGCCGCCGTGCATATCGATCATTTCCAGCGCCTTGCCGCCGCCGCGCGCCACACAGGTCAGCGGATCTTCAGCAACCACGACAGGAATGCCCGTCTCTTCCATTAACAGACGGTCAAGGTTACGCAGCAGCGCGCCGCCGCCGGTGAGCACCATACCGCGCTCGGAGATGTCTGACGCCAGCTCCGGCGGACACTGTTCCAGCGCTACCATTACCGCGCTGACGATACCGGTCAACGGTTCCTGCAACGCTTCCAGAATCTCGTTTGAGTTCAGGGTAAAGCCGCGTGGAACGCCTTCCGCCAGGTTACGGCCACGCACTTCGATCTCACGGACTTCGTCGCCCGGATAAGCGGAACCGATTTCGTGTTTAATACGTTCTGCGGTAGCTTCACCGATCAGAGAACCGTAGTTACGACGAACGTAATTAATGATGGCTTCGTCGAAGCGGTCACCACCAATACGGACAGAAGAAGAGTAAACCACGCCGTTCAGGGAGATCACGGCAACTTCAGTGGTACCACCACCGATATCCACAACCATTGAACCGGTTGCTTCAGAAACTGGCAGACCTGCGCCGATCGCGGCCGCCATCGGCTCTTCGATCAAAAAGACTTCACGGGCGCCTGCGCCCTGAGCGGATTCACGAATCGCGCGGCGTTCTACCTGAGTCGCGCCGACCGGCACGCATACCAGTACGCGCGGGCTTGGGCGCATAAAGCTGTTGCTATGCACTTGTTTAATAAAGTGCTGGAGCATTTTTTCGGTCACAAAGAAGTCAGCGATAACGCCGTCTTTCATCGGACGGATCGCAGCGATATTGCCCGGCGTACGGCCCAGCATCTGCTTCGCATCATGACCGACTGCAGCCACGCTTTTCGGCGAACCGGCACGATCCTGACGAATGGCCACAACGGAAGGCTCATTCAATACGATGCCTTGTCCTTTTACATAAATGAGGGTATTCGCGGTACCCAGGTCAATGGACAGGTCATTGGAAAACATGCCACGAAATTTTTTCAACATACTAAGGGATAATCCTGAAAGCTGGGGCGGAAAACAAAATCCGCTTACTTTACCAACCACACGCAGCAGCGACAAGGCGCAAAAATCATCTGCTACGGTGAAAATTAGTGCAGTTCGTTTCCTTTGTTACAAATCTCGGCCTGAGTCCCTCAGGGCTGAAAAAATCAGCAGCAATCCTCGCCTTCGTTTGCAACCTGTCAAAGGTCATTCACCTGCATATTTGCTGCAACAATCTGGCGAGCAGACAAGCACACCCCCATGAGGCGCAGCGCGCGTTATTCTACGTGAAAACAAATTAAACGGCAGGTTAAACCGAGTATCTTTGCGAATATTTTTTCACGTTTGTGTCAAGTAGTTGGGAGGAGGCAAAAAAATCACCCTGCCCGCCAGCCACGCCGCGTTTTGTCAGCGTCTGCCACTCGCCGCGCGAACGGACGCCCGTCGCGTAAACCTGCGTAGGCGTACCCGCGCAGGCCTCTACCAGACTTTGAACCAGAAGCTGGTTTTCCGTTCGCTTCTCAATGTTTCTGACCAGACTCGGATGCAGCTTGAGTAATTCCACATTGAGCGCTTTAATCCAGCTCGTGCTAACCAGCGTCAAACCCGCCTGTGTCACCGCCACCCGAACGCCAAGCGCATTGACTAAGCGAAGGATGGGTTGTAACCGGCTGATGTGTTGACAAACATCTGCCTCCGCAAGTTCAATAATTATGCGATTTCGCTGTGATTTTTCACACTGCATTAACGTATCGCGCAACCAGCGCTGAAAACGCGGACGAATCAGCGACTCAACCGTCAACTGCATTGCCAGATTTTCATCCGGCCAGTAGCCCAGCAACGTAATCAGGCGGCTAATTTGTAATCTGTCATACTCTTCCGATAAACCAAATTGCAACACCATCGGCATATACTCCGCCGAGCTCACCTCTTCTTTACCGTCATAGATACGACACATCAATTCCCGATGATGCACACGACCTTCTCGCGTGACCGCTGGTTTTTGATAAAGTCGCGGTCCGCCCCGGTTCAGCATCTGCTCAATCAATGTGCGCCAGCGTACATTGCCGCGCCCTTTTTCCGGCAGAGTGTCGTCGTAGATAGCCCAGCTATTTCCCCCCTGCAGGGCGGCATTCCGCGCCGCGGCTTCAGCATGTTCCATCACCTGCTCGGTGGACTGTCCGCTGCGCCAGGCGCAAATGCCGATATGTACCATATCGTCACGATCGAGCATTTTGTTAGCCGGTAGCGCATCGACAGCTTTTAAAAGTTGTCCGGCAATACTTTCCGCTTCTTTCAGCGTTCGATGCGGTAGCAGCACGGCAAAGTCGCTGCGGTGATAACGCGCCAGCAGCGAACCTGGGTAACGCATAATAAATGTCGATAGCAGATTGATAAGCATAAACATCTGCTCTTCCGCCTGATTGCCTCCCAGGCTGTCGCGCAGAAGATTGAAGTCTGGCAAGCGGATCATCATCACCACGCCATGCACTCCCACTTTTTCCTGATCTTCCAGCAGCGTCGCCAGTTGGTTATCAAAAAATAGACGGTTACCGAGCCCGGTTTTGGTGTCCTGCGCGGCGTAGGAGCGAATGAGGGTGTCCAGGCGACTACGCTGTTCGTGAGCAAACTGAATTTCGGAAAGCAATACATCAAGCGCGCTACTGGTGCGCGCTGGCCATTCGTAAACAGAACCGCGGACATTCGCCCCGCGTTCGCCGTTCAGAATACGCGTTGAGCGAATTTCCAGAAGCTCTTGCCCGGAAAGCTGCCGCTGCAACCAGCGCACCGATAAAAACAAAATCAGAACGATAAAACCGATCGCCAGCGTCAGCGGCGCCGTGGTGATCAGTGAGTGAAAATAGTTACCCATCGGGTCCTGATAAACCAGACGTAGCGACATTCCTGGATGTTTTATCAGCGGTACGACCAGCTCGCGATACATGTCGCTGGTGCCGGCTGGCCGATAACCTCTGGCGCGAGAATGGCTGTAGACGCTGCGCTCCCCCTGCAACAGATCGACACGCACAATATCGGAAGCGATCATGAGCTCGTCGATTTGCGGCGTCAGCGAGACAATATCATGGGTCACCAGGTGCGTATCAATGGCTGTCGCCGTCGCCTGCACACGGCTGACATACTTATACTGTACGGCGTTATAAAAGCTTAGCGAGCAACCTATCAGAGTCACGAAGATCGTTAACCCCGTGAGCAGCGTGATAAAAGCTGAGAATTTCGTCGTTAATCGCATCCTTGAGTTAACTCCGACGGTTATAAACAGTATGAAAAAGCGAATCTGAAGGCGGAATTCGCCACGGCGCGCAATGAAGCAGGCATACTACCAAAATGGATCTATCTGGCAATTTATTGCGTTGCATCGGCATCACGTTTTAATTAGCGAGTATAGTCTTCGTAGCTATTTTTCCAATCTACCATGTAAAGTGAGGACAGGTTATGCAGGCGTTGATCTTAGAACAGCAGGACGGTAAAACCCTCGCATCCGTGCAACATCTCGAAGAGAGTCAACTGCCGGCAGGTGATGTGACGGTGGATGTCCACTGGTCCAGCCTGAATTATAAAGATGCTCTGGCTATCACCGGAACAGGGAAAATTATCCGTCATTTTCCGATGATTCCTGGTATTGATTTCGCCGGCACCGTTCACGCAAGCGAAGATCCTCGCTTTCATGCAGGCCAGGAAGTACTACTGACTGGCTGGGGCGTGGGCGAAAACCACTGGGGCGGCCTGGCCGAACGCGCACGCGTTAAAGGCGACTGGCTGGTCGCGCTGCCTGCGGGACTGAGCAGCCGTAACGCCATGATCATCGGCACCGCCGGTTTTACCGCCATGCTGTGCGTCATGGCGCTTGAAGATGCAGGTATTCGCCCGCAAGACGGTGAGATTGTCGTCACCGGCGCCAGCGGCGGCGTGGGCAGTACTGCCGTTGCATTACTGCATAAGCTGGGCTATCAGGTTGCAGCAGTATCAGGACGTGAAAGCACCCACGGCTATCTTAAGAGCCTGGGAGCTAACCGTATTCTCAGCCGCGATGAGTTTGCTGAATCTCGCCCGTTGGAAAAACAGCTGTGGGCCGGTGCAATTGATACCGTTGGCGATAAAGTGCTGGCGAAAGTGCTGGCACAGATGAACTATGGTGGTTGCGTGGCCGCCTGCGGCCTGGCGGGCGGCTTCGCGCTGCCGACCACCGTTATGCCATTCATTCTGCGTAATGTGCGTTTGCAAGGGGTGGACTCGGTGATGACCCCACCGGCACGTCGCGCAGAAGCCTGGGCGCGTTTGGTTAAGGATCTGCCGGAATCGTTCTATGCTCAGGCCGCCACAGAGATTACGCTGGCGGATGCGCCGAAGTTCGCCGATGCCATCATCAATAATCAGGTTCAGGGCCGTACGCTGGTGAAGATAAAATAACGTCACGTATAAAAAAATTTACACTTAATTAACTATTTATTTTTACACATTGACACACTCCCTGTCATATTCACTACACGCCATGTTGTGGTGAGTAGACCGGGAGTCTGTGATGAAAAAGATACGTCCATTAACAGAAGCCGATGTGACTGCGGAATCGGCTTTTTTTATGCAGCGCCGACAGGTGCTAAAAGCATTAGGCATCAGCGCGGCCGCCTTATCCTTACCCTCAACGGCGCAGGCCGATCTCTTCAGTTGGTTTAAAGGCAACGATCGTCCGAAAGCGCCTGCCGGTAAACCGCTTGAGTTTAGTCAGCCTGCCGCCTGGCGAAGCGATTTAGCGTTAACGCCGGAAGATAAGGTGACGGGCTACAACAATTTCTATGAGTTTGGCCTCGATAAAGCCGACCCGGCGGCCAATGCCGGGAGTCTGAAAACCGAACCGTGGACGTTGAAAATCAGCGGGGAAGTCGCGAAGCCATTTACGCTGGATTACGACGATTTAACACATCGTTTTCCATTAGAAGAGCGTATCTATCGAATGCGCTGCGTCGAAGCGTGGTCCATGGTCGTGCCGTGGATTGGTTTCCCTTTATATAAGCTACTCGCGCAGGCACAGCCCACCAGCCACGCTAAATATGTGGCATTCGAAACGCTATACGCGCCGGATGATATGCCAGGACAGAAAGATCGCTTTATTGGCGGCGGACTGAAATACCCTTATGTCGAAGGGCTACGTCTGGACGAAGCCATGCATCCGCTGACTCTGATGACCGTTGGCGTCTATGGTAAGGCGTTACCCCCGCAAAACGGCGCGCCTATTCGACTCATCGTTCCATGGAAGTATGGTTTTAAAGGTATTAAATCTATTGTCAGCATTAAACTCAACCGCGAACGTCCGCCAACCACCTGGAATTTGTCGGCTCCCAACGAATATGGTTTTTACGCCAATGTGAACCCGCATGTGGATCATCCACGCTGGTCTCAGGCTACCGAACGCTTTATTGGTTCAGGCGGTATCCTTGATGTGCAAAGGCAGCCGACGCTGCTGTTTAACGGCTATGCCAATGAAGTCGCTTCGCTGTATCACGGTCTCAATTTGCGGGAGAATTTTTAAGTGCGTCTGACAGCAAAACAGATAACCTGGCTAAAAGTTTGTCTGCATCTTGCCGGTTTTTTGCCGCTTCTGTGGCTCTTTTGGGCGATAAATCACGGTGGACTCAGCGCAGACCCGGTAAAGGATATCCAACACTTTACCGGCAGAACCGCGCTTAAATTTTTGCTCGCCACCTTGCTGGTTTCACCGCTGGCGCGCTACGCTAAACAGCCATTATTGATACGCACACGCCGCCTGTTGGGGTTATGGTGTTTCGTTTGGGCTACGCTGCATTTAACCAGCTATGCCTTACTGGAACTGGGGATACATAACCTGGCGTTGTTAGGAAGCGAGTTGATTTCACGCCCTTATTTGACGCTTGGGATCATTAGCTGGCTGGTGTTATTGGCGCTGACGTTGACATCAACGCAATTTGCGCAGCGTAAATTGGGCAAACGCTGGCAAACACTGCATAACGTCGTCTATCTTGTCGCGATCCTGGCTCCCATACATTACCTGTGGTCGGTAAAGATTTTATCACCGCAACCGGTCATCTACGCGGCATTAGCGTTAGCCCTTTTAGCGTTGCGTTACCGGAAGTTTCGCCAGTGGTGGCGCTAGTTTGGTGAACTGTGCGGTCGATTGCAAAACGCAAAACAGGTAATGTCCTTTTTATGTTTCGGGTTGATTATCTTCCCTGATAAGACCAGTATTTAGCTGCCAATTGCGACGAAATAGTTATAATGTGCGACTTTACATTGCCCAACGGCGATTTTCGTTCGCAGAAAGGGTGACAATCGAGCAATGAAGGTATATTTTGTTTTTTGCCCGAAAATGGCAGAAGATAGCCACACAATGACTGGCAAATCATGAATTTCACCTTCGGGTGCTACGGCATAACAGGCAAATCAAAGATGCGCGGTATTTTACCCGCGGCAGTCATTCACATGCTTTACAGACGGCGCTAAAACGCCTGTCACAATCACACTAAACAAAGAGTACGGAACCCACTCATGGATATTCGTAAGATTAAAAAACTGATCGAGCTGGTTGAAGAATCAGGTATCTCCGAACTGGAAATTTCTGAAGGCGAAGAATCTGTTCGCATCAGCCGCACAACGGCAAACGCCGGTTTTCCGGTGATGCAGCAGGCTTATGCGGCGCCGATGATGCAGCAACCCGCTCTGTCTAACGCTGTCGCGCCAACGGCTACTCCAGCAATGGAAGCGCCTGCCGCAGCGGAAATCAGTGGTCACATCGTACGCTCCCCAATGGTTGGTACTTTCTACCGCACCCCAAGCCCGGACGCGAAAGCGTTCATCGAAGTGGGCCAGAAAGTGAACGTGGGCGATACCCTGTGCATCGTTGAAGCCATGAAAATGATGAACCAGATCGAAGCTGACAAAGCAGGTACTGTGAAAGCGATTCTGGTCGAAAGTGGTCAACCGGTAGAATTTGACGAGCCACTGGTCGTCATCGAGTAACGAGGCGAACATGTTGGATAAAATTGTCATCGCCAACCGCGGCGAGATCGCATTACGTATTCTTCGAGCCTGTAAAGAACTCGGCATCAAGACCGTCGCTGTGCACTCAAGCGCGGATCGCGATTTAAAACACGTATTGCTGGCGGATGAGACGGTCTGTATTGGTCCGGCACCGTCCGTAAAAAGTTATCTGAACATCCCGGCTATCATTAGCGCCGCTGAAATCACCGGCGCGGTGGCAATCCACCCGGGTTACGGCTTCCTTTCTGAGAACGCCAATTTTGCCGAGCAGGTTGAACGCTCCGGCTTTATCTTTATCGGCCCGAAAGCGGATACCATCCGCCTGATGGGCGATAAAGTGTCCGCGATTACCGCGATGAAAAAAGCGGGCGTGCCGACCGTACCAGGATCTGACGGCCCGCTGGGCGACGATATGAATGCGAACCGCGCTCATGCCAAACGTATTGGCTATCCGGTGATCATCAAAGCGTCCGGCGGCGGCGGCGGCCGCGGTATGCGAGTAGTTCGTAGCGATGCTGAACTGGCGCAGTCCATCTCCATGACCAAAGCGGAAGCGAAAGCGGCTTTCAGCAACGACATGGTATACATGGAAAAATACCTGGAAAATCCACGCCACATCGAAATTCAGGTGCTGGCGGACGGCCAGGGTAACGCTATTTATCTGGCGGAACGCGACTGTTCCATGCAGCGTCGCCACCAGAAAGTGGTTGAAGAAGCCCCGGCGCCAGGCATTACGCCGGAACTGCGTCGCTATATCGGCGAACGCTGCGCGAAAGCGTGCGTAGACATCGGCTATCGCGGCGCAGGGACGTTCGAATTCCTGTTCGAAAACGGCGAGTTCTATTTCATCGAAATGAACACCCGTATTCAGGTTGAACACCCGGTGACTGAAATGATTACCGGCGTCGATTTGATCAAAGAGCAGTTGCGCATCGCGGCGGGTCAGCCGCTGTCGATCACACAGGACGAAGTTGTCGTTCGAGGCCATGCGGTAGAATGCCGTATCAATGCCGAAGATCCGAACACCTTCCTGCCAAGCCCTGGCAAAATCACGCGCTTCCATGCGCCTGGCGGCTTTGGCGTTCGCTGGGAATCCCATATCTACGCGGGCTACACGGTACCGCCGTACTATGATTCCATGATCGGCAAACTCATCTGCTACGGTGAAAACCGCGACGTGGCAATTGCCCGTATGAAAAATGCCCTGCAGGAACTGATTATCGATGGTATCAAAACCAATATCGATCTGCAGACCCGCATCATGAATGACGAACACTTCCAGCACGGTGGAACTAACATCCACTATCTGGAGAAAAAACTCGGTCTTCAGGAAAAGTAATCGCACGTTAATCTCAAAAGGCCGGTGAATCCGGCCTTTTTTATTTCTGGGGATAGCGATGCCCCATCATGTACAATTCCCGCTTTCTTCACCCATAAGGGACAAAAAATGGACGCTCGTTTTGTTCAGGCCCATAAAGAGGCGCGCTGGGCGCTGTGGCTGACCCTTTGCTATCTGGCGGCATGGTTAGTGGCTGCTTACTTACCTGGAGACTCGCCGGGAATTACCGGTCTGCCGCACTGGTTCGAGATGGCCTGCTTATTGACGCCGCTGGTCTTTATTTTGCTGTGCTGGGCGATGGTGAAATTCATTTATCGCGATATTTCGCTGGAGGATGACGATGCAGCTTGAGGTCATTCTACCGCTGGTAGCCTATCTGGTCGTGGTCTTCGGGGTCTCGATTTACGCTATGCGCAAGCGTACCGCTGGCACCTTTTTAAACGAATATTTTCTTGGCAGCCGTTCGATGGGCGGGATCGTGCTCGCGATGACGCTTACCGCCACCTATATTAGCGCCAGTTCCTTTATCGGCGGTCCCGGCGCGGCTTATAAATACGGTCTGGGCTGGGTCTTGCTGGCGATGATCCAGCTTCCCGCCGTCTGGCTTTCACTGGGTATTCTGGGTAAAAAATTCGCTATCCTGGCGCGTCGCTATAATGCCGTCACGCTTAACGATATGCTATTCGCTCGTTACCAAAGCCGCCTGCTGGTGTGGTTGGCAAGCCTGAGTTTATTGGTCGCGTTTATTGGCGCAATGACCGTACAATTTATCGGCGGCGCGCGACTGCTGGAAACCGCGGCGGGAATTCCCTACGAAACCGGCCTGCTAATATTTGGCGTCAGTATCGCACTCTATACGGCGTTTGGCGGCTTTCGCGCCAGCGTACTTAACGATACGCTACAGGGCCTGGTGATGCTGGTCGGCACGATAGTGCTGCTGGTGGGCGTGGTCCATGCGGCGGGCGGTCTAAGTCAGGCCGTTGACACGCTGCACGCTCTCGACCCCAAACTGGTAACGCCGCAGGGTGCCGATGACATACTTTCTCCCGCTTTTATGACCTCTTTTTGGGTACTGGTCTGTTTTGGCGTGATTGGCCTGCCGCATACGGCGGTGCGCTGCATCTCCTATAAAGACAGTAAAGCGGTACACCGGGGCATTATTATCGGTACGATTGTCGTGGCGATTTTAATGTTCGGGATGCACCTTGCCGGCGCGCTGGGTCGCGCGGTGCTTCCAGATCTGACGGTGCCGGATCTGGTGATCCCAACGCTAATGGTGAAAGTTTTGCCGCCGTTTGCCGCCGGGATCTTCCTCGCTGCGCCAATGGCGGCGATCATGTCAACAATTAACGCCCAACTGCTGCAAAGTTCCGCGACGATCATTAAAGATCTCTATCTCAATCTACGCCCCGATCAGATGCAAAATGAGATCCGGCTGAAGCGTATGTCGGCAGCGATTACTTTACTGCTAGGCGTGCTGTTGCTGCTGGCCGCATGGAAACCGCCAGAGATGATCATTTGGCTCAACCTGCTGGCGTTTGGCGGCCTGGAAGCGGTGTTCTTATGGCCGCTGGTATTGGGCCTTTACTGGGAGCGGGCAAACGCGGCAGGCGCGCTAAGCGCCATGATCGTGGGCGGCGTGCTATATGCCCTACTTGCCACATTTAATATTCAGTACCTGGGCTTTCATCCGATTGTGCCCGCGTTACTGTTAAGTTTATTGGCTTTTCTGATCGGAAACCGATTCGGCTCTTCCGCTTCGCAAGCCACCGTATTGTCTACTGATAAATAAAGAGTTTTGCCATGCCATGGATCCAATTGAAACTGAATACCACCGGCGCGAATGCTGAAGAGCTGAGTGATGCGCTGATGGAAGCGGGCGCCGTTTCCATTACCTTTCAGGATACGCACGATACGCCGGTTTTTGAGCCGTTGCCGGGCGAAACCCGTCTGTGGGGCGATACCGATGTGATCGGTCTGTTCGACGCCGAAACCGACATGAAAGACGTTGTCGCGATTCTGGAGCAACATCCGCTGCTGGGTGCCGGATTTGCCCATAAAATCGAACAACTGGAAGATAAAGACTGGGAACGCGAATGGATGGATAATTTCCATCCGATGCGTTTTGGCGAGCGTCTGTGGATTTGTCCCAGCTGGCGTGACATTCCGGACGAGAATGCCGTCAACGTGATGCTCGACCCGGGACTGGCGTTCGGTACGGGTACGCACCCCACCACCTCTTTATGTCTGCAATGGCTGGACGGGCTCGATCTCAACGGCAAAACCGTGATCGACTTTGGCTGCGGTTCAGGCATTCTGGCGATTGCCGCGCTGAAGCTGGGAGCGGCAAAGGCGATTGGTATTGATATCGATCCGCAAGCTATTCAGGCCAGTCGCGATAATGCCGAACGCAACGGCGTGTCTGACCGGCTGGAGCTGTACCTGCCGAAAGACCAGCCAGAAGCCATGAAAGCCGACGTGGTCGTCGCTAACATCCTGGCAGGCCCATTACGCGAACTGGCCCCGTTAATCAGCGTACTGCCCGTTGAGGGCGGTCTGCTGGGGCTTTCAGGTATTCTCGCCAGCCAGGCGGAAAGCGTCTGCGATGCTTACGCCGAGCTTTTCACTCTCGACCCGGTCGTCGAAAAAGAAGAGTGGTGCCGCATTACTGGCCGTAAAAAATAATTCTTGTCAGCGTGGTCGCCCGGCCACGCTTTTCTCCACACAACTGCCTTAACGCCTTTCTGTCACCGAGACATCATTAAATTCATCAAATGAATGCCTGAAATAACTTCTTTGTCACTATCCGTCTGGATAAACAGCTGCTACCAGCGAACAAAAGGTACTGGCGTTTTAACGGGTGGCAGCCATCGTCCTCGTACTTAGTAAATGCTGTCCGGGTTGTTCTGTAGCATCCGCTAGCCCTCTCTTCAGCGCAGCTGGAAAAATTTATCCGTGCCGTTCATGAACACAAAAGCGCGTCCGTGCGCCCCCTTCCGACTGGCAATGGAGAAAAGTCACGCGCAGCGGGAAGTGATCTTGTCCTGAAACGAGACGGCGATCCCATTCATTTGGGGTAATTAGCTTATAAAAAAAGCAGATTATTCCGCTTATCTTGTTTCTGGACGAAGAAATAGAGAGAAGTTACGGGAATTTGTAAGCGCGTACAAAACCGCCGACAATAAATAACTCTATGATTTTACTGAATTATAAATTTATTTTGCTGTTTTTAAGCACGATTCATTGATCTACAACAGTGGATTGTTCAAAGTTTGGCCTTTCATCTCGTGCAAAAAATGCGTAATATACGCCGCCTTGCAGTCACAGTATGGTCATTTCTTAACTCATGCGCATCGGACAATATCAGCTCAGAAATCGCCTGATCGCAGCGCCCATGGCTGGCATTACTGACAGACCTTTCCGGACGCTGTGCTATGAGATGGGAGCAGGATTGACAGTATCCGAGATGATGTCTTCTAACCCGCAAGTGTGGGAAAGCGATAAATCTCGTTTACGGATGGTGCACGTTGATGAGCCAGGAATTCGCACGGTGCAAATTGCCGGTAGCGACCCTGTTGAGATGGCCGATGCCGCACGTATTAACGTGGAAAGCGGCGCCCAGATTATTGATATCAATATGGGGTGCCCGGCGAAGAAAGTGAATCGTAAGCTGGCAGGTTCAGCCCTCTTGCAGTACCCGGATTTAGTGAAGTCTATACTCATCGGGGTCGTAAACGCAGTGGACGTTCCTGTGACTCTCAAGATTCGCACCGGCTGGGCGCCGGAACACCGTAACTGCGTAGAGATTGCCCAACTGGCTGAAGATTGTGGTATTCAGGCTCTGACCATCCATGGCCGCACCCGCGCCTGTTTGTTCAACGGAGAAGCTGAATACGACAGTATTCGGGCAGTTAAGCAGAAAGTTTCCATTCCGATTATCGCGAATGGCGACATTACTAACCCGCATAAAGCCAGAGCTGTTCTCGACTATACAGGGGCGGATGCCCTGATGATAGGCCGCGCAGCTCAGGGAAGACCCTGGATCTTTCGGGAAATCCAGCATTATCTGGACACTGGGGAGCTGCTTCCGCCGCTGCCGCTGGCAGAGGTAAAGCGCTTGCTTTGCACGCATGTTCGGGAACTGCATGACTTTTACGGTCAGGCAAAAGGGTACCGAATCGCGCGTAAACACGTCTCCTGGTATCTCCAGGAGCACGCTCCAGACGACCAGTTTCGGCGCACATTCAACGCTATTGAGGACGCCAGCGAACAGCTGGAGGCGTTGGAGGCATACTTCGAAAATTTTGCGTAAACAGAAATAAAGAGCTGACAGAACTATGTTCGAACAACGCGTAAATTCTGACGTACTGACCGTTTCTACCGTTAACTCTCAGGATCAGGTAACCCAAAAACCCCTGCGTGACTCGGTTAAACAGGCACTGAAGAACTATTTTGCTCAACTGAATGGTCAGGACGTTAATGACCTGTATGAGCTGGTACTGGCTGAAGTAGAACAGCCCCTGTTGGACATGGTGATGCAATACACCCGTGGTAACCAGACCCGTGCTGCTCTGATGATGGGCATCAACCGTGGTACGCTGCGTAAAAAATTAAAAAAATACGGCATGAACTAATTTCGATTAGCTAACTGCTTGTTTAAAAAGGCGCTACTCGGCATGGGGAAGCGCCTTTTTTATACGCATCACATGGAATTTGGTCATGAAAGCGGAATGTGAACCTCAGTACTTTGGCGATGAATCGAAGAAGATTATTCACGGTGACGCGCTAACAGAACTTAAAAAACTGCCTTCTGAAAGCATTGACTTAATTTTTGCCGATCCACCTTACAATATCGGAAAAGATTTCGACGGTATGGTGGAATCCTGGGACGAAGCGTCTTTTCTGGCCTGGCTGTATGAATGCATTGATGAATGCCACCGCGTACTGAAGAAACACGGCACCATGTACATCATGAATAGCACAGAAAATATGCCGTATATCGATCTCAAATGCCGAACGCTTTTTACCATCAAAAGCCGTATCGTCTGGTCCTATGATAGTTCCGGGGTGCAGGCGAAAAAATACTTTGGTTCTATGTATGAACCGATCCTGATGATGGTAAAGAACCCGAAAAGCTATACCTTTAACCGTGACGCGATTCTGGTCGAGACCACCACGGGCGCTAAGCGCGCGCTAATCGATTATCGAAAAAACCCGCCCCAACCATACAATCAGAAAAAAGTGCCGGGCAACGTCTGGTCATTTCCTCGCGTACGTTATCTGATGGATGAATATGAAAACCATCCTACGCAAAAGCCCAGCGCGCTGTTAAAACGGATCATACTGGCCTCTTCTAACCCGAGCGATACTGTATTGGACCCTTTCGCGGGCAGTTTCACCACAGGCGCTGTCGCAGCGGCGTCAGGTCGTAAGTTTATCGGTATTGAACTCAATAATGAGTACGTAAAAATGGGGCTCAGAAGATTGAGCGTCACTTCGCATTATTCAGAAAATGAACTTGCAAAAGTCAAAAAGAGAAAAACACAAAACCTGTCCAAAAAGCAGCGAAATGTCGGGATAAACGCGCTATCTTCAGAGAAGTAAAAGCATTGTAAGTCCGCTTTTCAGCGTCAAAATTTCATGTATATTCCCAGCACGCATGGGCATGAATACACAGGATTTGACGATGATACGTAAGTATTGGTGGCTGGTTGTTTTTGCCGTCTCCGTTTTTCTTTTTGATGCGCTTTTGATGCAATGGATCGAATTGATGGCAACTGAACAGGATAAGTGCCGAAACATGGATTCGGTTAACCCTCTCAAATTGATCAATTGTACCGATCTGGAGTAGCGAACCGGGCGATTTAACCTATGATTATTTATCACCCGGATTTCTTTTATCCCTTATAAAAACAGGGAATTAAAACACGTTGAGGATAAAAGAAGGGGTGATACTGTCTCGTCCTGTTCTTTTCCTGCATAACCAATGAGCTAGTGATACATGCCGGTTAGTGAGTACAACCACATCCTTGTGGCGGTTTCATTTGCTGTCGCTATTTTTGCGTCCTATACCGCATTAAATATGGCCGGACGCGTAGCCGGAAGCGCCCGATCAAACGCCAGAATATGGCTAATGGGCGGCGGCTTCGCGCTGGGCGTCGGTATTTGGGCGATGCATTTTGTCGGGATGCTGGCGATGGATCACGCGATGAACATGCGCTTCGATCCGTTCCTCACCGGCCTCTCCATGCTGATCGCGATCGGCTCCTCCCTGTTTGCGCTATGGCTGGTTAGCGCTGAAAAACTGCGCCTGCGCCGTTTACTGCCGGGCGCGCTGGTGATGGGACTGGGCATCAGCGCAATGCATTATACCGGGATGGCGGCGCTGCAATTTGCTTCCATTATCGTCTGGAATAGCGCATGGGTTGCCCTCTCTATCATTATCGCGCTACTGGCGTCCTGCGGCGCGCTGTGGCTCACGTTCCGCCTGCGTCATGAGGGAACAGATGTCGCCCTGAGGCGAGCAGGCGCTGCGGTATTAATGGGGATAGCTATCGCCGGCATGCATTACGCCGGCATGAAGGCCGCACACTTTCCCCAAAACTGGCCGATGGAGCATCGTGGCGTCGATAGCAACTGGCTGGCTGTTCTTGTCAGCGTGGTCGCGCTGACTATCCTGGGCATTACTCTTCTGGTTTCTTTATTTGACGCCCGGCTTCAGGCCCGTACCGCACTACTTGCCTCTTCGCTGGCGCAGGCGAACCAGGAACTGGCGCAGTTGGCGCTGCATGATACGCTCACCCGTTTACCAAACCGGGTACTCCTTGAGGATCGTCTGGAACAGGCCATCAGCAAAGCGAATCGGGAAGGCACGTCTTTCGCGCTACTGTTTATGGATCTGGATGGCTTTAAAGCCGTTAATGACGCTTATGGTCATGATATTGGCGATAAGCTACTGGTAGCGGTCACGCATCGTCTGAACCAACCGCTGAGCGGTCAGTTTACCCTGGCGCGGATTGGCGGCGACGAATTTGTGCTGCTTGCAGAAGTCAGCGCGCCTGACGAAGCGGCTTCCCTTGCCAGCGCGCTGGTACATTCGATAGATGCGCCCTTTACGATAGATCCGTATGAACTGGTCGTCACCCTTAGCGTGGGAATAGCGCTCTATCCGCTGGACGGAAAAAACGAACGGGAACTGATGTTCAACGCCGATGCCGCAATGTACCACACGAAACATACGGGGCGTAACGGATACCATTTCTTTCAGCCATCAATGAATATGCTGGCGCAAACCCAGCTTCAGCTAATGAATGACCTGTGGCTGGCGCTGGAAAGACAAGAGCTCAGGCTGGTGTACCAGCCTAAATTTCAGGCTCCTGCCGGCCCCATTGTAGGATTTGAGGCCCTGTTGCGCTGGTATCATCCAAAACAAGGCGTACTGAATCCTGACCAGTTTTTACCGCTGGCGGAAAAAACGGGTCTTATCGTCACTATCGGTAGCTGGGTGATAGACGAGGCGTGTCGACAGCTACGCGAGTGGCACTTACAGGGATACGCCTTATGGTCAGTGGCGGTAAATCTTTCCGCCTTACAATTTGAGCAGCCCGGCCTTGTGGACACCATTACGCGGAGCCTGGCCCGACACAGTATCCGTCCCGATTTATTGATTCTGGAAATCACCGAAACCACGGCGATGAACAAGCCAGAGCAAAGCGTCGCTATACTCACCAGATTAACGGAAATGGGGGTTAAGGCCTCTATTGACGACTTTGGCACCGGTTATTCCAGCCTTCTCTATCTGAAACGTCTTCCGGCGTGCGAACTAAAAATTGATCGCGCTTTCGTACATGAACTCAGCGAGGCAAGCGACGGCGCGACCATTGTTGCGGCTATTGTCGCGCTGGCGAAAGCGTTAAATCTGCAAATTGTGGCAGAAGGGGTAGAAAATGAAACGCAGCAACAATTTTTGACCCAGTTAGGATGCCATACGCTTCAGGGGTTCCTGCTTGGCAAGCCGCGTACGGCAGAGGAAATTGCTCGCGATATTCGGGACCCTGCCAATATATTCACAAGGTCAATATATAATATCAACTCAAAATAATCTCAGGCTTCTTCCACCTGTTGTTCATTTGGCATTAATTGCCTCACACTGCCATCCGGGCTTAGCATTTTTAATACATTATCGACTAATGCAGGCGCCTGCTTATAAAGATCATAACTTGTGGGATTCATTAACCAGTTCTTTACTATTCCGCTAAAACTACCATGCAGAATAATTAATATGACATCCAGATCAAGACTGCCTGAGATCAGCTTTTTATCCATACATCGCTGTAATACTTCAAGCAGCGACTGATGATGGAAACCAATCTTCTCCCGAATGGCCTGTTCCGATATCATACCATTATGGAATTCACATTTATGATATAAAATCTGCATTAATGCCTGCTGACGAGGCACTGCCGCAATATATTGTAAGGCTGCAATAAATTTCTCTCGTAGATCCTGTAAAGGATTATCATTCCAGCATCCCGTAAGCCTATCCTGAATAAGTTCGCGTAAAGGTGGTTGCTGTAACCAAACCTCATTAAACAACTGCGTTTTATTCTCAAAGTGCCAGTAGATGGCGCCCCGCGTGACATCAGCGGCATCAGCGATATCATTCAGCGTCGTGTTGGCAACGCCGCGCAAAGCGAACTGCGCAATAGCGGTTTCAATCAAGTGTTGCCGCGTTTTAAGCGCATCCGCCTTCGTTTTCTTCGCCATAATTAAGATATCCTGGACCATAAAAACGATAAATACGCTGATAAAATACTCAGCACAAAAAACAACTTTACCATGTCCTTTTTAGTCAGACGAGAGACAGCTATTTTTATTTCGCACAACACCGTCAAATCAATAATAAAAACAAATAAATTAATAAAACACATTCATATAAAATATATATTTCGAATTATGTTATTCAACATCATGATTTTACTAATCGGGACATTATGAAACGACAGGGAATAGTTCTTTTTTTTGCTTTTATGTGCCGTGAACCCCATCCCAAAATAAGTATTGCTTACATCACAAGCTAATAATTTGTAGGATACCCCACTGCTATTCTATTTTTCGCGCGTTAACGCCTTACCGTTATCCGGTGAATAACGAGCTTTCGGTTTTTTAAGGAACAGTAATGACGAAACATGCCAGGTTTTCACTCCTGCCCTCATTCATCATATTCTCTGCTGCGCTGCTGGCCGGTTGTAATGACCAGGGAGATACCCAGGCTCATGCCGGCGAGCCGCAAGTCACCGTCCATGTGGTCGAAACAGCGCCGCTAGCCGTAACGACCGAACTTCCCGGACGTACGTCCGCATTTCGCATTGCGGAGGTTCGCCCCCAGGTGAGCGGGATCGTGCTTAAAAGAAACTTCACCGAAGGTAGCGATGTAGAGGCCGGGCAGTCGCTTTATCAGATCGATCCTGCCACTTATCAGGCCGATTATGACAGCGCTAAAGGCGAACTTGCTAAAAGCGAAGCGGCTGCGGCTATCGCGCACCTGACGGTCAAACGCTATGTTCCACTGGTCGGCACAAAATATATCAGCCAACAGGAATATGATCAGGCGATTGCCGACGCCCGCCAGGCCGATGCCGCCGTTGTGGCGGCAAAAGCCGCTGTTGAAAGCGCGCGTATTAACCTTGCGTATACCAAAGTCACCTCACCCATCAGCGGGCGTATAGGAAAATCTAATGTGACTGAAGGCGCGCTGGTGACTAATGGTCAGTCAACTGAACTGGCTACCGTGCAACAACTCGACCCGATTTATGTCGACGTGACGCAATCAAGCAACGACTTTATGCGACTCAAGCAATCCGTCGAACAAGGTAACCTGCATAAAGACAGCGCCAGTAGCACGGTTCAACTGGTAATGGAAAATGGTCAGGTCTACCCGGTTAAAGGCACGCTGCAATTTTCCGACGTTACCGTAGATGAAAGCACCGGCTCTATCACGCTCAGGGCAGTTTTCCCTAACCCGCAACACAGTCTGCTTCCCGGTATGTTTGTGCGCGCCCGCATTGATGAAGGCGTCCAGCCCAATGCCATCCTTGTCCCCCAGCAGGGCGTAACCCGCACGCCGCGCGGCGACGCAATGGTGATGGTGGTTAACGATAAAAGCCAGGTTGAAGCCCGCAATGTCGTGGCGGCTCAGGCTATTGGCGATAAATGGCTCATCAGCGAAGGGTTAAAACCGGGCGATAAGGTCATCGTCAGCGGCTTACAAAAAGCGCGACCGGGCGTCCAGGTGAAAGCCACTACCGATGCTCCTGCAGCGAAAACGGCGCAATAAGGTAACCGTACATGGCAAACTTTTTTATTAGACGTCCTATTTTCGCCTGGGTTCTGGCCATTATCCTGATGATGGCTGGCGCACTGGCAATAATGCAACTTCCCGTTGCGCAGTATCCAACCATTGCGCCGCCAGCGGTTTCTATTTCTGCAACCTATCCTGGCGCGGATGCGCAGACGGTACAGGATACGGTTACTCAGGTTATCGAACAAAATATGAACGGTATCGATAACCTGATGTATATGTCCTCTACCAGCGACTCTGCTGGTAGCGTGACCATCACCCTGACCTTCCAGTCCGGAACCGATCCGGATATCGCGCAGGTTCAGGTGCAAAATAAATTGCAGCTCGCCACGCCTTTACTGCCGCAAGAAGTCCAGCAGCAGGGGATTAGCGTTGAAAAGTCCAGCAGCAGCTTTTTGATGGTCGCCGGGTTCGTCTCGGATAATCCGAACACTACCCAGGACGACATCTCTGACTATGTCGCCTCTAACATTAAGGATTCTATCAGCCGTCTGAATGGTGTGGGCGACGTTCAGCTATTTGGCGCACAGTACGCCATGCGTATCTGGCTGGATGCGAATCTGCTAAATAAATACCAGCTCACGCCAGTTGACGTCATCAACCAGTTAAAAGTACAGAACGACCAGATTGCGGCAGGCCAACTGGGCGGCACGCCAGCATTACCGGGCCAGCAGCTTAACGCCTCAATCATCGCCCAAACGCGTCTGAAAGATCCGCAAGAGTTCGGCAAAGTTACGTTGCGTGTCAATACCGACGGTTCTGTCGTCCATCTCAAAGATGTCGCGCGTATTGAGCTTGGCGGTGAAAACTATAACGTTGTAGCGCGCATTAACGGTAAACCAGCCTCCGGTCTCGGTATTAAACTGGCGACCGGCGCTAACGCGCTGGATACCGCAACCGCAATCAAAGCGAAACTGGCGGAACTGCAGCCTTTCTTCCCTCAGGGAATGAAGGTGGTTTATCCTTATGACACAACGCCCTTCGTAAAAATATCTATCCACGAAGTGGTAAAAACGCTGTTTGAAGCGATTATTCTGGTGTTCCTGGTAATGTATCTGTTCTTACAGAATATCCGGGCAACTCTGATTCCTACCATTGCTGTTCCTGTCGTGTTGCTAGGCACTTTTGCGGTACTCGCCGCCTTTGGCTACTCCATCAATACCCTGACGATGTTTGGTATGGTACTGGCGATAGGGCTATTGGTTGACGATGCGATAGTGGTCGTAGAAAACGTTGAACGTGTAATGATGGAGGATAACCTTTCTCCCCGAGAGGCGACGGAAAAATCCATGTCGCAGATTCAGGGAGCGCTGGTAGGTATCGCGATGGTACTGTCTGCGGTATTTATCCCGATGGCCTTTTTTGGCGGCTCGACCGGGGCAATTTATCGCCAGTTCTCTATTACTATTGTTTCAGCAATGGCGCTATCCGTTCTGGTTGCGTTGATTCTGACGCCAGCGCTGTGCGCTACGCTGCTTAAACCTGTATCTGCTGAACATCACGAGAAAAAAAGCGGCTTCTTTGGCTGGTTCAATACCAGGTTTGATCACAGCGTTAACCACTATACTAACAGCGTAAGCGGTATCGTGCGTAATACGGGTCGCTATCTCATTATCTATCTACTTATTGTAGTCGGAATGGCGGTTCTGTTTTTACGCCTCCCGACCTCCTTCCTGCCGGAAGAAGATCAGGGGGTATTCCTGACTATGATTCAGCTCCCCTCTGGCGCTACGCAAGAACGTACGCAGAAAGTGCTGGATCAAGTCACTCATTACTACCTGAATAATGAAAAAGCGAACGTCGAAAGCGTGTTTACCGTAAACGGCTTTAGCTTTAGCGGTCAGGGACAAAACTCAGGGATGGCATTTGTCAGCCTTAAACCCTGGGAAGAGCGTAACGGTGAAGAAAATAGCGTCGAAGCCGTTATCGCCAGAGCGACACGCGCCTTCAGCCAGATTCGCGACGGGTTGGTGTTCCCCTTCAACATGCCGGCAATTGTCGAGTTAGGTACCGCGACAGGTTTCGACTTTGAGCTGATTGATCAGGGAGGACTCGGTCACGATGCGTTAACAAAAGCGCGTAATCAACTCCTGGGTATGGTCGCGAAGCATCCTGACCTATTAGTGCGCGTACGCCCGAACGGGCTGGAAGACACGCCACAGTTCAAGCTGGATGTCGATCAAGAAAAAGCGCAGGCGCTCGGTGTTTCGCTGTCTGATATCAACGAAACCATCTCCGCGGCGTTGGGCGGCTATTACGTTAACGACTTTATCGATCGCGGACGAGTGAAAAAAGTATACGTTCAGGCTGACGCTCAGTTCCGTATGCTGCCGGGAGATATCAACAATCTTTATGTACGCAGCGCCAATGGCGAGATGGTGCCCTTCTCTACCTTTAGCTCAGCACGGTGGATTTATGGTTCGCCACGCCTGGAACGCTATAACGGGATGCCGTCAATGGAACTGCTCGGTGAAGCAGCGCCCGGACGAAGTACCGGTGAAGCCATGTCGTTAATGGAAAACCTGGCTTCACAGCTGCCAAACGGTATTGGCTATGACTGGACAGGTATGTCGTATCAGGAACGGTTGTCAGGTAACCAGGCGCCGGCGCTGTACGCAATCTCACTCATTGTCGTTTTCCTCTGCCTTGCCGCTCTGTATGAAAGCTGGTCAATTCCGTTCTCGGTAATGCTGGTCGTACCGCTCGGCGTGGTTGGCGCTCTGCTTGCAGCGTCATTGCGCGGTCTGAACAATGACGTTTACTTCCAGGTTGGCTTGTTAACCACTATTGGCCTTTCTGCTAAAAACGCCATCCTGATTGTCGAGTTCGCCAAAGATCTCATGGAAAAAGAAGGACGTGGATTGATTGAAGCGACGCTGGAAGCATCCCGTATGCGTTTACGTCCTATTCTAATGACCTCGCTGGCCTTTATTCTCGGGGTAATGCCGTTAGTTATCAGTCGTGGCGCAGGTAGTGGGGCACAGAACGCAGTAGGCACAGGGGTTATGGGGGGAATGTTAACCGCAACCTTATTAGCTATCTTCTTCGTACCAGTATTCTTCGTTGTTGTAAAACGCCGATTTAATCGCCATCATGATTAACCGGTAAACAGAGGCGTCTTCGGACGCCTTTTTAAACGGTACGTCTTTATTTCCGCTATTCCCCCCTCTCCGCTTGCCCCTGTATTCTCCATAGTTTTTACAATTCACATGAATTGAGATGATTCCTCATGTCGGCCATTTTTTCTGTGGTGGTAAAATAACTCTCGTTTTCGCAGCGGTTAGAGCCAGCATTTACGTTGCTGTACTTCGCGAAACGCTGATTAATGAGGTAACACCATGAAAAGACTAATTCCAGTTGCATTGCTTACCACCTTATTGGCAGGTTGTGCACATGATTCTCCCTGCGTACCGGTTTATGACGATCAAGGGCGGCTGGTTCATACCAATACATGTATGAAAGGTACTACGCAGGATAACTGGGAGACAGCAGGCGCTATTGCTGGCGGCGCTGCGGCGGTAGCAGGGTTGACGATGGGTATCATTGCGCTTTCTAAATGATACATGCAGGCGCGGCAATGCCGCGCTTTCAGTAATAATATAAAGGTCGTAAGGATACTCAGCGACGTAATCTGTTCAGCCTATCCCCCGAAAGTTAACACGATAAAACGCTCTCTTTTCTTACTCGCCCATCCCGATAGTATTTATTCTATTCCTTGTCCGATGCAGACAAAATTGTAGCTTGATAGCATCGTAAGCCGCATTACAAACAGGCTTTATACAGTAAGACTTAGAGCGTGATCATTAGGCGTAATTATTACAGACAGTCTGGATATAAACCGGAGCATACACGTAATACATGAGGATTTTGAGCACTGTCCCAGGGCCAAACTGGCAAATAAAATAGCCTAATGGGCCAGACTCTTAGTCCTCAGCGAATATCTCTATTGCTTATTAGAGGCGTAAGTAAAAGCCGTTTGTACATCTACGTCAGCACGGTTCACATTCGATGGTTCAGGCGGATATATGGCGGGAAATCACGTTTACTAAAACGGTTTTTATCCACTCTACGAAGATGTTATATACCCAAAATAATTCGAGTTGCTTAAAGGCGGCAAGGGAGTGAGTCCCCAGGAGCATAGATAACTATGTGACTGGGGTGAGCGACAAATCTGCCGGGAGCAGATTTGAACGTCGCGTGCGACGGCCCGTCAGGGCGAGGCCCATGAATGGGCCGAGTAATCCGTAGCCAACACATAAGCGACTTGAAGTATGAAGGGTATAAACCAAATATAAAACGCGTCGGCGTCATTATCCGATAACTTTTTCCATAGAGAGATAAATGCAAAAAGGCCCAATCTTTCGATTGGGCCTTTTGCTTTATTTGATGTCTGGCAGTTTATGGCGGGCGTCCTGCCCGCCACCCTCCGGGCCGTTGCTGCGCAACGTTCAAATCCGCTCCCGGCGGATTTGTCCTCCTCAGGAGACTACTCACCGACAAACAACAGATAAAACAAAAGGCCCAGTCTTTCGACTGAGCCTTTTGTTTTATTTGATGCCTGGCAGTTCCCTACTCTCGCATGGGGAGACCCCACACTACCATCGGCGCTACGGCGTTTCACTTCTGAGTTCGGCATGGGGTCAGGTGGGACCACCGCGCTACTGCCGCCAGACAAATTCTTTTTCAAATGCCGAACTTTAACCGTATTAAGTGGTGCTGATACCCAGAGTCGAACTGGGGACCTCACCCTTACCAAGGGTGCGCTCTACCAACTGAGCCATATCAGCACACTAAATTTGATGCCTGGCAGTTCCCTACTCTCGCATGGGGAGACCCCACACTACCATCGGCGCTACGGCGTTTCACTTCTGAGTTCGGCATGGGGTCAGGTGGGACCACCGCGCTAGTGCCGCCAGGCAAATTCTTTTATGCTCAGTACGCAATTCTTTATCGCATCAGCGGCGTTGCCTGCGCTCGTAAACTCAGTCACATACTTCTGTATGCTCCTTCCTTTCCTTCGCTTGCCGCCTTGCTGCTGCGCAAATTATTGCGTACTCAACTCTGAATCAGTGCTGAAAATCATCTCTCAACCGCCAAAACATCTTCGGCGTTGTAAGGTTAAGCCTCACGGTTCATTAGTACCGGTTAGCTCAACGCATCGCTGCGCTTACACACCCGGCCTATCAACGTCGTCGTCTTCAACGTTCCTTCAGGAGACCCTAAGTCTCAGGGAGAACTCATCTCGGGGCAAGTTTCGTGCTTAGATGCTTTCAGCACTTATCTCTTCCGCATTTAG